>JBMYXS010000005.1:0-113451 GCA_049608645.1 Pikeienuella sp. | reverse complement strand
GCGGAATCATCACATCATCCGTCAATGAGACGAGCTTCAAGCGCGCTTTCATGTTCCGAAAATCCGTCGCGGGCAGTTTCACGCCGACATCCGGGCGATAAAACCCTCGCGTCAAACACCACCGACGCCATTGCCAGAACACACCGGCAGGCAAATCGGCACCAAGGCCCAATCTGCGCCCGGGCGTGTACCCCAAACCCCATGTCGCAAGTGGGCCGATGACAAACCAGAACAGCATGACAAACAAAACATAGGGAAACGGATGATGGCTCCAATATGCCGGGCCAGAGGCCACCACAATCATGCGGGAAATCTTGTCAGCATTCGGGTGGAGTGGCGTTGTCATGCCGCCGAGAGAATGGCCAATAACAGTGAGATTATCACCGCCCGCCAACCCGGCAGCAAAATCAACCGCTGCGGATTGATCCAGAACACCCCAGGCATGTTTGTCCGCTGTTGAGGCACGAAGCGGCACGCCCAAGGGGGCTGACGCCGCAAAATCGCGATAGTCATATGTGACTACGGTCACCCCTTGTTGCTCGACGACCCACTGAGCAAACGCCCGGTATATCTTCTGCGGCGCGCCTGTTGCCGGATGAATCAACGCAACGCCTTTGGGTGGCGTCGCGGTTTCATAAATGCGCGCAGCCAACCGCGCGCCATCTGCCTGAATTTCAACCTCACGCCATTGATTTTGCATGACTGACCTTCCACACTAGACTGAACGGTCTAATAGCAACTCTAGACCAATCGGTCTAGCCGTGTCGTGAGGTCAAGCATGGATACCCGAACGCGAATTCTGGACGCAGCGACACGCGTTTTCAGGCAAAAAGGCTATGAAGGTGCCGGGCTGGCGGAGATATTGAAGATCAGCGCGGCCCCCAAGGGGTCTCTCTATCACCATTTCCCGGCAGGCAAGGCCGACCTGGCCGCGGCGGCGGCGGAGCGAGCGTCCGAGCAGATGATCGAATTCATCGACAGGTGCTTTTCCGAAACGAATGACTGGCGCGAGGCTGTTACGACCCTTTGCTTTCGTCTGGCCAAGCAATTTGAACTGGCCGACGCGGTGGAGGGGTGCCCGATTGCGGCGATATTGCTCGAAGGACCGCCAAGTGAAACCCGCCGCGCGCAAGCTGCGCATATTTACGAGCACTGGAACGACCGGGCCGCCACCCACCTTGAACGGCTTTCCGCCGCCCCAAGCAAAGGTGAAGCCGCCGAAATTGCGCAAACCGTAATCACCATGTTGCAAGGCGCATGGATCATGGCCCGCGCAACCGGGTCAGGGCAGCCGATCCGGCAAATACCATCCCGACTGCCGCCGCCCTTCTGATCAAACTGGAGTGTTATCCAAGCAGTAATCCGGGCAACCACAGGACAATCCCCGGCATGGCAATCAGGCCAGCGATGGTCAGTGCATCGGCCACAAAGAACGGTGCGGCACCACGGAACACTTCCTGCACCGAGATATCAGGGCGCACACCTGCAACCACGAAACAGTTCAGACCTATGGGCGGGGTGATCAAACAAAGCTCCGCCATTTTGACCACCAATATCCCGAACCAGATCGCGCACATCGGGCCGGACATGCCAAAGGTGCTGTCGGCTGCGGAGACAAACTCCCCTCCGTTCAGTGCCATCACGGCAGGATAAACCACCGGCAATGTCAGCAAGAGCATTCCAATCGCATCCATGAACATGCCGAGCACCGCATAGGCCAAAAGAATGCAAATCAGAATCAGCATCGGGCTATAGGTCAGCGAAGTGATCCAGTCCGCGAAAGCGCCGGGCAGGTCTGCAAACCCAAGAAACCGCACATAGATCAAAACACCCCAGATGATTGTGAAGATCATCACCGCCAGCTTGGCTGTTTCAAGCAACGCATCTCTCAGTTGCTTCCAGCGCATCCCGTTCCAAACGGCCATGGCAAACACCACGAACGCGCCAAGTGCGCCGCCTTCAGTCGGTGTGCCCCACGCATCCCCGCCAAACGGGTTGTAGATAAAGCAGATGATGATCACGACCACAAAGGCGATGGGGAAGGTCGGCGGCAGTGAAACGAACCGCTCTTTCCACGTAAAGCCCCCCACGGGCGGGCCAAACTTCGGAATTGCAATGGCCATGCCGACGATCAACGCCGCATAGATGATGGCGGAAAACGCACCGGGCAGGAAGCCTGCCAGCAACAGGCGGCCCACATCCTGCTCAACGATGATCGCATAGATCACCAGAATGGCAGAGGGCGGGATGAGAGAGGCAAGCGTGCCCCCGGCCGCGACCACACCTGCTGCGAAGGACTTCGAATAACCCACCTTGAGCATTTCGGGGATCGCGATGCGCGCAAAAACGGCAGATGTGGCCACCGATGCGCCGGAAACGGCGGCAAATCCTGCGGTCGCGAACACTGTCGCCACCGCCATACCCCCCGGCAACCAGCCAACCCAGCGCTTGGCGGCCTCAAACAACGCCTTGGTCAGGCCCGCGTAATAGGCAAGATATCCAATCAGGATGAACGTGGGGATAAGCGATAGCGCCTGCGATGCAACTTTGGAATGAGGCACCTGCCCCGCCGTTTTGGTCGCCACAGTCAGCGCCCACATGAAATCTTCGGGGTCGTAGCCTTTCTTGGCCCAGAATATCCAGATCAGGCCAGCAAGCCCTGCCAAACCCGCCGCGAAGGCAACCCGCATGCCGAGGATGACCATAACCAGCAAGCCGCCTGAGACGACCAGACCAATGTCAATCGGTTCCATGATCCGGCTCCCTTACGCTTCTTCGGCGCCGGAGACGCTACGCGCCTCTTCAGCGGCTTGTTCTGCGGCGTCCTTGACCAAAGGCACCGCCACGGGGCGCTCCGCGTTTTGCCCAATCGCCCGTCCGTACCCCCACAACTGAAGGCAGAGGCGGACACAAAGCAGGCTGAACGCGACCGGGGCGAGCAATTTCGCCGGCCAGATCGGGATGCCGATGTCGATCGAACTATCCCGGCTCCACAAGGGCGCGGCAAAATCGAATGACCGCAAAAAATGCGAGTACGACCCCCACACCAACAGCACCATGAGGATCAGCATGAAGAAGCAGGTGGTAAATTCAGCCATCCAGAGCCAACGCCCCTTTAGCTTGCCTACCAGAATATCCATGCGGATATGCCCGCCGTCGCGCTGGGTGTAGCTCACGCCCATAAATGCAATCAGCGGCATCGCCTGTTCGATCCAGTCCACATAGCCTGGCAGGGGCATGTTCATCGAATTGCGCCCGCCTACCGATACGACGGCAAGGATCATCAAGGAGAATACGGCAACGCCGCTGACCAGCGCGAAAACCCGTTCCAGTTTGTAGAGCTGTAGGTCAAGGCGACTGAGTGTTGAGCCGTCCTCAAGCACGGAAGATGATCCGGCCATGGCGTATTCCCCCGCAAATTTTCTGTGGTGTTCTTATGCCCCACTTCGGTTGGCGGGGTCTGAAAGGAACAGGGGCGGCATTTGACCGCCGCCCCCGCCTGTTGATTAGCTGCGGTGATCCGCGAGCGTTTTCATCACAAGATCATAAAGCTCCTGGCCCGGAAGGCCCTGCGCTTCCATGGTCTTGATCCATTCTTCACGGATCGGGTCAGCCGCCTTGGCGCGGAAAGCTGCAAGCTCTGCGTCCGAAACAGTCACTTTGGTGACGTTCTTCTCAGCCAGAATGGTCTCCCATTTCGCCAGCAGTTTGCCATAGTTGTCGAGGTAATGGGCAATCGCCTCATCAACCGAGCTGTCAAGCGCCACACGGTGCTCGTCTGAAAGGTCCGCATAGGCGTCTGTGTTTACAACAACCGGGCAGTTAACGGTGCCGGGGTTGAGATTTTCAGTCCACCAGGTGGCAATGTCGATGGTACGGAACGCCAGATGCGCGTGCTGTGCAAAGGCAACCGTATCAACAACGCCGCTTTCCATTGCCTGATAGGCCTCAGTCGCGGTCACGGATGTTGGAACGCCACCAACAGCCTTGAACGCCTTGCCAAGACCACCCGTGGCGCGCACGCGCATGCCGTCAAAGTCAGCAAGGCTATCGCGTGGCTCACCCGTTCCAACAATGTTGTACTGTGGCATTGGTGAGGTCATCAGCAGCTTGGCGTTCCAGCGCGCAAGATCTTTCTGCACAGCAGGATGCGCGTAAACGGCGTGGCTGACGGCAACCTCTTCCTCAAGGTTGGCAACCCCGATGAACGGCAGTTCCAGAACCGTGATTGTAGGGTTCTTGTCGCGATGATAGCCCGCACAAAACTGCGCCATTTCAAAGGCACCGATTGAGATACCATCAAGGTTCTCTTTGTTCTTCGACAAGCCGCCGTAAGAGACGTTCATCGTGAATTCGCCGTTGGTCTTGGCCGAAACCAGTTCAGCCAATTTTTCCACATGCTCGGTAAAGGCGCGGCGTTTACCCCAAACAGATACATTCCATTCAACGGCCATGGCTTCGCCACCAAAGGCAAAGGCTACGGCCGCGAGGGCGGTCGTTTTCAAAAACTTCATAGAGTCCTCCCAAGTTTCACAACGCATTATCGGCCACACGCCACATAATGCGGGTATCACAGGCGGATGCTAACGGGATTCCCCAAGCAAACACAATGATGCAATCTCCAGTGACAGTTCAGGGCGATCAGGGCGCGCAATTCACCAGCGGTTTGCGCGCCCGGTCCGGTTCAATTCCCGGCGCTGGCCATTTTCCGATTGGCGATCACGTCTTCCAGCCAGCCGAGCTTCATTTCAGGCACGGATGACAGCAAAAGGTCAGTGTAATCGTCAAAGGGCGGTGCCAGCACTTCGCTTTTTGGCCCATATCTGACGACCTCGCCCTGATACATCACGGCAATGCTGTCTGCGATGGCTTTGACCGTTGCCAGATCATGCGTGATGAACAGATAGGCGACATCTTCGCGCTTTTGCAAATCAAGCAAAAGCTTGAGAATGCCGTCCGCCACGAGCGGGTCGAGCGCGCTTGTCACCTCATCACAAATGATCAGCTTGGGTTTCGCCGCCAAGGCCCGCGCAATGCACACACGTTGCTTTTGCCCGCCCGAAAGCTCCGCCGGATAGCGGTCAATGAAATCAACGCCAAGTTCGATCTCATCCAGCAATTCGACGATGCGCTTGCGCTTTTCCTCGCCCCGCATACCGAAATAGAATTCCAGTGGGCGGCCAATGATCGTGCGAATGGTCTGACGGGGGTTCATTGCCACATCAGCCATCTGATAGATCATCTGCAATTCACGCAGGTCATCCTTGGTCCGCTGTGGCAGCGCCGGCGACAGTGTTCTGTCCCCAAACACAACGGCGCCTTCGCGCGGTGGCAACAACCCGGTGATGACACGCGCCAATGTCGATTTACCTGAGCCGCTTTCGCCCACCACGGCCAGGGTTTGGCCCGCGTGGATGTCCACCGACACATTGCGCAACACGTCGTCGGGTGCCGAGGCATAGCGCGCGGTGATCCCCTCTACCCGCAGCACCGGTTCAACGGTGGGTGTCTTTTCTTCGTGCGTGATGGAGCGCACAGACACCAAAGCGCGGGTGTAATCTTCCTGCGGGTTGTTAATGATCTGGTCGGTGGTGCCATGTTCCACCATATTCCCGCCGCGCAGCACCAGAATCTCGTCAGAAACCTGCGCAACGACCGCGAGGTCATGGGTGATATACAGCGCGGCAACGCCCGTATCACGGATCGCTTCCTTGATTGCGGCCAGCACATCAATCTGCGTGGTCACATCAAGCGCCGTGGTCGGCTCATCAAACACCACAAGATCGGGCTCCGGACAAAGCGCAAGCGCGGTCATTGCGCGTTGCAACTGTCCGCCAGACACCTGATGGGGATAGCGGGAGCCGATGTTTTCGGGATCGGGCAAGCCAAGTTTGGTGAACAGATCCACCGCCCGCACCTCTGCCTCTTCCCGCGTAAAGCGGCCATGGGCGAGGGTTGCCTCCACCACTTGATCCAACAGGCGTTTGGCCGGGTTGAAAGCCGCCGCCGCCGATTGCGCGACATATGTAACCTCTGCCCCGCGCAACTGGCGTAAGCCACGCGCGCCCTCAGCCAGTACATCGCGGCCATTCAGCTTTGCTGTCCCGCCCGTGATGCGCACGCCGCCACGACCATAGGCCATTGCCGACAGACCGATGGTGGATTTACCAGCGCCGGATTCACCAATCAGGCCCAGCACCTTGCCCTTCTCAAGCGAGAACGAGACATGCTCAACGATGGTGATATCCTGCGGCGGCTCCCCCGGGGGATAGGCCGTTGCTTCGATCTTGAGGTCGGTAACTTCGAGGAGCTTATCCACCACGCCCCCCTTTCAGTGAGGTTGTACGGTTCAACACCCAATCGGCCACGAGGTTGACCGAAATGGCCAGTGTCGCAATCGCAACTGCAGGCACCAGGGCCGCCCCGATGCCATAGACGATGCCATCCTTGTTTTCCTTCACGATGCCGCCCCAATCAGCCTGTGGCGGTTGCACACCAAGGCCAAGGAACGAAAGCGTTGATACAAAAAGCACCATGAAGATAAACCGCAAGCCCATTTCCGCGACCAGCGGTGACAGGGCATTCGGCAGGATTTCACGCGTTACGATCCATGCAGTACGCTCCCCCCGCAGGCGGGCGGCCTCCACATAGTCCATGACAGTGATATCCACGGCGACCGACCGTGCAAGGCGATAGACACGCGTGCTGTCGAGCAGTCCCATCACAAGGATCAGCACCGTCACCGTGACAGGCATGACCGACAACACAACAAGCGCAAAGATCAGCGTGGGCAGTGCCATCACCAGATCAACAAAACGGCTGAGCGCCTGATCAATCCAGCCGCCAAGAACAGCGGCGGTAAAGCCCAGAATTGACCCGGTGGTGAACGACAAAAGCGTCGCCGCCGTTGCGATGAAGATTGTGGTTTGCCCACCGTAAATCATGCGGGTCAGCAAATCGCGGCCAATGTTGTCAGTGCCGAGCCAGTGTTCAGCCGACGAAGGCTCCCACACATCGCCCACAACTTCGGCCATACCATAGGGGGCGATCCAGGGAGCGAAGATCGCAACGAAGAAATAGAGGCCGGTAAAGAACAAGCCTATCAAAGCGGAAAGAGGTATCCTCATTTCGGGTGCCTCAAACGCGGATTGGTGATGATAGAGACAAGATCGGCAACCAGGTTCAGCCCGATGTAGACCGCAGCAAAGATCAGGCCACAAGCCTG
The DNA here is from genome assembly GCA_049608645.1 of Pikeienuella sp. Classification (GTDB taxonomy): domain Bacteria; phylum Pseudomonadota; class Alphaproteobacteria; order Rhodobacterales; family Rhodobacteraceae; genus Pikeienuella. Next base: position 106,226 of record JBMYXS010000005.1, on the reverse strand, counting down.
AACCACCGGCACATCACGCTTTGATACATGGTCCACCAGATATTGGCCCATGCCGGGATAGACGAACACAACCTCCACGACGACGACACCAACAACCAGATAAGCAAGGTTCAGCATCACCACGTTAACGATGGGCGCAATGGCGTTGGGGAAAGCATGTCGCCAGATAATCTGAAACCCTGACAGGCCCTTAAGCTCCGCCGTTTCGATGTAGGCCGATTGCATGACATTCAAAATCGCTGCCCGCGTCATGCGCATCATATGCGCAAGTACAACAAGCGTTAGCACAGCCACCGGCAGTGCGATGGAATTCAACTTATCCCAAAACCCCATGCCCGGAAAAACCGTCGCCACCGACGGAAACCATTGCAGTTTCACACCCACGTAAAACATCAGCAAATAACCGATGAGAAACTCAGGAATGGAAATCGAAGCCAAAGTCGCGCCGGAAATCATCTTGTCGGGCCAGCGGTTACGGAACCGCACCGCGATCAAGCCGAGCAAAATGGCCAGCGGAACACTGACGATGGCGGCCCAAAAGGCCAGGAACAACGTGTTGGACAGACGCTGGCCAAGGCTTTCGGAAATGTCGCGACCATTGGTCAGCGCCACCCCAAGATCGCCCTGCAGAGCGCCCCACAGCCACGTGAAATATCTGTTGATCGCCGGCTCGTTGAGGCCAAGATCACGGCGAAGATTGGCCAACGCCTCAGGCGTTGCTGATTGGCCAAGAATAGAGGCGGCGACATCGCCGGGCAGAATCTGCGTGCCAATGAAAATCAGCGCAGATGCTGCAAAAAGGAGGAGGAGGCTCAGCGCAACGCGCTGAACCACCAGTTTCACAATAGGATGCATGTCTGGTTTGCCGCTTAGGCGACCCAGCACTTCGTCAGGGCGAAGCCGTTCATCATCTCGCCGTTCGGGTCTGCATCATAACCGCCAGCGCGTTTGCCGGTTGCATCAATGAAGTCATTGAACATCGGGCAGATCGTGCCACCTTCGTCACGCACCATGTAGCCCATGTCAGAGTACATCTGTTTGCGTTTTGTAAGGTCAAGTTCCGCACGGGCCGCAACCAGCAACTGATCAAAGTCTTCACGCTTGAAGCGCGTGTCGTTCCAATCAGCGGTCGACAGATAGGCAGTGGAATACATCTGATCCTGCGTCGGGCGACCACCCCAGTAGGAACAGCAGAACGGCTGTTTGTTCCAGACTTCAGACCAGTAACCGTCGTTCGGCTCACGCTTCACTTCGATGTTCATGCCCGCTTTGGCCGCGCTCTGCTGCAACAACGCCGAAGCATCTACCGCACCGGGGAAGGCACCATCAGCTGTGCGCAGAACAATCGGGCCATCATGGCCGGATTTCTTGAAGTGGAATGCCGCCTTGTCCGGGTCGTAGGTGCGCTGCGGGATGCTTTCGTCGAACAAAGGATAGGCTTTGTTCACAGGCATATCGTTGCCGATGCTGCCATAACCACGCAGGATTTTTTCAACCATTTCTTCGCGGTCAACGGCATATTTCAGCGCCAGACGCAGGTCGTTGTTGTCAAACGGCGCGGTGTCAGCGTGCATGATCATCACATAGTGGCCACGGCCCGCGACGTTTTGAATGGTAACGCCGGGAACGCGTTTCACCAGATCAACGATCTTTGGTTCAACGCGGTTAACCATATCGACCTGACCACCCTGCAACGCAGCGGTACGTGCAGTCGCGTCGTTGATCACAAGGATTTCTACCTGATCGGCATAACCGCGCTCGCTGTCCCAGTCATTGGCAAAGCGTTTGCCGCCGTGACGAACACCCGGTTCATCAACTTCGACCATATAGGCACCCGTACCGATGCCAGCGGCCGGATTGTCAACGCCACCGCCGGGCTGGATGATCAGGTGATAATCAGCCATCAGATACGGCAAGTCAGCATTGCCGGATGGCAGGTTCACAACCAGCGTATCGCCATCAACGGACATGCTCTCAATGCCGCGCATGATGCCGAGCGCGCCTGATTTGGTATCTTCGCCGCCGTGACGCTGCAATGTTTCAAGCGCGTCTTGTGCGGTTACGGTTTTGCCGTTGTGGAACTCAACACCGCTGCGCATTTTAAAGCGCCAGGTTTTCGCATCAGCCGAGGCTTCAACACTTTCAGCCAGGCGCCCAACGACCTCACCATCGGCTGAAACGCCGACAAGGGTGTCACCCCAGCAACGGCCAAACATATAAGGGACCGAAGACGCAAAAGTCGCAGGATCAAGGCTGTTGGTGCTTTCACCACCCTGAATACCGGCGCGCAGGATGCCACCTTTCTGGGGGCCGGCGGCCTGTGCAGCACTGCTGAGCATCGTGCCCGCAAGTCCGGCGCCAAGACCAAGCGCAGAGGCGCGGCCCATAAAGTCACGTCGGTTCATTTTTCCAGCCGCAACACGCGCGCTGAGGTACTTCAGTTCGTCCATGATAACTCTCCCTAGGGTATCTTTTCCTTTGGGGGCGAACGCCCCTTGTTGACCCGACAATTAAACCCGGCTGACAAGTGTAAGGCAAGCCGCTTACACCTTTTCCCCGATCATAAACGCGCGACGCTGTCGGCGAACTCTCCTGTGACGACGGGTTCATCCCCTTCGAAGGCTTCCAATGAACCGCTGATGTGGAAGGCCTCCCTGTCGGCCCATTGCGAGAGTTTCGCGACTGTACGCACCGACCATCCGCCACGTCGCATGGTGCGCTCCCATTCAAAATAGGATCGGGCGGAGGCCGGGTCGCCTTCACGAATTGTCCACACTTCCCGCAGGCGGATCCCCATGATCAGCCCTGTGGTCGGGTCTTCGCGGCCACCATCATCGGATTCGATGATAAGACGCTGTTCACCGGTTTCCGTGTCAGTTTCAACATGCTTGGTTTCACGAACTTCCCCATGTTCAATGATGGGCAAGGCCGGGGCCATCTGAGGCGGCGCGAAAACCCACTCTGCTTTGGTTGCTGTTGGCCGCTTGGGAACATCAACTTCGCCGGCCAGCACCGTCAGGGTCACCGGCTCTGCTTCTGGCCAGATGTAGGGCCAATATGACGGCGACACCGCCAAGCGCAGGCGGTGCCCCGGCGGCAGGCGGTACGCGCATTGATCCAATGTGACCGACACATCCACCATTTCGCCCGGCGTCAGGTCTACGGCCACTTCGTGCCCGCCGCGGTGGCGTAGGTTCAGAACACCATGAGAAATCAGCGCCGATGCGCCGTCAGGTGCCACATCACAAAGGCGCACTGCGATCTGTGCCCTTGGCTGATCAGACGATAAAGACAGGCGAACAACGGGTGCCCCCAATATGTCGAGCGGCGCATCATTGATTTCGCTGTCAAAAACCGCTGACAATGCGTCGTCGTGGCGTTGATCATCGGGCAGTTCGCCGGGGCCAAACCCGAACGGGAAATATTCGCCCGCACCAAGCCCGCAGTGCACATTGGTTTCGATCTGCGTAGCAAAAGGCGCGGGCGCATCTCCAAGCCGCCCCGGCGCACAGTGCAATGTAAGGGGCGTAATGTTGGGCGACGGCCATTTCGCCTCCGCCACCCATCGACCGGGCCGGTAATCATAGTCAACGTCCGGCGCAATCCCGTCCATCAGGTAAGCGCGGTAATCAGGGTCAGCTTCCGCCCCGTTGTCTTCGCCCTTTAACCAGCGATCGAACCAGCGCGAGATTTCCCCCAAAAAATGAATGGTCGGGCCGGGGCGACCAAAATGCGGGTACTTGTGATTCCACGGCCCGACAATGCCCTTGCTAGGCGCCGAAAGGTTGCTCACCAGATGATTGATGGTGTTGCGATACCCGTCATGCCAGCCGCCCACGCTGAGGACCGCTGCCGTTATGGCTGAATAATCCTCGCACACCGAACCATGTCGCCAATAGGCGTCGCGGCTTTGGTGACGCAGCCATGTGGAAGCAAGATGCGGCGTCGCCTCCAACCTTTTGATCCACATATCGCGCCAGCGGTCACCGACCAGCACCGGGTCAGGCGGCAGACCAAACCAGCCAAGCACCGTGGCGGCCCAGCCCATGTTCTCCCCCAGCATACACCCACCTTTATAGTGAATGTCGTCGGCATAGCGGTCAGCGGTTGAGCAAATCGAAACCACCGCCTTCAGCGCATCGGGCTGCCGCGCTGCGAGTTGCAGGCCATTAAAACCGCCCCACGAAATGCCAATCATACCCACGGCACCGCTGCACCACTTTTGCGCGGCAATCCATGCAATGACCGCCTCGCCGTCGCTCAATTCCTGTTCGGAATATTCGTCATCGAACAGGCCGTCACTCTCACCCGTTCCGGCAATATCGACCCGCAAACACGCATACCCTTGCGCCGCCAGCCACGGATGGGTCAGCGCATCACGCTCCGCCGTGCCGTCCCGTTTGCGATAGGGAAGATATTCGAGAATCGCAGGCACAGCCTCATCCGTTACGGGCCGCCACATCCGCGCGGCCAGACAACGGCCATCAGGCAATCTGATCCAGATATTGGGCGTTTCCTGAACGGCGAAAGGCCCCTTTTCCAATTCTTTCATGCGAACCCTCTTTCCCCTGTACGCAAGAGCAGTCATCAATCAGACCTCAACCCAGCGAAGGAGAACATATGCCCCAGATCGTTGCAAACGGGATCACGCTTGAAATGGTGTGTCACGGCGAGCCGCAAAATGTGCCCGTGCTGTTGGTGCGTGGTCTTGGCTCCCAGATTCTGCATTGGCCTGGCGAACTGATCACCGGGTTGGTCGACGCGGGGTACTACGTGGTGACCTATGACAACCGCGACGCGGGTTTATCGCAGATGATGGAAGATGCCCCGCCGTACACGTTGGAAGACATGGCCGCCGATGCGATGGGGGTTCTCGATACGCTCGACATCACAGCCGCGCATGTCTTCGGGATCTCCATGGGCGGTATGATCACGCAGGTCATCGCAATGACCTATCCCGAACGGGTATTGTCCGCCACGATCGTGATGTCTTCGTCCGGCGCGCCTGACCTTCCCGGCAGAACACCCGAAATTGAGGCCCTTTTGCTCGGCGGCCCCGGGCCGGATGCAACCCGCGACGAAGCGATTGAAGGCACGCTGAAGACCGACCGCGTTTGGGCGGGGCCGTCTTACCCTTTCGACGAAGCAGAGCGTCGCGCCCTGATTGGTGCTGCTTATGATCGCGCGTGGCGGCCCGACGGAGTCGCGCGACAATTCCGGGCGATAATGAGCAACCCGGATCGTTACGAGGGCCTGAAGAACGTCGCCGTACCAACGCTTGTCATCCACGGTACGGGCGATGCGTTGATCAGCGTCGAGCATGGCCGCGATATCGCGGACCGTATCCCCAATGCCCGGTTTGAGGCGATTGAGGGCATGGGCCATGACCTTGATGGGGGCGTTTGCGCGCCCATCCTGAAGATGATCACGGCGTTCATGCCCGCTGCCGCATCCGCACCCCACTGACCCAAAAGAAAGCTCCGCTGCCCGGAAAGGACAGCGGAGCAAAATTCACCGGATTCGCACCATGGGGCAAATCAGGCCGAGGTATTAGCCACCTGCATTCGCAAGGCGTTCCGCGACATTTTCCCAGTTCACGAGATTGTCGAGGAAGTTGGTCAGATACGCCGGGCGCTTGTTGCGGAAGTCGATGTAATAGGAATGCTCCCACACATCACAACCGAGCAGAGCGGTCTGGCCAAAGCAAAGCGGGTTAACGCCGTTTTCTGTTTTGGTGATTTTCAGCTCATCGCCTTCTTTCACCAACCAGCACCAACCAGAACCGAACTGGCCAGCACCAGCCGCGCCAAAAGCGGTTTTGAAGTCAGCGACGGAACCGAATGCATCGACGATGCGGGATTCAAGCTCAGACGGCATGTCACGGCCGGTTGGGCCCATCATCGTCCAGAACTCGTTATGGTTCCACATCTGCGATGCGTTGTTGAACAGGCCGGACTGTGCAACCGCACCCGCATCATAGGTCGCCTTCACGATATCTTCGAGCGACTTGCCCTCGTGACCGGAACCGGCCAACAGCTTTGCACCATTGTCAGCATAGGCCTTGTGGTGAAGATCGTGGTGATATTCCAGCGTTTCCTTCGACATACCGCCAACGGCGAGCGCATCGTGGGCGTATGGGAGATCGGGAAGTTCAAAAGCCATGGGGTAAGCCCTTTCTGTCAGTTATCTTCGTTAACGCGTATATAGCGCGTATCGCGCAAAACGCATCCCTCTTTATGGCAAGCATCAGCGCACCAAATGAATTTACCGGTCCCTTGTCAGACAGCGATCAAGGCGGCGGCGACCCGGCGATCCTCTGCCAACAGCACATTGTAGGTCCGACAGGCGGACCCGGTCGACATGGCCTCGATACCAATGCCCGCCTCATCAAAGGCGCGGCGCACCGTGGCGGGTATCGGCGCAATCTCTGCCCCCATACCGACCAGCAGCAGGTCAATGCCTGCCTCATCGTCAAGTACAGGCGCAAAATCCTCAAGCGCAAGCGCACCCGGCGTGATCTGCCATATCGATTGGCCGTTGGGTGTCAGCAGCAAGTGGCCATCGTGGAATTCATGGCTGATCCGAAAGCCACCGGCACCGAAGCTGTCTATCGGCGGCTGACCTTCAAAGTCGATTTCCTGCATGCGCATGGCAATGCCCCTTAAGGTGCGTCGGGTGAGCCGAACTGTACGCCCGCACCTGTATCATCAGGCTTTGACCAGTCGCGCTTCACGCCAAGTGCCCGCAGGACAACCGAGGCCACAAATACCGATGAATAAGTGCCGACCAGAACGCCCCAGATCATCCCGAACGTAAAGCCACGAATAATCTCCCCGCCCAAAACATAGAGCGATCCAAGCGCGATCAGCGTGGTGACAGATGTCATCACCGTCCGGCTAAGGGTTTCGTTGATCGAAAGGTTCAGCACATCATCCAGCGCCTTGGTCTTAAAGCGGCGCAGATTTTCGCGCACACGGTCAAAAACCACGACGGTATCGTTGAGAGAGTACCCCACAATCGTCAGCAAGGCCGCGATGATCGACAGGTTGAATTCCAGCTGGAACACCGCAAACACACCGATCGTCAGAACAACATCGTGAACAAGCGCGGCAACCGCACCGACCGAAAACTGCCATTCAAACCGCAGCCAGATGTAGACCAGAACGGCAAATACCGCGAGCATCACCGCCAGAACACCAGCCTGGATCAGCTCCCCCGAAACTACGGGGCCGACCTCTTCCACCCGGCGAATTTCAACGCCCGGCATAGCTTCGGCCAAGGCCGCCTGCACGGTGCTTGCCACTGCAGCATCAGCATTGTCGCCGCTCGATTGCTGTTCCACACGGATCAGAACCTCATCCACGGCTCCGAATTCCTGAACCGAGACATCACCGAGGTCCAGATCACTTAGAATGCCGCGAATTTGAGTCAGGTCAGCCGGGCCTTCGGTCTTGATCTCAACCGTGGTGCCACCACGAAAGTCGATACCAAAGTTCAGACCCATGACGATATAGGCCGCAATCGCAACAATCACCGCAATGACAGACAAGCCGCCTGCTGCCTTGCTCATGCCAAGGAAATTGACGGAGGTTTTTTCGGGGACCAGTTTCAGGCGCATAGCGAACCCCTCCTTCAAATCTTGATTTGTTTGGGACGGCGCGCGCCGTACCAGATGGCAATAATCAGGCGTGTCACCATCACGGCCGTAAAGACCGATGTGATGATCCCCACCCCAAGCGTGACCGAAAAGCCGCGTACCGGGCCGGAGCCGATGGCAAACAGGATAATCGCTGCAAGAAACGTGGTGACGTTCGCGTCGATGATGGCGCTGAACGCTTTTTCATAACCAAGCTCAATCGCGCGGGAGACCCCCTTGGCGCTGCGCAATTCCTCGCGTATCCGCTCAAAGATCAACACATTTGCATCCACCGCCATACCGATGGTCAACACGATCCCGGCGATCCCCGGCAAGGTCAGGGTTGCTCCAAGAACGCTGAGAATCCCCATGATCAGCGCGACGTTGATGATCAGCGCCACATTGGCGAACAAGCCAAAGGTACCATAGCTGAGCGCCATAAAGATCAGCACCGCCACAAAGGCGATGATCGTCGCGATTTTACCCGCTGCGATGCTGTCTGCACCAAGGCCCGGACCAACCGTACGCTGTTCAAGAACCTTGATATCAGCAGGCAGGGCACCGGCCCGCAACAGCACCGCAAGACGCTGTGCCGTTTCGGTTGTGAAGCTGCCGCTGATCTGTCCTGAACCGCCCAGAATAGGCTCCCGAATAACGGGGGCAGTGATTACCTCACCATCCAGCACCACCGCGAAGGGTGTGCCGACGTTTTCCGAAGTTGCGCGCGCAAATTTTCGCGCGCCTGACCCGTTGAAGCGGAAGTTGACCACCGCTTCGCCTGTCTGCCCGTCAAAGCCGCCCTGCGCATCATCCAGTTCTTCGCCAGTGACCAATGCGCGGCGTTCCACGATGAAACCGCGTGCCGGATCGTCTGAGTCAGGGTAGACAACAAGGCCCGGTCCCGGCGCGCGGGAAAGGTTGCTCGTTTCGCCCGTCACCATATGGAATGAAAGCTTTGCCGTTGTGCCGAGCAGGATCAGGATCTCTTCGGCACTATCAACGCCGGGCACCTGAATGAGAATGCGGCGCTCGCCCTGACGCTGGATCGTTGGCTCTCGCGTGCCTGCCTCGTCGATACGGCGGCGCACGATTTCCAGCGACTGCGCCATGGTGCTGTCTGTGATCTGCTTCAGCAATGCCTCCGTCGGCACCATCTTGAACGTCTGATCACCCGCGGCGGTGATTTCCAGATCAGGCCCGGCACTGCCAAGGATTGCATCCGCAATCGGCTGGGAAAGACCACGCAAGGCCGTTTCAGCCTTTTCAACATCCGCCGCCTCTGTGATCCGGACGTTCACGCCCTCAGGCGTGGCACGAAGCCCGGTATAGCGCCGAATGCCCGCTTCGCGCAGGGCGGCACGGGCATCAGCCACAAGGTTCACGAGGCGCTCTTCGACCACATCTTCGATCTTGACTTCGACCAGCACATGCGCGCCGCCCCGAAGATCAAGACCAAGGTTAATGACCGAGCCTGGCAGGAAAGAGGGCCATGCCTCCGCCCGGGCACGCACATCATCAGGAATCGGGCGGGCCTGATCCTCCAATGCGACGATTTCCTTGCGCGCCAGACTTGCGTCATCAGCCAGGTCATAGAACCCGTTGGGAAGGGCCAGTAGCACACCCAAAAGGCAAAGGCCGATTATGAGCGCCTTTTTCAGCGGAGAAAAATAGAGCACGCCTCGGCCCCCTTTTGCATCACCCCTGATACAAGCGATCAGGGGCGCAGATTGTCAGGTCGATTATTCGGTCGGTTCGGTTTTTGAGATCACAGAACCAACAGCCGAACGAAGCACGCGAACGCGAACGTCCTTGGCAACTTCGACTTCCAGTTCATCTTCGCCGTCTTTCACTTTCGTGACTTTGCCGAAGATGCCGCTCTGCATCAGAACCTGATCACCACGGCGAAGCGCGTTGACCATTGCCATGTGGGCTTTCTGTTTCTTCTGCTGCGGGCGGATCAGGAAGAAGTAAAAGATCACGAAGATCAGGATGATGGGCGCAAAGCTTGTGAGCATGTCAGCGCCGCCGCCTGCGGCCTGTGCGTGTGCCGGAGTAATCAGCATGTCTTACCTTTCAGGTGAATTTCGCGCGCTACGTATAGCTGCGCCAGACGGGGATGCAAGCGGCGCTTATGGATCGTGCTGATTTGCATGGTTCACCGCGCCTCCAATCGCCCTGTTAACTCGCTCGAAAGGATATAGGCGCTCAATGACTGGAAACCACCCTCCTGATGCGGCATAAGTCGCCGCACAAGGCCCATATGGCCGACAATCTTTGAGCCAGGCAGAAAAGCAATGCATGACATCCGCATGATCCGCGACACCCCCGAAACCTTTGACGCGGCCCTCGCCCGTTTGGGCGTGGCACCAATGTCATCTGAAATTCTGTCGATTGACGCGGCCCGCCGCGAAAAAATCGCAGCCGCCGAAGCTGCGTTGGCCGAACGCAATGCCGCATCAAAAAACGTCGGCAAGGCAAAGGCCAGCGGTGACGAAGCTGAATTTGAGCGCCTGCGCGCGCTCGTAGCTTCAAAAAAGGCCGAAATCGCCGCCATGGAGGAAGCCGTCCGGGCAGAGGATGAGCGCCTTAACGAGATTCTCATGGGCCTGCCCAACCTGCCCTATGACGACATTCCCGATGGGGCCGACGAAAACGACAACCGTGAGGTAAAAAAATGGGGGGAGCCGACCCCGCTCAGCTTCGAAGCGAAAGAGCATTACCAAATCGGTGAGGCCATGGGGCAGATGGACTTTGAAACCGCCGCCAAACTCAGCGGAAGCCGGTTCATGGTGTTGTCAGGCTCCCTCATCCGCCTGCACCGTGCGCTGGCGCAGTTCATGCTCGACACCCACGTCGATCAGAACGGCCTGACCGAAACCTGGACACCCGTTCTGGTTCGTGAAGATGCCATGAAGGGGACAGGTCAGCTGCCAAAATTTGGTGAGGACAGCTATCAGACCACCAATGGCTGGTGGCTGATTCCCACAGCCGAAGTGACGCTGACCAACACCGTCGCCGGCGAATTGCTTGCAGAAAGCGCCCTGCCTAAACGCATGTGTGCGCACACCCAGTGTTTCCGCTCCGAAGCGGGCAGCGCAGGTCGCGACACGGCGGGCATGTTGCGTCAGCATCAGTTTGAAAAGGTCGAAATGGTTTCGATTGTGAAACCCGAAGACAGCGACGCAGAGCTTGAGCGCATGCGCGGCTGTGCCGAGGGTATTCTGGAAGCCCTTGAAATTCCCTATCGCACGATTGTTCTTTGCACTGGCGACATGGGGTTCGGCTCCAAACGCACATATGACCTTGAAGTGTGGTTGCCCGGTCAGAACGCCTATCGCGAGATCAGCTCCTGCTCCACCTGTGGTGATTTCCAGGCGCGTCGGATGAACGCACGTTTCCGCCGTGAGGGTGAGAAAAAGCCGGAGTTTGTTCATACCCTCAACGGCTCCGGCCTCGCCGTTGGTCGCGCGCTGATCGCGGTGATGGAAAACTATCAGGAAGAAGATGGCGGCCTGCGCATTCCTGCGGTCTTGCAGCGGTACATGGGCGGCAAGACACGGATCAACGCGGATGGCTCCCTCGCCTGACGACAGCGTTTACCCTCATTTGCTAGATGCCTTCGCCCCGGCCCTAAGCCGGGGCCTCCCACCCGCAAGATGATATCAGATTTGGCCTACAGTCTGGCCACGCGGCATGTGCAGCGCGCTTTCTGCTGCGCCTGAAAACCCGCCCAGCACCGCAAGCAAATCGACCAGAAGGCAATCACACCCGACCAACCATAGTGATTGCCCGCTGGACGCAGCCCGCCCTGCCCTTTATGTCTCAGCCAAAGCAAAAGGGGCCGTGTGATATGCGTATTTTGATTGTGAACGACGATGGCATCAATGCGCCGGGCCTGTTTGTGGCCCAGGCCATTGCTGAGGAGGTCGCAGGCCCGGATGGCGAGGTGTGGATGGTCGCACCTGAAACCGAACGCTCCGGCGCATCGCACTGCGTTTCCTACACGACCCCCATGCGTGTTACCCAGATCAGCGAACGGACGTTCCATGTGTCTGGCTATCCCGCAGATTGCACCATCGCAGGCATTCAGAAAATCATGCCGGTGAAGCCAGATCTGGTGCTTTCCGGCGTTAATCGTGGTCACAACGTGGCTGAAGACGCCGTTTACTCCGGCACCATTGCCGGCGCCAAGGAGGGCATCATTCAGGGCGTCCGTTCCGTAGCGATGAGCCAATATTATGGCCCGGCGCTTGATGATGAATTTGCCGCCGCCAAGGCACATGGTGCCGCCGTTCTGCGCACGGTTCTGGCCCTGCCGTGGCGGGAGGATGCCTTTTACAATGTGAACTTCCCGTCCACTACCGCTGAAGACGTGAAAGGTGTGACCATGGCACCGCAGGGCCGTCGGGGCGGTGCGTTTCGGATCGAAGAAACAACATCACCGACCAATCGCAATTTCCTGTGGCTTGCCCACGGCGGCGGGAACTCCTCCGCGGCACCGGATGCTGATTGCGCAATGTGTGCAGATGGTTGGATCACGGTTACACCAATGCGCCCTGACCTGACCGACTATGACCTGCTGGCAGAGGCCACCGCGAAACTGGGGTCGCTGTCGTGATGGACATGAGCGAGGATGAACGCGCCGAAGGCATGATGCGTTTGATCTTCGCATTACGCTCTAACGGTGTAACCGACGCGCGTGTGCTGGATGCAATCGAACGCACCCCGCGCGAATTTTTCCTTGATCGCGCCTTTCAGGGCCGCGCGTTTGAAGACATTCCGCTCCCGATCTCATGCGGTCAAACCATCAGCCAGCCCTCTGTCGTCGGTCAGATGACACAGGCGCTGGAGGTGACGCCCCGTTGCAAGGTTCTGGAGGTGGGGTGCGGCTCTGGCTATCAGGCCGCTGTTTTGTCGCGCCTTGCCCGGCGCGTTTACACGATTGAACGTCACCGCCCCCTGGCGCGGCAAGCCCGTGCGCGGATAGATGCGATGGGTTTGGCGAATGTATCAGTTGTTTCGGGCGATGGTTCGCTCGGTTGGCCAGATCAGGCGCCGTTTGACCGTATTCTGGTCACAGCTGCCGCCGAAGATCCCCCCAGCAGCCTTGTTGAACAGCTGCGCCCCGGTGGCATCATGGTTGTGCCTGTCGGACAGTCCGATGAAATGCAGCAGCTGATAAAACTGGTGAAAACCGAACAAGGCCTCGAATACCATGAATTGAGCGATGTGCGGTTTGTACCCCTGTTGCCGCATGTGGCCGAAGATACCGGAGATTGATTTGATGTTCCGTAATGCCCTGACCCATCTTGCGGCCCCTCTGACTTGCGCGGCGTTTCTGGCGGCCTGCGCAGGGGGGGAGGAGCGCAAACCCGCGCCCGTAAAATTCCAGGGCAGCCAACCAAGCGGCACGCAAAGCGCATCACCCGCGGCACCAACGACACCAAGCGGGCCAGATGCACGCGGCGTTGTGTTCAATGATGGGTATGAAACGATCATCGCGCGTGACGGTGACACCGTAACGTCGCTCGCTGATCGTGTTGGCATAACGGGTGCCGAACTGGCGGCCTACAATGGCCTGCCGACGACCTATCGCCCCAAGGCGGGTGATGAGCTTGTGTTGCCCGCAAAACCCGGCGGCTATCGCAGTGCGACTGTCGTTGCTGCGGCACCAGCCGTGGCACCGGCTTCGGCACCACCAACAACATCGACCGTGCCAGCGCCAGCAGCGATTGAAACCGCACCGATTGGCGCGTCGTCGCCGGCGACCGCACCAGCGGCGGATGGTTCAACCTGGTCTGCGTCTTCTATCGCGGCCGCTATCGGCACCTCAGGCACCACAGCGCCCGCCATCACGACCCCGAACGCGGCACCCGCACCGGCTGAGCCTGCTCTGGCACCTGCCCCCGCAACCGCTACAGCCCCCGCAGCGGCCACGGCCACGGTCACCGAATCAGCACCAACTCCGATCCCACAGGCGCAGGCCGTACAGCCGGCACCGCAACCTGTCCTGGAACCAGCCCAGCAAGCGGCGGCACCTGCTTCAGGCGCGCTTGAAGAAACCGTAGTTGCACAAAACGCACCTGCACCTGCTGCTGCCACCGGCACGCGTTTCGTGCGCCCCGTGGATGCGCCCGTCTCTCGCAAATTTTCCCGTCTGCCCGGCCCGAACCGCAACGATGGGGTTGATTTTGCCTCCCCCGCGGGAATGGACGTGCGCGCCGCTGAAACGGGCACTGTTGCCCTCGTTTCAAACTCCCTTGGCGGTCTCGGCACGATCGTGCTGATACGGCATGAGGGCGGATTGCTGACGGTCTATGGCCGCGTTGACGGCGTAACGATCCGCAAAGGTGACACCGTCACCCGTGGTCAGGTCTTTGCCAAGGTGGCGGACCTGCCCTCCCCACGCGAACCCAGCCTTCATTTTGAGGTTCGGCGCGGTGCTGAAAGCGTAGATCCGGCTGGATTTATCTAAGGCCTAAACATTCACATGACGGCGGGTAGGGTCACGTGCTGTGCTCGCCGCACGACGATTGCGGCCAGATTATTCGGTGCAAAGCCGCGAGGCGCGTTCGTTCTCACGACTCACTCAGCCGTCGGGCCACTCACCCATTAGGCACGATCACTCAAACGACAGTGACTGCCCCATGCGCCCGGCCATATCTGTAACAAACTGCCACGCGACGCGCCCGGAGACAGACCCGCGTGTCTGACGCCATTCAATCGCTTCTGCGCGCAAAGTATCGGGATCAACCTTGAGGCCCGCTGCCGCAACATACCCATCAATGATCGCCAAAAACTCGTCCTGGCCACAAGGGTGAAAGCCGAGCCACAGGCCAAACCGGTCTGACAGCGACACCTTTTCTTCGGTGGCTTCTGACGGGTTTATGCCAGATGACCGCTCGTTCTCGATCATGTCGCGAGGCATCAGGTGACGGCGGTTGGAGGTCGCGTAGAAAATGACGTTTTCAGGCCGCCCTTCGACACCACCATCCAGCACCGCTTTCAGCGACTTGTAGTGGGTGTCGTCCTTATCAAAACTCAGATCATCACAATAAAGGATGAAGCGATGCGCGGTGTCCCGCAGCAAGGTCAACAAACGGTCGATGGAGGGGATATCTTCGCGCTGAATTTCGATCAGTGCCAACCGCCCCGGTTGCTCGGCGCAAACGGCGGCATGTGCTGCCTTCACAAGTGATGATTTGCCCATCCCCCGCGCGCCCCACAACAGCGCGTTATTGGCGGGCAAGCCACTGGCAAAACGGCGTGTATTGTCGAGCAATGTGTCCCGCGCCCGATCAATTCCCAGCAAGAGATGGATAGGCACACGGCTGACGCGCCGTGCGGGGGCCAACCGATCAGGGGAGGTGCGCCACACATACGCATCTGCCGCCGAAAAGTCAGGTGCCGTGGCAGGCGGCGGAGACATACGCTCCAGCGCCTCTGCAATGCGGGTCAACGCATCTTCATTCACGGCTTTTTGACCTCTGAGCCTTCGTTGTCATCTTCTTCAAGCTCATCATCGTCATCGTCGAACTCATCATCATCGACCCACAACCCATCTTCCCGCAGTTGTGCCTCGCGCTTACGCTCAAAGGTACGCACAAGGTGGATCGAAATTTCATAGAGCAGATAAATCGGGATACCGAGGCCCAGCTGGCTGATCGGGTCCGGCGGCGTGAAAATCGCGGCAATCGCCGCGATCCCGACAATCGCATACTTGCGTTTATCCGCGAGGCCATCACCGGAAACGATACCAGCGCGCCCAAGCAGCGTCAGCAGAACAGGCAACTGAAAACAGATTCCGAAAGCCAGAATGAATGTCATCATCAGGCTTAGGTAGTCGCTGACTTTCCCGAGAAAATTGATGCTCGTGCCAACGCCGTCTGCGTCACCCACAGTGCCGTAATCAAGGAAAAAGCCAAAGGCCAGTGGCGCAACACCGTAATAGACGAGGGCTGACCCCATAAGAAACAGAACCGGCGTCGCCAGCAGGAAAGGCCAAAAGGCCTGTTTTTCATTCTGATAAAGCCCAGGCGCCACAAACCGCCAAAGTTGCATCGAGATGATCGGGAAGGCGATGAAGAACCCGCCGAACAGACTCAACTTCATGTCCGTAAAGAATTTTTCCTGAAGCTGAGTATAGATCAGCTCAGCATCCAACCCCCGCTCCAACAGCGCGGTGCGAAGCGGAGCAGTCAGAAAATCATAGATGTCCGTTGCGAAATAGAAGCACACAACAAAGCAGATCACCAAAGCAATCAAAGCCTTGATCAGGCGGTCACGCAATTCGGTAAGGTGGGCGATAAGCGGCGCGCGGCTCGCTTCGATCTCATCTTCGTCGGCCATATGTTTTATGCGCTTTTTTCTGGGGCGGCGTCTTTTGCAGCACTAGCGACAGCAGATTCGGTTACAGCCGGGGCTTCGATTTCGTCGTTTCCGGCACCTTCAGGAGCCGCCGCCGACGTCTCAGTATCACCGGGCGGTGTCTCAGCAGTGGTTTCCGGCTTTGGTGCAGGTTTGGAATCGTCAAACTCCGCCTTCGCACCATCAACGCCCGCTTTCACAGACCGCTCAAATTCCTTCATGGAATCAACGATCTGATTGTCGAACGGCAGCTTGTTGAGATTACCTTTGCCTTTGACGATGTCAGCAACATCACCGAGGTCGGCCTCACGCGCTGCGTCTTCCATCGTGCTTTGAAATTCGCGCGCCATGCCACGCGCCTTGGCGACGAACTGACCAACCGTGCGCAACAGCCCCGGCAGGTCTTTCGGCCCAACGACGATCAGCGCCAATGCGCCGATCACAAAGATTTCCATGAACCCGATGTCCAGCATCGCGCCCTCCGTCTTTCAGAGGCGTAGCCCTCAGAAGCCTGACTTGATCAGGCTTCTTCTTTTTTGGACGGCGTCACATCAATAGGTTCATCAGCAGATTTGGCGACTTTGGACGTATCGTCTTCGTCGTCTTTCATGCCTTTCTTGAAGCTCTTGATGCCTTTGGCGAAGTCACCCATGATGGACGAGATCTTGCCACGACCACCAAAAAGCAAAACTGCGAGCAGCACCACAAGGGCGATTTGCATCCAACCCGGAACCATAATGTCTCTCCCTGACTGGCCGCGCGGCGGTTAGGCCCCGGCGCGGCGAATTACTCCACCCCTCATATGTGAATATAGGATGCGCGGAAAGGGTTTATAAGGTGGTTTTGCGTGCCTTACGGTCACATTCCCCCGTCAGGTGCGCCCTCGATGTAGGGAGACGCCACCCGGCTTTGCACTTTGCAAGGAAAAAGGTGGCAATGCTCACGGCGAAGCGAAAGGTAGATCAGCGACCCAGCTTCAGGCAGGAACGCGCCGGGCACCGTCGCTGTCAGCGTAGAATCATCATGGTCCATGCGCACTTCGATCAGACTTTCCGCCCCCATGAAACGCGCACGCGTGACGCGGCCCTGCGCAGCAACACCGCCCTTGGCTGATGATCCGGGTGGCGGGCCATTGTCGGCAAGGTCAATCTTGAGGTGCTGCGGGCGCACGATGATCTCAACATCAGCGCCATCAACCATCGTGGGCGTCAGAAACAAACCAAAGGGCGTATTGGTCTGGTGGTTATGCACAACACCATGAATGACGTTCACGTCCGAGAAAAACGCAGCGGCTTCGCGATCGACCGGACGGTTGTAGATATTATAGGGCGCGCCTTGTTGCGCGATCCGCCCGCCACGCATCAGCGCAACACGGTCGGCCATGCGCAGCGCCTCTTCAGGGTCATGGGTCACCAGCAGAACGCCAGCCCCCTCTTCTTTCAGAATGCCGAGGGCCTGATCACGCACCGCGTCACGCAGGCGGTTATCCAGTCCCGAAAACGGTTCATCCATCAACATGACATCCGGGCTGGGGGCCAGAGCCCGCGCCAGGGCAACCCGTTGCTGTTCGCCCCCTGAAAGCATGTGCGGGTATTTGTCGCCAAACCCGGTCAGACCGACTTTTTCCAGGTACTCTTCCGCCCGGCGAAGCTTGGCCGCCTTTGCTCCCTTCAAGCCAAAGGCAACATTGGCTGCGATGTCCAGATGTGGGAACAGCGCGAAATCCTGAAACATCAAACCAACGGAACGGCTTTCCGGTGGCGCGTGATGCGGGCCATCCGAAACGGTCACGCCATTCAGGGCAACAATGCCCGAATCCTGCCGCTCCACCCCTGCAGCAATGCGAAGCGTTGTGGATTTCCCACACCCGGACGGCCCAAGCAGACAAACGATTTCACCGGCATTCACATCAAGCGACAGGTCAGACACGACCTCCCGCCCGCCGAAAGCACGGCGAATATTCTGCAAAGACAACCTTGGCGTCAGACCTGGCGACACGCCGAACCCCTATCCGATGTTTTCCATCAGGTATTCAGGTAACAACGCAAGCGCCTGACTGCAATGGGTGTTCGTCACGCTTTGGGCTGTTTCCCCGCGCCGTCACTGCGGACCCACAGCATCAACACCAACCCGACAAGGAACAATGCCACCACTGGCGTTACGCCAATGCGCTGGCTGTCAAAACTGACCGTCATCACACCAATCAGGAACGGCGCAATAAACGATGTCGCCTTTCCCGCAAGGGCATAGATGCCGAATGCCTCTGCCATACGACCGTCTTCGGCTTGCCTGACCAGCATTGTGCGCGACGCTGATTGCAGCGAACCGCCTGCGGCACCGATGATGCCACCACAGAAAAAGAACACCAGCGTCGGCAGGTTTGAGCCTGGCTCCAACGCCATGAACAGTGCCTCATCCTGCCCGGTTGAAATGGTGAGGCACGACACGAGGATCAACGCGATGATGCAAAAGACAATCACGGGTTTTGGCCCCAGCCTCACATCAGCACGCCCGCCTATCCATGCGCCGACAGCACCGGTGATCGCGGCAATTATGCCAAAAATACCCAGCTGAAACGTGCCCCAGCCCAGCACCCCGGCCGCGTAGATCCCGCCAAACGCGTAGAGACCATTCAACGCATCGCGATAGAACATTGACGACATGAGATAGGCAAAAAGACTGCCGCGTGCCGGCAGTGACACAAGCGTCGCGCCCAGTTGGCGCAAGCCTTCCTTCACAGCGCCAGCCCTAACCGGCGCGCGTTTGACATCCGGCGTCCACAGAAAGAACGGCAATATGAAAATGACATACCAGATCGCGGTCATCGGCCCGGTGGCGCGCGCGCCCTCCCCCGTTGCCGGATCAAGCCCGAAGATCGGTGTAATACCGAGCAGGGTCAGCCCGCTGTCGCCGTTTGGGACCATCAACAACAGCACGATAAACAGGGCCAGCACGCCCCCCCAATACCCCATCGCCCAACCGGACCCGGATATGCGGCCGATCTCATCCTTGGTGCCAAGTGCCGGAAGCATCGAATTTGTGAAAACAGTTGTAAATTCAACGCCGATTAACCCGATGACAAAGGCAGCAAGGATCAGGGTGGTACTCTCCATCCCCGGCACCGCCCACCACAAGCCAAATGCGCCAATGACATAGAGTACAGAGAACCCGAACACCCACGGCTTTCGCGGGCCACTCTGGTCAGCAATCGCGCCGAGGATCGGTGCCATCACCGCGACCAACAGCGCGCCTACCCCAACCGCCCAGCCCCACATGGCCTGACCATCCACGGGATTGTCAGCCACCGAAGCGGCAAAGTAAGGGGCAAAGATGAATGTGATGATCAAGGTGTGGAACGGCTGACTTGCCCAGTCAAAAAACATCCAACCCCAGATCCCTTTGCGTTTACTGACCGCCATCGCATTCTCCCCTTCGCGTTGCAGGCACGCTAACAGATAAATGCCCGCCGTCTCCCAAAAATGCGCTGCCACAGGGCCACGCTGGAAAAAATGACTTGCGTGCACATAATTTCGGCTCCACTGATTTGTCAGACATTAAATGTATGACAAATACAGAATCACTCAGAGCAACCTGGTTGGGAGGCCACGATGTTCCATCAGATTTCACCGACGCCGCGCGTTCGCAGGTCGCCCTACTATGACGGGACCGTCGCTGACGGAGTGGTGTCATTCTCAACCTACAATCACATGATGATGCCAACCGGGTACGGTGACCCGATGGCTGAATACGACCGCCTGATCAACGGCGTGTCGATGTGGGACGTAGCGGTGGAACGCCAGGTGGAGCTGAACGGCCCCGACGCGGCCAAACTGGCGCAGGCGCTTGCGCCTCGAATCATAGCGGACCAGCCCATCGGCATGGGGTGGTATGTGCCGATCTGTGATCACAACGGCGTCGTTCTGAATGACCCGATCCTCTTGAAACTTTCAGAAACGCGGTTCTGGTTGTCGATTGCTGACAGCGACATGCTCTATTGGGCGCGCGCCATCGCGGGGGAGCGGGGGTATGATGTGCAGGTGTTTGAACCGGACGTTTCCCCCCTCGCCATCCAGGGCCCCAAGGCAATGGATGTCGCGGCGGCGCTTTTCGGGGAGGATATTCGCACCCTGAAGTATTTTGAATTTCGGGAGGCTTCGCCAAATGGCATTCCCATGATGGTGGCGCGGTCGGGCTGGTCCAAACAAGGCGGTGTTGAGCTTTACCTGATGGATGGTTCGCGCGGCGTGGAATTGTGGGATCTTGTGCGCGAAACCGGTGCCCCCTTTGGCATCGGCCCAGGCTGCCCCAACGGGATTGAACGTGTCGAAAGCGGTCTGCTCAGCTGGGGTGGCGATACGGATGATGAAACCAACCCCTTTGAGATCCGCATGGGCCGGTATGTAAACGTGGATTGCCCCGACGATGTGGTGGGCATTCAGGCCCTCCGCCGGATAAAGGCAGACGGGCCAAAACGGCACCAACTTGGCGTGAAACTCGTCCTTGACGGGGGGGTGGGCGCTATGGATCGCCGCTCGGAAATTTGCGTGGGAGGTGAAAAAGTGGGGATACTGACCGCACTTACCTGGTCACCCCGACTGGAAGCCAATATTGGCCTTTGCCTGATCTCCCGCGCCCAGAATGTTGGTGACACCGTCGAAATTCACCTGCCGGATGGCCGTGAATGCGCGGGCGAGCTGGCAAAACTGCCCTTTATCTGAGGCAAATTGCTGGAAACAAGATCTGTTGCCGCGGCCTTGCGTTAACTACGGTTGGCCTCGGCCAGATCGACCCGAACAATATCGCGAACCTGCTGCAAATAGGCCAATGCTTCTTTCGAGTTGCTGGATTCAGCCGTATAGATCGCGAAATCCACGATTGAGGCGAGCGCAACCAAATCACGCGCCCGCGATGCGGCGGGCGGTGTTTCATCCACCGTGTCCACATCTTTTACCAGATTTAAATGCATCTTGAGCGCCTTTCAAAAACAGGACATTAGCAAATCTGAACAGCCCCCACGGCGTTTTGATTACTGCGAACTTATCACACGCTTCCATCAGATCAATTCATAGGTCATAAGTCATGCATGAAGAAATTCGATCTTATGAGCTTGGACGGACGGCAACTTGCGTTGCTGGTTGCGATCTATGAGCATAACTCGGTCAGCGCCGCGGCGGCTGCATTCGATACGACGCAATCTTCTGCCAGTCATATTCTTGATAAGTTAAGGACGTGTTTGGGTGATCCGCTGTTTGTGCGTTCCGGGCGATCGTTGGAACCAACCGAACGCGCACACGAACTGATCCCGCTGGCTCGTGAAATTGTCGCGCAATATGAAGGCATGATGAGCCCACAGGCCTATGTGCCTGCTGAAGACAACGCGCCCTTTACCATTGCCGTCAACGTAACTGAATTTATTCCGGAAATTCGCGACATCCGCAAAAGAATACTCGCCGAAGCCCCCCGCGCGCGGATCAGGTTCCTGGAACTAGGCTCTCGCGAGCAGATTGAAAGGCTTCTTGCCCAGAACATCGTCGACCTGGTGGTCACAGTGCGCGCAACAAGCTACCCGCCCTTTGTCAACCGAAAGCCATTGGCGATAGATGACTTCCTGTGTTTTTTCGATCCCGCAGCCCGCCCGCCCCCGGACACGGTTGAAGCCTACTGTGCAGCTGAGCACGGGGTTCTGGACTTTGGGGGGACGCGAAAAAGTACTGTTGAGGTTGCTCTCGACCAACTTTCACTCCGCCGGAACGTCACGCTTGCGGCCGCCAGCGTCATGGCAATGGGGGAGTTGATTCGCGGCACGGAGATCATAATGACGATGCAATCGCGGCTGCGTCATTCCGCGTTCAGCAACCTTCAGGGCATACCCCCGCCCTTTCCGATGCCAAATCTCTTTTTTGACATGGTGTGGCACAGGCGCTCAGAAGCCGCTGCCCGTAACAAATGGCTCAGGAATATTGTAACCGAGGTATTTGACAGCCAACCGGGCGCTAGCCGCCTATCAGAACACTAAGAACCGTTCGCCCCTGATCAACCACGCCGGCGTAACTCGCCAATGCAGGCTCAAGCGCGGGAACGGCACTGATAATCGCAGGGGTAGCAACATACACGGCGGCCAACAGGCCCACCAAAACGACACTGGTGGCAAACCCACCTAAGAACGACGATCCGCTTCGGCCCGATGCCGGGCGAATATCAGCCTCATCATGTAAGGACGCGGTCAGCGCATCGGTATCGCGCGCCTCGGAATAGCGATTCGGCGCAAAGTCTTCCTCTTCGCCTGCCGGGAAGCTGCGCTCGATTTCCGGCGCGTCGTCATAGGTAACGCTTGTCGCCGGCGTTTCATCAATGATGCGGTACCCGCGATCTTCGCTTTGTGCGGCCTGCGCTTCTACCTCAGCTTCGGCCTGGTCGGTATGCGCTTCGAACTGTGGCCGGGCAGCGGCGGCAAGATCATCAACCACGCCATCAAGGCTGTTGTCTGATTCCGGGGCCTGAAACCATTCACCACCGCAATTTGCGCAGCGAACCATACGGCCCTTTTCGCCGATCGCCGCTCCGTCGATCTCATATTCAGACTGGCAAGATGGGCAAATCAGGCGCATCGATATTCCTCACACAGGTGCTCCGCCTCTACGCGAAACTGACTTTTCTTATATCCCAGCACGTGCGGCGCGCCAAGAGAGGCATCGCATCACCTATGATTGAATGATCGGCTGGCCCACAATCCAGTAAAACAGTCGCCTTTGCGCCACCATCTGGGGTGCATCACCCGTTGTTTCTGCCGCCCGTCTCTGTAATTGTCCGGTCACGTAACAACAATCGGTGGTATGCCGGTGGGGTGTCGGTGTGATCGAACTCAGCAAAGTCAGTTTCAGCTATGGTGACCGGCAGGTGCTCGATGAAGTATCCTTGCGCCTCGACGCAGGTTCCATGCATTTTGTCACCGGGCCATCCGGCGCGGGAAAGACCACATTCCTGCGCATGATGTACATGGCCCACATGCCGACCGAAGGCACCGTCCGCGTGTTCGGTCGGGATACCGCAACCCTCACCCACCGCGATATCACCATGGCGCGGCGCCGAATGGGTGTGGTCTTGCAGGATTGTGACCTTTTGGACCACATGACAGTCATCGAAAATATCGCACTCCCCTTACGTATTGCCGGCTCCAACGTGCGTGACCTTACACAAGACCTGGAAGAGCTAGGCGGGTGGGTCGGCCTCTCACGGCGACTGCATGCGCGCCCGCCTGAGTTATCAGCGGGCGAACGTCAGCGCGCCGCCATTGCGCGCGCTGTGGTTGCTTCCCCCGATTTGATCATCGCTGATGAACCGACCGGGAACGTGGACGCGGACGCCGCAACGCGCATCATGCAGTTGTTCGCAGAGCTTTCGAAGCTTGGTAAAACCGTCATAATTGCCACCCATGACCTGAACCTGATGCGCGCCGCACAAGGTATTCGCGCGCACGTCTTGCGGATCGACAAAGGGCATATCGAGCGTTCGGGGGCCCCGTTATGAGCCACGCAGCAGACAACGAAGGCTTTTTTGGCAGGATAACCAGCTTTTTTGCCCCTGACGAAACCCCGATCGCGCCCCGCTCTCCGCTGATCGGCGGATTGATCGCTATTGTTTCCTTTGCCATGGCATTCATGGCGGTCGCCGCCATTGAAGCGGGCGCTGCCGCGGACCGGGTTGCGGCAGGTTGGTCGGAGGAACTGGCGCAAAGCGCGACAGTGCGCATCACCGCCCCGCCCGAAAAGCTGGCAGAGGTATCCGCATCAGCCCTGGCCGTTCTGGAGATTGCACCGGGCGTGGCTTCGGCGCGCTTGCTGAGCGAAGCCGAATTGAAAGAGCTGATGGCACCGTGGCTTGGCCGTGATGCAGATGTCGTCGCGCTTCCCCTGCCTGCCTTGATCGACGTGACACTGGAGGACGGCGGGCCGGATGCCGAAGACATCCAGCGACAGTTGGAGCTTGCCGCGCCTGGTTCACTTTACGATGACCATGGCGAGTGGCGCGCGCCCTTGATCGAAGCTGCGGTCACGTTGCGTCGTGTCGCCATGGCTGGCGTTGTCCTGACGCTGATTGCGCTTGCGGCAATGGTTGCGGTTGCGGCGGTCGCCAGCCTTTGGGCAGGGTCCGGCGTGGTACGCACATTGCGTCTGATTGGGGCCGAAGATCAGTTTATCTCACGCGCGTTCGAGCGCCAGTTTGCCATTCGTGCTGCACTTGGCGGTGGGTTTGGTGCATTTCTTGCGCTGGTGATCGCGGCGCGCATGCCGTCCGTTGCGGCGACGGGCATCCTGTCCACATCAGCAACGGCAACACACAGCCTGATCCCCTGGATCGCCCCCCTTGCCCCTATTGTATGCGCGCTGACCGCCTTGGCGGCGACGCGCATTGCATGCCTTTTTGTTCTGCGCAGGACGTAACCGAATGCTTTATCTGCGGTCTTTGTTTTTCACCATCTGGGTATATGGCGGTATGGTCGTCCTCGGGATACTGGGGGCACCTTTTGCCATCTGGTCGCGTGCAGGCGCTTATAAGGTCATGCGCCTTTATGTGCGGTTTGTGAAATGGTCGCTGCGCGTGTTCATTGGCTTGACCTGCGAAGTTCGTGGCACACCCCCTGTCGGGGATGTGCTGATCGCGGCAAAACATCAAAGTTTCCTCGACATCATGTTGATATTCGAAACGGTGCCGCAGGCAAAGTTCGTGATGAAACGCGCCGTGATGTGGACGCCGATCATCGGCCTTTATGCGCTGCGCATCGGTGCAAACCCGGTCACACGGGGCAAAGGGCGCAAATCGGTCGATGAAATGATGCGGGGTGTTGAGGCTAACCGCAAAAAGCCCGGTCAGTTGATCATCTACCCCCAAGGCACCCGCGTCCCCCCGCGCACGGTCGCGCCCTATAAACGCGGCGCACAACTGATCTATGAAACCTATCAAATGCCCTGCGTGCCTGTAGCGGTGAATGCCGGGCACTTCTGGCCAAAGTCTGGCATCCCAAAATACGCAGGCGTGACGGTTGTGCAGTTTCTTGACCCCCTTCCGGCGGGGCTGGACAGCCAGGCGTTTATGACTGGCATCGAAGAGGCCATTGAACCAGCAAGTGAGGCACTCGCCAAAGAAGCGGAGCAATTTGGACGCTGATCACCACCATCGGTTTCTGAACAGCCACCAAACGCAAAAAGGCGCGCCAGAGGTTATCTGGCGCGCCTTTGTTTTTGTCAGGGGAATTTTTCCGCTCAGCCCCGCGTCCAGGGGCGGGGGAATGCCCCCAGTACTTCGGTCAATTCCTCATCCGAGCCGCCTGAAACCACCGCCGTCAGACCGGTTTGCTTGCTGTCGATCACTTCGGTGATTTCCGCTGCAACGCCCGCTTTGGAAAGTGCTGCGGTGTAGACACGCGTGATTGCTGATTTACGCAAGTCGGGTTTGAAGACCTTGCCAACCGCCGTTTTGGGCAGTTCGACCATAACCTCAACATACTTGGGCACAGCGGCCTTTTCAGGAATATGCTCCGCAGCATATGCGGCGAGTTCCTCGCCCGTCGCTTCTGCGCCCTCGATCAGTTCGACATAGGCGCAGGGCACCTCGCCTGCATGGGCGTCCGGCTGACCAATCGCGCCGACAAAGGCAACAGCGGGATGCCCCGCAAGGGTTTCTTCGATCACCGCAGGGTCGATATTGTGACCCCCGCGGATAATAAGGTCTTTGGCGCGGCCGGTAATCCAAAGATACCCATCTTCATCAATGCGCCCCAGATCACCCGTACGCAGATAACCACCCGTTGCAAACAGACCTTCATTTCGTTTGGCTTCGGTGTAGCCGGGGAAAACGCCGGGGTTGAGCACACAGATCTCGCCAATTTCGTTTGTGCCAAATTCCTTCAGCACAGAGCCATCTTCGGCGCAGTCATAGATTTTCACGTCTGTATAGGGGAACGGGATACCGACCGAACCGATTTTCTTGACGCCATCGGCGGGATTACCAGACACAACGCAGGTTGCCTCCGTCATCCCATACCCTTCGAGGATGTTTACCCCTGTCGCGCTTTCGAACTGTTTGAACAATTCCTGCGGCAAGGGTGCCGACCCGCAAAAAGCAGATTTCAGCGAAGATACGTCAGCATTCACCGGACGCTGCATAAGGGCCGCCGCCGCCGTTGGAACAGTCAGCATGAATGTTGCTTTCCAGCGTTCGACCAGTTTCCAGTAATTGTCGAACACGCCATCGCCGCGATACCCCTGCGGCGTGGGCAGAACAACATGCGCGCCCGTGGCAAGGCTGGCCAACATTACCGGATACGCACCAAACACGTGGAACAAGGGCAAAGGGCACAACAGCACATCATCAGATGTGACAAGTGTTTCCTTGGCCACCCACCCCTGATAGAGCGCGCCGCCGTGATTGTGCTGTGCCACCTTGGGCATGCCCGTCGTGCCGCCCGTATGGAAATAGGCCGAAATCGTGTCATGCTTGGCATTGTTTTCAAAGGCGAGCGTCGTGCTTTTCTTTGCCAGCTCAGCATTAAAGTTCATCACCTTGGCAGAATGCTGTGCATTCACCTTCGGGCGGATGAGCGGAACAATCCAGCTGAGCGGCGGGCTGAGATAGCGTTTCAGGTCGACTTCCAGAACATATTTTACGCTTGGTGCCAGTTTCAGCGCCTCAGCCGCTTTTTCGGCCACATCGGTTTTCGGGAACGGCGCGAGCGTGACAAGCACCTTGGCATTTGTTTCTGCCAAAATCTGCCCGATTTGCTCCGCCTCCAACAGCGGGTTCACCGGGTTCACGATGCCTGCGGTCATGCCCCCGAACAGGGCGATTACGGTTTCGTTGGCATTGGGCAAAAGATAGGCGACCACATCCTGCTCACCCACACCAAGTTCACGGAACAGGTTTGCCGCACGCGTGATCTGATCGCGCAGTTGCGCCCAGGTCAGGGTTTCTGCCTTGTCCTTTTCACCTGACTTGATCTGAAAGCTAAGCGCGGCACGATCAGCAAACTTGCCCGCCGTTTCGCACATCAGTTCATAGACATTCTGCGTATCGTAACGGCTTGCCAGTGGCGTTGCCTCCAACTCAGCCTTTACGGCAAGTGGGTTTGACATCTCTCCCATAGACGGATCCTCCCTGTGGTCGTCTTTTATTACGTATGACGTTTATTGATTGAGACAAACATGCGCAGCAGTATGCACCGCCGCAAGGGGAATAGCGCATGGTTAACGCAGCGTTTTCACGCAAAAACGCCCCAAATTGACTTTCGAGAGGCAATCTGGGGCGTTTCATATAAGTCAGCTTCAATATTACTTGGCAGCAATATTGAAAGTTCCCGCGTTTAGTCCTGCGGGATGCGCAATACCTGACCGGGGTAGATTTTGTCTGGGTCAGACAACATCGGCTTGTTGGCTTCGAAGATTTTCATGTATTTCGAGCCATCACCATAGGCCTTTGATGAAACGGCCCAGAGCGTGTCACCCTTGTCAACCGTGTGGAACACAGCCTCCGGCGCGGCGTCTTCGGCCTCAATGGCGTCCTCCACCGAGGCAACGCCGTTGACGTTCCCAACCGCCAGAACGATCTTCTCGCGCAGTTCCTGCGTGAGGGATTTGCCCTCAACCTTGACCTTGTCGCCATCGGTGCTGATTTCCACACCTGTGGTATCAAGGCCCAATGCCTCAACCTCGGCCTTGAGATCAGCCGCTGCGGGGGCTTCGTCGCCGCCGATGCCGATGGCTTTGCCTGCGTCCTTGATGAAATTCCAGATACCCATGATCGTCTCCTGTATTCACGGTGCTTGACGCCTGTTTGGTGACCTCAAGGGGCGAAATCGTGACCGGATGGCGGCGGATTATCGGCGCAGCATGGATTTCAACTCACCCAACCGCCCTGCCCCGGTCGCAATCACGGCCAAGGCGTAGATCACGGCACCGCCGCCAACGATCAGCAAAAGCGCACCCCATCGGATGAACGGCATCGACAGGGGTTCCGCCAAAAAGATTGCCGCCGCAAGCACAGGCCCCGCCATAAGCAGCGAGGCAAACACAAGGCGCGGCAAGCGATGGCGCAATCGCGCATCCATTTGCGCCTGCTCACCAAAGCGTTTTGCGCCCCGCCACAACAGCAGCACATTCAACCACCCGGCCAAAGTCGTACCGAGCGGGATCGCCATGAACCCGATATAGGGCGCGCCACCGATCGAAACCGCCGTGTTCACGGCCATTGAAACCGCCGCATAGCGCAACGGCGTGATGGTATCCTCACGCGAGAAATAGGCTGGCTGCAGCACTTTTTGCAAAACAAACGCGGGCAACCCGATGGCAAACATCGACAGCGCCGTTGCCGTTGCCGCCGCATCAGTTGCGGTGAATGCCCCCCGCGCAAACAGAACTGACGCCACAGTTTCAGGCATGACCAGCAGGGCGGCAGCAGCTGGCAAGGTCAGCGCCATTGCAAACTCCGTCGCTCGATTGAACGCCTGTTGCGCACCCGCGCTGTCATCGGCCCGGACCCGGCGCGAAAGCTCCGGCAACAGCACCACACCTATCGCGACGCCCACCACACCAAGCGGAAGCTGATAGATGCGGTCCGCGTAGTTCAACCACGCCACTGCGCCATCGTAAAAGCTGGCGATCACGGTTCCGATAAGCAGATTGACCTGTGTCACGCCCCCGGCCAATGCACCCGGCACGCCCAACGTGACCAATCGTTTCGTTCCCGGTGTCCAACGTGGCCGACGCAGACGCAGCCCATACCCCATGCGCGCCGCCGCGAAGGCCACCAAGGCAACCTGTGCAAACCCCGCCAACAGCACACCGATGGCAAGGGCATCACCGACCGGGGCCGCAATGCCAACCGCAAGCGCCATGGCACCGATCAGAATGACATTCAGCAACACAGGGGCCGCAGCAGGCGCGCCAAACTTGCCCAGTGCATTCAAAACCCCCGAAAACAACGCTGTTAGCGACATGCACAGCAGATAGGGAAACTGAATACGCGCATAGAGCACCGTCAGGTCAAACTTCGCCTGATCATCAGCAAACCCGGCTGCCAACGCCCACACCAGCAGCGGCATGGCAACGATACCCACGGCGGTTATGGCCAGGAGAACGGCGAGCAACCCTGCCAGCGCCTCCTCCGCGAAGCCCTTGGCATCTTCACCGCCTTCAAGCCGCTTTGCGAACAACGGCACAAAGGCCATGTTGAAGGCACCTTCGGCAAAGAAACGGCGGAACATGTTGGGCAGGCGAAAGGCAACCAGAAATGCCTCCGCCACCGGGCCGGCACCCAACAGTGCCGCCAACATGGCATCGCGGGCAAAGCCGAGCACGCGGCTCCCCATCGTCCATCCGCCAACAGTTGCGAAAGCGCGGGCAAGGCGCACTGGCGCGCTCACGTGCCTTCCAATGCCTCTTCACGTGCCCGGCTGATGGCCTCGCGAAGTTTTTTCTCAATCGTTTCCTGTTTGGATTTCGAAGCGATCTTAAAGCCGAACAGGTCTTTTACATAAAAGCTATCGACGGCTTGCTCGCCATAGGTCGTTACAACAGCGGAGAAAATATTGATGTTGGCCGCCGACAGTGTGCGCGTCAGATCATAGAGCAAACCCACACGGTCCCGCGTATCAACCTCGATCACCGTGTATAATTCTGACCCGGCATTATCGAAGGTAATCGTGGTCGGCACATCAAACGGGCGTTCGCGTTTTTTGGTGCGGCGCTTTGGCTTCAGCGCATCACGCGCGATGATGTCGCCGCGCAACGACCGATGAATGGATTTCTTGAGACGATCGTGGCGGGCCTCCTCAATCGGGTGGCCATCGGCATCCTGAATCCAGAAAATCGTTGATGACATGCCTTCACTGTCCGTGAAGTTCCGCGCTTCGACCACCGATGCACCAGACAGCGCGAGCGCGCCAGCCATGCGGCTGAACACGCCGGGATGGTCCACCAGATAAAAACAACAACGCGTCGCATCGCGCGCCTTGTCCTGACTGAAACGACTTGAGATCTGGTCGGCCTTCGACATCTTCGCCATACGGGCGAAGACTTCATGTTCCTCAATCTCAAGTCCCAGCCAATAGGTCTGATAATGGCGGCTCAGCCAGCTCTCGACATCGTCCTCAGCCCAATCATCGAGCCGCTCCCGCAGCAGGTCTTTTGCAGCATCTATCCGGTCGGTACGGCTGAAATGCTCTACCCCCACATCCAGCATCGCCAAAGCATCGTAATATAGAGAGCGCAACAACTGTGCCTTCCAGTTATTCCACACCCCCGGCCCGACAGCGCGAATATCCAATGCGGTCAAGACAACCAGCAATTTCAATCGTTGTGCGCTGCGGATCTGGTTGGCGAAATCACGCACCGTCGCAGGGTCGGTTATGTCGCGCTTCTGGGCAACGTCGGACATGATCAGATGGTGGCGCACCAACCACACAACCATTTCGGTGCGCGCTTCATCCAGGCCAAGACGCGGGCAAACGCGGGCGGCAATTTCGGCCCCCACAATTTCATGCGGCTCCGGCCGCCCCTTGCCGATGTCATGGAAAAACACGGCAAGAGACAACACCCCAAGGTCGACGCCGTCGCTTACGATTTTCGATGCCAGCGGCAGACTGTCTTGCAGTTTGCCGTCAACCAATTGCTTCAATCCGTCGATGGCATGAATCGTATGCTCATCAACCGTGTAATGATGATACATATTGAACTGCATCATCGCGTTGATGGCATCAAACTCTGGAATAAATTCCGAGAGAACCCCGGTTTCATTCATCCGACGCAATGCGCGTTCGGGGTTGTCGCTCTCAACCAACATCCACATGAACAGGCGGTTTGCTTCGGGGTCATCGCGCAATTTGCGCGCCAGGTGCGCGTTGCGCACGATCATCCGAAAGGCATTCGGGTGGATCAGCGCCCCTGTCCGCAACCCCTCCTCAAAGGACCGCAAAAGGTTGACCGGATCATCAAGCAGAAAGCTTTCCGTGCCGATATCAATGCGCCCATCGCGAATGAAGAACCCGTCGGGAACCGCGCGGGCCGCACCAAATGTCAGCGCACGCACCCGTTGCGCAATGGTTGGTCGCTGTTTTTTCTGATCCGCTTCCAGCGCGGCACAGAAAAAGCGGGTCAGCTCCCCCACCTCCTTGGCGCGGCGGAAATAGGTTTGCATGAAAACCTCTACCGCGCGGCGGCCGTCCTGCGGCTCAAAACCCATTCGTTCGGCAATTTCGACCTGAAAATCAAAGGTAAGCTGTTCTTGTCCCCGCCCGGCGGCGTCATGCAGATGGCATCGTACGGTCCACAAAAAACGGTCGGCTTCGGCAAACACATCTGCTTCTTCGGCCGAAAGCACGCCGCGTTTGATCAGGTCAGATGTTTCCTCGGCATTGTAGATATATTTCGCCAGCCAGAACAGGGTCTGCAAATCACGCAGACCGCCCTTTGCCTCCTTGATGTTCGGCTCCACCAGGTAGCGTGAGCCGCCATGGCGTGAATGCCGTGCATCGCGTTCAGCAAGCTTTGCCTCCACAAATTCTTCTTCGGTGCCCTTGAACAGATCGCTGCGCAGCTTGTCCCGCAACTGAATGAACAGCGCGCGATCCCCCCATAACCATCTTGTTTCCAGCAACGAGGTGCGGATCGTGAAATCTTCCCGCGCGAGCACCAGGGAATCAGCGATCGTTCTGACCGACTGGCCAACCTTGAGCTTCAGATCCCACAGGATATAGAGCACGTTTTCGATAACCTGCTCGACCCAGTTCGTGTGCTGTGCCTCTGTCAGGAACAAAAGATCAACGTCCGAAAACGGCGCCATTTCACCGCGCCCATATCCACCAAGGGCAATCACGCTGATCACCTCGGGGGCTCCCGGATTGGGCAGGTGGTGCGAAACCACAAAATCAAGCGCCCCACGCACCACAAGGTCCGTTGCGGCGGCGATATCGCCAGCCACCTTTCGACCATTGAGCGACCCCGCCTTCAGGCGCGACAAGGCGTTCGCCCGCCCGGCAACCAACGCCTCGGAGAGGGCCGCAACAGCAGCAGCACGCGGGTCGTCAGCACCCGCTGCATGTGCAAGCGCATCCGCAAGATTTGCGGACGCGCTTTTGTTCAGGCTGGTGGATGGAGGCACCGTCATATGGTTTTCAGACCTGCATCACGATGCAGGCCCGGCTGCGGGTGCCGGATCAATCACAACAAGGCCGTTCTTGGTCACTTCCATCACAGCAAGCGCGCGCCGATTTTCACCATCGGCGGTCAGTAGGAATGGGCCAGCAACACCCGCAAACCCGCGCGCCCGGGTAATCGCCTCGGCGGTGAAAGGCCCATCCGTTGCGCCACCGGCTTGCTTGGCGTCGTTCAACATCGCGGAAGCAGCCGTCATCGCTTCGTAGGCAATGCCGGCCAATGGGGTCGGCACGCGACCCATCGTATCGTTGAAATCGCGGGCAAAAGCAGTGCGCTGTTCTGGGTCAGGTGCGGCAAACCACGCGCCAATCAGGCTGTTTTCCTTGGTGTTTGCCTTGTCCGCCCAGCGGCTAAGCCCAAGGTATTTCACGTCACGCGGCGATACATCGTAATAATTGAGGAACGCCGCAGCAGAGCGGAGCGCCTTGCCAGCGTCAGCAA
This sequence comes from Pikeienuella sp., assembly GCA_049608645.1. GTDB lineage: Bacteria > Pseudomonadota > Alphaproteobacteria > Rhodobacterales > Rhodobacteraceae > Pikeienuella. The sequence goes on along the minus strand of JBMYXS010000005.1, from coordinate 73,577 downwards.
TCACAACGCCATTCGCGCCGTTCGCGATAATCGCCTCAGCCGCCGGTCGAGACGCCGCTTCGATGCCCTTGAATGTTCGGGGGTAGGAGGAAATCGGACCAATACCGACACCAGCACTGCGCGCAACTTCGTTCGCAGTCTGTGCGATCCGCTGTCCATAGGGATTCTCCGGGTGGAAAATCGCGGTTTGCGTCACACCCTGCCCCGCTGCATAGGACAATACGCGGCGCAGTTCATCACTGGGCAATGCCCCGAGCACCCACACATTATCGCCAGCAACGCTGGCATCGGAAGAGAATGACAAGACGTTGACGCCCTTGGCCTTCGCAACGGGCGCAACGGTTCGTGTTGTTGCCGCGAACAACGGCCCGATGATCAACGCTGCGTTGTCACGCATCGCGTTTTCAGCGGCAGTGGCCGCGCCTTCGGGTGTGCCGTGGGTATCATAAACCTTCAGGATAAGGTTTTCCGGTGCCACATCGGAGCGCGCCATCTGCGCGGCAGCGGCCATATCCTGAGCGGCACCACGTGCACGGTCACTGGTCGCGGTTGTCGGCGCGAGGAGCGCAACCAAAACAGGCGCATTCACATCAACCGTCTTGACGGCCTCAACCGGTTTGGCAACAGGCTTTGCCGCCGCGGTGCCACCACCTGATGCCGGTGGTTTAGCCATACACCCGGCGACCACCGCAGAAGCGGCAAGCGTTGCACAGGTACCAAGGAAGCGCCGATTTACTGAGCGGCGCGTAAAAAAACGGGTGACGGGACCGAACGACTGACGCATGATCTCCCCTCTTGCAAACTGTTATCGCCGCTCTTTGCGCGGCGCCGGGACGATATGACCCCTCAGCCTCGAAGTAAACGCGATGAATCGGGCGAAAGCACGTCCGAGACGACAACTTTGTCGGAACCTGCCAAACGCTTGCCGCAGGGCCTGTATCTGGCGGCGACCCCAATTGGCGCAGCCGATGATCTGACCATTCGCGCCCGTGATGCCTTGATGCGCGCAGATGTGATTGCCGCCGAAGATACGCGCATGGCGCAAAAGCTGATGATGATTCACGGCGTACCCCGCGCCGGGCGCCCCATCGTGCCTTACCATGACCACAATGGCGCAGAGGCCCGCCCCCGTCTGCTCGCCCGTGTCGCGGAGGGGGGCAGCGTTGTGTGCGTCTCCGACGCAGGCACGCCGATGGTGGCTGATCCCGGCTGGAAGCTGGCGCGCGATGCGATTGATCAGGAATTGCCAGTCATTGCCCTGCCGGGTGCGTCGGCTTTGCTGACCGCGTTGACGGTTTCGGGCCTGCCAACCGACAGGTTCATGTTTTGTGGCTTTCTACCACCCAAGCAGACCGCGCGGCGCACCTCGCTGACGGAACTTGCGGCCGTTCCCGGCACACTGGTTTTCTACGAAAGCCCCCGCCGCCTTGCGGCGGTGCTGGCTGACATGATGGAGGTCTTGGGACCGCGGGAAGCCGCGGTAAGCCGAGAACTGACAAAAAAATTCGAAGAAACCCGCCGTGGTCCCCTCAGCGAGCTTGCCGCCTATTATGCTGAAACCGGAGCACCGAAGGGTGAAGTGGTTATCTCTGTCGGCCCGCCGCAAAAGCAGGAGATCGGAGAAGCTGATCTCGATGATGCCTTGATCAAGGCCCTTGCAACCATGCGGGTGAAAGATGCCGCACAAGCGGTTTCCACGGCACTTGGTCTGCCCCGGCGCGATGTCTACAATCGTGCGTTGGCGATCAAGGAATGAACCGGGCGACACGCGGCGCGACCTCTCACCGAGCGGGCCTCGCCGCTGAAGAGATCGCCGCGCGGTGGTACACCGAGCGGGGTGCGGCCGTTCTCGCGCGCCGCTGGCGATGCCCCGCGGGAGAGATTGACCTGATCCTGCGTGATGGTGCCGACATTGTGTTTGTGGAGGTCAAAAAACGTGGTGGCATCACCACCGAAGACCCTGTTACGCCAACACAATGGCAACGCTTGGAGAATGCGGCCAATGCGTATATCATAAAGGCGGCGACGGGTGACGCGCCGGTTCGTTTTGATCTTGTCCTTGTGGATGGGGTCGGGGCGGTTACGGTGACAAGAAATGCCCGCGCCTGAGGCAGACTGAACGCATACTGGCGAAATAAGATACGGGCGATATCCCATGATCAATTTGCAAAAACCTGCCGGGCTGGCGCTCGGCGTGACGCTTTTGGCAACCACGGTTCTATCCGGGTGTGGTGGTGCCGGGTTGTTGCTTGGCGGTGCGGCGACCGCTGGTGTGTCCGTTGCACAGGAACGCACGACTAAACAGGCACTGACTGATGCAGAAATCCGGCTCACGCTTGGCAACAAATTGCTGAACGAAGACCGGGGCCTGTTTGCGGACGTATCGACCGAGGTTGTCGAGGGGCGTGTGCTGCTCACCGGCGAGGTTGAAACACCGGCCGACCGCATTCGCGCGGCCCAACTGGTGTGGGAAACCGAAGGCGTGGTTGAATTGCTCAACGAGCTAGATGTGGGTGAAGGCAAGGGCGCGGCATCATATGCGGAAGACGTCTGGATTTCGACGCAACTGCGCGCGAAGCTGTTGACCGACGTTGACGTGAACGCAATCAACTACAATGTGGAAACGGTTGGTCAGACCGTGCACCTGATCGGCGTCGCACGTGATGAGCAAGAATTGCTCCGCGTTGTTGAAATCGCCAGCAAGGTGAACGGTGTCAAAGAGGTCGTCAGTCACGTACTGACCAAACATGATAAACGCCGCGTCCGAGGCTGATGCGCGCTACTTAGGGGGTAATTTATGGGCCTTTCCGTCGCGGTCCAGATGGATCCAATCGCGGCTGTCGATATCAATGCCGACAGCACATTTCGCATGGCCGAAGAAGCGCAGGCGCGCGGGCACAGCCTGTTTTATTACCATGTCGAAGACCTCGCTTGGGATGAGGGCAAAGTGGTCGCCACCGGTTGGCCGCTCGAAGTGCGCCGTGAGATAGGCAATCATTATACCCTCGGCGAACGCCAGACCGTTGATCTGGGCACCTATGACGTGGTGCTGCTGCGACAGGATCCGCCATTTGACATGGGCTACATCACCAACACCCATTTGCTGGAGCGTATCCACCCGCAAACGCTTGTGGTGAATGATCCCTATTGGGTACGGAACTGCCCCGAAAAACTATTGGTGCTGGATTTTGCGGATCTTGGCGCACCAACCATGATTGCGCGCAGCATTGAGCACATCAAAGCCTTCCGCGAACGTCACGGCGATATGATCCTGAAACCACTTTATGGGAACGGCGGCGCGGGCGTGTTCCGGCTGCGCCCTGAGGATGGAAACCTCAACTCGTTGCATGAGTTGTTTACGGGCATCAACAGTGAGCCATTGATTGCCCAAAAATTCCTGCCGGACGTCAGCGCAGGAGACAAACGCGTCATTCTGGTCGACGGGGAACCTGTCGGTGCCATCAACCGCGTTCCGGCAAAGGGTGAAACCCGCTCGAACATGCACGTTGGCGGTCGCCCTGAACAGACGCCAGTCACCGACCGCGATCGCGAGATTTGCGCCCGTATCGGTCCGTTGCTGCGGGAACGCGGGCTGATCTTTGTGGGCATTGACGTGATTGGTGGCCTGCTGACCGAAATCAATGTCACCTCCCCCACCGGCATTCAGGAATTGGAGCGTTTCGACGGCACCAACACCGCTGCACTGATCTGGGAAGCGATAGAACGCCGCCGCGCCGGATGAGGCACAGCCCATGTCATTAAGCCTCGCGGCGATTTCAGCGTATCTTCGGTTTTTTCACAAACCGATGTTGGCACGGGCAGACGACCCGGTGCGGGTACGCAATGGATTGGAAAGCGTCGCCGCACGTTGGTTTCGCACCCCGTCAGATGCACATGTATCCAAAGTGCGCATTGATGGCCCCGGCGGGGCCATTCCTGCGGAATGGGTATCACACGGGCGGGCCGACCGGCGGGCTGTTGTCATCTATCTTCACGGTGGGGCCTATTTCATGGGGTCCGCCGCTGTATACCGTCATGTTTGCGCTGCGCTGTCATGTTACGTTGGCGCGCGTGTTATCGCGCCTGACTATCGCCTGGCACCTGAATCGCCCTATCCCGCAGCCGTTGAAGACGCTGTGGCGGTATATCGTCACTTGCTCGACAGCGGTTACACACCTGACAAAATCGCCTTTTCCGGTGACAGTGCGGGCGGCGGGTTAAGCTTTGCCCTGCTGATCGCGGCGCGGGAGGCAGGTTTACCCGATCCTAGCTGTATCGCCGCATTTTGCCCGTGGGTCGATCTGACCATGGAGCAATCAAGCCTGAAACGAAACGCCCGCAAAGATCCGCTGCTGCCGGTTTCGCGTTTCATGGATGCGCGGGAGTTTTACATGCAGGGTGGCGATTATCGCGCGCCGACGGCCTCTCCGCTATTGGCGGACATTCCAAACCCGCCGCCGACCCTGATTCAGGCCAGTCGCATCGAATTGCTGGAGGATGAGGCCCTCGCCATGGCTGACAAATTGCGGGCGGCGGGCGGTGATGTCAGGTTGGAATGGTGGCGCAAGGCCCCACATAGCTGGCACATGTTCGTCGGCATGGCCCCCGAAGCGCGTGAAGCCCTAAAGCGTGCCGGGGCCTTCATACGCCCCCATATCTGCAATGAAGAAGAGGCCGAAGCCGACGAATAAGGCCCACGGTTTTAGCCGCGGGCCTCAGATACTTTGCGCAAAGCGTCAGCGTTTCTTAAACGCCCTTGCCATATAGCGCCTCTCGGCCGGCAAGAATGAATTTCTGAACAAGATATTCCAGCTCTACCGATGATTTCGTCCGCTCTGCCAGACCGACGACCGCATCGCGGTTGGAGCCAACTTCGACTGAGATCCTGATTGGCCCAACAACAACGTCACCGGTCTCTACATCAATCAGTGACACATCGCCAAACAGGATGGAGCGGCCAAGGTCGGGGTCGATGTTTTCCTGCCCGACTTCGCTGGCAAGACCCACCTTGCCGTCAATGTTGATCAGTGCTTCGGTCGGGCGCGCCCCGCGGGACCAATAAAGGCCGCTTTTGAATTCTTCCAACTCAGCGCGCAGCAAATCTTCGTTTGGCACCTCGCCAACACGCACAATCGTGTTTGAGACGCGCACGTTCATGGCTGCTGCTGTACCCGTCGCTTGCGCGCTGACGGGCTGTGCCGCTGACGTTGAGCGTGTGGCCTGGCTGCCTGCGCATGCCGACACAAGCAATCCAACGCAAAGAACCGCACCCACTCTCAAAAATGACATTTTACGCTCCACCGATTTTCCCATTTTCCACCAGAGGTTGCACCCATTCTGCTGGTCGGCCCGCTATATGTCACAATTTGTGCCAAAAGTAAGGCCCTTGCCTGATATTCACCATCAATTCAATCTAAGGTATATTTACCTTACAATTTAAGTCCTTCACAGTTGAATTTCCGCCCTGAACAACGGCCCTGCACTTCACCGCATTGGCAATCGACAGCGGTGCACCCTACACACACATATCTGTCGTTCGGTTGCATTTAAGTGGCACCAATGAAATGACCTTCCCTTCAAAATGTTGGAGGGAAGCGCCATGACGACGATATGGATCCGTGCTGAGGAAAAACCGCGAGAGGCACGCGCGCCCGTTGCGCCCAAAGATGCCGCGAAGCTTTTGACCGCAGGGTTTGACGTCGTTGTTGAAACATCCCCCGCGCGCGCCATTCCTGACGCGGCCTATGCCGAGGTCGGGTGCCGCATGGTTCCCTTTGGTTCATGGCGAACCGCCCCATCCGACGCGATTATCTTGGGTGTGAAAGAACTGCCTTTGGATGGCCCGCTCAGCCACAGGCACATTCATTTCGGGCATGTCTTCAAGGACCAGACAGGGTGGCGCGAAGACCTGGCGCGTTTTCGTGATGGCGGCGGCACGCTCTATGATCTTGAGTTTCTTGTGGATGAAAGCGGCCGGCGCGTCGCGGCCTTTGGCTATTGGGCCGGATACGCAGGGGCCGCGCTTGGCCTTTTGCTGTGGGCTGGTCTTGCGAGGGGCGATACCCCGCCGCTAGCCAAAATTGAACCTGTGTCAGGGCAGGCTGAATTGCTCGACCGGGTAAGAACCGCCCTCAACGGTCAGACACCGACGGCTTTGGTCACAGGTGCGCTCGGCAGATGTGGCACGGGTGCGACCGACATGCTCACCGCGGTGGGGATCACCCCAACCCGCTGGGATATCGCGGAAACCGCTCATGGTGGCCCATTCCCAGAGATCATCGCCCATGACCTTTTCGTGAATTGTGTGCTCGCAGCGCCGGGGATTCCGGTGTTTGTGCCGCAAGACGCCCTGCCTACACTGGCCCGCCGACTGACCGCTGTTGCAGATGTAAGCTGCGATCCTTCAAGCGATTATAACCCGGTGCCAATTTATGACCGAACCACGACATTTGATGACCCTGCGATTGTGGTAGCCACCGAGGGCATGCCCATCGCGGTCACAGCGATTGATCACCTGCCATCGCTGCTGCCCATCGAATCAACCGAAGACTATTCAGCACAACTTACCCCATCGCTGTTGACGCTGAACCAGTTGGACCAAGGCGTTTGGGCGCGGGCGAAGGCCGAATTTGACAAACACATCGCCCGCCTTTGAAGCGCGGGATTACACATAACAGACAATGCCCCCGTGACAGCTGAGCAGGCACGCGGTTAAGTGGCAAATATGACGATGAACGGAGACAAGACATGGCGACAATTCACTGGTGCGGCACAGGCCTGAGTGCAGTTCCCGGCCTTCGGCGGCTGATCCAAAGCGGCGCTGATGTGGTGGTCTGGAACCGTTCGGTGGACAAGGCACACGCCGCAGTCGGCGATATCACGGACAGAATTTCGCAATTCTCGCTCGATGCACTCACGGCCGCGCTAGCCCCCGGCGATGTCGCCGTTTCAATGCTTCCCGGCGATTTCCATGTGCCAGTTGCGAAGGCCTGCCTGAATGCAGGGGCGCATTTTGTTTCCTCGTCCTATATTTCGCCCGAGATGGCCGCACTTGATGGCGCTGCGAAGGAAAAGGGCCTGTCATTTGTGAATGAGGTCGGGCTTGACCCCGGTCTTGATCACTCGATGGCCCATGACCTTGTGGCGGCCTATCGTGCTTCCGACGCTTATGATGCGGATAATACCCTGTCATTCTACAGCTATTGCGGTGGCCTCTCCGAGGTGCCCAATGATTTCAAATACAAGTTTTCATGGTCGCCCCTCGGCGTGCTGAAGGCGCTCCGCTCCCCTTCCCGCTCTCTCAAAGGGGGGGCGCCCTATGATGTTGCGCGGCCATGGGATGCGATCAGCCAATACACGCTTGATCTGCCCAATGGCGCAGAGACGTTTGAGGTCTACCCGAACAGAGACAGCCTGCCCTTCATGGCGGATTATCAATTCGATGAGGCATGGAAGGTCGACACCTTTGTGCGCGGTACATTGCGCTATGGCGGCTGGTCGACCGCGTGGGCAGATATCTTTGCCGAGGTTGAAACACTCGAAGGCGCAGCAGGTGAGGCGCGCCTTGCAGAGATGAGCGCCGACATGTGGGACAAATACGCGATTGAGGACGGCGAGGCCGATCGCGTGGTGCTAACGGTTGAGCTGTCTGCCGAACGGGACGGCACAACCGTATGGCGCCAAGCATGGCGCATGGATGCCTATGGCAGTGAACAGGGATCAGCAATGGCCCGGCTTGTTTCACTTCCGGTTTCGCTGGCGGTAGAAGCTGTTCTCGCGCACGAAATCGGGGCCGGCGTCAGCCCTGCGCCGCACGACCCGGCGCTCGTTTCACGGTGGCTCGAATGCGCAGGCGATATCGCGCAATATTTGGAACGGGTCGATTTGACCTGATCGGTGTCAGCAACGGCACCTCAGGCAAACGCCCCCGAAAGATGACGACAGGCGGTAAGGAACGAAAATGAGCAAAAAGACCAACATAACCGATGCCAACGATGACCCCGTCGTGACAGAAAACGCACCTGCAGCGCCTGAAGCGCCTGACACGCAGGCAGACACGAACGCTGACACGAACGCTGACGGCGCTGCGGCCGGCAAAACCGCTGCCGCAGACGGCAAGGACGGGATAGCAGCACCACAAACAGTGACCTATTCCATGTCACCGGGTCTGGTGCGGTGGTTGGGTGTGAACAACACATCCTTGGCGCTCTCGTCCTATCAGTCTGGAAAATTCTATCTTATCGGGCGCAACCCCAAAGGGGGCCTGCTGGTGGATGAACGTCTGTTCCAACATGCCATGGGCATCGCGGTCGATGGCAAGCGTATCTATCTTGCGACTCAGGCCAGCCTTGTTGAAATGGTTTCCACCCTGAGTGGTACAGAACGCGCGAACGAGATTTATGACGCGTGTTTTGTGCCACGTCGTTTGCACGTCACGGGCGCGTTGGATGCCCATGACATTGGTCTTGATAAGGACGGTGAACCGATCTTTGTCTCAACCCGCTATAATTGCCTCGCCCGCCCGTCGCGCACGCACAACTTCAAACCTGTGTGGAAGCCCAGCTTTATCTCCAAGATCGTTGCCGAAGACCGATGCCATTTGAACGGGTTGGCGATGGAAGATGGTGAAATCGCTTATGTGACTGCGGTCTCCAAATCAGACACCATTGACGGCTGGCGTGATCGCCGCGCAGATGGTGGTGTCATCATTGATGTGAAAGCGGGCAAGGTGCTGGCGACGGGCCTGTCCATGCCCCATTCGCCGCGCCTGCATAATGGCAAGCTGTATGTGTTGAACTCTGGCGAGGGCACGTTGCTGCAAATTGACCGGGAGACGGGCGAGAAAACCGAAGTGGCCTTCTGCCCCGGCTTTGTTCGCGGGTTGAGTTTTGTTGGCCAATACGCCGTCGTCGGCCTGTCACGCCCGCGCTATAAACGGTTCGAAGGGCTCGCGCTTGATCAAAAACTTGCCGATGCAGACAGCGAACCATGGACAGGCGTGCAGATTATCGACCTCAACACAGGATCTGTTGCCGAATGGTTCCGCATTGATGGCGCGGTGATGGAAATTTACGACACTGGCGTGGTTCCCGGCGTGATCTGCGGCATGTCCCTCTCGCTCGGAGCTGGCGAGATCGCCAATTTTGTCACCCATGAGGCGCTGGAAGGATAGTGGAAAGCCTTCCTCTCCTGATCACCGCCCTGGCCTTCGGGTTCGCGGCTTGCTTTGCAATCTACGGCCTTGGCGTGAAATTGGATGGGCTTGGCTTTGCCACGCTTCTGATTGCGGTCTTTGCAATTTACTGGGTCGAAGGCGGTCGCGTCGAAAAGTTCTCGATTGGCGGCAGCGGTGTGAACGCCACGTTTGCAAAAGATACAAGAGCGCCCGCGCTCTCTGTTGGTCGGCGGGTGGGCGACAAAGATGTCTTGATTTTCAGCCCTGATGACGAAGATATCACCAGCATCGCCTGGTGGGAGGGGTGTGCCGAATATCTCGTCATTCCGACTGACGAGATACCGGATTCCGACAAAGAGCTCGCAATTTATTATGCACTGATGGCTGGAGCCGCGCGCAGCTCGCTATTGTGTGGTGATTTCATCGGCTTTGTCGTGCTCGACGAAAATCGCCGATACGTTGGCTCGTTCGGTGCCGCGTTCTTTCAAGAAACTTTCGGATGGTGGGCGGTGGACACTACCGACCGTGACAAACTTCTTGAAATGTTCAAGGAACGCGTAATCTTCGCAACGGCTCTTCGTTTCCCCGAAACGCGCATCGAGCAGGGCGAAGGCTTTGTTCTTGCACTCACCCAAAATGCCACCATCGCCGATGCCCACCGCACGCTGAGTGCTGCAAACAAACCATTTGTGGCCATCACCGACCCACAAGGCGTGTTTCGCGGGGTACTTGATCGCGATACGGTGCGCGACCAACTGATCAACTCACTTCTTCCCGACGGCGGGTAAGCGGACAGGACCACACTCATGCGCATTGCATCATTCAATATCAACGGCGTTAAAGCCCGCCTGCCTGCTCTTTTGGAATGGTTGCGCGAGGCGTCTCCCGATGTTGCGCTGCTGCAGGAAATCAAATCGGTCGACGAAGGGTTCCCGCGCGAGCCAATCGAAGACCTTGGCTACAACGTCGAAACCCATGGGCAGAAGGGATTCAACGGTGTTGCGATCCTGTCCAAACGACCGATTGAGGATGTTACCCGCGGCCTGCCCGGTGATGACAGCGACGAACAGGCCCGCTGGATTGAGGCAACCATTTCCGGCGACAAAGCCGCTGTGCGCGTGTGCGGCCTTTACCTGCCAAACGGCAACCCGGCACCGGGGCCAAAATACGATTACAAGCTGTCATGGATGGCGCGCCAGCGCATACGCGCGCGGGACCTTCTGGCATCGGAAGAAATTTGCCTGATGGCGGGCGATTATAACGTCATTCCCCAGGAAGAAGACGTGCACAACCCGGCGGAGTGGCTGGATGATGCCCTTTATCGCCCCGAAACCCGCGCGGCTTGGCGTGAGTTGCTGGCGCAGGGGTGGACCGAGGCGTTTCGCTCGCTCAACACGGCCTCTGGCAACTATACGTTTTGGGATTATCAGGCCGGTGCGTGGCGGAAGGATAATGGCATTCGCATCGACCATTTCCTGTTGTCACCGCAAGCGGCTGATCTGTTGCAGGATTGTCAGATCGACAAAAAGCCCCGCAATGGGGAAAAACCGTCAGACCACACCCCCATCTGGATTGATCTCGATATATGAGCGCCCTTACCGCCCTGCTGTCCGCCGCTGGTTCTGCGCAATATGCGGCAGATGTTTCAGCCCTGCACATCAAAGACGGGCGCAGTGCGATTGCGGAGGCCCTGCCGATTTCAGACGTCGCTGCGGGTGCGTATGGCGCGCTGGCCCTGGCTGCCGCTGACCTGCAAGCAGCCCGCGGCGGGCGGGCGCTGACCCCCGTTTTGGATCGGCGGCTTGCCGGGCTTGCCATGGCAGGGAATGAATATCTGCGCATCGAAAACGCGCCGCCTAACGCCTGGGATCCGATTACCGGATACTACCAATGCGGCGACGGCGGGTATGTGTATCTTCATGCTAATTTTCCGCACCACCGCGACGGCCTGTTCAGGGTGTTCAACGCCCACGACCGGGACGCGATGGAAGCAACGCTGAAACGCTGGAACGCACCTGACGCAGAAGAAACAGCACAGCGGGCAGGCCTTTGTTGCATCATGCTCCGCGACCGCCAAACATGGGAAGCCCACCCGCACCGGGCGGCGCTTTCCCAGATGCCGGTGATTGCGATGAGCGATCTTGCCGAGGGCACGCGCGGGCTGGATGCAGGCGCGGCACCTTCGCTTCCACTTTCCGGGGTGCGTGTTCTCGATCTTTCACGGGTCATCGCGGGGCCAATGGCGGGGCGTGCCCTGGCCGAACTCGGCGCGGATGTGTTGCGGATCAGCGCGCCTGACCTGCCGCATATCCCCCCGCTTATCGTCGATACCGGGTTCAACAAGCGGGCGGCGTTTGCTGACCTGACAACCGCAGATGGGCGCGCCACACTGACCCGCCTGATTGCGGATGCGGATGTGGTGATTGATGGGTTTCGGCCCGGCGCCTTGGCCGCCAAGGGGTTTGGCGCGGCTGATATCGCTGCACTAAATCCCGATATCTCGGTGGTGACACTCTCCGCTTTTGCCGATGTTGGCCCATGGGCCGGGCGGCGTGGGTATGACAGTTACGTTCAGGGTGCAGTTGGCCTGACAGCCCCCGAAAAGGCAGGTGATGCGCCCGTACGTCTGGCGTGCCAGCCTCTGGATTATCTGACCGGGTGCCTCAGCGCCTTTGCGGCTGTTGTCATGTTGCTTAACCGGGCCCAAACGGGGGGCGGTGCACGCATGGCTGAACTGTCTCTGGCCCGCACCGCGATGTGGTTATGGGACATGGCTGATGAAATAGGCCCAGAGAAAGACATCCCGGCACGTAATACCACATGGGAGGAAGCCGAAAGCGAGGGGTTCCTGCGCCATCTGGATAGCGACCTTGGGGCCGTCACATCACTGGCACCACCTTTTGGATTTGTCGAAGACCGATTGACATGGCGCGCACCACAGCCGTTGGGGTCAAGCGCGCCGGAATGGATGGCACGCTAACCCGTGCGCCCGAGCCGCTGGTTCTGTGCCTGCAGGGACGCAATCACATCAGACAGACGCGCGCGCATCGCCGGAACATCCTCCCCCACCGGGGAGTTCAGCAACGAAACAACCGCAAGCCGCCCGTTCAACTCAGTATAGGCACGACAGATCACATCCTGGCCGCCATTCAGGTCTTCCGTCACCACGAAAATCCCTAGATCATCACGGATGATTTCAGCAATTTCAGGTACCTGCATGGTCTTGGCACCATCGGGGCTACGCAGGAAACCTTCGAAGGCATCCCAGCCGCGCTTGGGAAAATCCGCGCCGAGCACGGTGACACTGAACACCCCCTCCCGGCCGCTGACGCCACGCAGAACAGGCGCGCCCGCCCGTGGTTGATGCCAGATACAATCACCAATCACCAAATGCGCGGCACCGCCCGTGACCCCTACACTGCCGGGAAAGACGCATTGTTTTTCAGGCGCTGAAATGCGGATCAAACGCCCCTCCACATGCGCCTCGACAGCCTGACGTGAGGTTGAGGCGATGCGCACACCCGGAGGTGGATCCTGATGCGCCACTGGCGCACAGGCCGACATCCCCGTCAGCATAGCAACCGCACCAACCACAGCGCAGCGCATACGCGCCCGCAGCATCGCACGTGACAAAATGAGCGCGACACCGCTCCGTGACGTTCCTGAAACCATCGACAACACCTTTTCCCCATGAAATGTTAACCGGACGCGGGGCCTCCGGCAAGCGGAGCGCGGATAGGAAATGGGCAGTTTATGGACACGATCAGCCGTCTTTTGGGGCGCACTGTTTTGTTTGATGATTATTGCGACTTGGCACACCCCCGCGCGGCCCTCTGGCGTTTGATTTGCGGTGCGTTGACGTTTGGCGCTTTTTTGCTGGCGTTTACCGTTGGCGGCTTCTTTTTGCTCAAATTGTTACTGCCCGAAATTGGCGCGACCGATTTGCTGGACCTGACCACCCCCCAAGGCACCCTCATTGCGCTTGGCACCTTTCTGGCGTGGCCACCAGCCTTGGCTCTGGCCTTATGGATTTGGCACCGGCGCGGGCTTGCCAGCCTGATCAATGAAGACCGGAGGGTGCGCCTGATCTCTTACCTGAAAGGGTTTGCCATAGCGGCCATCATCGGGGTTCTTACCTTGTCTCTCGGGTCTGTGGTGATTGGAATGCCAACGCCTGCGCCGGTGGTTAGTGACTGGGCGATGTTTGCTGGTTTTGCCTTTGTCTTGCTGATTATTCAGACCGGGTCAGAGGAATTGTTCTTTCGCGGTTATCTGCAACAACAATTCGGCGCGCGTGTGCGCACTGGCCTTTGGTGGGGGGTCTTGCCATCGGTTTTGTTCGGGGCGCTGCACTGGAACCCCGACAGTTTTGGGGGCGGAGCTGCGATTGTCATTCTGACAACGGGCGTCTTTGGCCTTGCTATGGCTGTCATCGTTGCCCGCACGGGTGACCTTAGCCTTGTGATGGGCCTGCACCTTGGCGTGAATTTTGTGGCGCTTTTATTGGCTGCGCCATCCAACTACCTGTCCGGCCTCGCGCTGTTCCACTGGCCAAACGACAACGGCGCACTGACCGTGCTCGGCTGGATGGATTTTGGCGTGCTCTGCGCTGTGTGCATCGCAGCGTTGTTCTGGGACCAGCGCCGCCGCAACCTGTCAGACCTGCCAGATGTTTTTGTCTGACAGCCCAAGTGTTTTTGTCTGACAGGTAAGACCGATCAGACCGCCAGCGCACCTGTCAGGCTTTCAAACAGGCGCGCGCCATCGACGCCACCAAGTTCCGGGTCGTTCAAACGCTCCGGGTGGGGCATCATGCCCAGCACGCGACGGTTCTCGCTCAACACACCAGCGATGTTATCAACCGAACCGTTGGGGTTGGCCAATTCGGTTGTGTGCCCGGCTTCATCCACATAGCGGAACGCCACACGCCCCTCGCCGTTCAGACGGTTCATCAGGTCACCACCAGCGATGTAGTTGCCATCGTGGTGGGCGACCGGCGTGCGCATGACTTCGCCAGCCTGATAGCAGTTGGTGAATGGGCTGTCAGAGGTTTCGACGCGCAGGTGCACATCACGGCACACAAATTTCAGACCCGCGTTGCGCATAAGAGCGCCGGGCAAAAGCCCTGTTTCGATAAGCACCTGGAACCCGTTGCAAACACCCAGAACAATGCCACCGCGATCCGCGAAGGCCTTTACCGCGTTCATAATGGGTGAGCGTGCCGCAATCGCGCCACAGCGCAGATAGTCACCAAAAGAAAACCCACCGGGGATTGCCACTACATCAAGCCCATCAGGCAGGCTCGCGTCCTTGTGCCAAACCATCGTGGCCTTTTGACCTGTCGCGCGCTCAAGCCCGACGGCCATGTCACGGTCACAGTTGGAACCGGGGAAAACGATGACGGCGCTTTTCATGGGTGTTTCTCCTGAGGGCGAGTCGACACGATTGATTGCGGGCCTTTTACGCCGAGAGACGCGCGCGGGCCAGTAAAACTAGCTGCGTCACGGGCGCGCCATGGCAAGTGCCCACAAGCCCCCGCTTTGTCGCCGCTGAGAGTGAGGCTGGGTCACCCCAACAATACCCTGATCCGCGCCATCGCTTCCTGAATGTTTTCAACAGAGTTGGCATAAGAAAACCGAATGAACCCATCGGCCTTTACACCGAAACTTGGGCCCGCGATTGCGGCAACGCCCGCTTCCTCCAACAGGCGTGTTTGCAATGTCTTGGCATCAATCCCCGTGCCTGTGATGTTCGGGAATGCATAGAATGCGCCTTTTGGCATCTGGCATTCAAACCCCGGAAGCGCGTTCAACCCTTTTACGATCACACTGCGGCGCGCATCAAAGGCGGCCATCATGGCCTCGGCAGCATCCTGCGGCCCTGTCAGTGCAGCGATGCCAGCATATTGCGTCGGGGCGTTCACGCAGGAATGGGCATTAACACAAAGGCGTGTTGCGCGTTCAACCAAACCATCGGGCCACACGGAATAGCCAAGCCGCCACCCTGTCATCGCATAGGTTTTTGACCATCCATCCAACACGATCAGCCGATCGCGGATTTCCGGAAATTCCAGAAAACTGACGTGGGTTTCGCCATCGTACAGCATGCGGCTGTATATCTCATCCGACATCACCGCCACATCGGGCCAGTCAGCCAGACCTGCCACCAGCTTTTCAACCTCTGCGCGCGGGGTGACGCCGCCGGTCGGATTGCCGGGCGAGTTTACGATGATCAGGCGCGTTGCCGGGGTGATCTGGCTCAGCACTTCAGCCGCTGAAAAGGCAAAACCATTCTCTTCGCGCAAATGGATCGGGACAGGCGTTGCGCCGGTATATTGGATCATGGAGCGATAGATCGGAAAGCCGGGGTCAGGGTACATGATCTCTGCACCCGGTTGCCCGAACATCATTATCGAAAAGAACATTGTGGGTTTACCGCCCGGCATGATCACGATGTTTTCAGGCGAAATCTGCACGCCGCGACGCAAGGCAATATCGCCGGCCACCGCTTCGCGAAGGGGCAAGATACCCGCCGCGGGGGTATAGCCGTGGTGCCCATCTCGCATCGCCTTGACCGCGGCTTCCACCACATGTTCCGGCGTTTGAAAGTCGGGTTGGCCGATGCCAAGGTTGATGATGCTCTTGCCGCCCCGCTCCAATTTCGCAGCACGCGCGAGCACTTCAAAGGCTGTTTCGGTTTGCAGGTTTGCAAGGTTGTCAGCGGTTTTCATCAGCGTGTCTTTCTATCGGCATGAGTTGGAGCGCGGTGAAAGCAGAGCTATTTCAACCAGTTTTTCAAGCGGCGCGCGCCTTCGACCATGTCTTCGGTGGAACCCGCAAAAGAAAACCGCACAAACCCTGCGCCACGCACCGGGTCGAAATCATGCCCCGGCGTAGCCGCGACACCTGCCTCTGCCAGCATCCGCTGACAGAATGCGCGGCTATCATCGGTGAGGTGATCAACCTGTGTGTAGAGGTAAAACGCCCCATCGCAGGGCGCGATGCGATCCAACCCGGCGGCAGGCAATTCATTCAGCAGGATTTCGCGGTTTCGCGCATAAACCGCGCGATTGCCTTCGCATTCCTCATGGGCGTCCATCGCCGCCAAGGCCGCCACCTGACTGACGTGAGGCGGGCAGATGAAGAAATTCTGCGCAAGCCGCTCAATCGGGCGCACCATGGCATCCGGCACCACCATCCAGCCGATGCGCCACCCGGTCATGGAGAAATATTTGGAGAACGAGTTGATCACGATTACATCGTCAAACACTTCCAGTGCGCTAACGGCGCGCTCCCCGAAATGCAGGCCGTGATAGATTTCATCCGAGATAAAGGTCGCGCCCTTGGCCTGGGTTACGCCAATGATGTTTCCAAGCGCAGTCCGGTCCAGCATCGAACCGGTGGGGTTCGAAGGGCTGGCGACCAGTGCGCCATCAAAGTCACCTGCACCTGCAAACAGGTCAGCGGTTGCGCGCCAATCAGCCCCTTCTGCACCCGGCAATTCGGTAACATCAAGGCTCAGCGCCTTCAGAATATTCCGATAGCTGGGATACCCCGGCGCAACAGTCGCGATTCGGTCGCCAACCTCAAAGCTGGCCAAAAACGCCAAAAGAAATGCTGCTGATGATCCCGCTGTCACAACGATGCGTGATGCAGGTACATCCACCCCATACCAGTCACGATATAGTTTTGAGATACGCTCGCGCAATTCGGGCAGACCCAGCGCCACCGTATAACCAAGGGCATTGCCCATGACAGCCTTTGCCGCCGCTTCGCGCGCCAACATCGGGGCACCCGTTCCAGGCTGCCCCACTTCCATGTGAATAACACCATCAGACCATGCGCCGCCGGGGGCCTCGGCCGCGCGCGCGGCCTCCATCACATCCATCACAATAAAAGGATCAACCGCACCGCGCCTTGAAATCTTCATCGTTCACCGCCTTATTGTTTCTAAATGCCGTGATGATGCCCCGCCGCGCGGGCGTCAACAGGCAACGCCAATGATGTGCGTCTTCACACCGCGCGATTTTGTCATCGTGGCTAGGCTGACAGGACGCGCGCAGATAACAGCCCCCTGGGCGGAGATGGAACGATGTGCTGAGAAACCGTCTTGGAAAACTCGTTGCCGCCATGTCCGCAGGCATTGTGGCGCTCCCGCTGTTGTGCGCTCCGGCGCTGGCGCAATCTTTCATCCGCGATGCGGAGGTTGAACAAACCATTGCTCGCCTTTCCACGCCAATATTCAAGGCCGCGGGCATCGACCCGACCAGCATAGACATGTTCCTGCTGAACAGCCGTGACCTGAACGCCTTTGTTTTCGCCGGCAACAACATGGTGCTGCATACGGGGCTGATTACGCGGCTTGAAACGCCAGAAGGCTTGATCGGCGTGATCGCCCACGAAACCGGACATATCACCGGGAATCACCTTGCCCGCAGGCAGGTCGCGCAGGAAAACCTGCGCGGGCCAGCGGCGGCCGGTGTCTTGCTGTCAATTCTGGCGGGGGCGGCCTCTGGCAATGCCGGGGTCGCGGCAGGTGGATTGCTCGGCTCAGGCGGTACAGCGCAGCGGCTGTTGCTCGCCTTCAACCGCGCCGAAGAGGCCGCCGCCGATCAGGCCGGGGCCACCTATCTGGAGCGCAGCGGCATTGACCCCGCCGGGCTGATGGAAACACTGAAAATCTTCAAGGGGCAGGAGATTTTTGCCGCTGGCCGGCTTGATCCCTATGCCCGCACGCATCCTCTTTCCAGCGAGCGCCTTAACCTGCTGCAACAACGCATCCAAAATACAACGGCCCCTGGTGGCAAGGTTGATGCAGAAACCAAGTATTGGTTCGACCGGATGCGCGCCAAACTCATCGCTTTTCTCGACCAGCCGAACCGCACGTTACGGCAACTCGATGAAAATGATGAGAGCGAAATCACCTTGATGAAGCGTGCCATCGCTCTGCATCGGTTGCCCGCCCCTGACGAGGCTTTGGCGACGATGGACAAATTGATCGCACTGCGGCCCGAAGACCCCTATTATTGGGAACTCAAAGGTCAGATCCTGTTTGAAAGCGGGCGCGCGGCGGCGGCGGTGGACCCCCTGCGCAAGGCCGTTGCGCTGGCACCACAGGAACCCCTGATCACGGGTGCCCTTGGGCGCGCGTTGTTGTCACTGAATGATCCGGCATTGGATGCAGAAGCCCTCACCGCACTTGAAAAAGGCGCACGCGGGCGCCCTGAGGTCGTCATTCTGCGCGATCTTGCCACCGCCTATGCCCGCGCTGGCCGCGAAGGTGAAGCGGCCCTTGCCACGGCGGAGCGGTTCATGCTTCAGGGGGGGATGCGCGACAGCTTGCGACATGCCAACCACGCACTTGAAAAATTGCCAACCGGGTCGCCCGGCTGGTTCAAAGCAGACGATATACGAACGACCGCAGAGCGGGCCCTGAACGGCAAAGGATAGAAACGAAACCATGACATTTCTGAAAAAATCACTCGCGGCTGGTGCCGCAGCGGCGATGCTTGCGGCTGCTCCGGTGATGGCCGATGAGTTCACGGCAGCGCAGAAGGCCGAACTGGACGGGCTGATCCGGGCCTATATCCTCGATAACCCAGAGGTGATCGTCGATGCCATGCGGGTACTTGAACAACGCCAGCAACTTGCACAGCGCAATGCCGATGCAGAACTGATCGCGCGCTTTAGCAGCCGCCTGTTTGACGATGGGTTCAGCCATGTCGGCGGGAACCCCGATGGCGATGTTACCCTGGTCGAGTTCCTGGATTACCGCTGCGGCTATTGCAAACAGGCCCATGATGGCGTGAAGGCGTTGATTGCCACCGATGGCAACATCCGTCTGGTGGTCAAGGAATTCCCGATTCTTGGCCCGGAAAGCACCTATGCCGCCCGCGCCGCCCTGTCAGCACAAAGCCAGGGCCATGCCCTTTACGAAGCCTTTAACGATGCGATGATGCGCCATCAGGGCAATCTTGATCAGCGCACAGTCATCCGCCTTGCCGAAGGCGTCGGCCTCGACAGTGATGAACTACAGGCCGAGATGGAAAGCCCGGTTATCGCAGAGCGTATCCGCACGACCTATGGCCTTGCCCGTGAAATGGGTATCAGCGGCACGCCGGCCTTTGTGATCGGCGACGAAATCGTTCGCGGATATGTTCCCTATGACACCCTTCGTGAATTGGTAGAGGCCGCGCGCGAGCAAGGCTAACCATGGCATTTGCCGGGGCCTGACAGGAGCTGGCCCCGGCACCCCGGCATTACGCAGCCATCTGTTGCCACAATGATTACGCCGATAGGGTCGCTCGGCACCGCGCCATCATAAAGTCTATGAACAGGCGCACCTTGTTGTCCTGCAAACGGCGGTGGGGATAGAGACATCCGAACATCGCAGGTTCGGGCGGCGTTTCGGGCAGTATTTCGATCAAGTCACCGCTCTGCAAATAAGGTGCCACATCAAAGCGCGGCTTGTTGGCAATGCCGCGCCCTGCCAGCGCCCAGCCTGTCAGCACATCCCCATCATCTGAATCATAACTTCCCGCAACATCCACGCGCTTCGGCCCCTCTGATGTTGCCAGGGTCCAGAACCATTCCGGTGATCGCGGATAACGTAGCAACAGGCAATTATGCCGTTTCAGGTCCTCAATCGTTTGCGGCACGCCCCGCTTTTCCAGATATTCGGGTGCAGCGCACAGAATGCGCGGCGCATCCATTATTTTCCGCATTTTCAGGTTTGAATCGGGCGGACGACCAATGAACAACGCGGCGTCCAGCCCATCTTCCAACAAATCAACCTTTCGGTCAGACAGGCGCAAACGCACGGAAACGTCAGGGTAAAGGTCAACAAATTCAGGGATGAGCGGCGCAACCACCCGCTTACCAACCCCAAGCGGGGCAGTAACCTGCACAATACCGCGCGGGCTCCGGGAAAAATCAGATATCGCCGCCTCTGCGTCTTCCAGCGATTGCACGACTTGCCGCGCATGGTCGTAAAAGGCATGGCCCACTTCGGTTGGCGACAGTTTTCGCGTCGTGCGGTTGAACAGCCGCACATCCAGGCGGCGCTCCAACTCCTTGATGCGCTTGCTCGCCACGGCTGGCGTCATACGAAGGTCGCGTCCCCCCGCCGTGATACTGCCCAGTTCCACGACCCGCACAAACACCTTGAGGCTTTCGAGATAGGCCACCGTTCCACCCATTTTCAACAAATCGTTGAAAGAGCATAGCCGACTGCGCGCTATTTCGAGAGGTAATTTTGAACCATAGTTGTAGAAACCGCAAAAATACCCCTGCGGTGTGGGAGGAACTATGACAGCCAGAACCGAAATTCGCTTTGTGCTGAATGATCGTGACATCACGTTGGGCAACGTGGGTGCCAACGACACGCTGTTGGACTTTCTACGCATCGAACGGCGGCTGACCGGCACCAAAGAAGGCTGCGCAGAGGGCGACTGCGGTGCCTGCACGGTTCTGGTCGGGCGTTTGCAGAACGGTGTTTTACGGTATGAGCCGGTGAATGCCTGCATCCGCCTGACAGCATCACTTGATGCCTGTCATGTGGTGTCCATCGAATATCTGGCCGGGGCAAATGGAAAACTGCACCCTGTTCAACAGGCGATGGTGGAACACCACGGCAGCCAATGCGGCTTTTGCACCCCCGGTTTTGTCATGTCGCTTTATGCGCTGTGGATGGCGAACCCATCACCCACCGAAGGCGAAATTGAAACGGCTCTGCAAGGTAACCTCTGCCGCTGCACCGGGTATGAGCCGATTATCAAGGCGGCAAAGGCCGCCACGCAACTGGGTAGCCCCGCTGATGACGCATTGAACCGCGAACGCGCAGCGATGACCGCGCGGTTGGCGGGCCTGGCCGATGGTCAGCGCGTTGAGGTTACGCGCGGCGACAGCCGATGCATCCTGCCGGCATCTGTTGACGATCTTGCCGATGTCTTGCTGGCAACCCCCAACGCCACCATCATTGCCGGGGCAACAGATGTTGGCTTGTGGGTTACAAAGTTCCTGCGCGATATCTCACCCGTTGTGTTCATCAGCCACCTTGATGAATTGCGTGGCCTGACCGTGACTGACGATGCGCTCCAGATCGGATCCGGTGTCAGCTATACCGACAGCCGCGAAGCCATGGCCGCGGCCTATCCCCACCTTGGCCCATTCTGGGATCGCATCGCAGGCTGGCAAATTCGCAGCATGGGTACGATTGGCGGGAACGTGGCCAATGGTTCCCCCATCGGGGATACGCCCCCTGTCCTGATCGCGCTTAATGCAACCATCACCCTGC
Source organism: Pikeienuella sp. (assembly GCA_049608645.1). GTDB lineage: Bacteria > Pseudomonadota > Alphaproteobacteria > Rhodobacterales > Rhodobacteraceae > Pikeienuella. The sequence goes on along the minus strand of JBMYXS010000005.1, from coordinate 52,108 downwards.
GCCAAGGCACCGGGCGACGTGCCTTGCCCATAGAGGATTTTTTCATCGACTACGGCAAGCAGGACATGGCCAAAGGTGAGTTTCTGGAACTGATCAGCGTTCCCACGCCAGCGGCTGACGACATCCACGCCGCCTACAAGATATCAAAGCGCCGCGATGAAGATATCTCGTCGGTCTGTGCCGCATTCAACGTCACCGTGAAGGCAGGCACGATTACCGCCGCCCGGATCGCTTTCGGTGGCATGGCTGCCACGCCAAAACGCGCCCCCACCGTAGAGGCCGCTCTGGTCGGCAAACCCTGGGCCGAGGCCAGCCTGACGGACGCTGCCGCGCTTCTGGGCGAAGATTTCACACCGCTGACCGACTGGCGCGCATCCGCCGCATACCGCTTGCAAGTGTCGCAGAACCTGTTCCGCAGGTTCTGGCATGACCAGCAAGACGACGCCAGCAACCACCGCCTGAGCGCATGAGGGAGGCCGAGGTTATGACAACCACACCAACCGCAGACACCTCCGCAACAGCACCCATCAAAGGGGGCGTGAGCACTGATCTGCGCCATGAAAGCGCGATCAAACACGTGACCGGGCGCGCGGAATATTGTGATGATATCGCAGAGCCCGCCGGCACCTTGCACGCCTATCTCGGCCTGTCGACACGCGCCCATGCCATGCTTCGCGATGTTGACCTCAGCGCCGTTCGTGCCGCCCCCGGTGTGATCGGCGTGCTGACCGCCGCCGATATTCCCGGCGTCAACGATGTGTCCCCAACCGGGCGAAATGACGAGCCGATTTTCGCAACTGACAAGGTCGAATTTTGGGGCCAACCCATGTTTGCGGTTGTCGCCGAGACGCGCGATGCGGCGCGGCGTGCTGCGAAACTGGCCAATGTGACCTACGAAGACCTGCCCCACGCGCTTGATCCCGAAGCCGCGCAGGATGCGGGAATGGGGTATGTAACACCGCCCCTTACGCTAAAGCGTGGCGAAGCGCCGACGGCAATGCAGGCCGCAAAGCACCGGATCAAAGGCAAGTTTCGCGTTGGTGGCCAGGATCACCTTTATCTCGAGGGGCACATCGCCTTTGCCATTCCCGGCGAAGACGAAGATATCACCGTGCTTTCCTCAACCCAGCACCCTACCGAAGCGCAGCACATGGTGGCCCATGTCCTTGGTATCCGGTCACATGCCGTGACCATTAACGTGCGGCGGATGGGCGGCGGCTTTGGCGGCAAAGAAACCCAGATGAACCTGTTCTGCGCGGTTGCGGCGGTCGCGGCGAAGAAGTGGAATCGTGCTGTCAAACTGCGCCCCGACCGCGATGATGATATGTCTGCCACGGGCAAACGGCATGATTTCGTCATTGATTACGAGGTTGGCTTTGATGATGACGGCGTAATCCAAGCGGTCACGGGTGATTTTGCAGCGCGCTGCGGGTTTTCCTCTGACCTTTCCGGGCCTGTCACTGATCGCGCGCTGTTTCATGCCGACAATGCCTATTACTATCCAAATGTCCTGCTGAATTCCCACCCCATGAAAACCAACACGGTGTCCAACACCGCCTTCCGTGGCTTTGGTGGACCGCAAGGCGTGATCGCGGCCGAGCGGATCATGGAAGAGATCGCCTATCACCGGGGCCTTGATAGCCTTGAAGTGCGCAAACGGAATTTCTACGGCGATGATGGCCGTGATGTGACCCCCTATCACCAGACGGTTGAAGACAATATTGCCCCCCGCATCGTGCAGGAGTTGGAAAACAACGCTGATTATCAGGCACGCCGGACCGCCATTGTCGAATGGAATGCAAAGGGCGGGACCATCCGTAAGGGTATCGCCCTCACCCCTGTTAAATTCGGCATCTCATTCACGGCAACATGGTACAATCAGGCAGGTGCCCTGCTTCATATCTACTCCGATGGCTCGATCCAGTTGAACCACGGCGGCACCGAAATGGGTCAGGGCCTGAACACAAAAATCGCCCAGATCGTTGCTGATGAGTTGCAGGTCGATTTTGAAACAATCAAGATCACCAAAACCACGACCGAGAAAGTACCAAATACCTCTGCCACCGCAGCATCATCAGGGTCAGACCTGAACGGTATGGCAGCGCAGGATGCCGCCCGTCAGATCAAGGCGCGGTTGGTGGAATTTGCCACTGAGCACTGGAAAACCAGCGCCGAAAACATACGGTTCGTGCCCAATGCGGTACAAATCGGGGCAGAGGTGATCCCCTTCGCGGCGTTCATCAAGCAAGCCTATATGGCGCGCGTTCATCTTTCGGCCGCAGGGTTCTACAAAACCCCGAAAATCCATTGGAACCGCGACACAGGGCAAGGGCGTCCGTTTTATTACTATGCCTATGGCGCTGCCTGTTCGGAGGTTTCGGTTGATACGCTTACCGGTGAATACCGGGTGGACCGCACGGATATTCTGCATGACGTGGGCAAGTCCCTGAACCCGATCCTGGATATTGGTCAGGTTGAGGGGGCGTTCATTCAGGGCATGGGCTGGTTGACCACCGAAGAGCTTTGGTGGGACGACAAGGGCCAGTTGCGCACGCATGCCCCATCGACCTATAAGATCCCGCTCGCTTCTGACCGCCCCCGCATTTTCAATGTTGAGCTGGCCGCGTGGTCAGAAAACAAGGAGCGCACGATCAAACGGTCCAAGGCCGTGGGCGAGCCGCCCTTCATGCTCGGTATTTCGGTGTTCGAAGCCCTCTCCCACGCGGTGGCCAGTGTCGCCGATTACAAGGTCTGCCCGCGCCTTGATGCGCCCGCAACACCGGAACGGGTGTTGATGGCCATTGAACGGTTACGGGGCTGATCCGATGTCGCTCCACCATTTTTTCGCAACCAGTGGGGATGTAATCCACGTACGGCTGAGCCATGTGCGCGGCTCCTCCCCCCGTGAAACAGGGGCGGAAATGTTTGTGGCAGAAGGTGGCCTGTATGGCACCATCGGCGGCGGGCAGTTGGAATATATGGCTATCGACAAGGCCCGCGCGATGCTGCGCGCAGGTCGTATGGCCGAGGAAATGGACGTGCCGCTGGGCCCGGAGATCGGCCAATGCTGCGGCGGGCGCGTGGCGGTGACCCTAACGCAGATGAACAACGCAGACCGCGAAGGTGCGATTCATCAGGAAACACAGGAAAAGGCCACCCGCCCCCATGTGTACATATTCGGCGCGGGGCACGTGGGCCGCGCCCTTGCCCGCATGTTTCAGTTTCTGCCCGTCCGCTGCGTTCTGGTTGATGGGCGCGCGGCGGAACTTTCGCTGGTCGAGGGTGATTTTGAAAAACGTCTTTCGGCTCTTCCCGAAGCCGACATTGGCCAAGCCCCGCCACACAGCGCCTTTATCGTGCTTACCCATGATCACGCGCTAGACTTTCTGTTGACTTCAGAAGCACTCAACCGGGGTGATGCAGCGTATGTCGGCCTTATCGGCTCTGCCACCAAACGCGCCAAATTCGCCCGTTTTCACCGCACGACCACAGACAAGCGCGACATCGGTACCCTGACCTGCCCCATCGGTGCCACGGCCAGTGCCGACAAACGCCCCGAAGTCATCGCCAGTTTTGTCGTCGCAGAAGTCATGGCTTGCCTGACCACCTCTGCCCCGCATCGGGTACCCGTCCGGGCACACTGAAATCAAACAACCACAAACCAACGACCGCGCGCACCGTTCGCGGCAACACGCGCGGCACTCACCACTCAGGGAAGGAAAACCGCAATGTCCGGTACGACCTACAGTTACAAGCTCTTTCACAGGAGCGATTTCAACGCCTTTTGGGCGCTGTTCACCGACAACCTCGTCAATCTTCTGATCCTGTCAGGCGTTTGCCAGTTCGTCTTTCAGATGCCTGCTGAAATCGTCTTTGGCCGCATTGTCCCCGGGGCAGCGGTCGCGATCCTGGCAGGTGTTGTCGTCTATTCGTTGATGGCAAAATGGGTGGCCAACAAGCAGGGAAAAGACGTAACCGCCCTGCCCTATGGCATATCCACCCCCGTGATGTTCGTTTACCTTTTCGGCGTCATCGGACCGATTTACTGGGCAACCAATGACCCGGTTCTGGCCTGGCAGGTGGGAATCGGCGCTGGTTTCATGGGCGGCATCGTCGCCGCCTTTGGCGCCATTGTCGGCCCGTTCCTGAAACGGATCACACCACGTGCAGGGATGCTTGGCACCCTGTGCGGTATTGCGCTGGTGTTCATTGGGTCTGTGCCCCTGGCGGAGATCTTTGAGCATCCGATCATCGGCTTTACGTCACTTCTGTTCATCCTTTGGGGTTTGATCGGACGGTTTCGTCTGCCCGGAAATGTGCCAGCGGGTCTCGTGGCCATTGCGGTTGGTACGCTGATCGCCATTTTCCTTGGCCAGTCATCATTCAACACAGATGGCATCGGTTTCTATCCACCTGTGCCCTATTTTGGGGATATGATCGTCGGTGTTCAGTATCTGTTTGCGAACCCTGAACTGTTCCTCGTGCTGATCCCGGTGCAGATCTACAATTTCATCGAAACGATGAACAACGTCGAATCCGCCGAGGCTGCTGGCGACAGCTATCCGGTGGCCGCATGTCAGATCACAGATGGTGCCGGCACGATGATCGGTGCCTTGTTCGGCTCTCCGTTCCCAACCACGGTTTACATCGGGCACCCCGCCTACAAACGCCTTGATGCCCGCGCCGGCTATATCATTGGCGTGGCCCTGGTTATCGCCGCGGCGGCGTTTCTTGGCTTTTTGTCATTCCTTGCCGGATTGATCCCGATTGCGGCGGCGGCCCCGGTTTTGGTCTTTGTGTCTGTCAGCCTGATCACCAACACCGCATTCGCGGTAAAGCCTGCGCATATGGCGGCGGTTGCCTTTGCAATCTTGCCGCATATCTCTGGCTTTCTGATGACCAAATGGGGGTCGCTGATGAACGCGCTGCGCAATTCGGGCGTCGAAGGTTTGCCAGCACTGGGTGATGCAAACCTGACCTCCGCCTTGCTGATGGAAGGGGCGCATTACGAAGGGCACCTGGCCCTGTCTCAGGGCGCAATCATCACCGGGCTTGTTTGGGGTGCTATTGCGGCTGACGTCATCGACGGGCGTTTCAAGCAGGCCGGTGGCTTCGCCATTGCGGCGGCTGTCATGTCCTCCATCGGGATCATCCACAGCTATACTTTGCAAATGCCGCAGCTTGACGGCATCACCATTGGCTATCTGATCATCGGCGCTTTCATGCTGCTTTATCCAATGATTGCCCCAAAAGAGGATCTCGAAAATCGGATCATTGTCCCCGATGAGCCTGATCTGATGGACGATCCGGCACCGCGCACCTGACCAGCGCCAGCAAACGCGGGGCGGCTTTCGGGCCGCCTCGCCACCCAGCTCCCACTCTGAACAACCCCACCAACAAGGCAACCAGTGATGACCGACACCCTCTTGCGCGGGCGTATTCTGACGTTCCATGCAGAACCTTCAGGGCCTGAAGACACCGCCGCCTATACCTATGTCGAAGACGGTGCCATCCTGATGCGCAACGGTATCATCGCGGCATCCGGCCCTTATGTGGATGTTGTGTCAGCCTGTGATGGGGCGAAGGTTATTGACCATCGGCCTCATTTATTGATGCCCGGGTTCATTGATGCCCACCTGCATTTTCCACAAACCCAGATTGTCGCCAGTTGGGGGGAGCAACTGCTCGATTGGCTGAACGGATATACTTTTCCGGCAGAAGCCGAATACGCCAGTGAACCCCATGGCAACGCAATGGCACGGCGGTTTTGCGATCTGCTGACAGATCACGGAACCACAACCGCCGTTGCGTTTTGCTCTGTGCATGCGGCATCGGCAGATGCCTTGTTCCGCGAAGCCGCTGCTCGCGATATGCGGGTCATTGCGGGCAAAACCATGATGGACCGAAACGCCCCCGACACGGTCTGCGACACCGCGCAATCGGCATATGACGACAGCAAGGCATTGATTGAGAAATGGCATGGCCGGGGGCGTGCGTCCTACGCGATCACGCCACGCTTTGCGATAACCTCGTCACCTGCGCAACTGGAACTGGCAGGGGCCTTGGCGGCTGAGCATCCAGATTGCCACGTGCAAACGCACCTTTCCGAAAACCGCGCTGAAATTGAGCTAACCGCAGAGCTGTACCCCGGTGCCCGCGACTATCTCGATGTTTATGAAAATTTTGGCCTGCTCGGCACGCGGACATTACTGGGCCATGCCATTCACCTGAAAGACCGGGAGATTGACGCCTTGGCCGAATACGGGGCGCACCCGGTATTTTGCCCGACGTCAAACCTGTTTCTCGGGAGCGGGCTGTTCAATGACGCTGCTTTGCGAAAACGGGGGATCACCAATGGCATTGCGACAGATATTGGCGCGGGCACCAGCTACTCAATGCTGCAGACCCTGAATGAAGGGTACAAAATTCTGCAACTGCAAAACCAGAAGCTCCACACACTGCGTGCATTTCATTGGATAACGCGTGGCAATGCAGAAGTTCTGGGCATGGTCGACAGGATTGGAACGCTCGCCCCCGAGACAGAAGCGGACATTGTCGTCGTCAATTCACGTGCGACGCCCGCGATGAACCTGAGAATGGACCGGGCAGAGTCTTTGCCGGAGGAATTATTCATCATTCAAATGATGGGCGATGACCGCGCGATTGAGCAAACATATGTTGCGGGCCGACCTCAAAAGGGAAAATCGACACAACAGACGGTTTAGAAAACCGTTGGGCAGGGCGTGAAGCCCGAAATAACTTGCTTTCATTTGGGTACCAACGCGCCAGATAGATTGATCTTGCCCTACAGGTCGTTATATGCCCCCATACGAGAGCGCGCTCAGGCGTGCAAATGCTGACATACATGAACAAATGAGGGTTGCGATGGCTGCCGATCAGGCTTCGGACGTTGAGTTCATCAAGGCGTTGGCGGAAGTCCTGCGCAAGAACGATCTTACAGAGGTCGAAGTTACGCGCGAAGAGGGCGATGACCGCGAATTGAAAGTGCGTCTTGCACGCCAGGTGCAGATGGTTGCTGCAGCAGCGCCCGCGGCCCCAGCGGCGGCGCCGGTGGCAGCGGCTGCACCAGCAGCGGCGGCCGCAGCCCCGGCGGCGGCACCGGAAGACCCCGCGCAGCATGCGGGCGCGGTAACCTCGCCAATGGTGGGTACTGTTTACATGGCTGCCGAACCCGGCGCGCCGGAATTCATCAAAACCGGCGATACCGTATCGGAGGGGCAGACCCTTTTGATCGTTGAGGCGATGAAAACCATGAACCAGATCCCAAGCCCGCGGGCCGGGACGGTGAAACGGATCTTGGTCGAGAATGCGCAGTCTGTAGAATTCGGCGCACCACTCGTCATCATCGAATAATCCAAACTCACCGCGAGGGCGTCACATGGTCTCCAAAGTTCTGATCGCCAACCGGGGCGAGATTGCGCTTCGCATCCAGCGGGCATGCCGCGAGATGGGTATTCAGTCGGTTGCAGCGCATTCCACGGCTGATGCCGATGCGATGCACGTGCGCCTTGCAGACGAAAGCGTTTGCATCGGCCCTCCTTCAGCCACGCAAAGCTATCTCAACATTCCCGCGTTGATCACGGCCTGTGAAATTACGGGCGCGGATGCAATTCACCCCGGATACGGTTTCCTGTCGGAAAACGCCGGTTTTGCACAGATCGTGGAAGAGCATGACCTGGCCTTTATCGGCCCGACGGCGGATCACATCCGCATGATGGGTGACAAGATCACCGCCAAAACGACCATGAAGAACCTTGGCGTGCCTTGTGTGCCCGGCTCTGATGGTGATGTGAAGACCGTTGAAGAGGCCCGCGACCTTGCCGCGAGCATGGGTTACCCTGTGATCATCAAGGCCGCCTCTGGTGGTGGTGGTCGCGGTATGAAGGTGGCCAATTCCGACGAAGACATCGCGGTGGCCTTTGGGTCCGCGCGGTCTGAGGCCAAGGCCGGGTTCGGTGATGACACGGTCTATATCGAAAAATACCTGGGCCGCCCGCGCCATATCGAAGTGCAGGTGTTTGGCGATGGCAAAGGCAACGCCGTTCACCTCGGGGAACGGGATTGTTCGCTTCAACGCCGTCACCAGAAAGTGCTGGAGGAGGCCCCCTCCCCCGCGCTGACAGAAGCGCAGCGTCAGGAAATTGGTGAGACTTGCGCCAAAGCTGTCGCACAGATGAACTATCGCGGCGCTGGTACAATCGAGTTTTTGTACGAAGACGGTGGGTTCTTTTTCATCGAGATGAACACCCGCTTGCAGGTGGAGCACCCTGTGACCGAGGCGATCTTTGGCGTCGATCTGTTGAAAGAACAGCTGCGCGTGGCCTCTGGCCTGCCGCTCAGCTTTGCGCAGAGCGATCTTAAGATCAACGGCCACGCTATTGAGGCGCGCATCAATGCCGAAAGCCTGCCCAACTTTGCCCCTTCCCCCGGCAAGATCACCGCTTGCCACGCCCCTGGCGGTTTGGGTGTGCGCATGGATAGCGGCATCTACGCGGGCTATTCCATCCCCCCATATTACGACAGCTTGATCGGCAAGTTGATCGTACACGCCCCGACCCGCGAAGAAGCGATTACCCGGATGGACCGGGCGCTGAATGAAATGGTGATCGAAGGCGTCGACTGCACAGCACCACTTTTCCAACAGCTATTGCAGGAAAAAGACGTGCAAACCGGTGAATACAACATTCATTGGCTGGAGAAATGGCTGGGCATGTAAGCCCGGCCAGTTCCCACAGACGCAATCGCGCAATTTGCCCGCTTCGCGAGGCCGGCGTCCGCCGGCACCGCCGGTTGTGCCACGGCGCACGCGCCTTTACCTGCCAAATCGCTGATGGTATTTCTTCAGTCGAAGGAGCCTCCCCGATTATGGTCAGCGCACGAGACATTTTGCAGGTGTCACCTGAAAGGCACCAAAATGCTTTGCTCATGGCATCTCGGGGTGTTTGTCTGTCTCCCTTAACCAAGAAACAAGCGCCGCTTTTGTTTTCCGCAGATCGCGCGGCGCGATGCTGAATGCGCTGCGCGCCGGGCACTCAAAAAGCCCATTTCCCAAGGCCCGCAACCTTGTTGCAGACCTATTGTACGAAGCACGGCGAAAGCCGAGCATTCATGTCATTTTTTCTGCTGACATCACAGATTTCATGGCGTCGAGAGACAAGGCGGGGGCAGATGCCTGCTCCGTAACCGCCTACGTTCTCGCCTGCCTTGCCCGTGCTGTCAGGGATCAGCCCGAAATGCATGCTTATCGAACGGCGTTCGGGTCCCATCTGATCACCTTTGACGAGGTGGACGTAGCAAGCACCGTAGAGAAAACGGTCAATGGCACGATGATCGCGTGGGGCTTGATTATCCGCGATGCCGGTCGAAAATCGATCAACGAGATAGATTCCGCACTTAATCATGCCAAAACATCCCCTGCAGAAGAAGCGCCGGGGTGGCGGTTTGAACACTGGCTCATGCGGCAACCCCGGTTCATCCGGCGACTGATCTGGCTCGGACCTCGATTTAGCCCGTTTTTGAAAAAACACTTCCTTGGAACTGTTGCGGTCACGTCGATTGGCATGTTCAGCAAGGGGGAGCTCAACCTATTGCCTCTCGCCTCATCTCCGCTGACGCTAACGCTTGCCATTGGGGGCATCGAGCAACAAACCGCCATAAATGGTGAGGGCACCGCTTCACGATCTTTCATCAGCCTGTGCCTCTGCGCGGACCATGAAATAATCGACGGTGCCCCCCTCACAAGGTTTGCGGAAGTCTTACGCGCCAAAATCGCGGACCCTGAAGCCCTTACAGAACGATAAGACAAGCGCACCCACCCGGACTGTGGGGGCCTGCTGTTTACCGAGAGGTCAGGAAGGGATTTCACCCATATCAGATTTCAACAGCGCGCGCCCTTTTTCCACCAGTTCCGGATCAACGGTTTTCGAAGGGTCGAACCATGGCGAATAGTAACGCATGAACGACTTGAACCCGAGGCGCAGATACCCAGGGTGTCCCCAGGTCACTTTGAGGAAACGCCACCAAAGGCGCGGCCCGCGTCGAATGCCATCCGTCTTGGCCATGCTTGCAATGTTGAGCATGAGTATCGAAAAGAACGGGATCAGCACCGAGTTCATTGCGAAAATCCGCATCAGATAGGTTTCCCAACCAGGCCGATTTTCAGACGCTTTGGCGTAGACGTTGAGCGCCACCGCTGCGTGCTCCAACTCCTCCAGTGCATGCCAGGTCCAAAGGCGCCGATACGCAGGTGCTGCGTCCCGGAACAAGACATCCCGGTCACTTAACATCGCGACGGAAAATGTCGCTGTCAGGTGCTCAATCGCGCAGGTCACCGCCACATTCAGGCGGGCGCTGTCATTATCAAACAAAACCCGCTTTACGCGCCCTTCCATCTTTTCCACGTCATACCCAAGATTGCCAAGCGCGCGGTTATAATCCTCATGCTCGCGCGTGTGGTACGCTTCCTGAACTGCATACCCCCTGATTTCGGCAAGCAACGCCTCATCATTCACCGTTTTTGCGTAGCGTTTGAGAGAGCGAATAAAGAACCGTTCCCCCTCCGGCAGAAATATCGAAAAACTGTCGATCACGGCGGTCTGCATCGGATCACCGCCAAACCAGTGGCGCTGTGCGTGGGCAGAGATGTTGAAATGCAGGTCGCGCGGCACAATCCCCGGCGCAATTTCGCCGGCGGCATCCATTACAGAGGTGTCATGTGAACTCATCGCGGGCACTCCAGTAACCTTACGATAATAGCTAGTGCGCCAATGCGGCAACGGAAGGGCGTTGCACGCAGAAATCGCACGTTCCACAAAACGGTGGTAGCAGAAAGTCAGCGTGCGCTTAGCGCGTCTGACAATATTCCACGCACAACATCCATTGGTACATCGCGAGCGATGAATGCCTCACCGATTGCACGCGCGAGGATGAAAACCAGCTTGCCATCCTGAACCTTCTTGTCCTGCCCCATCAGGGTGATCAACCCGTCAGCATCGGGCAGCTCACCCGCGATATCGGCCATATCGACCTTCATGCCCATATCGCGAAAATGCGCGCGCACGCGGCTCGGCGCTTCTTGCGAGCACAGGCCAAGGCGCTGCGATGTCTCGAACGCCAGTGCGGTGCCGATCGCAACCCCCTCACCATGCAACAGTCGATCAGAGAACCCCGTGGCAGCTTCAAGCGCATGGCCAAAGGTGTGACCAAGGTTCAGCAACGCACGGTCGCCCTGTTCTTTTTCGTCACGCGCGACGATCTCTGCCTTCATCTGGCAAGACCGCTGAATCGCCTTGATGCGGGCCGCATTGTCACCATCCCGAAGCGCGGGGCCTGCCCCCTCCAGCCAGTCAAAGAATGACGCATCGCCAAGCAGGCCGTATTTGACGACCTCGCCGTATCCAGCCAGAAACTCGCGCCCTGTCAGCGTGGTGAGAACGTCTGTATCTGCGAGCACCAAGCGTGGCTGATGAAATGCACCGATCAGGTTCTTGCCCTGTGGGGCATTGATCCCGGTTTTGCCCCCAACCGAGCTATCGACCTGCGCCAGCAAGCTCGTCGGGATCTGGATGAAATCGACACCACGCCGCAGGGTAGCCGCCGCAAACCCGGCCAAATCACCGATAACACCGCCGCCGAACGCGACGATCATGTCATCACGCGCGATTTTCATGTCCAGCAGGTCGTTCAGCACACGCTCATAATGGGCGAATGACTTGGTCGTCTCACCCGCTGGCAGAACGATAGCCTCCATCGTTATGCCAGTACTTGCCAGCCCATCGCGCAGGGCATCCAAATGCAACGCCGCAACATTTTCGTCGGTCACAACCGCCACGCGCGGGCGCGCGAGCAACGGCGCAATCTCGGCACCTGCGGCCGCCAGCAAGCCCGGCCCGATACGAATATCATATGCGCGCGCGGCAAGTTCGACAGTCAATGTCTCGGTCATTGCTGGATCCTTATGATATCGCCAAAAGGGGCGCATCAGCGCCTTTGTCATGCTCTTTGATGGCATCAATGATGCTGTAGGCCACGTCTTCGGCGCTGCCCTTGGGCGTGCTTTCGACCACAATGTCAGCTTCGGCGTAAAGCGGGTAACGCTGATCTATAAGCCCTTGCAGAATGACGCGAGGATCACCGCCGCGCAGCAGGGGGCGTGTGTTCTTGCGGCCTGTTCTTTCAACCAGCGTATCAAGGTCAGCGCGCAACCAGACGGCAGCACCGCTCGCCTTTACGGCTGCACGTGTCTCTGCGGCCATAAAGGCCCCACCGCCCGTCGCCAGAACCATCGGCCCGGCCTCCAACAGCCGCGCAATCACACGTTTTTCGCCATCGCGAAATGCCTCTTCCCCAAGGCTTTCAAAAATATCGGGGATAGAGCGGCCAGCGGCCTTTACGATTTCTGCATCCGCGTCACGAAACGGTGCGTTCAACATGGCCGCCAAACGTGCGCCAACGGTGGTCTTGCCACACCCCATAAGGCCCACGAGGGCAATCGGGCGGATCAGGCGATATGATGGGCGCGGTTTTGGCACAGCTGTTTCTCCTGCCACCATGAACGGGGCGTGTTCTCTGACATTGCGCCCAAGGCCCTGTCGCAGTAGATTCGATCCGAGCAAGACGCCGCCGGGGTGTAGCGCAGTCGCGCGCCTCTGGCAAAGGCGCAAGGGCCACGAACCCCGTGGCTGAGATACAGGCACAAGTGAGGCGAGCACATGCGGCGGGCCATTTTCATACTCTTCATACTCGCGCTGATCGCGCTGATCGGCCTGACCGTATACGCCTATATCGCTGACCTGCCCGCGCCCAGCAGCGAGGTTACCAAACCCGCAACGGGCGTTGGTTTCGATCAGTGACCCCACGCCTGCACAGGCTTCAGAGCGATGGATGACCGCCATCTGATCTCGTCGTTTCTCGAAGCGATGCGCGCCGAACGCGGTGCCTCTGAAAATACGATCCTCGCCTATGCGCGTGATCTGGCCGACTATCTTGAGCATCTTGGCCCGACAGGGTTATTGGCCGCAAAGCAGACCGATGTTGAAAGCTATCTTGCTGCGCTGGCTGATATGGGGCTCGCGGCATCAACGCGGGCGCGTCGCCTTTCATCCGCCCGTCAGTTGCATCGCTTTCTTTACGAAGACGGCCTGCGGGATGATGATCCATCGGCCCGCATTTCCGGCCCGCGCAAGGCGCGCAGTCTGCCCAAGACCGTGTCTGAGCAGGAGGTAACCGCCCTGCTTGAGGCCGCGCGCGCGCCAAGTAAGGGCGGCACCCCAGACATTCGGCTGATTTGCCTGATGGAATTGCTATATGCCACGGGCATGCGCGTCAGCGAGCTGGTCACCTTGCCTGTTGCTGCGGCGCGCGGAAATCCGCGCATGATCCTTGTCAAAGGCAAGGGCGGCAAGGAACGCATGGTTCCCCTGTCCCCGCCTGCGCGCGATGCGCTCAAAGCATGGCTGGCGATCAGGGGGCAGGATAAAATTGCCGAAGCCTCCGCCTTCCTGTTTCCGTCATCGGGGAAAGATGGACACCTGACCCGCGTCCGTTTTCATCAGATCATCAAGGATCTGGCGGTACGCGCCGGGATCAGCCCCGCGAAAGTATCGCCACACACGATGCGCCATGCGTTTGCAACGCATCTGTTGGCGCATGGTGCCGATTTGCGTTCAATACAGCAGTTGCTGGGCCATTCAGACGTTTCAACAACAGAAATCTACACCCACGTGCAGGAAGAGCGCCTTCGCCAGCTTGTCACCGAAAAACATCCATTAGCCAAATCATAGACCGTTGCCTTCAAGCTAGCCCGGCAACAAACCCCTCGCGCACCACAGGGCGCCGCGCGGCCAATGTGCGCCGCGCTTCATCACCCTGATTAAGTTTCAGCAAGGCAGTGACATAAGCAAATTCAATCAGGTCACGTTGTGCGCGGCTGCCGCCGATACGTTCATGCACTGGCATGATGGGCGTGAAGGTGGCCAGCGCCTCTGCCCACTGACCCGCCGCCAATGCCCCAAAGCCTGCTGCCAGTGAACTGACCACATCCGCTGCTGGCCCTTTGGCATCAGAAATGATTTTCGCCAGTGCATCACCCCGCCCCGCCATTGCATGCGCTAGCGCCGCATGCACGTCACCAAATGCCAGCCCAGGGTTAGGGAAAAAGCGCGCGGCATAGTCACTTACCGCCTGCCACCGCGCCGCAGGGACGGTCACGCCAGCCACCTCTGCGCGGTACAGGATCGACGCCATATCAGACAGGATGTTGAGCGGCGGGCCGGACTCCGGCCCGGGCGCAACGTCGCGATCAATCGCTTCCCACATCGCGGCTTCATCCCCTTCTGCCAGGGCCATAAGGGCAATATGCCAGCCGTTGTGACAATGCAGTAACCCACTGCGCCCATAGTCCGCCTGCCAATCCCTCAGATAATGATATCCGGCGGTGATCTCCCCCACTTCGTAATAGAGGTGGGAGCGGTAATGCGCGCCGTTCCCTGAACGGGGGCGTTGGGCCAAAGACTTTTCAATGCTGATTTCCGCCGGCCCTGTGCGGCCCGCTTCCATCTGGGCAAAGGCATGGCCTGCCAAAAACCACCAGTCATCACCAAACTGCGGCGCAAGCGAAGTGGTAAAGGCAAGTTGTTCAGCCTCCCTCCCCGGTTGACCGCTGAAGCCGATCATCCCGAAAACACCTATGCAGGGCTGGGCGACCAATGCATCACGCGGGTGATCAGCCAGATGAGCCTTGATCGCGGCGAATGCCTCCGGCCCCCGCCCCTCAAGCAATAGACCCAGCGCGTGGACCTGCCCTTGTTCCTGCGCCGAAAGCCCCTTAGCAGCCCGTGCAGCGGCAAGGTGATGGGCCACCAGATCACGCTTCATGTAAGATTGATAATGGCGCGCCAGAGCCAGATGCGCGCAGGCCATATTGGGATCAAGCGCGATGGCCGCATTCAGCGCATCGGGCACGCCCGCTTCGGCACCCAGGAACAAATCAACGCCGTGCTGATAGGCGGCGCATGCCTCCGCCGATGCTGCAGTAACCAGATTGCCATATCTATCGCTATGCATCGCCTTTGCCCCTGTCACGAAACTGGTCATTCACGAAACTGTTCATTCCGGTTTTCCTGATGTTCAAAGATGCGCGCCACGGGAAAGACGAGCGTCGTTAGATCAACAGGCCATAGGCCCCCTCGTGACGCAAGAGCGCCACCTTTGTTTCAACCCCGCCCCGGCCAGAAAACCCACCCAAACCGTGAGAGCCTGTCACACGATGGCAGGGTATGATTACGGGAATCGGGTTTGCGCCGCACGCTTGGCCGATAGGTTGCGCGGCTACGCCCAGCGCCTTTGCAATATCACCATAGCTGCGTGTTTCACCAAAAGGGATGGCCGACATCTCACGCATGACGTCTTGCTGAAGCGGCCCCCCTTTGGGGTTAAGCGGCAGGTCAAAGACCGTAAGCGTACCAGCCGCATAGGCAGCAAGCTGGCGCGCGGCCTCTCTCAACAGTGGCGTTGCCTCCCCCTCTGCATGTCCCCGCCATGTGAGCGCGACGATGGCGTCATCCACCTCCGTCGCGCAGAGCGGGCCAAACTGGGTTTCAACGCACAGGCTGGGCATCAGCCGTTCAGCCGGGCAAACCCGCCAGCAGCCGCCGCATCGCGAAGTGCCTGTGAAACTTCCCATGAACCCGGATCATCTGTTGCAACCCGTTCCATGTCCGAAAGCACCTGATCCACACCAATCAAATCGGCCTGCATCATCGGGCCGCCACGCCAGCGGGGGAACCCATACCCGAAGAGCTTTACCACATCGATATCAAGGGGGCGTGCGGCAATGCCTTCTTCCAAAATCTTGGCCCCTTCATTCACCATCACGGCCAGCGCGCGGCGCTGAATTTCCTCTGCCGAAAAATGCCGCTTTGGGCGGTCTGCCGCCGCCTTTGCGATAACGTCGACAACGAAGGGGTCAGGCTTTGGTTTGCGGTCACCTTCGGCATAACGATACCAGCCGGCCTGCGTTTTCTGACCAAAGCGGCCGGCCTCACACAAGGTATCGGCAACGGTTGAATATCGCTGGTTCGGGTCGCGCGTTGGCGCAAGGCGTTTACGTGTTGCCCAGCCGATTTGCAGCCCCGCCAGGTCAACCAGTTCGAACGGCCCCATAGGCAAGCCAAACTGTCTCATCGCCTGATCAATGGGCAGAATATCGCGCATATCCTCCATCATATATTCGCAAACCCGGCGATAGCTGGCCAGAATACGGTTCCCGATAAAGCCCTCGCAAACCCCTGAAAGCGCACCGACCTTGCGCATGGTTTTGGTCAGCCAAAACGCCGTCGCCAATGTGGTCGGCGACGTATTCACCGTTTGCACGACCTCGCACAGCTTCATAATGTGCGCTGGCGAAAAGAAATGCATGCCAACCACCCGGTCAGGCCCGGCGATACCTTCGGCGATGGCATTGGGGTCAAGGTAGGATGTGTTCGTGGCGATGATGGCATCATCGCGCATTACCTCTGCCAGTTGGGCAAACACCCCGCGCTTTACATCAAGGTCTTCGAACACCGCTTCAATGGCGATATCGCATTGCTGCGCCGCGCCATAGTTTGAGGCAAAGGCGAAATTCGCCATCATGCCCCGGCCCACGGGTTCGCTGATTTTTCCCCGTTTGATCGCACTGCGCATGTTGGCTTCGACCCGGTCGCGCCCAGCGGCGGCGGCCTGGTCATTCATTTCGATCATCACGACCTTCAGGCCCGCAAACAGCAGCGAAGTTGCAATGCCAGACCCCATCAAACCACCACCAATGACGGCAACCAGTTCAACCGGTTTAGGCGTGACGCCCTTGATCACATCAGGCTTTGCTGCCGCGCGCTCCGCGAAAAAAGCATGGCGTAGCGCCGCTGACTGATCGTGGTTTTTCTCCCGCATGAAAATCTCGCGCTCTGCGTCCAGCCCGGTCGCGAGGTCCATCTCATAGGCATTTCGAATGCTTTCCAATACCGCAAGCGGGGAGCGTTGGCCCTTTGCGGCGCGGGCCACCGCGGTTTCCATGGCGGCCCATTCTTCATTGCTCGGCGCAGGGGCAGCGGGCGTGCGCGAAACGATGGGCGGCAAAGTCCCGGCCACGGCCCGCGCCATGCCCTTGGCGGCATCCAGCAGGTTGCCATCGGTAACCTGATGCACAAGGCCAAGTTCCAACGCCTTTTCCGCCGAAATGGGCGTGCCGGTTGTGGCCATCCGTACGGTTTCTGCGGCGCCAATGACGCGCGGCAGGCGCTGGGTGCCACCAGCGCCGGGGATCACACCGAGATGAACCTCTGGCAGCCCCATCTTGGCCGCTGTCTTGGCCACCCGATAATGGCAGCCCAAAGCGACCTCCAGCCCGCCACCAAGCGCGGTGCCGTGGAGCGCCGCCACCCACGGTTTTGTGCTGTTTTCGATCGCATTGATGGTTTGATGCAGGCTCGGGTCTTTGGGCGCATGCGAAAATTCGCGAATGTCCGCTCCGGCAATGAACGTCCGCCCAATGCAGATGAGGACAGCGGCGTGCGCGCTCGACGCTTCAATCTCCTCCACGGCATTGCAAAGCCCTTCCCGAACCGCATGGCTGATTGCGTTTACCGGCGGGTTGGAAATCGAAACAATGGCAACCTCCCCCTCATAAACGACGGCGACCGCGGGATTGTCGTGGGATAGGGTGTCTGTGGGCGTGGTCATCTTGGGGGCTCCTTACGTGTCTTGCCCCAGAGTATAGCCCCCACGGTGCCGCGCCTGCCACCCATCAACAGCGCGCGAGACACTTTTTTCAGAACGCCGTCGCGGGGAGGATCAGACCCGAACACCCTTGAAGATCAGGTTCAAAACGCCGTCCAATTCGGGAAGGATCGTTGAAGGATCACGCCAATGGGCGAGGCTTTGCGGCACCTGAAACGCCTTGGTCGCATGCATCAGGTTAACGGCCGTTTCATACACAGGTTCATCCCGGAACAGACCTTTGTCTATCCCTGACTGCAACTCAGCCTGAACGCGTTCACGCTTCCAGGCGATATGCTGCTGAAGGCTCGCCCAGGTTTCGTCGTTCTCGGTCATAAACTCCACAAGCTCCATCAGCTTGGGGTTTCGTGCCATTTCGGAAACGATGCACCGCACGCCCGTCGTGATCAGCAATTTGATGCGCGTTTCGGGGTCGGTCGCCCCGAGAATATCAGCACTCATCGCGGCCTCGGACTGGCGGAAAAAGGCTTCCACCACCGCAAGACCAATCGCGCCCTTGTTGCGGTAATACCGATAAAGATTACCCGGCGACATGCCGCACCGCCCGGCGATGTCAGACATATTGGTCTTGGCATAACCGTAATGGCCAAAAAGATCCTCCGCATGGCGAAGGATCTCATAGCGCGTGGCATCCAAAAGCGTTGGTTGTGTTTCTGTAGTCATACTCACCAGAAATATGTCAGCTTTAGCCGCAAGAAGCTATCGTCCTGAAAATCAGCCGCCAAAGGGTCGTCCTCGTTGTTCACGAACAGGCTCCCCTCTATGCTGGCAACAAGACCTTCGGCAACGCGTCGTTGTGCCTCCAACCGGAACGCCGCAACGCCGTGCTGATGATCCACGGCACTGGTCAGCAGGACCGATGTGTC
Organism: Pikeienuella sp.; assembly: GCA_049608645.1. Classification (GTDB taxonomy): domain Bacteria; phylum Pseudomonadota; class Alphaproteobacteria; order Rhodobacterales; family Rhodobacteraceae; genus Pikeienuella. Next base: position 33,446 of record JBMYXS010000005.1, on the reverse strand, counting down.
ATCCTCGTCATTCAGCGCCAGACGGGCACCAACAATAACATCGTTTTGAAATGTTGACGTGGCATCATCACCGCGACTGTCAAAAGCATATTCGCCAATCAGGCCAAGGTCTGCATTTTCATAGACGCCGAACAATGTGTATTCGAGGCCACCTGTGACGGCCACAAAATCCCGCCTGCGCCCGCGAAGGTCTGTCTGGCCCGTGCGGAAAATCGCCTCTCCCTTATAGAGGGTCGGGCCATCAGTGTACTGACCATCAAAGCCAATCTGGGTGATCTTGTCGTATACCGGTGCGAGCGCAGTCGGCGTCGGCACCCCCCCGACCAGCACGAAGTCTGTGGGGATAAACCCCGGATCACGGCTGATGCCATGAAACCCGGAAACGCCGATATCCGCGTCCCCGATCACACCGGCATAACGCAGCGCAAAAGAGGGCGCGAAACGGTCTCCCCTGGCGTTGATCTGCGCCTGATCATTGTTCACGGGCAGCGCGCCGCGCAGGCGCCCCTCAGCACCAGCAACCGTGCGCAGACGAACATAAGGCAGGTAATAGGCGCTGAATTCACCGATATCGGCAAGATAGGCAACGCGCACCATCGGCTGCCCCAGCGCCGCTTCGTCATCCAGATCCTCGACACCATCCGTCTGGTTGATGATATCGACCAGATGCACGGCCTCCGTCTTGCCCCAGAACACCGTATCCACACCGACAGTGGCTTCCCAGTCACCAGAGGAATAGTCGATCTTCGCTTCGCGGATATCCACGTGGGAGCGATTTGTGTCAGCACTATCAACCCGCGCAAATGGGGTGAAGGTGGCGGTTATGTCACCATCTGCCCATTCGCCAAACAGCGTTGGTTCCACCGCAAACGAAACATGGTCACGACGTTGGCCAGCAAACCGCGCGGAGCGCATGAACAGCGTGCCCTCTGCCTCTGCCTCGCCATAGAATTCATAATATTCCGGTGCCAGCGAAAAACCGCCTTTTTCCTCGGCAAATACAGGCGCCGCGCAGGCGATGATTGCGGCAAGTGCCAGCCATTCGGCCAACCACTTGCCCCCCGCCCCGGCGGGGAGCTGCACTTTACGTTTGCCCGTCATGTCACCGGGCCACTTTTGACAAGCGTTGAGCGTCAAAATCTTTCTCGCTCAACCCAACCTGAAACGCATAGCTGTCCCAGATCAGATCGGTGGATTTGCCGGTCTGCTTGTTGGTCATGGACAATTTGTCAGCACGCCAGAATTTGCCCTTGTACTGCTGGTATCCGGTCGCACTCATCACTTTTTCAAAGTCGCCGCGACGGTTGTAAAACTCGATCTGGTCGATGCGATATTCGGCCTGATCAATCCAGGCGATGCGTTTTGAATAGCCTGACTTGGCGTTCTTGGGCGTGCTTTCGACGACAAAACACATACCGCCCATGTTGGGGCATTCCTCATCACGCAGCCAAAGATAGTCATAATCATCAACTTCCTGCCCGCCGAGGTCTTCGTAAGAGAACTCCGACGACACGAATTTGCCCGTACGGTTGGATGAGGAAATCCGTTTCACGCGCTTGATCGCAGGCAGGTACAGCCATTGATCGTCGTCATTCGGCTCTACGTTCGCATGGGTCAGCAGGGCCGTGCCACGTACATCACGGGGTTTTTCAAAGACGATCACAGACATATCGCCCACGCCCGCATCGGGCCGCTCCATGATCATGTTCCGGAACGCGCGCGTGCTTTCACTGCCGTGCTTGTCACGCAGGATCATCGTGCCGCTGACGGTCGTGTCGCCAAACCCAAGGTCGCGCTTGTCAGCCTCAACCGAGATGGCCAGCCCTTTTTCCGCAGGCGTTTCAGCAATGGCCTGACTTGCACCAAAGGCCAATGCCCCGGCGGCGATCATGCCAATAGCTACGATTGCGGGTGCGGATGATGTCGTTCCCATGATCTCTTTCCTTTTGTCGAGCCAGATAAGCAGCGCAGGCAGCAGCAAGAAATCCGCAACCAGCGCAATAGTGATAGTGATAGCAGTCAGTTTGGCCAAATCGCCGTTCACCGCAAAACCGGACTGGGCCAATACGCCGAACCCGGCGACCAGACCAACAGTGGTGACAAGCAAGGCCATGCCAACTGTGGCAAAAGCATAACGCACGGAATCTTCGGCCGAATTTCCCTGTCGCCGCGCCTTGGCGTATTTGGACAGGAAGTGCACCGTATCATCAACCACAATGCCCAGCGTTGCCGCCAGAACGACCGCAATGGCCAGTGTTACCGCGCCAACCCCATATCCCCACAGACCAAAGGCAACCACCGCAGGCAGCAGGTTCGGGATAAGCGAAATCAAACCGATGCGCACATCACGCAGGGCCAGCATGATGATCGCCGAAATCAACACCAGCGCAATCGCCGTTCCCGTCAGCATGGCGCGGGTGTCGCGATAGCTGATCAAGTTGAACACATGAACAATGCCCGTCGGAGCCGCTTCGATCCCGGCCGCGTTGTCAGCCAGCCAGCCCTTCGCCCGTTCCGTAATTTCACGCATATCTGCGGTCGTAACATCACGCATGAAGAACGACACACGCAAAACCTGGCGACCAACATCAACCTGATCGGTCAGGTCCATGCCATAGCCAAGCGAAAGCTCGTACAGGAACAGGTATTGCGAGGCTTCCATGTCATTGTCGGGGATCCGCTCAAAGGCAGGGTCATCGGCATGCATGTTCATGTTCAACCGCTTGATCGTGTCAGTCAAAGACCGCACATTCGTCACCTCTGGCTGATCACGCAGCCACGTGGTGAAAGCATCGGCAGTGGCAAGGAAAGCCGGGTCATTTATGCCCTGTTCTGCCCCACTATCGAGCGGAAACTCCAACAGATACATGCCAGCCAGCTTCTCCTCGGCATAGTCGGTATCGCGGCGGAATTCATAGCTTTCATCAAAATATTCGACGAAATTGTCTTCAAGCTTCAGCTGGGTGATCCCAACGCCACAGGCCACAACAATCGCCATGCCGCCCAGCAACAAGGGCTGGCGCTTTGCAATCACAAATTCAGCCAGACGCGCCATGAACTTGGAAGCCATCGGCACCGCAGGTTGGCGCTTGAACGGCAGAATGATGATCAGCGCGGGCAACAATGTCAGCGTGTAGAACATCGCAAACAGCACACCAACACCCGTCACATTCCCCAATTCACGGAACGGCGGAGAGATCGAAAAGTTGAGCGAAAAGAAACCGACCGCAGTGGTCACACAGGCAATTATGATTGCGCCCATATGCTCCGACAAGGCGCGGCGCGCCCATTCCTTACGGTCATCGGTTTCAACCATCACTTGCCGGGCAGACACCAGGATATGCACCGCTGACGCCACCGCCAGCGTCATCACATAGAGCGGCGCCAACACGGTGACGGAGTTCATCTGGATATCTGACCACCCCAAGACCCCCAGCCCCCCGATGGCAGACAGGATGATGATGACCAGAACGCTCAGCACGCCAAAAAACGACCGTAACGCCAAGCCGACGATCAGCAGGATAATCCCGAACATCGCCGGTGTCAGGGTTGAGGCATCTGCCTGACCTGACGCGGCAAACTGGTTGTTCATCGCCACTGATCCGGTCAGACGCAGGTCTATCTCCGGGTGCGCGGCTTCGTATTTCGCGATCAGCGCCTGCGCTTCCTGATAGATCATCGGCGCTTCGACCTCGGCATTTTCACCGGGCAGCGTAAACAGAACCTGCACCTGCGTGATCGTTGCCTCCGGGTTCACCATCGAATTGCGAAGCTCAATCCGGCTTAGCGCAATGTCCTTGGCTTCTGCGGCGTCTGCGGCTGTGATGTTGGTCGGGTCGATGATCAGATCGCGCACGATCATCTCATCACCTTCGGCATAGGTATGCTGGAAATTTGTCAGCGAATTTACCCGGCGCACGAAGGGCAGCAACCATGCCTCCTCCGTGAAGGCACCGATATACGCGAGGGTTTCAGGGGTAAAGACCTCACCATCCGCAGGTTCGACCAGAAAGGCAAGGTTGTCGTCTTTGGAGAACATCGCCTCAAATTGGTCAAGGCGCTGGCGGTCAGGGTTGGCAGGGTCAAAGAAAATGCGTGCATCAGGGTCAATCGGCACAATCTGATCAAGGCGCGCGGCTGATACCCCGGCCAATACAAATGCAAAAATCAGGAAGAACCAACGCCCGGCGACGATGATATCGGCAAGGCGCGCCATCGCCCCTCCACCCTGTCCGTAGCCTTTTGGCGGGCCTGCTGCATCTGACATAGCTGTCTCCTTGATTCGCCCAAATGGCGACGAATGAATTTTTTTGTTTTTATTCAGCGTTCAGAAAAGATCAAGCAAAAGGTTGCGCTAGCGCAAACTCAGCCTTCCTGCAAAACCCCGCTGAATGGTATGATCCGCGCAGGCCCAACGTGCCCCGCGCACGTCGGGTGCTCGTCTCGCGCACGTCCGGCGCTCGTCTGAAGCCGGGCCGCCACAAAAACATAAAGCGTGTGATTTCAAGCGCGTGGAAAGCCCCGCGCAGCGTTACTCACGTGCCCCGCGCTTGCGCCAGCGTTCCCACCGCAGAAGATGTTTCGCCGCCTCTGCGCGCTCTTCGTCGGTCATTGCCGCCAGGATCGCGACAAAATTCTTGTGCACGAGGCGGCGGCTCTCATGCTTTGCCGTCAGGATATCGGCAAAGGCCGCCTCCGCCGCCGCCGGGTCAAACACGGGCGCGGAGACCACGTCAGCCAGCCGCCCGCGCGCTTCACCGTTTGCCCGGCGCGCCGCGCGCATCGCCGGGCGGTTTGCAGCAATCGCCACCTCTGCCGCGCTTCGGCTGTCACGGCTCATCTTCTTGAGCGCAAAATTCATCGTCATCGCGCCAAGGTCATGGCCCCGCCCATGATATTTCGCCGCCGCACCAATCGCACCACCAAGCACAATCAAGTTGAGACAAAGCGAAATGCCCAATGTCCACTTCACCCATCGTGGTGCCGTGCGCAAAGATCGTTTGGGCGCGTCAGAAGGTGTTGGGGACATGATCACAACTCCATATCAAACAGACTAAAGGCATCCAGAACTGTGTCGCTCGCTTCGATACTGTCGGAAGCAAGCAAAATGTCGGCATAGGCGTTCACACCAACCGGGTCCGCCCACCCAAGCCAAACACCAAGAGCAGCCGCAGCAAGTCCAGCTGAAACAGGTTGCCAAAATCCCGCTATCGCCGCGCCGAAATCAAAGCGTCGCTGTGCCTTCGGGCGGGCCATGCGTTCAGGTGCAACTGCTACAGGCATATGGTTGGCCGCATCGGCAAGGACCCGCGCCAACAAGGCATCGCTTGGCTCTGGCACCGGGTCTGCACGCCCGAGGTGGGCTAGATCAGCCTCCAGCGCCGCAAGTTCAGCATTAGTGAGTGCATCCGCATTGGTCATGTTGCCATTGGTCATCCGGTCACCCCATCGCCAATCAATTCATACATCTTTTCGCCCCTGCATCGCCGTTGCCAACGCGCGCCGCCCGCGTGATTGCAGGCTTTCGACAGCCTCCACGCTGATCTCCATGATCTCAGCGATCTGCGGGTTGCTGAGGTCTTGAAAGTGACGCAGCGTGACCGCCTGCTTTTGACGATCAGGTAAGGCGTCCAATGCGGCACGTACAGCTGTTGCACGGTCCGCTGCCATCATCACCGTGACGGGCGCGGGCGTCGGGTCTTGCGGTTCAGCCACATCTTCCAACGGCGGCCCATCGCGGCGGCGCTTTCGCAATCGGTCAATACACAGGTTGGAGGCAACCCGATGCAACCATGTTGTCACCTGCGCCTCTCCCACCCGCCAATCAGGGGCGATTTTCCAGAGACGCATCATCGCTTCCTGCGCCACGTCTTCGGCCTCTGCCCGCTCGCCCAACATACGATAGGCAACGGCAAGAACGCGGGGCGTCAGGCGTAGCGTCAGCGCCCGCGCGGCGGACTGGTCACCGTCAGCGAAACGCTGCAACAGCGCCTCGTCAGTTTCATCGGTATGTGCGTCGAAAGACATTCCCACCCCGGCGACCAGCCCTTTTCCTCAGATTACCCGTCGTCGTGCCAGCGTTTGTGGCGCTTTTCCATATGGGCTTCTGCTTCTGCGCGTGTCACGCGGCCATCGCCATCGGTATCAAACCGCTTGAACATCTTCGCGCCGTGCCGCCCGTGGTGTTTGCCCTCGCCGCGTTTGGCCGCAAACTCCGCTGCGTCAATCGCGCCATCACCATTGGCATCGAGCCGCTTTAGCATACCGGCTATACGCCGTTCTGCGCGTTTTGCGGCGGCATTGCTCAGTTCATCTGCGGTCAGCGACCCATCGCCATTTGCATCAGCCGCAGCGAATCGTGCGGTATGACTTGCTTCGACCTCCGCCAGTTCAATGGCACCATCTGCATTGGCGTCAAACATCTCGAAAATGTGGTCAAGCCGTTCGGCGCGGTGTGATGCCCCGTCGCCGCGTTGCCCGCCGCTTGCGGCAAAGGCCGCCACGCCAACCAAAAGTGCGGTTGCTACGCCACCGATGACAAATGTGCGTTTCATAATGCCGGCTCCTGTATCGTTTTCGCTCAATACCCGGTTTGTTTGGGTATGACGTTTGAACGGCAGGAAAGACCAACTCCGTCGCAACGCAGCATAAAAATTTCAGGCTTTTCGCAAAACCATGGCCACGCCGCCTGCAAGCCCGGGTTATCGCGACAAGGCGTCGCGAGGCGGTTTGCGCAATTTAAGTGAAGCGGGGGCACCCCTAAATATCCCTCCATGAAACACGAAGTCGTACATCACCCCGAAGCATCGCACGCGGCGTATTCACCGCAGCTTAGCGGCACCCAAACGGAAAAGGCCCCACGCCCGCTCCGTCAGGCGCTGCTGCGCGGCTGGCGTCGTCGCTGCCCGAATTGTGGTGGCGGCGAGATGTTCAGTGGATATCTCAGCGTCAAGGAAGACTGCGATATTTGCGGTCAGGCCTTCTCCCACCACCGCGCAGATGACGCACCAAGCTGGCTGACGATGCTCATTGTCGGGCACATTGTCGGGCCGCTGATGTTGGCGGTTTATCAGGGCTTTGCGTTACCGTTCTGGGTGCACGCGGTGATTTGGCCATTGCTTGCCATGGCGGGGGTGTTGATTCTGCTGCCGCGCACCAAGGGCGCGATCGTTGCGTTTCAATGGGCGCACCGGATGCACGGTTTCGACGAAAAATAGCCCACACCCGCAAAGCCTAAACACGGGGCCGGGCGATGCGCCCGTTCCCAACGCGACGTGATCGCCGCTAGACAACGGCACCGCCGGAAGTCAAAGTCCGCGCATGTCAAATCAGAACGCAAAACCCGCCCAACCAGACACAGAAGCCGCACCTGTCGCAGTGCCTAAACATGCCGCCACGATCATCTTGTTTCGTCAGGATGGGCCTGAACCTCGTGTGTTGATGGGGCAGCGCGGCAAGGCCGCATCATTCATGCCGTCCAAGTTTGTGTTTCCCGGTGGTGGGCTGGATGCGTCTGACACCGCGCTGGAAACCGAATTTCTGTCTCACCCAGATGATATCGACGCGCTGAAGGCACATGCCGATGCCGCGATCAGCCCTGCTTCGCTCGCGCTCGCCGCTGTGCGCGAGCTTTGGGAGGAAACCGGGCTGGCTTTTGGGCGCCCCGACGCGCGTGCGCAAAACCTGACGAGCGATGACGAAAGCTGGGTGACCTTCTTCGCAGAAGGCTTGGTGCCCGCAACCGATGTCTTGCGGTTTGTGTTTCGCGCGATCACACCGCCGACCCGTTCCAAACGGTTTGATGCCCGTTTTTTCCTGGCTGATGCGTCAGACCTGGCGGGCGATATCGAAGACCTTAGCCGCGCGAGTGGTGAGCTTTCGCACCTGAGCTGGCTGACCTTGCCAGAGGCCCGCGCGCTCGACCTGCCCTTTATCACAGAGGTCGTGTTGGCCGAGGTCGAGGCCCGTCTGCGCACGCCCGACGCAGCGCGCCCAACGCCGTTTTTCCACCATGATGACGGACGGTCCTATATGGACCACCTGTGACGGGCGCACCGGAACACGACGCGCCTTCTCCCCCTGGTCTAAAGGGGCTGCTGGCCGCGATATGCGCGATTTCGATTTTCGCGTTCGGCATGTCGCTGACCTATCCGCTATTTGCGATTCTGTTAGAGCGGATGGGCGCGACGGGGTTCGAGATTGGCCTCAGCGCAGCAGCCGCGGCCGTCGCCATGCTGGCTGGTGGCCCGATTCTCCCGCTGTTGATCAAACGGGTCGGCGCGCCTGTTCTGATATCGCTGAGCGTGATGGCGATGGCGGTATTGCTGATGATTTTTCCGCTGATACCGAATCTTTGGGTTTGGATCGCGCTCCGATTCTTTTACGGCTTTGCTGCGGTTGCCGTCTTTTTCTGCGCCGAAATATGGATTGTCACCACTGCGCCCCCGGCACGACGGGGTTTTTTCATTGGTTTATTCGGCACCTGCCTTGCGCTCGGGTTTCTCGGCGGCCCGCTTCTGCTAAGTGTGATTGGCACGCAAGGGATGGCCCCATTTCTGGTGAGCGGCGGGCTTTGCCTATGCGCGATTGGCCCGGTTATGTGGGCGCGTCACGAAGGCCCTGTTCTGACGGAAGAGGAAGCCGACACCCCTTTCAGCATGTTCGATGTCGTGCGATTCTTTCGCACTGATCCGGCTGTGTTGTGGGCCGTCGCGCTGTTTGGTGCCGTGGAATTTGGTGCCATGGGGCTGATTCCCGTCTGGTCATTGCGCATTGGCCTCACAGAGCAGGCCGCGTTACTGCTCATTGCGCTATTGGCGGCCGGAAACGTGTTTATGAATGTGCCCATGGGCCTGATTTCTGACCGCTTTGATCGCCGCAAGTTGTTAATGATCTGTGCGGCCGTTTCGCTGTCAGCCTCTTTCCTGATTCCCCTGCTATCAGCGACGACCTGGCCGCTGTGGTTTACCACCGCAATTTGGGGGGGGATGGCCGTGGGGTTGTATGTTTTTGCCCTGCATGAGCTTGGTGCGCGTTATTCCGGTGCGGCGTTCGCGCGGGGGAACGGGGCCTTTATGTCTGCCTATGGATTCGGTGCGCTGGTTTCACCACCGCTGATGGGATGGGGCATGGATATCGCGCCACCTCATGGCATGTTCCGGGTTCTGGCCGCCGCTGCGGGCGCTTATCTGTTGCTTTTACTGCTCAGGCGCCGCCCAGAACGCTGACCCGCGCTTGACAGCACCCACAGGGCGGCTAAAAGGGCGCTCAGATTTTCGCGCGCGCCTGAACGGTGGGCCGCGCGCTGAAGGAGAGCTACGATGGCTAAACCAACGACTGTAAAAATTCGACTGAACTCCAGCGCCGGAACTGGCCACTTTTACGTGACCAAGAAAAACTCCCGCACCATGACGGAAAAAATGTCCGTGCGGAAATATGATCCGGTTGTGCGCAAGCACGTCGAATATAAAGAAGGCAAGATCAAGTAAGATCGGCCTTTCGCGGGCACAGCCTGCTGACAGCATAGACTGCTTTTCGGGCGCATCCCATTCGGATGCGCCCCTTTGCGTTTCAAAGTTGGCGATTCCGGCGGGCACCCGATCGGGCAACCAACAAATCCGGGCCAGAAATTCCCGGCTTGGCCTCTGTGTACGCAAATACCTGACTATTTTAATAAGTTTAATATTTACCCGACTATTTTAATCACCTATAAGAATCGCATGACCCAAGCAAACCTGCCAGGAGCCACACAATGGAAGGAAAGCACCATGCAACGCGCGACAACCAACCCAGCCCCGTCCACGCACGCCACACCGCGCAAGTGGCGCCCGATTATGATGGATCAACTCACATCGCAGGAAGGGCATCCGGGCGATCACGCCACAGGCCTGTTGGAATGGCTGGCTTTGTGGCAGGCACCGAAAGGCGGACTGTTGTGAGTGCCCAGCGTACCGCAATGCCACAGGCGCCGCGCAAGATTGACAGCAAGACCCTGATGGATGGTGAACGAACCATCCTGATCGAACATGAAGGGCAGGAATATACGCTGCGCCTGACGCGCCTTGGAAAACTGCTGCTGACAAAATAGGCGACACAACCAATTTGAATTCGCGCGCTGTTTTCGGTCCCCCTCCTATTCAGCGCACGATGATGGCGCAGGTGCGCTCCCCCGCCTGCCTGCGCCATTTAACATTTGGTTTTTGTATATTAAATTTTTTTGACCCATTTAAATGTAATTATTTCCCCCCACTCGGTTGCAATCTCGCGCGCCATGCATAGTTTGCGTGCAAATAATCGACGTTGTGAGAGGCGCAGCATGCCCAGAGATCAGATCACCGAACCGCCAGCGGGCGTATTTGCCGAAACCGTAACTTCGGTCACGCACTACACGGACACATTGTTTGCGTTCCGCATCACACGCCCGGCCAGTTTCCGTTTCCGGTCTGGTGAATTTGTGATGATCGGCCTGATGATCGACGGCAAACCGCTTTACCGCGCATACTCCATCGCCTCCCCTTCATGGGATGAGGAGATCGAGTTCTATTCGATCAAGGTTCAGGATGGCCCCCTTACCAGCCACCTGCAAAGCATTGAGGTTGGCGACAAGATCCTGATGCGCAAAAAGCCTACGGGAACCTTGGTAAACGATGCGCTGATCGGCGGCAAACGCCTCTATATGCTGTCGACCGGCACGGGGCTGGCCCCCTTTGCCAGCCTTATTCGTGAGCCCGAAACCTACGAAAAATTTGATCAGGTGATCCTCACGCATACTTGCCGGGATGTTGCCGAATTGAAATACGGCATTGATCTGGTTGAGGCGGTGAAAGCCGATGAACTGGTTGGCGAAGAGGCCAGCAAACAGTTGATCCACGACACGGCAACAACGCGCGAAGATTATCCCACCATGGGCCGGATCACGACGCGCATCGAAGATGGCTCTCTGTTTGAAAGCCTCGGCGTGCCAGCGTGGAACCCTGCCGAAGACCGCGTGATGATCTGCGGCTCCATGGCCATGCTGAAAGACTGCAAGGCGCTGTGCGAAAAGGCGGGCCTGACCGAGGGGGCCAACAACAAACCTGCGGAATTTGTAGTTGAGCGCGCATTCGTTGACTGATCAAAACGCGAAATAAGGCAGACTTACGCCTCTATCGCCTCAGAAGGGCGCGCATTCATCCCAATGCGCGCCCTTTTTGCGCGCCATGTCTGTGCGCGGCGGATCACGCCGGAACAGAGGGGATACACTATGGAAATGATCATTGGCCTAATCGCAGGCGCAGTTGGCGGCAATGTCGCTGGCGGCGTGATGAAAGAAAACAGCCTTGGCACCATCGGCAATTCGATAGCGGGCATCGTTGGCGGCGGCATCGGCGGGCAAGTGCTCAGCATGTTGACGGGCGGCGCTGTTGATGGGGCTGGCGGCATGGACATCGCCGGCATCCTGGAACAGGTCGCTGGCGGCGGCGTCGGCGGCGCAGGTGCCCTGTTTGTTGTTGGCATCGTCAAAAAGATGCTGGCCAAGTAAGCCATCTGACGACACAAACAGTTTAACCCGCCGCTTTGGCTGAACCCGAAGCGGCGGCGACTTGTCAACGGCCTGCCAGAAACGCTTCCAGCACAAGCCGTGCAAAGGGTATGAGGTTGAGCTGGGGCAAATCCTCACGCTGAATAAACCCAAACCCGGCCCCCTCGCCCAGCGTTATGTCTGAGGGCAAAATATCCAGCGTTGCAGAAAATACATAAAGACGTCGCCGCCCCGGCGTCGATAACACCCGCCCAAACGGGCGTGGCGCATCATGCGGAATCGTGAGGCCCGTTTCCTCCGCAAATTCCCGCACCACCGCGTCATTCAGGCTTTCATCGCCTTCCACCCCGCCGCCGAATAGCCCCCATTTGCCGGGGTGCACCGTGTTCGGCCCATGATCACGCAGTTGCAACAACAACCGCCCCTGATGATCAACCGGAATCAACAAAGCCCCGCAATACGGATCATCATCTGACCAGTCGTCACCAATCAGGGGGAAACGATCGTTCATTTTCTACGCTTGTGCTCTTCCAGCCGCGGCATGATTTCCACGAAGTTACAGGGCCGATGCCGATAGTCGAGCTGCTTGGACAAGATTTCATCCCACCCATCCTTGCACGCACCGGGAGAGCCGGGCAACGCAAACAGATACGTGCCCCCCGCCACCCCGGCACAGGCCCGCGATTGAACGGTGGAGGTGCCAATCTTTGGAAAGGAAATCATGTGAAACACGGTCGCAAAGCCGTCAATTTCCTTTTCGTAGACAGCTTTGTGGGCCTCTACGGTGACATCGCGCCCGGTCAGGCCGGTACCGCCGGTTGAAATGACAGCATCCACCCCGGCATCATCAACCCAAGCACGCAGTTGCGCTTCAATCTCGGCCTGTTCATCGCGGATGATCTTGCGCTCTGCCAGGACGTGACCCGCAGTAGTGAGCCGATCTGCAAGCACATCTCCCGAGCGGTCCTCACCAATCTTTCGCGTGTCAGATACTGTCAGAACAGCGATACGAACGGGAATGAATTCCCGATTTTGGTCAATACCCATGGCTCAGCCTTCAAATGAGAGTGCCGCACCATCCAACGCGGCGCGCAGGTTCAACAGATCGCCCCATGCCCGTGCTTTTTCGGCAGGAAGGCGAAGCAACGAAGTGGGGTGCAATGTTGGCATGAACGGATGCCCCTGCGCCCTGGCAGGTTTGTACCATTGCCCATGAATGCGCCGCACGCGCACAGAATCTTGCATCAACATCGAAGCAGGTGCCCGCCCCATGGTGACAATAAACTCCGGCTTGGCGAGTTGAATATGGCGCTCCAGAAAGGCCCACATCATTTCAGTTTCGTCGGCCGACGGTTCACGATTGCCAACCGGGCGCCAGGGGATAGCGTTCGCTATATAGACCGCGCTTGCCGGGTCTTCCGATGTCCGTGAAAGGCCAATGGCGGCCAGCATCCGATCAAGCAGGTGTCCGCTGCGACCGACAAAGGGCCTACCCGAACGATCTTCTTCTGGCCCCGGTGCCTCACCGATGATCATAACACGCGCGGCCGGATTGCCGTCGGCAAAAACCGTCGTGCGCGCCCCTTTCTGGAGGGCACAACCGTCAAATGCCTCCATCGCCGCCCGCAGGTCATCAAGTGACTGCGCTGCACTGGCTGCCATACGCGCAGCGGCAATGCCCTGGTCGGGCTGTGGCTGCGCCGGGGCACGCGTGGGCGGCTGTGTTTGCCCTTGCCCAGGCTCTTCAGATTCCGGCACGCGTGGTTGCGCTACGGGGTCAGGCAGGCCGAAACGGTCGACGACCATCTCTCCGATACATTCATCCACACCAAGCTCTGCCTGCCACGCAAGCGCCGCGAGCAAAGCATCGCGTTCAGCCGGGTCCAGATGATCAGCGGTTAGTCTCATGGGTAGATCATAAGCATCAGCGGCGACAAGGTCACTAGCACAACACGGTGAAGGGCATTTAACGGACAACCGCGACCTGAAGGTCTGCAACATTGGTGCCGGTGGCTCCTGTCATCAGCAACGCGCCGCCCGCTTTCAGCGCCGTATAGGCATCATTGTTCGCCAACGCCGCAACAGGATCGACGCCGCCGGCCCTGATACGACGCAGGCTGTCAGGCCCGACAAGCCCGCCCGCAGCATCCGTCGGCCCATCACGCCCATCTGTTCCGCCGGACAGAAACGCCCAGTTACCAGCCAGTGGCTCAGCCTCCAGCAATAGGGCGACGCGCAGCGCAAGTTCCTGATTTCGCCCGCCTTTACCATCCCCTGTCACGACAACAGTCGTCTCCCCCCCATAGAGCAGCGTACAGGGGCGCGGGGCCGCTCTCATCTCTGCGACGATCCTTTGGGCGGCATCGGCCACGTCACCATCCAACCACCCCTCGTGCCTGCGCACTGGGCCGGTTGCGGCGGCTTCCATTGCCGCGACCGACGGGGCGTTCCCACCAATCAGGATCGTCTCGGCATTTACCGCAGCATGCGTTGGCTGCGCCTGTGGCATGGTCAATGCCGCACGTATGCTTTCAGGCGCGTTGGCCCAGATATCAAAGCGCCGCAGAATACCTGCCGCAGCATCCGCAGAATCCGGATTCGCAACCGTCGGGCCGCTGGCAACAATCGCCACATCGTCACCGGGTACATCTGACAACACAAACGCGACGACATCGGCAGGGGCGGCGCACCGCGCAAACCCACCACCTTTGAGTTTTGAAAGCCGTTTTCGCACAGTGTTGATCGCGTCAATCGGCAAACCCGCAGCAAGCATCAGGTCATTTACCGCGATTTTGTCCGCCAACGAAACGCCATCCATGGGCGCGGGAATCAGGGCAGATCCCCCACCCGAGAGGAAAAGTACAACACGATCCTCCGCGTTTGCTGCGTACAAAATCTGTATGATGTCAGCCGCAGCGGCGGCACCGACCGCGTCGGGCGTCGGGTGCCCTGCTGCGCGGCATTCCACGCCGTCGATGGGCACCGCGTTTTCGTAATTTGTGACCAGGAAAGCCTGATCGGGCTGTGCGTGCCGCAAAGCCTCCTGCATCATCGGGGTTGCGGCCTTGCCCACCGCAACGAAAATCAATCGCCCATCCGCCGCCCATAAATTCGCGCGGCTTGCCGATGCTCGTCGCAACGCCACCGCCGGGTCCGCCGCGGTTACACCCGCCTCAAAACAGGCCCTGCAATATGTAAGAAGTTGGTCCATAACTGCGGATACCGTGTCGGCAGATAGCTTGTCGAGGCTATCATCGCCTTGTGCACGCGTGGCGAAAGTCATTGCGCAGCACGCACAGGGGCATTAACGCATTAGTTGATCCAAAGGGGGGTGTATGCCGACTGTCAGAAAAGCTGTCTTTCCCGTAGCTGGGCTTGGAACACGGTTCCTGCCTGCCACCAAGGCCATCCCCAAAGAAGTGCTGCCGCTGGTCGACAAGCCCTTGATCCAATACGCGATTGACGAAGCGCGCGCCGCCGGGATCACCGATTTCATCTTTGTGACCGCCAAGGGAAAATCGGCGCTCGAAGACTATTTTGATGGCGCGCCAGAGTTGGTCAGGTCACTCCGCAAGAAAAACAAAATCGATTTGCTGCGTGCGATTGAACCCTCCGAAATGCCATCCGGTGCAATCAGCTACATCCGCCAGCAAGAGGCATTGGGCCTTGGCCATGCTGTCTGGTGCGCGCGGCATCTGGTCGGGGATGAGCCGTTTGCCGTGATCCTGCCTGATGATGTGATCGCCGCAGAAACACCCTGCCTTGCGCAGATGATGGACGCCTATGAAACCGTCGGCGGAAATATCATCGCCGCTATGCCTGTCGCCCCTGCGGACGCGCCAAACTACGGCGTCATCGACCCTATCGCGCAAGACGGGCGTCTGATTGGCGCAAAAGGCCTGGTTGAAAAACCAAGCGAGGCAGATGCCCCATCCAACCTTGCGGTGATCGGACGATACATTCTGACGCCGCAGGTCATGGCAAATCTGGAAGGCCTCAAAACCGGCGCGGGCGGCGAAGTGCAGCTAACCGATGCCATCGCTGCCGAAATCAGCAATGGGCGCTCTGTGCACGGTTTTGAATTTGACGGGCAGCGTTATGATTGCGGCTCCAAAGCTGGTTTTCTGAAGGCAACGGTCGCCTTTGCGCTGGCGCGACCGGATCTGCGGGAAGAGTTTCAATCCTTCATTTCTGAAACGATTGAGAGCTTGCGCACGGGCCGCTGAAAGCACGTTTCACGCCCCCGATGCGCGGCAAAACAGACCGCGAAGCGGGATTCAATTATGCGGATCAGCGAATCATTGCGCTTGACCTAGCCACAGCTATCCTTATGTGGAGTGTGGCGCTGGCGGTATCGTTCGCTGGCGCTGTTTGTATGAATAATCGAAGGAACAGGTCCAATAGCTCGCAGACCACACCACGCGCCCCCGACGCGCGATACCGGCCCCCGCGTAAACCAGCACATTCGTGTGCCCGAAATTCGTCTCATTGATGAAGTTGGCGACAACCACGGCGTTGTCACGCCCGCGCATGCTATGGAAATGGCGGCGGAGGTTGGCCTCGATCTTGTAGAGATTTCACCGAACGCGAACCCGCCGGTCTGCAAGATCATGGATCTTGGCAAGTTCAAATACGAAAACCAGAAAAAAGCAGCTGAGGCGCGCAAAAAGCAAAAGGTGATCGAGGTTAAGGAAGTCAAATTCCGCCCGAACATCGACACGCATGACTATGACGTGAAAATGCGCAACGTGAACCGCTTTCTGGACGACGGCGACAAGGTGAAAGTCACCCTGCGGTTCCGTGGCCGCGAAATGGCCCACCAGGAACTCGGCCGCGATCTGCTTCGCAAGATCGCCGCCGACCTGGAGGGCACAGCCAAAGTAGAAAGCATGCCAAAGATGGAAGGCCGCCAGATGATCATGGTGGTCGCGCCAGCAAAGGCTTAAGGCCTTCAACAGCCTAAATGACAAACCGCCGCTCCCCCCCTCCGGAGCGGCGGTTTTCGTTTGCAAGATCGCTTGGCTGACAGGCCGCTCCTAAAATCCATAACGCGCCATTGACCCACCCATGGTGACCAGCGAAGCTGCGCAAAGACAGGGAGGCAAAAGCCATGACCACTTCAGACGGCCGACGTTGGCATGACATGGGCGGCGATGCTGCGGGCGCGATTGACCCGGCAGAGCATGACTATGCCCTTTGGGAAAAACGGGTTGATGCCTTGATGGTGATTGCATCGGGCAAAGGTTATTTTACCGTCGATGGTCTGCGTCGTGTGCTCGAAGACATGGGCCCCGAGACGTTTGAGACGATGACCTATTACGAACGCTGGATCCATTCGGTGACGCAAAACCTGATGGAAGCAGGCGTTTTCACCCCCGGCGAGCTTGGCGCAAAAATGGCTGAGATAGCGGCCCGCGGCGAAACTTACGGCGAAGCATCGCTTGGCAAGTGACAAGCGAAAGCCGCCCAGCAATCGCTTGCGGGCGGCTTTGCAAGATCAAGACCCGTTGGCCTCGCGCCAAAGGGCAATCGCGTTTTCAAGTTCACGGGCTTCGTCACATTTCAGCCAGCAAATTTCATTGATCTTCGCGAGGTTGGCTTCGGCCTTTTCAGGTTGGTTGAGTGTCAGAAACAGCTCCCCCTGATACTCCAACGCACCACGATGTTTCGGGTTGAGCTGCAAAGCCTTTTCATAATTGGGTGCGGCACGGTCAGTGTCACCAGATTTGCGATAGGAAAACCCGAGCATGTTGAAAACGTCTGCGTTATCAGGTTCTTGCAACGCAACCTGCTCCAACTTGGGAATAGCAGCGGCATAATCACCAGCAGCGACAAGCGCCTTGGCCCGCCGGAAATCAGACGATTTGTTGATGTCGCCGCCCCCGCTGGAACTGCCATATCCCGTTCCGGCAGCAAACGCTGGGGTAGCAGCCGGGCCTGCGACAACGGCGGCGACGAGCAATGCCGCAAATGCCTTTGATGAAAGTTTCATTGATGTGATCTCCTTCAAGCTTAGGTCAGTGCCCCATGTCGAAACGGTACATGATTTATCGCGCTGGCGCGCTCACGAATCCGCGCGTATGGTTAAACCACGTGAGAGGATGCACAGTATGACCGAACATTTCGCCCCGGGTGACAGGGTCGTCACAAAACAGATGTTCCCCCCCGGCCACGTGCGCACGCCTTGGTACTTGCGTGGCAAGGTCGGTGTGATCGAGCGGGTAATCGGTGACACCGGCGACCCAGAGGCACTGGCCTATCGCCGCACCGGCCCCGCGCACCTCTATCGCGTACGTTTCACGATGGCAGAGGTCTGGGGCGAAGAAGCAGAACGGCCCGATGATGTTCTTGATGCAGAAATCTTTGAAAACTGGTTGGAGCCTGCCTGATGCCCCATGATCACCACGACCATTCCCATGATGGGATGAGCCCATCTGGCCACCCCTATCGCGAAGATCAGGATGGGCCGCTTAGCTACTTTCAACAGATGGAAATTGCGGTTCGGGAGTTGCTGGTCGAAAAAGGCGTCGCAACCGAGGCGGAAATCGCCAAACAAGTTACCGCCATGGACGACCGCACCCCGGCCATGGGTGCCGCGGTGGTCGCCCGCGCCTGGACTGACGAAGCGTTCAAGGAACGATTGCTCCGTGATGGGTCAGCAACCTGCGCGGAAATGGGCGTACCAGTCGAAGCGATGAAACTGATTGTCGTGGAAAACACCGACACAGTGCATAACGTGGTCGTTTGCACCCTTTGCTCCTGCTATCCGCGCAACCTTTTGGGGTTGCCGCCCGATTGGTACAAACAGCGCGCTTATCGCGCCCGCACGGTGAAAGAGCCGCGCAAAGTGTTGAGCGAATTTGGCCTGACCTTGCCCGATGATGTTACTGTAACCGTACACGACAGCACGGCGGACATGCGTTACCTCGTACTACCCAAGCGCCCAGCGGGCACAGAGGGCATGTCACAGGCTGAACTGGCTGCGCTGGTTAACCGGGATGCAATGATCGGGGTTGGGGTTGCCGCGACACCGCAATAAGCACCACAGCGCCGTCAGCGGCCGGCTGCGCTTTACCTCACGAGTGCCAAACGCCCGGCGCCAATGATCTGGCCGGTTTTCGTATCATGCACCAGCACCGCGACCCCGTCTGCGGTCATTGGTTTCGGGGCGGTCATCGCAATGGGTGAACCGCGCCATTCACCAAGGTCCGCCCACCCCCGCACTACATTATGATAGGTGATGCGGCGCCCGGTGTTCTCTCCCGCGCCGATCGCGACATTCTCGGCGCGGCTGTACCACGCCATCACCACATGGCCCGCCGTTGCGGTGCCAGATGGGGCGACCTCAACCACCAAACGATCCCCGCGCAGCGACACCCCCACAACCGCCGATGCCGGCTTGGCGAGGTGGCGCTTGATCGCGTCTTCGACGAGGGCCGTTTGACTGCCGACCATCCCCTCCGCACCGTTCACGATGATCTGGGGCGTATAGACCATACGCTCTTTCATATGGCGGGCATATTTGCGTTGTCGATCGGAATGACCCGGCAGGCCGTAGACATCTTTCCAACCAAGATAATCCCAATAATCAACATGCAGCGACAGCGCGATGATATCTTCACGGTCAGCAATACGACCCAGAAACTCATCCGCCGGTGGGCAGGATGAACACCCTTGGGAGGTGAACAGTTCCACCACCACTGGGGCCTTGCCCGTACCATCGGCCTGCGCGGCCCCAAAGGGCGCGCTGCTGCCAAACATTGCGGCACCAACTGCAAAGACAGCAGCCATGCGGGAGAGATATGTCCGGTTTCG
The DNA here is from genome assembly GCA_049608645.1 of Pikeienuella sp. Taxonomy (GTDB): domain Bacteria; phylum Pseudomonadota; class Alphaproteobacteria; order Rhodobacterales; family Rhodobacteraceae; genus Pikeienuella. The sequence continues at coordinate 14,110 of JBMYXS010000005.1, read as the reverse complement.
TTTCATAGTCTAGAAATAAGCTCACCCGCGCCTTCATACCAGTCAAGACTTCGGGAGATTCTGACATGGAGCGTGCGCGAAAGCGTGAACCACACCCGCAGGCCCCAATAAATGGTGCCGCTCAAGCCGCAGGTGGGCGCGGCTTTGGTGCCACCTGCGCCTGACGGATCAACAAGAGGCCAAGGCCAACACTCACCGTAATAACGCCGCCCCATTCCAACGGTGTCGGGACCTCCCCCAACAGCGGAATGGCAGCAACCGCCGCAACAGCGGGCACGACAGCCGCAAACCCCGCAGCCGGCGTCGGGCCAAGGTGGATAGACGTCAGCGCAATCAGGATAACCGCAAGGAACCCTGGCCCAAGTCCCTGAAACAACGCCTGAAAAATCATATCACTCATCTCTGCAGCGACCATGTTACTGGGCAAGGCAAAATACCAAAGCGGCAGAAAAACAAGCGTGTTCGGGATGTTCACAACCGCCAGCGCCTGCGTCGGTGTCAGGTTCCAACGCCGCACCGAGAATATGTAGATGGACAGGGTCATGGATGCGCCGAGAAACAGCGCGATCGGGATGATCACATCGCCTTGCCCCGCTGTCATGCCGCGCCAGCCGAGCATTACGGCACCCGCAACAATGACGCCGACCGCAATCACCCGACGGGGGCCGGGTTTTTCCCCTGCAATGAACACCCCTAAAAGCATCGTGAAGATTGGAAGGGAGCCATTGGCAAACACCCCCCCATATGCCGCCGGAGCGCGGGCAAGACCGAGATACATCATCATCCCATAGATGATTCCCGGCCCGGTCAGGGCAATCAGGGCCTGTACCCTCAGCGGCAGATGACGCGGCCACCACGCCCATGCAAAGGGCAACGTCGCCAGCCCCGCCACAGCAAACCGGAGCGCAGCAACGTCATAGGGCGTCAACGCACTGGTCAAGCCCATGCGTGAGAACACAACAAACCCTGACCACACAAAAATCACGCCAACCGCGCTGATCAACCCAAGCGTCACATTCTGTTGTTGCATGTCGTGCCTCCTGGGCCGGCGGAAAAGCAAAAGGCGCCCGCATCACTACGGGCGCCCCTTTGTGGCGGTATGCAAGTTGCCTTTAGGCTGATTTTGCAAGGTTGCGCAACACGTAGTGAAGCACGCCCCCGTTTTCGATGTACTCGATCTCAACCGCGGTATCGATCCGACATTTCAGCGTGATGTTTTTGGCAGTCCCATCAGCCATGGTGATCGCGCATGGCACTTCCTGCAAGGGCTGGATGGTGTCGAGGCCGGAGATTGAAACCGTTTCCTCACCCGTCAGGCCAAGCGATTTACGGCTGTCACCGCCGGTAAACTCAAACGGGATCACGCCCATGCCAACAAGGTTGGAACGGTGAATACGCTCAAAGTTTTCGGCAATCACGGCTTTAACGCCCAACAACGCCGTGCCTTTGGCCGCCCAGTCACGGGAAGACCCTGCGCCATACTGCTCTCCGCCAAATACAACCAATGGTGTGCCGGATTCGGCATGGGCCATCGCTGCATCATAGATCGACGCCTGCTCACCGTCTGGCCCTTTGGTGTAACCACCTTCGACACCGTCAAGCATCTCGTTCTTGATGCGGATATTGGCAAAGGTGCCGCGCATCATCACTTCGTGGTTACCACGGCGCGACCCGTAGGAGTTAAATTCACGCACGGGCACCTGACGCTCTGTCAGATATTGGCCTGCTGGGGTATCAGCTTTGAACGAACCAGCGGGGGAGATGTGGTCAGTCGTGACCATGTCACCCAAAACAGCCAGCACTTTCGCGCCTTCAATGTTGGAGATCACACCCGGCTCAACCGACATGCCCTGGAAGTAGGGTGGGTTCTGAACATAGGTCGAAGACGCAGGCCAATCGTAAACTTCGCTCTCCGTGGTCTCAACGGCCTGCCATTTGTCATCACCTTTGAAAACATCGGCATATTTCGACAGGAAGGCTTCGCGCGTGACGGTCTGCTCAACCAGATCAGCAACCTCTTTCGATGTTGGCCAGATGTCTTTCAGGTAGACGTCATTGCCGTCTTTGTCCTGGCCCAATGCTTCGGTCGCCAAATCCACATCAAGCGAACCAGCAATGGCATAAGCCACAACCAGCGGCGGAGAGGCGAGATAGTTTGCGCGCACATCAGGGCTGATGCGGCCTTCAAAGTTGCGGTTGCCCGACAGGACAGAGGTTGCAACCAGATCACCTTCAGCAATCGCTTCGGACAGTTCAGCCTGAATGGGGCCGGAGTTACCGATGCAGGTGGTGCAGCCATAACCCACAAGGTTAAAGCCAATCGCGTCCAGATCTTCCTGCAGGTTCGCCGCTTCCAAATAGGCAGAAACAACCTGAGAACCGGGGGCGAGCGATGTTTTCACCCATGGTTTGCGGTTAAGGCCAAGCGCGCGGGCTTTGCGTGCCACAAGACCAGCGCCGATCATCACATAGGGGTTCGATGTGTTGGTGCAGGACGTGATCGACGCAATCACGACCTTGCCGCTTTCCATCGTGTAATCTTCGCCTTTGACGGGAACCTCTTTGCCCATCGGGCGCTTGAAGGTTTCTTCCATCTCTTTGGCAAAGGCGGCCTTGGCATTCGTAAGGGCTACGTAATCCTGCGGGCGCTTCGGTCCGGAAATCGCTGGTACGATCGTGCCCATGTCCAGCTCAAGCGTCGCGGTGTAGATTGGGTTGTAATCCTCACCACGCCAGAAACCGTTTTCCTTGGCATAGGCTTCAACGAGCTGCACACGATCTTCGTCGCGACCGGTTGAACGCAGGTAACGCAGCGTTTCACCGTCAATGGGGAAGAAGCCACATGTCGCGCCGTATTCAGGTGCCATGTTAGCGATGGTCGCCCGGTCAGCCAGCGGCAGATTGTCGAGGCCGGGGCCGTAGAATTCAACAAACTTGCCAACAACGCCCATCTCACGGAGCATCTCAACAACTTTGAGCACAAGGTCAGTACCCGTTGTGCCTTCCATCATTGCGCCGGTCAGCTTGAAGCCGACAACCTCTGGGATAAGCATGGAAATTGGCTGGCCGAGCATCGCGGCCTCTGCCTCAATCCCACCAACACCCCAGCCAAGAACAGCAGCGCCGTTAACCATAGTGGTGTGGCTGTCTGTACCGACGAGCGTATCGGGGTAGGCAACCTCTGCGCCGTTCTGGTCCTTGTCGGTCCAAACAGTCTGGGAGAGGTATTCAAGGTTCACCTGATGGCAGATACCTGTGCCCGGTGGCACAACGCGGAAGTTGTTAAAGGCGCCCTGCCCCCATTTCAGGAACTGGTAACGCTCCATGTTCCGCTCATATTCACGGTCCACGTTCATCTGGAACGCGCGCGGGTTGCCAAACTCGTCAATCATGACGGAGTGGTCGATCACAAGGTCAACCGGGTTCAGCGGGTTGATCTTTTGCGGGTCGCCGCCGAGGGCCTTGATGCCGTCGCGCATTGCGGCGAGGTCAACAACCGCAGGTACACCAGTGAAGTCCTGCATCAGAACGCGTGCGGGGCGATAGGCGATCTCACGAGGGTTCTTGCCCCCCTTGGCACCCCATTCGGCAAACGCCTTGATGTCATCAACAGAGACGGTCTTGCCATCTTCAAAGCGGAGCATGTTTTCGAGCACCACTTTCAGCGCGGCAGGAAGGTTGGCAAAATCGCCAAGGCCAGCGGCCTGCGCCGCGGGAATTGAATAGTAAGCGATGGACTTGTCACCAACGCTCAACTCGCGGCGTGTCTTGGATGTGTCGTGACCGACTGTGATAGGCATGAAAGGCCTCCTCCTCATGCGCGCCCACGCGGGCGGCGGATTGGGTCAAAAAATTCTGCGCAAGTCTTGCCGGATCATGTGAGTCGCACAAGCGAAGTCGCGCACAACCGCAGTATTGCGTGCAAGCGTATACAATCTTGATGCACAAAAGAAAAGGGGCCGCAGCATCCACCACGGCCCCTTCTTGCATTCAATTTAGTTCAGATCATTCGCGCGCTGCGCCGAGGAACTGAAGCAGGAACATGAACATGTTCAGGAAGTTCAGGTACAGGCTAAGCGCGCCCATGATTGCGCCTTTCGCAAGATAGGCAGCACCAGCAGCACCCATCTGGCTGTAGTGAAGATACTCGTTCTTCAGACGCTGCGTGTCATAGGCCGTCAAACCTGCAAAGATCAGCACACCAAGCGCAGATACAGCGAACTGAAGCGCAGAAGACTGGAGCCAGATGTTCAGGATCGACGCGATGATCAAACCGACAACGCCCATGATCAGGAACGTACCCATCGCAGAAAGGTCACGTTTGGTGGTGTACCCGTAGAGCGACAAGCTGAGGAACGCGATGGCGGTGACAAAGAATGTCGTTGCGATCGACATGCCTGTGTAAACCGCGAAGATCGAAGAGATCGACACACCCATCACAGCAGCAAACGCCCAGAAAACGATCTGCGCTGTTGATGCGCTCATCTTGTTGATCATCGCTGCGAAGGCAAAAACGAAGATCAGCGGCGCAAACATGACCGCGTAACGCATCATGCCTGAGAACAGGGTGACCAGCAGACCCGCAGGAACAACCGCTGTCGGTTGGCCGTTCATCACAGCGTAAAGATCGTTACCAAAGACGTAGGCAACGATACCCGTGATCACCATTGCCACACCCATGAGTGTGTAAACCTTGGTCAGATAGGCGCGAAGGCCGGCGTCGATATCCGCGCTTGCCACGCCGGAACGACGGACGGCAGATTGATAGTCAGCCATTAGGATCAACCCCTTATTGTTAGTCCAAACATAGGCTGGGCACCTTACCCAACCATTACCGTAAGATATTGGGTATGTGGGACCCAAATTCAAGCATTACTCGCGCCCGCGCAGCACAGTTGCAGGGCGCTGCGACAAAGGGCGCCATGCAAAGATCAACCCGGCCACCAAACTTGCCATCGCGCCGCCGACCACAACGCCAATCGCGGAGGGCAGGTCAAAGGCAAATTCGCTTTGCATCACATAGGTAATCACCCCCCATGAAGCGACCGCGCCAAATCCGACTGCAACAATACCCGCCGCCGCGCCGACAAGTCCGGCGCGCAAGGCAAAGCTTGCCAAGATGCGGCCCCGGCTTGCGCCAAGGGTTTTCAGAATGGCCGCCTCATAACTGCGCCGCCGCTCGCCCGCTGCGGCGGCACCGATCAGCACCACAAGCCCGGTGATCAGCACCGCCGCTGCGCCCCAGCGCGTCGCCGCGGCCAACTCGCCCAGTCCGTCAGAAATGCGCGCGACCGCATCACGAACCGCAACCGCCGTAACATTCGGGTAGCTGCCCCCGATTTTCCGAAGCAATGGTGCCTCTGCCGTGCGCTCGGCATGGACAGTTGCAATGTGCGTATGCGGCGCGCCTGCCATCGTCGAAGGGTCAAGGATCATCAGGAAGTTTATCCCAAGACCACGCCAATTGATCCGCCGGAAATTCGCAATGGTCAGCGTCAGATCACGGCCAAGCACGTTGACAGTAATCGTGTCGCCAATCTTCAGCCCCATTTCCGCGCCTTCTTCTGCCGAAAAACTAACCAGGGGCGGCCCCTGATAGTCGGCGGGCCACCATTCGCCAGCGGTAATTTCAGCCCCTTCGGGCGGTTCAGCCGCATAGGACACGCCCCTGTCGCCATCCAGCACCCATTGTCCGCCGGGTTCGATGTTCTTGCGGGCCTCGCCAGCGGGCACGCCATTCAGGGCGGTGATGATACCGCGCAACATTGGGGCTGTTGCGATCTCTCCCACCCCTTCAATGGTGTCCGCGTCGCGGTTGAACTCATCGAGTTGATGATTCTGGATATCAATAAAGAAAAAGGCGGGGCTATCCTGCGGGAGCTGTTCGGTGATGACCGAACGCATGTTCACATCGACCTGCCCGACAGCCGCCAGCACCGTCAGCCCAAGCCCAAGCGACAGCGCCGCCGACGTCGTCTCACCACCCGGACCGCCGATTGCCGCAAGAGCAAGCCGCAGCGACGGGCGCCCCCGTGGCACCCAGGATCGCGCCAACCGCGCTGCACCCCAACGGATAACCTGCGCCATTCCCCAAAGCGTGCCCAAGGCCGCAGCAACCCCACCAATGAACCACCCTGCAACAAGTGGCGCGCCAGAAAACCAAAGGGCCGAACCAATGAGCGCGAGCGCAACAACCACGATCAGCGCGATATCTGCCAACCGCGGCCACCCTTTCTGCGGTGCCGCAATATCACGGAACAAGGCAGCAGCGCGCACATCACGGGTGCGCACCAACGGCCACAAGGCAAACAGCAAAGCCGTAAGAACACCGTATACAGCCGCCTCAATCATCGGCGCAGCATATAGCGAAAACAGTGCGGGGACTGGCATCAGGTCTGCAAACAACGGCCCGATCAATGCCGGGCCACCCGCGCCGAGCGCCAACCCAAGCGCCACCCCCACAGCGGTTAGCATTCCGATTTGCAGCAAATAGATTGTGAATATGCCACCACCGGGCGCACCAAGAGATTTCAGAACCGCAATCGTCTCGGTCTTTTCAGAAAGATACGACCGCACGGCAGCCGAAACGCCAACGCCACCAACCGCAAGCGCAGCCAGACCAACCAGCACCAGAAAGGCGCCCACGCGTTCCACAAACACCTGAACACCCGGCGCACCATTTCGACGGTCACGCCACCGCCAGCCTGCTTCCTTTTCCTTTGTTGCCCGTTTCAGCGCCGGCAGTGAGGTACCTTCGGACACCGCAAGGCGAATCGCGCTTTCATAGAACGACCCCTCGCCCAAAAGGCCCGACCCTTCGAGGGATTCGGTCAGCACAATGATGCGGGGACCAAGGCCAAAACCCGCGCTTACCCCATCAGGTTCAGCCGTTAGCGCCGCCCGCAATTCAAACTCCGCCACACCAAGGCGCACGGCGTCGCCAATCTCCAGGCCCATGCGGTCGATCAACAACGGTGCCATAACCAACCCGAAACGGCCATCGCGCTGGCCAAGCGCCGCGTTTAAGGGGATAGCGGGTTCCAATCCAACTGTTCCGATCAGTGGATAGGCCGCGTCGACACCCTTGACCTGGGTGAGGCCCCGCTCGACCTCTCCGGTGATGCGGCTGTTGCCCACGGCCATGGAGCGGAAGTCAACAATCTCAGATATTTCAGAAGCTTGCGCCATCAACCAGGCGCGTTCTTCTTCATTGGCGCGGCGGTAAGTCAGGCGCACCTCTGCGTCGCCACCCAGAATTTCGCGGCCCTTGTCGGTCAACCCCGTTTCAATGGCCTGCCGCACAGACCCAACAGCCGCGACCGCCGCAACGCCCAAAGCCAGGCAGGCAAGAAACACACGAAAACCGCGCAGCCCGCCGCGCATTTCACGCAGGGCGAGGCGAAAGGCAAGCGCAGGGCTCACGCGCTTTCTCCAACTTCGAGCGCAATTCCATCCGCCATGCGAATGGTGCGGTCGCAACGCGATGCCAACTCTGGCGCATGAGTAACCATCACGAGCGTCGCGCCGTGGCGTGCCTGAAGATCGAACAACGCATCCATGATCAAAGCGCCCGTTGCCGTATCCAGATTGCCCGTTGGTTCATCCGCCAGCAAAATCCGAGGACGTGGCGCAGCGGCTCGCGCCAGCGCAACCCGCTGTTGCTCTCCGCCCGACAACTGCGCCGGGTAATGATCGCCCCTGTCACCAAGCCCCAGCGCGGCCAATTCTTCTGCCGCCCGCGCAAAGGCATCCTTTGCGCCTGCCAGTTCCAACGGTGCGGCGACGTTCTCCAAGGCTGTCATCGTCGGGATGAGGTGAAAACTCTGAAAAACGATCCCCATATTGTCACGTCGAAACCGCGCCAAACCATCTTCGCCCAATTTGGTGAGGTCAGAGCCCGCCGCAACGATAGAACCGCCAGTTGCACGCTCCAGCCCGCCCATGATCATCAGCAAGGATGATTTCCCAGAACCGGACGGCCCAACGATGCCGAGCGAGGTGCCATTTTCGACATGAAGGTCAACACCGCGAAGAATATCGACGGGCCCGGCCTTGCTCGACAAGCTCAAGCGCACATCTTTAAGATCAAAGGCTAAATCTGACATGAAGGGTCTGCATCCTATGGGCGTGATTAACTTAACTCGATATGGCGCGGTGCCGGCGGTTCGCAAGGCAGTGATAGGTCTTTTCACGAGCGCCGCAGTCATTTCCGGCGCACTTTCGTCAGTTTCGGCAGACCAAATCAAGATTGTCGCGCTCGGGGACAGCCTCACGCAAGGCTATGGCCTGCCAGCTGAACAAGGGTTCACCGCTCAATTACAGCGCTGGTTACATGAAAACGGTGCCCCGGAGGTGCGGATTATCAACGCAGGCGTGAGCGGCGACACGACCGCCGGTGGTCTGGCCAGGTTTGAATGGTCTCTCGCGGAGGGCGGCGATGCGGTGATTGTCGAACTGGGCGGAAATGATTTGCTGCGTGCAATCGATCCAACCTCCAGTCGCGCAAATCTGGATGGTATCTTGTCCAAAGCTGCAGCGCGGTCATTACCCGTTCTCTTGACCGGCATGAAAGCGCCAACAAACTATGGAACTGAATTTAAACAACAATTTGATGCGATGTACCCGGAACTCGCCGCCAAATACGATGCGATATACGATCCCTTTTTTCTGGAAGGAATGGTTGGGCAAACCGGGTTGTTTCAGGCTGACGGCATTCACCCGAACCGCGAAGGTGTCGCCTTTCTGGTGGAACGCTTTGGACCGATAGTGCTGAAACTGATCGAACGCGCCCAGCAAGGCTGACGTTCCTCACGCCACGAAGAAGCTGTTCAGACTGCTTATGCAAACGCAAAACGGGCCCCTAGCGGGGCCCGTTTCATTTTCCAGATCTGTCTGCCTATTAGGCGAGCAGACCAAGAATGTCTTCTGTACCGACAGAGATGGTCACATCCGTAAAGCCATCGCGACCTGTCTGGTCGTTGATATCAACGGTGTAGGTCAAGTCGAAGGAGATTCCGGCGAGTTCCAAAGCACCAAGGCCCTCGTCCAGAATGACACCGACAAACTCCTCGGCGTCGAGGCTGAAGTTAAAGTCAGCCTCACGCGTCACAGCGTCGACACCGCCGATAAAGAAGGCACCATCAGCCAGCTCGCCAAAGATCTCTTCGACCAACCCGGCGATCTCTTCATCACCGCCGGCACCCATTTCGATGGTGAAGCCCTGACGAACCTCAACATCCAGAATGTCATCTGGGAACTGCGTACCATCGGCGGTGAAGTCAAAGTCATCGGCGTCAAAGGCTGTCAGCGTGCCGGATGCGATCAGGAAGCCGCCAAGTGCGCTTGCATCAACCGCCAGATCAGACGCCGCTGCGTCAAATGTTGGTGCGTTACCAACATTGATCACCTCAACACGAACCGTGCCGCTGTCGAAGGACAGGCCGTCGGAAGCACCGAACTGGAAGCTATCCTCACCAACAAAGCCGAAGGCTTCGTTTGTAAAGGTGAACTCACCAGTAGCTTCATCGATGGTGGCCGTAACGAAGGCACCCTGGCTTACAATGCTGAACGAGGCTGCATCGCCATCGATATCGACGTTACCGCGCTCGCCATTGGCGTCCACGATGAACACCTGACCGCTGCCGACGCCACCCTGATTAACCTCAATCGGCTCATCTTCGTCCACAAACACGCGGATATCGTCGTTCACACCGATGATGGTGACATCGACAAAGGCTTCCGCTGAGGAACCGGAGTTGTCACCAGCCGTATAAGCGAGGCGAACAGTGTCCAACTCACCAAACGCGAGACTGTCAAACTGTTCATTCGCAGCGACCGTCAAGGTACCATTTGGCAGCAGGATCACCTGCAATTCGCGGCCACCAACCGTCGTCGCAAGGAAAGACTGACCAGCAGGATTGCCCTCTACGCTCTCCACAGCAAAGCCCTGGCCGCCAGTGTCGTTGGCCAAAACATTGATGAATTCTGCTGAGTTCTCGAAGACAGAAACCGCATCGTCATTAACCGCGACACCATTGTCAGCGCCATTTACGGTGATGACAACTTCGGCTTCATCAACGCCGCCGTTACCGTCAGACACTTCGTAAGTAAGCGTGATCGTGTCAGCCTGACCGCCACCGAGAGCAGCGAACTCATCAGATGGAGACACCGTGATGGTGCCGTCCGCCCCGATAACAGCAGTGGCTGCAAAACCACCCTGATCCGACGTCACGTTGAGAAGTTGACCAACATTACCCGCCACACCGTTAACCGCAGTAACTGTGAGCAAGTCGCCAGCGTCTACGTCGGAGTCATTGGTCAATACGTTGCCAACCACATCCGAGATGGTGCCGTCGATATTTTCGTTGGTGCTGTCTGCGTCGTCCAGAGCCACCGGTCCGTCGTTAACACCGTCAACAACGATGGTGACTTCTGCCGAACCCTGCTGACCAGCAACGCCAGCCGTCTGCAGCGCAACATTGTCGATAACCGTACCGACGCCATCACTGTCACCAAGCGCAAAGATCTCGATCTGTGCGTCACCTGCAGCAAGCGCAACATTGACTTCCAAGGTCTGGAAGCCCGCGGTTGTTGGGAACTCTGTCGCCACTTCGACGCCGTTGATCCGAACACCGAGGCCGTTGGTTGCCGCATCTGAACCGGTCATCGCATAGTCGAGCGAGAACACGTAGTCACCAGCTTCCGCAATCGAAACGGTCTGCGCGATCGTGGAGTTGAAGTTTGCGTCGAGTTCAACAACTGCGTTGCCTTCGGCACTACCGGAACCGTGATCGCTTTCCTGCACTTCGACGTTGCCGACAGTGGCTTCCCAGCTATCGATTGCGTCAACAATCGTAGAGCCGGTGTTGGCCAAAGGATTGCTTTCGAAGTCGCCGTTCTCGATCAGGTTCTCGCCGCGTGGCGTACCGGTACCAGCAGCATAAGTGAAGGTAACCGTATCGGTGTCACCAGCTGCGAGGCTTTCAAAGTCGCCATCCGCCGTGAAGGTGAGCGAACCATCTTCATTAAGCGTGACAGAACCGCTGCGGCCATCTGCGGAAACCACAGTCGCCGTTTCACCTGCATCAACACCCGCGAAGGAATAGACCTGCAAACCCTCGTTGGCATTGTCGTTGTCGAGCACGTTGTCAGTGAGCGTTTCGTTCTCAAGCACATTCGCGCTGTCATCAACGATTTCGAAGGCTTCACCAGCGCCGTTGATCGTAACAACAACCTCAGCCTCGTCAGTGCCGCCGTTACCGTCGCTTACCTCGTAAGTGATTGTGATCGTGTCGCTTTCACCGTTGTTGAGTGCGGCAAAATCCGCACCTGGCGTGACGGTCAGCGAGCCATCGGCGTCAATAACGGCCGTGCCTGCGAAACCATTCACGTCAGAGGTCACGTTGATAACCTGACCTGCAGCAACACCATCGGCAGAGACAACCGAAAGCACATCACCAAGATCAACGTCGCTGTCGTTGGTGAGAACATTGCCGGTTACAGCAGCAAAGGAACCGTCGTCAGCTTCGGTACCAGAAGCGGTATCGTCAGCCGCCACAGGGCCGTCGTTAACACCATCCACAACAATGGTGACTGTCGCGTTGCCAACATCTTCAGAAGTTGTGGTGGAGCGCAGTTCGACATTGTCGATGACCGTGCCAAAGCTATCAGACGTACCCGCAGCGCGGAACTGAATGACCGCATCACCAGCAGCAAGCTCTACTTCGACCGATTCAGTCTGGAAGCCAGTCTGAGTTGGGCGAACTGCGGAGACAACCTCGCCGTTCACGATCACATCAAAGCCGTTGGTGCCAAAGTTGGAACCGCGCGTCGCGTAATCAACGGACAGGGTGTAGGTGCCTGCGTCCGTCACCGAAACAGTCTGTTCGATGGTGGAGTTAAAGTGCGCATCAAGCTCAACAACCGCGTTACCCTGCGTGTTGCCGGTGCCGAAGTTGCTTTCCTGAATTTCGACGTGACCAACAGGCGAAGACCAGCCCTGAATGCTCTCAACCGCGGTCCAGCCGGAGTTGTTGAGCGGGTTGTTCTCAAAGTCGCCGTTGATGATCAGGTTCTCGCCCGTGCCACCAACCGTAGCAGCCGTGTAAGAGAAGGTGATCGTGTCGCTGTCGCCAACTGCAAGCGTTTCAAAGTCGCCATCAGCCGTGAAGGAGATGGAACCATCTTCGCCAACAGTGATGAAGCCGGTGCGGCCATCTGCGGAAGTTACCTCAGCCGTTTCGCCAGCCGCCAGGCCGGAGAATGAAGAAACGATCAGGTCGCCTTCTGCGATATCGTTGTCGAGAATGTTGCCGTTGAGGGAGTCGTTTTCGAACAGGTTGAAGGCGTCATCCTCGATAGCGAGCGGCGAACCTTCGCCTTCGATCGTGATAACCACTTCAGCCGTTTGCGCGTCACCAGCCTTGGCACCAAGCTCCAGGTCGTCGATAGCGCCGGAACCTGCAAGGATAACTTCCATAAGCACGACAGACGTAACACCAATCGACAGCGTTGCTACGCCGCCGTTTGCGGTTACAGGGCCGTGCAATGTGACAACATTACCGTCTTCCTGCGTCAAGCGAACGGTCGCTGCACGCTCAGTGTCGATAAAGGTCAGCGCGTCTACATTTTCAGCTTCGTCAAAATCGAAGGTGATCGTACCACCGTAACGGTTGTCATCCGGGTTCCAGCTGTTGTTGTTCTCGGAGATGATCAGGATGTTGTCCTGAGTGCTCGTCCGCAAATCCCAGTCACCACCCGTTGGGTTGTTACTGTCGAAGATCATCGCATCGTTTGGCGAATTTTCACCCTGCCAGCGACGCTGAGCGGTAATCGTTACGCCGTCGAATTGATCGCTGACGACTTCGCCGCGGCTCAGGCCTTCGAAATCGATGACCCGTGCTGGCGTGCCTTCACCACCAACAGTGTATGTCACTGTGACAGTATCTGTTTCACCGTCATTCAAATCTTCGAAGTTACCGTCGCCAGTAAATGTCAGCGTGCCGTCAGCTTCGACAGTTACAGTACCCGTGCGGCCATCCGCCGAAGTAACTGTGAACGACTGGCCAACCTCAAAGGTTTCGCCGCCGAAGCTGACTGAAGTCACTGCCTCTGCGCCAGAGTCGTTGTCGAGCACGTTGATGGTTACATCTTCTGCCTCACCTGTGGAGACAGCGTCGTTGGTCAATTCGATGACAACTTCTTCGTTCTCACCTTCGACCGTGATCGTGACCTTGGCCCAATCGGATTTACCGCGGCCATTGGATACTTTGTACCAGATCGTGACGGTATCGGTTTCACCTGCGTTCAGGTCGTTGAAATCGTCACCAGGCTCAACAGTCAGCGTGCCGTCACGGTTCAGCGTCACAGTGGCGGAGCGACCGTCAGAGCTTTCAACCGTCGTAGTGCGACCAGCCCAAACACCGGCAAACTGCTCAACGTGGAGCGCCTTACCCTTGCGTGATGTATCGTTGTCGAGAACATTGATGGTGGCGGAACCATCTTCATCAACTGTTACGGTGTCGTTGCGCGCATCAACCTTGTCATAACGACGGTGATGATAATGGCTGCGCCCCCAGTAATTTCCGTAGCGCGAACCCCAGCCCCAACCCCAAGAACCACAGTAAGACATATAAAGCCTCCACTCTCACAGTACCCGACAACATCGCGCCGGTAACACAACACAAACAGGTCGATACAACATCAACCCGAACAAACGATTCTGCACAGCACGCGCAATGATCGCTTTCACTGGTCCTGTAAATACGCATTCACATCGAATTGTCGAGAAAAACGGGCCTGCAGAGGGGTATATCACCCTTAGATTAGACGTTCCTGCGTCTTTTCATACACACCCCAACGATGCAGGGTTGCCTTGCATTTTTGAAGCACACCCTGTGGTTGCATGCGATCCGAATTGTGGCGAATCTGTGCCGCATCCTTGCGCTGCATCCGTGCGATGATTTCACAATTATCGAGACTTTCCGTCTCACTATTGGGAAAATGAACGCCGCCGCCCTCCCATCTGAGGGGAGCGCGGCGGTGGAAAAGTTGCTCGTTTCTGAGTGTTGCGCAGGGTATTCCGCTACCGCAAAAACGTCCCGACGGGCAA
>JBMYXS010000004.1:0-115770 GCA_049608645.1 Pikeienuella sp. | reverse complement strand
TACGGTTTGTCCCAGTTGCCCGTGACGCCGAGGCGTTTGAATTCCTCGCGCTGCACATCGACCCAGCCTTCGGCGAATTTGCGGCATTCGGCGCGGAACTCGTTGATTGGCACGGCGTCTTTGTTTTTGCCCTTCTTGCGGTACTGCTCCTCGATCTTCCATTCGATCGGCAGGCCGTGGCAGTCCCAACCGGGGATGTAGCGGCTGTCAAAGCCCAGCATCTGATGGGAACGGACGATCATGTCCTTGATGGTCTTGTTCAGCGCGTGACCGATATGCAGGTGGCCGTTGGCATAGGGGGGGCCATCATGCAGGACAAAGGATTTGCGCCCCTCTTTGGCGCGCAGCTTGCCATAGACGTCCAAATCTTCCCAGCGTTTCAGCCAATTTGGCTCGCGCTTGGGCAAGCCTGCGCGCATGGGAAAGTCGGTTTTTGGCAGGCGAAGGGTGTCTTTGTAATTCGGGGCGGAATCTGTCGGAGTGGTGGTGTCAGCGCACATAATGTCAGCTCTTCACATTTGAGAATGGTGTGGGTTGGATACGTGATCAGGTCCGGCGCGCGTTGGCGCAGCGCCTCTTTTCCCCGGCGTACTGAGTGTTGTGCGGTTATTGACCGCAAGCATTCAGGCGACGGGGCCGCTAATTCGAAATATGCCGAATATCTGTCCCATGCGCGGGGCTATATCAGCCTGTCGGGGTCAGGTCCATCTTTCTGGTGATATATGCGCTGAATGATGCGCAGTTTGCCGGGCGCTGGCTGTCTGTTTCATCTGTTCACGCCCACTGTCTGTCTGATCACGTCGCCGCGCGCTGCTGAAACATGGCCTTTCCGCGTGGGGCGCGCTCCCCACATCCAAGGGAACGAACACGTTGGTACAGGATCAGATAAATGTTGAAAATTGTTGCCGCAGCCGCCTTCGCGCTTTCTGTCTTTGCCACGCCTTTACTGGCGGATGATGCAAAACCAGTCGGCTTTGGCACCACGGCTGAAAATGCACTTGGATATCTGACCCTGTCCAAAACACCACGGCCCCTGACGCGTGATGCACAGCTTAATCAGGGCATTTATGCAGATGTTATGCCGCTTCGCACGACCGCGCAGTCACAACGCAGCCGCGTGTTTAGTCAAAACAATACGGCAGCAACGCGCACCCTGAATGGCCGACGCGGGTTTGAGCGGATCGACCGCTAAATCCTGCATGGTGTTTGCGCACATCTCCCGAGGCAAACACCTTCACATTGATTTTCGGACAGTCCCGATAGCGGTTGCCCCGCTGCATATTGAAAAGGAGACGACCATGAAACGCTCTCTGATTATTGTTGCCGCTTTGGTTGCGGCCCCATTGTTTGCCACGTCAGCCAATGCGGCACCGCAAGCCAATGACAGTTGGCGGAATTTTACCGTTCTGGGTGTTCTGGGCGTGACGCTTGGAGCGTATCATACCAACGAGGAGGGAAAACAGGTGGTGAACCCGCGCGCGCATCGGCAGGTTTACCGCAATACGCCCTCTGCGGGGCGGTTTGATCAGGCGCGTCGCAATCAAGCGATTGTTCCGCCCTATTACGGCGCGCGGCGGTATGATCCGCGTCGCCAGTTCGGCCCGCTGCACCGGTTAAAGTGAGGTTCCCGTGAAGACACTGACAAGACGGTTCATGCTGGTCGGGCTTGGTGCGACCTGGGCCGGGGGCGCGAACGCCCTTGGCCTTACCCCCAGCCCGGATCTGTTGGGGCAGGAATGGACAGTTACAGGAACGGCGCACGACCCTGACTATACCGTTTGGGCCGGCTTTCTGAACGCATACATAAAGGCAACGCCGGGTTCGGTGACCTTGGTGGATTATGCTGGTGCGCTTGCAGATGGCGCGGATGCTGCCCTGTCGGCATGGTTGGCTGAAACACAGCAGATTGACCCCGCGACATTGCGCAAGCCCGCGCAAATGGCATGGTGGATCAACCTCTATAATGCGGTGACTGTCGATCTGGTGCTGAAACACTATCCCGTCAAAACCATACGCAAGATTAATGGCGGGTGGTTTGACCTTGGCCCCTGGGGGGATGAGGTTGTGACCGTCAACGGCCAGCGCCTTTCACTCAACGATATAGAACACCGTATCCTGCGCCCTATTTGGCGTGACCCGCGCATCCATTATGCGGTGAACTGCGCCTCTATCGGTTGCCCGGATCTGGCGGCAGAGCCTTGGCGTGCCGAGGGGTTGGAAGACCGGCTGGATGACGCGGCACGCGCTTATGTGAACCACCCGAGAGGGGTGCGCATTGAGGGCGGGAACCTCATCGTTTCAAGCATCTATGACTGGTTCGCGGCGGATTTTGGCAACAACGATGCAGAGGTTATCGCGCATTTGCGCCGATATGGTGCCGCGCCCTTGCGTGATCAGTTGCAGGGGCGCACCAGTATTGATGGTGATGATTATGACTGGTCGCTTAACGCCACGCCAACAGGCCAAGGCTGACACAGGTCAAGGCCGCGCCGACCCACACTGTTGGTGCCACCCACCCTTGGCCAAGCGCCGCCTGCCACAAAATCACAAATGTCGGCGTAAGGTATCCGTAGGCCATTACCTTTCCCGCAGGCAGGCGCAGGGCGGAAAACTGCAGCAGGAAAAAGGTGCCCGCCGTGGTGGCAACAGCCAGATACGCGAGAGTAATCCACACAATCAGTGGCAATGTGGTCCATTCGGTCGCCGCCAAATCGCGTGCCGCCCAAAGCGTGGTGATCGTCGCGCCCGCCAGTAGTGTGCCGGTTGTAAAGGTCAGAACCGGTTCCCCCCGATTGAACAGGCGCACCAGCGGGGCATAGGCGGCATGAGCCACAACGCCCAGGAAGAATATCCGTTCCCCCAGGCCAACACGAAACCCGAGGATCGCATCCACATCGCCTCGAAATATCACCCAGACCGCGCCACAGGCTCCGATGAGCATGGCGGCGATGTTAAATTTCGTCGTGATCTGGCGCAGGAACAGCCACCCAAAACCTGATGCCAGTAACGGAGTGAGTGTGAAAACCGCCCCGGTGGAGACAGGCTCCGCCACTTTCAGCGCTTCAAACATCAAAACAAAATAGGCGCTCAGCAAGCCGCCCATCACAAGGTATCGCCAGGTTGAGGTGGTCAGATGTGCGCGCGAGATGCCGGGGCCTGCGAGGGCGATGCCCGCCATTAGTGCAGCGGCAATCACAAAGCGTGCTGCGGTCAATGCGCCGGGGTCAATCAGGTTTGCGGCCATCCCGCCGAGCGCAAAAGACCCCGCGATCAGCGCCGCAAACAGCGCCATCGCAAAATGCCCTTTGGCGGCCTCCGTCATGTGGCGGGTTTTCGGTTCACCAGCACGATGCCCATGCCCACAAGTGCCAGCGCAACAACGATCGCCAGTGTGATCGCTTCGTCGAGCAAGACCCACCCGAAGATCACCCCGAATACCGGCGCAAGAAACCCGAAGGATGCCATGTCAGAGGCCGGATAAATGCTCAAGATCCAGAACCAGGTCAGAAACCCGATGGACACGATGCCGAACACCTGAAACGCAAATATGCCAATGTGGGTGGGCGTCAGCTCGCGGATAATGTCGCCTGTCCACCATGCCGCGATCAGCATGATCGGTGCGGACACCAAAAGCTGATAAACCAGCTGCATTTCCGGTGAAGATTTCTTGAGATCAGTGGTTCGCGCCAGCAAGGCAATCGCCGCCCAGAAAGTTGCGGCCAGCAAACACATTAAATCACCGGTAAGCGCATCTGGCGTCGCGGGTGTTTCATTTCGCCAGAGCGCAATAATGACCCCGAGCACCGCAAGCAACAGGCCAGCGACCTTGGCCTTTGTCAGCCGCTCACCGGGAATGAGATAGTGCGCACCAACCGCAACCCAGACGGGCATTGTGTAAAACAGGACCGATGCGCGCGATACGGATGTGTACTCAAGCGCCTGAAACAACAGCATGAACTCCGCCGCAAACAACACGCCACAGATGATGCCGGGAATCAGGCTGCCGTCACGGAACGACAGTTTTCTGCGCATGATCAATGCAAAGATCACCACAGGAACAATCGCACAGGCGGAGCGCAAGCCCGCCTGAAACATCGGGCCCATCCCTTCATTCACCAGCTTTACCAACACCTGATTCAGGCCGAGCAGGGCCGAAAAGATAATCAGGACGGTCGCCCCGAAAGTGTCGATCTTATCCTTACGCTCCACGCGGTTTCCTTCGCCTTGGTCAGTTGGTGAATGCCCTTACTGATCATTGATCAGGTCGTGCGAAGGAATGCAAATGGAACGATGGGGCAGCAGCCGTCAAGCGTGGTCTATTTCGCGATCGGTGCCACTGCCTTGAGATAAGCGGCGATAGCCTCCCGATCTGCAAGCGGTAGTTTGGCGGTGTTGGCGACAACTTTGGCCATATGGCCACCGACGACATCGTATTCCGGTGTGAAGCCCGAGGTCAGATATTCAACGATGTCACCTTCGATCCAATCAAGCACGGCAGGCGTGATGTTGGGCACCTTGCCCTTTCCATCAGGCGTTGGCGCACCGCCAAGCCACGATGCCATTTTCAACCCGCCGAGCGCGTTGCGCGGCGTGTGGCACTCGCCACAATGGCCCAAGGCTTCGGCAAGATAACGCCCGCGCTTTATCTGTTCGGTCGGCACCTCAGCCAACACGGGGGCGTCGGTGACAAACATCAGTTTCCAAAGGCCAAGTGTGCGCCGGATGTTGAAAGGAAACCCGATGTCATGCGGTTTTTCGGTGCTGGCGACGGCGGGCAACGTATCAAGATAGGCTTTCAGGTCTACGATATCCGCAATTTCAGCACGCGCGTAAGACGCATAGGGAAAAGCGGGAAAATAATGCGACCCCTCGGGCGAAACCCCGTGCTTCATCGCATTTACCAGATCAAGCGCGCTCCACCCCGCGATGCCGTCGGCATGGGGGCTGATATTGGGGGCATAGAATGTCCCGAACGGCGAAGCAAAGGCCTGCCCGCCCGTCAGGACCAGTTTGTCATCCGATCCCGGAGCCGTATGGCAAGACGCACACCCGCCAGCATGAAAGATAACCTCACCCCTGTCCACATCACCGACCAACCGCTCTACCCGCTCGGGGGGTTCGCCGCCGGGAATGGTGAGCGTCATAAACGCACCAAAGCCGATGATAACAGCGATCAGCGCAAGAATTGACAGGCGGCGCATGGTTGTCTCCCGAACAAAAAGGGCGCCCCGATGATACGGAGCGCCCCAATCATGGCGTGTTCTTACTTCGCGCGATAGAGCTCGTGGCACCCGCCGCAAGATTTGCCGACAGCCCCGATGGCACCGCGCACGGCATCAAGCCCGTTGCCGGCAACCGCCGCCATATTGGCTGACGCATCTGAGGCGGCTTTGCTTTTGTCCAGAACGGCTGGGAATGTGGTCCACAAGGCCTTCAACGCACCGGTTTGGCCCGGCATTGCCTCATTATCTGTGCCTGGTGCCCACATGGCCTGCTGGCTGACACCCATGAGCGCGTTGAGAGAGTTGGCCGCATTCTGCGCCTTTTCGGCATCATATTCGACCTGGCCCTTTGCCATACCGCCGAGCTGACCAAGATAATGCGCGTAAAGTTGCATCAGTGCCTGACGTGCTTTGACGCCGGGGTCCTTGTCCGCAGCGAATGCAGCGCCTCCTGAACATGCGAGGGTAACGGCAAGGCCGATTTTCAGTGCAATGCGTTTCATGGCGGGTCCCTTTTGAACTAGTTATGACAGTGTGTCGCATCACCCTACATTGTGCGGCGATCAACTAGAACTCTCCTTCTTTTCACATATGCTTGTGCAATGGCGCACAATGATCCTTGGGATGACTTACGTTTTCTGCTCGCGGTGGCGGAGGCAGGCTCTGTAAACGCCGCAGCAGGGCGTTTGGGGGTGAACCATGCGACGGTCCTGCGGCGACTGGCAGCGTTTGAGGCCCGCACGGGCACGTCCCTGTTTCAGAAAAGCCCGCGTGGATACCGCGTTGACCCGGGCGCGGCCCCGATCATGGACGCAATCCGTGCTGTTGAAAGCGCGGTGGCCGCTGTTGACCGTGCCCTTGCGGGGGAAGAGGCGCGTTTGACGGGGGCGTTGACGATCACCTCCACCGATTCCCTGTCTGAGACGATCTTGCCGCGCCACATCCATGCGTTCCAGCGGGCCCACCCAAACCTGAGCGTCAGCCTGAAATCGACGAATGCGCGACTGAACCTGGGCAAGCTTGATGCTGATGTGACGCTACGCCCGGCTGATACGTTGCCGGAAGAACTGGCAGGGCACCGTGTCGCGACAATGACGTTTCGTGTTTATGCGACAGCAGAATGCCTGACACAGGCGCGTGTGCCCTGGCTCGGTGTGTCCGAATTGTTGGAGGGGTCACCGATCGGGCGGTGGCAACGGTCGCAAACCGGGCAAAATATCGTGTTCCGCGCCGACAGCTTTATGACCTTGGCGGCCTCTGCGGTGGCCGGGGTCGGGCTGGCGATGCTGCCGGACTGTGTGGCGCGGCGGTTTCCGGAACTGAAAGCTGTGCCGGATGCTGGCCCGGTTCTGACCACGGGCATTTGGGTCGCTGCGCATCGTGACGTTGCCGAAGCCCCGCGCGTTGCGATTTGCCGCCGTTTCTTTGAAGCTGCTTTAGCGTCAGATGAGCGCCTTCGCTAAGGTGGCCTCGTTGATCCCGTGGTCAATAATGTGGGGGCGGCGTGTCAACCGGGGGGGCGTCATCATCGCCCTCTACCATGGCCTCCAACGAACGGGTGAGCTTGCCAAGCTGACGCTTCAGGTTCTCGATTTCAGCCCATTGCGCTTGGCTGACATCCTGCAATTCGTCGATGGTCATTTGTTGGTGGGCGATGTGTTCTTCCAACGCATCAATACGGTCAGAGGTCATAGAGGGCTCCGAACTTGGCTTCGAGGTAATCGAGCAGTGGCGCAGCATCAGGTGCCTTGCCCGTCGCTGCTTTGATCAAGGCAGGGGCGGACAAAACGCGGCCCTTGGCGTGGATGTTTTCGCGAAGCCAATCGAGAATGGGTTGTGTTTCTGCCCGCGCAACCATGTCATCCCGGTCGGGCATATCGGCCCGCATCGCCTTATCAAGGCACGCGCCATAAAGATTGCCGAGTGAATAGGTGGGGAAATAGCCGAACAACCCTGCGGACCAATGCACATCCTGCAAGACACCATTGGCGACACGGTCAACCTTGCGCCCGAAATCACGCTCGAAGCGGGTGTTCCATTCCGCTTCCAGGTCCTCAACCTCCAGCGCGCCGGAGATCAGGTCACGCTCCAGTTCAAACCGCAACAGGACGTGCAGATTGTAATGCACCTCGTCAGCTTCGGTGCGGATGAACCCGGTTTCAACGCGGTTGATCGCGGCATAGAGGGCATCGGGGTCAAAATCACGGCCAAAAGCCTCGGCCATAGCTGGGGCGAGCCAATTCATAAACGGGCGAGATCTGCCGATTTGGTTTTCCCAGAAGCGCGACTGGCTTTCATGGACGCCCATCGAGCAATAGTCCGCCGCGGGCAGGAACGCATCCGGCGCACCCTGCGCATAAAGGGCATGGCCGACCTCATGGATGGTTGAAAACAGGCAGTTTGCCGGGTCTGCTTCATCTGTTCTGGTGGTAATGCGAACATCGCCCGCAATGCCGGAACAAAAGGGATGCGTGACCGTATCAATGCGCCCGGCATCCAGATCATACCCAATTCGCGTCGCGACTTTTGCGGCCAGCGCCATTTGCGCAGCGGCTGGGAAATGGCCTGTCAGATTTTGCGGCGCGGGCTTCTCGGCAATCGCCTCGCGCAGGGCGGTCAGGCGGGGGCGCATCCCTTCCAGCAGGGGGGAAAGGTCAGCCGTTTTTGCACCCGGCTCAAACTGGTCAAGCAGTGCATCATAAAGATCACCGCCATCCGACAGCGCCTCTGCCTCCTGCCGTTTCAGGGTGATGATGTGCTTGAGCTGCGGGGCAAAGTCCGCAAACCGCCCGGCGGCGCGGGCCGCTGCCCATATGCGATGCCCTTCCGATGCCGCGCGCGCGGAGGCTTCCGCGAGATCGGCGGGAATGCGCGTGGCTTGCTGATAGTCGCGCTGGGCCTCGCGCACGTTGGCTGAATCAAAATCATTCAGGGCCGAAGGGTCGATCGCGGCAATCCACTCGGGGATACGCGGGTCCGTCTGGCGTTGGTGAATCACCGCTGCCAGCGCACCGGCCTGTTCGGCGCGTTGTGCGGCACCTTTGGTCGGCATCATCGCTTCCTGATCCCATGACAAAAGGCCAGCAGCCTGCGAAAGCGCAGCGGTTTGCGAGATGTGTTTGAGCAATGAATCGAGTGACATCGGGGGCCTCCGGTAACGGTCGTTGTCGCTTCATCCCGCGCCGCTGCGTTGAGCGCAAGCCTAAGCGCAAGGCCGAACCCCGCTTTTCTGGGGGGATCCCTGCAAGAACGCAGGTATGGCTTTGCCTGCGTAAAAATTTAGGTTAATTGTTAAAGACAACCCTAGGCTGAAGATCTTCGGTGGGAGGAGGGGGGACTAACGTAAAATGAGTGTGCTGCCGATCATTGATATTGGTGCCCTGCGGGGTGACGACCCGATCGCAATTCGCCGGGCGGCTGACGCGATGGGCGAAGCTGCGCGCACGGCGGGGTTTTTCTATGTGGAAAACCACGGCATCTCACACGACATGATTGAGCGGGCCTACGGTGCCGCAGAAGCCTTCTTTGGGCTGCCCGATGATGTGAAGCGACGCTATTACATTGGCGACAGTCTGAACCATCGCGGGTATGTGCCGTTTACCGAAAAAGGCGATTATGCCGATGAGGTGAACCGCAACTACGAGGCCTTTGACCTCGCGCTCGATCTCCCCCATGACGACCCTGATTTTCTAGCCGGGAACCTTTTGCTTGGCCCGAATGTCTGGCCGACGATGCCGGGGTTCAAGGAAACGATTTACCGATATTATTCAGCGGTTGCAGAGATCGGTCAGCGCATTTGTTCAGCCTTGGAAATGCACCTTGAACTGCCGCAGGGTGCGCTGACCAGCAAAATGACAAAGCCGATCAGCCAGTTACGTTTGCTGCATTATGTCCGCGCCGCCCAAACCAAGAGCGCCGATACGGTCAATATGGGCGCGCATACTGATTACGAATGCCTGACACTGCTGCATCAGCGCAACCCGGGTCTTCAGGTGATGACGCGGGGCGATGAATGGATAGAGGTCCCCGTCCGCCCGCAGGCGTATATCATCAATATCGGTGACATGCTGGAAGCCTGGACCAATGGCATTTTCCGCTCGACCCCGCATCGCGTTTTGAACCTGTCACCAGAGCGGTTTTCAATGCCGTATTTTGTGGCAGCGAATTATGATGCGGTGATTGAACCTTTCGAAGATCTGGTCAGTGCCGCGCGACCTGCGCGTTATGATGGGTTCCTTGCCGGGCTGCACCTGGAACGCATGTTGCTGCGGGATTTTCCTTACCTGAGGGAACGGCGGGGCGACCGTATTTGGGATGCAAAGTTTGACGAACATGGCGCTGTACAAAACCCATTTGAGACACGCATGAACAAGGCCGGAGCCGTCTGAAAATATGCCTTCATTTGAAACGATTTTGGCGGTTACCGCCGCTGGTCTTGCGCTAAGCGTTACGCCTGGCCCTTCGATGTTATATGTGCTGTCGCGCAGCGTTGGCCAAAGCCGTGCAGCGGGGTTTGCCTCGGCGCTTGGCCTGGGGCTGGGGGGGGTGTTTTTGGCGATGGTTGTCGCGCTTGGTCTTGCGGCGGTGTTTCATAAATCAGCGGTTGCGGTAACGGCGCTGAAAATTGCGGGTGCGGTCTATCTTTTGTACCTTGGCCTTCAGATGTTGCGTGAGGCACGTGCCCTTCGTGGGGCTGAATTCGCGGTTCAGGCGGTTGAAAACCACAGTTTTCTGAACATCGTTTGGCAGGGCGTGTTGGTTGAGGTTTTAAACCCCAAAACGATATTGTTCTTTGTTTTGTTCATCCCCCCATTTGTCAGCGCATCCGAAGGTAACGTGATGCTGCAAATGCTGATACTCGGGGCTTTGGTGCCGTTAACGGCGGTGCCCTCTGATATCGTTGTTGCCTTCATCGGCGGCTCTGTGGCCTCGGCTGTGAATGACAATCCCAATGTACGAGTCGGGCTGAGTGCGCTGGGGGGGATCGTATTGATTGGCATTGGTGTTGGGCTGTTGTTTCAGGGTGACTCGACCACCGCTCATGCTGCTGTCATTGTGCCGGTATGGCTTGGCCCCGAAATCACGGCGATGACCCCGCATTAGACGAAAAACGCGCAGCCTGGCGTGATCGGTTTGCTGCGTCTGACGCTGCGGCTGGTATCGAAGTCACGGCGGAGTTTACGCCCTTTCACCAGCGTAACGATGCTTTCACCCGCGCGTTTTGGGATGCGGATGTCCGTTCAGCCAAAACAGATGCCTTTTTTGCAAGCTATCGGATGGAGGCCGCGCCACGCCGGGGCGCGGGGTTCACCCAGCGGGATTTTGCCCTGCGCAATGCATCGTGGTTGATTTCCGATGTGATCACAAACCGTGGTGCCGAAACGGGGGAGCGTGAGGGGTTTCAGGCCCCCATCCGTAATGACACGCCGGTTGCGGCTGACAAGGTGGATGTAGAGGACCCCGCGAAAATGACGGCGGAGATCAAGCGCATCGCCGCGTTTTTCGGGGCGGACCTTTGTGCCGTGACAGACTTTGACGAACGATGGCTTTACCAAACCCGCGTTGACACACGTGACTTTTCATCGGCGCCGAACGATCTGCCAGCGGGTCTTACGTCTGTCATCGTTCTTGGACATCAAATGGATGAGGGGCTTGTTGCAACCTATCCCTCCGCGCTGGCAGGGGCGGCAACCGGGCGCGAATACAGCCATGAAGCGGCGGTGGTGATGCAGCTTGCCGCCTACATTCGAAACCTGGGGTATGAGGCCACGGCGTCGATGAATGATACGGGGTTGGTCATCCCTTATGCGATCAAGGCCGGGCTTGGCGAATACGCCCGCAATCAACTGGTCATAACGCCGGAGTTTGGCCCGCGCCTGCGATTTTCCAAGATATTCACCAACCTGCCGCTCACCCATGATGCGCCACGTCAAATGGGTGTCGCGGCGTTCTGCGCCATTTGTGATCGCTGCGCCAAGGCGTGCCCAGCAAAAGCCCTGCCCTTTGGCGCACCGGATGATGCCCCGGTTGGGGCCTCTTCCATAAAAGGGGTGCGCAAGTGGACGTCGGATGCGGTGGCTTGTTTCGGGTACTGGGCCAAACTGGCATCTGATTGCGCAATCTGTATGCGCGTGTGTCCGTTCAACAGGGATTTTTCAAAGCGTCGCAATCGGTGGTGGCTACGTCTCGCCTTGTCGCCGTTGCGGCGCTGGGCCTTGTGGCTGGATGACAAGTCAGGCCGGGCCAAGCGAAAAAAGCCGACCGAGTGGTGGGCCGAAAACGATAGTTAGGCGCGCCCCGGCGCATCAGCCATTTTTTTGAGCAGGGAGAGAAATATTTCCCGCTCCGCCGGGTCCAGTGGTGACAGGGTTTCAGCCGTGATGCCCTCTGCACTGGGAATCATGCCTGTGATCAAGGCCTCACCGGCCTCGGTCAGGCTAGCGATGACCCGGCGCAAATCCTGCTGGTCTGTCCGTGTTGCGACCAGCCCCTTACGGGCAAGGCGGTCAACCACGCCCTTGATTGTTGCGGCGTCCATGGCGGTGCTGCGGCCAAGGTCATTTTGGAACATCGGCCCATGTTCAAACAGTTTGGCAAGGGCCGCAAATTGCGTCGGTGTCAGGTGGTCGATGGTTTGCCCGAATATTGAAAGATGGCGCTGATTGGCGCGGCGAAGCAGAAAACCCACCTGCTTTTCCAGACGATATTCCTTGAGACTGCTCACCTGACTGCTCCCGTGAAACTTACCCTCCTTCATTGACAGACTTATGCGCCCGCGTCACTTTTCATTTGTATACAAATGAGTGGAGCACGGCTTGGTGGGCGAAATGGCAAACTATGTGCGGCCCACAGGGCTCGCCGAAGCATTGTCGGCGCTATCACCAGATGCGCAGATCGCAGCCGGTTGCACCGACTTGTTTCCGGCCACAACGCGGCAGGTCTTGCCGGGGCGAACGGTCGATATCACTGGCATTGCAGACCTGCGTGGCATTTCCAGAACCATTGACGGTTGGCGCATTGGGGGGGCGACGACATGGTCAGATATTGTTCGATCTGACCTGCCTGCGGCCTTTGATGGGCTGAAACGCGCGGCGCGTGAGGTTGGCTCCGTCCAGATACAAAATGCCGGAACGATAGGGGGCAATCTTTGCAATGCCTCACCCGCCGCCGATGGGGTGCCGCCGCTGTTGACGCTGAATGCCTCGGTTGAACTTGCATCGCTTGGTGGGGTCAGGCAGGTGCCGCTGCCGGAATTTTTGCAGGGTGTGCGGCGCACGGCGATCAAACCGGGTGAAATACTGACGGCTGTATTGGTGCCCGATTGCGGGGGGCTGGCGACCTTTCTGAAACTGGGCGCGCGTAAGTACCTGGTAATTTCCATCGCGATGGTGGCGGCCCGGATTCGCGCGCAGGACGGTATCATCTGCGAAGCGGCCCTGGCCGTCGGATCGTGTAGTGCTGTTGCTACGCGTTTGGCGCGGGCAGAGGGCGCGTTGTTGGGCGTGCCCGTCAAGGGGGCGGCGGAGGTGTTGAGCGATGACCTGATTTGCCCGGCCCTGTCACCGATTTCCGACATACGTGGTGATGGCCAATATCGTGCGCATGCCGCGTGTGAATTACTGCGCCGGGCGGTGGGTGAACTCGCGGCAGAGAGCGGGGTATCACCATGAACGCCGCACCGCCGTTGTTGTTCACCCTAAACGGTGCACCGATCTCGGTGGCGCTCGCGCAGGGGCGCCGCCTTTCGGATGTTCTTCGCGAAGAATGTAACGCGCGCGAAGTAAAGGTCGGTTGCGATGCAGGTGACTGTGGCGCGTGTACGGTATTGTTGAATGGCGCGCCTGTTTGCGCCTGCCTGACACCTGTTGCACAGGCCGGTGGCGCGGACATCGTAACGGCGCGGGGGCTGTCGGATGATATTGGTCGGGGGCTGCGCGCGGCATTTCATCGACATGGCGCGGCCCAATGCGGCATCTGCACACCGGGGATGATGATGGCGGCGCGGGCAATGCTGCAAGGTGGTGCCTCTCCGGACAGGGCACAGATAGAGGATGCGATCGGCGGTGTGCTTTGCCGTTGCACTGGCTACGCCAAGATTGTCGATGCCATCGCTGATTTTGCTGATACGAAAAACCCGCACCCCCCCGCTGCGGGTGAGGCCGTGGGGCAACGCGCCTTGCGTCTTGATGGCGACGCAAAGGTTGAAGGGACAGAGGTGTTCGGGGCCGATTACTGGCCCGAAGATGCCTTGATGGTTCGTGCGATCCGCGCGCCCCATCATCGGGCCGATTTTGTGTTCGGAGATTTGGAGGCCTGGCGCGCCGCAAATGGTGTCGACGCTGTGTTCACGGCTGCGGATATTCCGGGGCGCAATGCCTTTGGCGTCATACCGCCGCTGGCTGATCAGCCTGCGCTTGCTGAAAGCAGCACACGGATGCGCGGCGAGGCGGTCGCCCTGGTGGCCGGAGAACGGGACGTGGTTGAGGCCCTTGACCTTGATGGCTTCCCGATCACCTGGACGCCGTTGGCCCCCTCATTGACCTGCGCGGAAAGCACGGTAGAGGGCGCGCCGCTTTTGCACGGCCACCGGCCTGGAAATATCCTGATAAAGGGGCGCGTTGTGCGGGGTGATGCTGCGAAAGGCTTGGCAGCAGCAGCCCATGTGGCGGATGCTTCCATAGAGACGAGCTTTGTTGAACACGCCTATATTGAACCAGAGGCCGGGGCGGCGTGGTTGGATGGTGATGTTCTGACCATTCAGGCCTGTACGCAGGCCCCGGTGATGGACCGGGATGATGTGGCACTGGTGCTTGGCCTGCCACAGAAAAAAGTGCGCATCATACCGGCAGCCGCGGGCGGCGGGTTTGGGTCCAAACTGGATGTGTCACTGCAACCCCTGATCGGATTGGTGACGTTAAAGACCGGGCGCCCTTGCCGTATGGTCTATTCCCGGCGCGAAAGCATGGCGTCGACGACCAAACGTCATAAGGCGCATATGCGGGGCCGCATCGGGGTCGATGCTGCGGGGCGTATCGTGGGGATGGAATTTGATGGTGATTTCAACACCGGTCCTTATTCCAGTTGGGGACCGACCGTTGCCACACGTGTGCCTGTCCATGCTTCTGGCCCCTACAAGACGCCGCATTATCGCGCGGAAACGCGGGCCATTCATACGCATGCCTCTAACTGTGGGGCTTTTCGGGGGTTTGGCGTGCCGCAGGCCGCAATCTTGCAGGAAACCATCTATGACAAGCTCGCGGATGCGGCGGGGGTGGATCGTTTAGCGTTTCGCCGCCTGAACGCGTTGCAGGATGGCGACGTAACGGTGTGCGGGCAAACCTTGTACGGTGTTGGCATTGCCGAATGTCTGGATGCGCTGGCTCCGGCGTGGGAAACCGCCCTGGCCGATGCAACCGCGTTCAACGCCGCGCATGATGGGGTGCGGCGTGGCGTTGGTGTTGCGTCTTGCTGGTATGGGTGTGGGAATACGGCCTTGCCGAACCCCTCAACCGTGCGTGTGGGCCTGAACGGCGCGGGGCGCGTTGTGTTGCATCAAGGCGCGACTGACATCGGCCAGGGCTCAAATACGGTAATCACCCAGATATGCGCTGATGCGTTGGGCTTGCCGCTCTGCGACTTTGATCTGATTGGGCCTGATACCGCGCTGACACCTGATTGCGGCAAGACATCCGCCTCCCGCCAGACCTTTGTAACCGGTAAAGCTGCACAAGCGGCGGGGCATGCCCTTCGTGCGTTGGTGTTACGTTTGACCAATATGGGGGCGCGGGCCACCCTGACGCTCGGTGATGGGCAGCTGATCGCGACTGAAAACGGTGTAACGCGGGCCATTTCGCTGGCCGATCTGCCGCTGGATGAACGCGGTTATGTTCTATCGGCAGAGGAAACTTATGACCCGCCAACCACCCCCCTCGATGCGGATGGGCAGGGCGCGCCCTATGCTGTCTATGGTTATGGCGCGCAGCTGGCTGAGGTTGAGGTTGACGTGGCGCTGGGTGTCACCCGCGTTTTACGCATGGTTGCAGCCCATGATCTTGGCAAAGTGATCAACCCTATGCTGGCCGAAGGGCAGATCGAAGGCGGCATCGCGCAGGGCCTCGGCCTCGCGTTGATGGAGGAATATGTTCCGGGCCGGACAGAGAACCTGCACGATTATTTGATCCCCACATCAGGCGACATGCCGGAGATCACGTCCATTCTGATTGAAAAACCAGACCCCGAAGGCCCAATGGGGGCAAAGGGTTTGGGGGAGCATGTGTTGATCCCGACCGCCCCGGCAATCTTCAACGCCATTCGTCATGCAACTGGCGCCGACATCACCATGGTGCCTGCTTTGCCGCACCGTGTTCGCGCCGCGATTGTGAAAGCGCAAAATGGCTGAGATCACACCTAGCCCCCCGACCGATACAACAACGGACAAAATCCGGTGCGATGGCTGCCCTGTCATGTGTTATATCGCAGAGGGGCGCGCCGGGGCCTGCGACCGCTACGCCAATGAGCGCGGCAAGATCATCCGTTGTGATCCGCTGACGATATTGGATGCGCGTATCGAAAAAGGTGATGAGGTCAGACCCTTTCTGGACGCAGAATGGCGGGAAAACCCCTTTGAAGACAGTGATCTGTTTGTAACCGCGATTGGTGCGGGTACGACCTATCCTGATTACAAGCCGGCACCCTTCATCATCTCGCGGCAGCTTGATGGCATAGATTTCGTGACCGTGGTGACAGAAGCGATTTTTTCCTACTGCGGTGTGAAGGTGAAAATCGACACCGACCGCCACCTTGGCCACGAAACCGCGACGGTGCGTGCGGATGGTGAGCCTATTGGCCATGTTATGACCTCGGAATATGGCTCGCAGATGTTATCGCTTGGGGGGGTGGATCACCTGACGGGCGGTTCAAAGCCAGAGGGGCGGGCGACCTGTGATGCGCTTATGCGGCTGTGCAATCGTGAGGCGGTGGAACTGACCGTTGATAACGGCGCAAACGTCATCGTGCAGGCTGGCGCGGCGCCGGTCGTGGACGGCGTGCAGGAAAAGCGGATGCGTGTTGGGTGTGGGTCCGCCACGATTGGAATGTTTGCTTCGCAATGGGTGGGTTTGGTTGATGAAGTGGTTGTGGTCGACGACCACATCACCGGCGTTGTTTCCGAACATCAGGCAGGCAAGGTGCTTGGCTGGCCTGATACGGGCATCCGTATCAAGGGGCGTAAATCCACGCCGGGGCGGTATTTTCAGGTGGCTGAACCTGGCCTTGGCTGGGGCGGAACCGACATTGAAGACCCATTGACCATTCTCGGCCCGTGGCGTGCGGGCAAGGGCGCGCGACCCGGTCTTACCATGCTGATGGTGTCCACGACGGGCGAACAATTCGGTTATTACGTGCTGAACAAAGACTTGGAACCGACAAAGGCTGATCTGCCTGATGCGCTTAGGCCTTCGGTGGATCTGATCGTTGAGAATTGTGAGCCTGCGCTGTGTACGGTGATGTTTATGGGGGGCGCTGGCGGCTCGCTCCGCTCTGGGGCGACACGGAACCCTGTCGGGTTGACCCGTTCCGTGCAGGCAGGGCGCACGACGGTTACTGTTGGCGGTGCCCCGGCCTATGTGTGGCCCGGTGGGGGCATCACCATCATGGCAGATGTGACCAAAACGCCGGATCTTGCCTTTGGCTATGTGCCAACGCCTGCCATCGTTGCGCCATTGGAGTTTACAACGACGCGCACCGAATATCGTGCACTTGGCGGCCATGATGATGCTGTTCGATCAGTTGATGATGTGCTTGCGAACGGCGGTGAATATGGCGCGTCAGCCCGCGTTGTCAGGGGCAAGGCGTGAAAGGGGCGCAAGTGGCCCGCCTGCCGGATGGGCGTTTGCACCTGAACCATGGGCCGATTGATCTGATTATTGGGTGTGACGGACATGCCAAAGAAGATGCCTACGCGGCGTCATCAACACGCTTTCAAACCATCCTGGAAGAACTGGCAGAGGAATTGCCGGCACTTCGCGCAGAAAACACACCTGTTTTTGGCCCCGTCGCCCGCCGGATGATGCGGGCAACGCAACCCTTTGCCCCGGTTTTCATAACGCCGATGGCGGCGGTTGCGGGCGCGGTTGCAGATGAAATGATCAAGGTTATTTCAGATACCGGGGCGCGGCGGGCCTTTGTAAACAACGGTGGCGATATCGCCATCTTGTTGGCAGCGGGTCCACCATTCACGGCGGCAATGCCGCACGGGCGCATCACACTGAATCACGATAGCCCGGTGCGCGGTGTTGCAACGTCAGGCTGGCGCGGACGAAGCTGGTCGTTAGGTATTGCCGACAGCGTGACGGTTCTGGCCTGCACCGCCGCGCTGGCGGACGCTGCTGCAACGATGATTGCAAATATGGTGGATTTGCCCGGCCACCCCGCCATTTCGCGCACCGCCGCGCGGACGCTGTCGCCTGATAGTGACCTTGGTGACCGTCTTGTGACAACAAACGTCGGACCGCTGAGCGCGGCAGAGACAGATGCGGCGATGGCACCTGCGGTCACATATGCAGAAACCCTTCGCCAGCGTGGCCTGATCCATGCGGCCGCCATTTCGCTGAACCAAACCCACCGGGTCGTCGGTGATGTAACGCCTGCACCTGACCCCGCACTGAACAAGGAAACGGAACATGCCTGAATTTGCCTTGCGAAAAACGATGATCATGCTGGAGGAGATCCATCACGAACATGGCCCCGCACCCGCCACCCCACGTCAGCGTGGAGCGGTGCTCGCGGTTGTCAAAAATCCGTTTGTGGGCGTGTATGAACCTGACCTGCAAAGCGCCATGGATGATCTGAAACCGCTTGGCCTGCTGATGACTGACAAGCTGATCGCCGCGATGGGCGGGATTGACGGCATTGACGGTTATGGCAAAGCGGGCCTGTGTGGCGAAGGCGGAGAGTTGGAGCACACCGCGCTCTGGCACGTGCCGGGCGGTTATGCCATGCGCGCGCGGTTGGGGGAGGCCAAGGCGATTGTGCCATCTTCCATGAAGGTGGGCGGCTGTGGCGCGCGTATCGACGTGCCGCTTGGGCATATCAATGCCGCTTATGTGCGCAGCCATTTTGATGCGATGGAAGTTGGCTTGCCTGACGGCCCGCGCAGTGATGAGATTGTCTTTGCCCTCGCGATGACCCGTGGCCCGCGTATTCATTCCCGCATGGGCGGTCTGGAAATGGAAGATGTTCAGGGCGTGGATGGCCTGCGCTAGGCGCGTGCTGTCCTGAATGGGCTAATGACCGGGGCGCGCCCTTGCCTGTGCGCCCCTGACCATTGTGTTGCGGTGACTTAATCGGGCAGGTCTTCGAACCAGTCCAATGCCAGCGCGGGCCAACCTGTCGGAATTTCATGGCCGCCGGGGTGCAGCGCAAATTCAAGCGCGCCTGCCTGGCAATGTGTCCAGATACGCCGCCAGAAATCGCCCTCGGTCACGAAGTGGTCGGGGCGATATTTGTGGCAACCGTTCTGGGTGCGCCACATATCCAGCGTCTGATAAATGTCGCCCTGTTTGATCCCGGTATTGCGGATGGGCCGGCCTTCCAGTGGGACGGTCTGATCACGCCACCCATGGGTGTGCAACAGGCGTACTGGCCCATTGCAATCGGTGGGGTGCGGCCGCCAGAACCCACCGGCCACAGGCGCAAAGGCCGTGGCGACACCCGGTTCCCAACAGGCAATGTAGGAGGCAACAGACCCACCTATGGAATATCCTGTAAGCAAAACCCTGTTTGTATCAAAGCCATGGCGTTTGGCGGCGTCAGCTATGATTTCCTTTGTAAAGGCCACTTCATCCCTTATCGGGGCAAGCTGTGGAATGAATGACCAGCCCGGTCCAAACCGACTGCCGGGGCGCTTTTTTCCGTTGGGCGCGATGACGGCATATCCGCGATCTGTGAAGACTTTGGTCATAGCGGCCCGCATCGTAAAAATGCGCGTACCCCAACCGCCCCCACCGTGAAAGAACAGCACAATGGGCGGAGAGGTGGCGTTGTCCGGCTTTGCAATATGGTAGGAGCCGAGCGGCGTTTCACAGGCTTCATCCGGCCCGCCACAGCTATCGGCCCGACCTTTGGCATTGCCAAGAACGATGAGGGCAACAATGACGATGGATGCAAGGCGGAGCAGGGGGGCGTTTTTGATGGTCATCTGCGGATATCAACGGGTTTGCCCCATCGACGCAACCGCAGGCCCGTGCAGTCACCTAAGCGTGAAAACAAACCGCGGCTGATTACGCTGCGGTTTCCTCGGCCAGGGTGCGAACCAGATCGGCAAGGCGTTTGCGCGTCTCTGTGTCCCGAATTTTGGAAAACGCAACATTCAGTGCGACACCTTCGGATGTTGCAAGAAACGCGGCAACAGGTGTTTCCGATGGCGCGCCATTCGCGGTGGCGCTAACCGGGTGGGAATTGGGGAGGTCGGTCGGCATGTCGTCAAAGAAATACTGCACCGGTGCATCCAGTATCCGCGCTATGGCATACAGACGGCTCGCGCCGATCCTGTTCAGACCCTTTTCGTACTTCTGTACCTGCTGAAATGTCAGCCCGAGGTGCGCGCC
This sequence comes from Pikeienuella sp., assembly GCA_049608645.1. Taxonomy (GTDB): domain Bacteria; phylum Pseudomonadota; class Alphaproteobacteria; order Rhodobacterales; family Rhodobacteraceae; genus Pikeienuella. The sequence goes on along the minus strand of JBMYXS010000004.1, from coordinate 95,942 downwards.
GAGTTTTTCCTGTGACATGCCAATAAACAATCGCCGCATGCGAAGCCTGGTGCCGACATGAACGTCGACCGGGTTCGGTTCTTTTTTCACACTACCTCCTCAGGCGTACGCCGCCGTTTCCCCCAAAGCGACACGCACACAATGCGTATGCCAACATCCCCAGCACGATGAACAATGATTGTTCGTGCACATTTCGATAGCGCACAGCAACCGATTTACGTCAGGCGTTTTCGCAATCGGGGAACGCTGAAAAAGGTTACACCAATGAGTAATGTCAGAAATGTGACCAAAATCGCGACAGTCGCACCAAATTGAGAATAAACAGTTTTTGGCGCTGCGGCAGGTAACGATACATCCAGGTATTTGCGCTCATTTAACGAGGCTGCCTCGATTATTCGACCATAGGGTGAAATCATTGCCGAAATACCCGTATTCGCTGCGCGGGCAACGGGAAGACCCGATTCTATCGCGCGCATTCGCGCTTGCGCGAGGTGTTGCGCCGGGCCGGCCCATTGGCCAAACCACGCATCATTGGTGATCAGGACAATCCAGTCAGCACCCGCCGTGCCTGAGCGTACTTCGCGCGGAAAGATGCCTTCATAACATATCAAGGGTGTGAAGGCCGGCAGACCGGGCAGGGCGATGGGGCGGGGGGGCAGCCCGGCTTCCATACCCGCACCACGGCCTGCCAGCGCCAGAACGCCAATACGTTCCATTAGGTCGCTGAACGGCATGTATTCCCCAAAAGGAACCAGATGGGCCTTGTCATAGCGCGCTTGTTTCTGACCCAACGGGTTGAGCGCGATCAGGGCGTTGCGCCATCTCGGGGCGTTTGGAGAACGCGCGAGCGAGCCCAGAATGACATGCGCGCCACCTGCGGCCTGCGCGATTTCCGCGCGCGCGTTGGCTTCCTGTTCGATGGCGAAGGGCACGGCAACCTCTGGCCAGATTACGATATCCGGGCGCGCTGCATTGCTTGCATCTGCTGATGTCAGGGCAAGCGTTCGTTCAAAGTTCTGGCGTGCAAAACTGGCGTCCCATTTCTGGGCTTGTGGGATGTTGGGTTGGATAATTCGAACGGTCGTATCAGTCGCGGTTGTCAGGCCATCACCCTGCCTGAAATCGCCCCAAACCCATGCGCCAATGCCTGCCAACAAGATCACCGGTGCGGCCCATTTCACCGATCGGGCACCAAGGCCGATGATCGCCAGCAGGGTGATCAAGCTCAACCCATAAGGCCCGAGGATCGAAGCGAGTTGCGCTATGGGCGTGTCCAGCCAGATATAGGCGGGCAAAGCCCAGGGGAACCCGGTAAAGATGCCGCCGCGAAGCGCCTCGCCAACCGCCCAGCACAGCGCCAGAGCCGCTATGCCAGCCCGGCGAAAATACCCCGCAATCCAGAAGGCCGCCCCCCAAAACAGGGCCAACCCGCCCGCCATCAGGACCAGCGCAAAGGGTGCCATCCAGCCATATCGGGCCGCGTCCACCAGAAAGGGTTCAACAATCCAGTGCAACGTGACAGCGAAGAAGGCTGCGCCAGCCGCCCAGCCCACAGCAAACCCACCGCCTGCCCGCCATTGCAGGCACAGAACCGCGCCTGCGACAAAGGCGAGCGGCCATATGCCAAACGGGGTGTGGGCCATGCCCAGTGCAACGCCCATAGTTGCCGAAACCGCCCAACGGGACCATCCAGTGAGGCTGACGAGCCGTTCAGCAAGCTGTTTCAAAGGTTACTCCGCCGCTCTGGCGGCCTGATTGGCATTGCGAAACAGGCTGACCCGAAGGCGTTTGATGCGCCGTGGGTCGGCGTCGATAACTTCAAACTCATGGCCATCGGGGTGGGTGATAACCTCACCCCTTTCGGGAACGCGCGACGACAATCTGAACACCAACCCGCCGAGGGTGTCGACCTCCTCGTCGAGGTCATCCGGCAAAAGATCAACCCCGGCGTCTTGCTCAAATTCCGCCAGTTCCGCGCGGGCATTGGCAATGAAAACGCCCGGCGTTTCCTGTTTCCATGCTGCCGCTTCGGCCTGATCGTGTTCGTCTTCGATATCACCCACGATCTGCTCAACCAGATCTTCGATGGTCACAAGACCATCTACGCCGCCATATTCATCAATGACCAAAGCCATATGAATGCGGCTGGCCTGCATCCGCTGCATCAACCGCTTGGTCGGCATTGACGGGGGCACCACGAGCATCTTGCGCACCAGAGCTTCAAGATTGAAGTCGGTCGCGCCTTTCTTGCCGAACCCACGATCCAGCGCGACGTCTTTCACGTGCACAAACCCCAGTGGGTCATCCAGCGTTTCACGGTAGACAGGCACGCGGGAGTGTGACCCCTCACGGAACACTTCAGTCAGTTCATCAAGGCTGGCACTGACGTCTACAGAAACAATATCTGCGCGGGGGATCATCACCTCTTCGACGCGCTGGTCGCGCATGGCGATGATGTTGTGGAGCAGTGCACGTTCAGCTGCGGTAGCGCCGACCGCGGCGACTGGCGCATCGGCGGCTTCACCGTCCTTGCCGCCAAACCACTTCAGGCGCTGAAAAATGCCAGAAGACCTATCTTGTTCAACAGTCGTTTCTGAGTGACCGTCTTGGCTGGGTTGTTCACCCGCAGGTTTGTCGTCTTCCATCGTCCCTTTTCACTCGTTGTCAGAAGGCGCATAGGGATCGGCTATCCCCATGGCAGCAAGCGCCGCGCGCTCAACCCCTTCCATCACCTCTGCATCTGCATCGGTTTCGTGATCGTACCCCAAAAGATGCAAAACACCATGGGCGAATAAATGCGCAAAATGCGCTTCGACAGTCACATGCTGCGAAGCGGCCTCAATTACAATAGTTTCACGTGCAAGTGCGACATCACCGAGAAACCCATCTTCGGGCGCTTGGGGGGCATCTTCGGGCGCGGTTTCTTCGGCAGGCCAAGACAGAACATTGGTTGCCGTCGGCTTGCCACGAAAATCTGCGTTCAGGCTTGCGATACGTTCGTCATCACACAAAAGCGCGCTGATCTCGATGTCCTGCGGGCGTATGCCGGCTGCTGTCAGGGCGCTTTCGGCGGCGCGTAGCGCGACCTCACGATACCATGGGGCGGCCTCTGCCCAGCCATCGTCTTCGAGCGCAAATTCGATTGCCAGGGTCATGCCGGGCCACGCTTGACCGCGCCATCGGCGTCATAGGCTTTGACGATCTTGGCGACGAGGGGGTGGCGAATAACGTCTTCGGCGGAGAACTTCACAAATTCGATGCCTGCGACCTTGCGCAGTACCCGTTCAGCCTCAACCAGGCCGGAGCCAACGCCGCGCGGCAGGTCAATCTGGCTCGGGTCGCCGGTGATTGCCATGCGGCCCCCTTCCCCAAGTCGGGTAAGGAACATCTTCATCTGCATCTCGGTGGCATTCTGTGCTTCATCCAGCACCACAAAGGCATTCTGCAATGTGCGCCCGCGCATAAAGGCAAGCGGGGCAATCTCGATCACCTTGTCTTCGATATACTTGGCAACCTGTTTGCCGGGTAACAGATCACCAAGCGCATCGTAAAGCGGCTGCATGTAGGGGTCGATCTTGTCTTTCATATCACCGGGCAGAAAGCCGAGCCGCTCCCCCGCTTCGACAGCAGGGCGGGACAGGATGATGCGATCAACCTGGCCTTCCAAAAACATTGAAACCGCAGCGGCCACCGCAAGATATGTTTTGCCCGTGCCCGCCGGCCCGACGCCAAAGACCAATTCCGAACGATAGAGGGATTCGACATAGGCGCGCTGGGTTGCTGTGCGCGGTTCGACGACTTTTTTCTTGGTGCGGATTTCCACCCGGCCCCCCTTGAACATCTCCATCTGGTTCGGCGTTGGCGCTGGTGGCGCGCCCGGCATGCGTATTGCAGCGTCTACATCGCCCTGTTCTATCGCGCGCCCTGCCTCAAGCCGTTCGTATAACCCGCGCAGGGCCGTTTCGGCCGCGCGGGTGGCAGTCGGCTCACCATGCAGTGACAGCGCATTGCCGCGCCGGGCAATGACGATATCAAACCCTTGTTCCAAGGCGGCCAGATTGCGGTCAAAGCCGCCGCAAAGGTCGATAAGTAAGGTGTTATCGGGGAACTCAATCAGCCGTTCTGTGGCGGATGGGGTGGTTGTCTCGGGATCGATCAGTTTTGTGGCCAAGGAACGCTCGCTGTTGAGAGGCAAGGCCCAATGTTGAAGGAGTGGGCAAGGCGCGGCAAGGGGATTCGCATTCAGTTTTCCGGGAAACTGTGTTTCCAATCGCCCTGAAACCGTACGAATGGTACCGGAACGATCCGATTTGCCCATGCTTACCCAAAAGCGCGCCGATCGTGGTAATGCCCGCGTCAGGCCAAATGATAGGCGATCTGGCCTGGTGTCAGTTCAATGATGACACGTTGATCAAGGGTTAGCGAATTTGGTTCACCACCTGCCATTTGCTCGCGCGCCCCAAATTGGTCGGCATTGCATTTGGTCAGGGTTTGCAGGTTTCCACCGCTTTTGAACAACGAAAAACAAAACCAGACCTGAAGCGGCCCTGCGACGCGAATGTGATTTTGGATGAATGAGTATTGAGAGGTCGGGTTTGGACCATCTTCATACGAAGGGATATAGGCCGGCTTGCTCGGATAATAGGTTGTTCCGGGTGGGACGATAAACCTATTTTCCGCATTGGAGGTATCTGACAGGAGGACGTCAACCTCACATGAATTTGTAATGCCGTACATGATCGCCATGCTCCACCCCTTTTCAGTTTAGCTGATGATGACGCTAGGCGCTGGCCGCGTAAAAACGTAGTGCATAGCCGCACACGGGAATGAGGTGTGGCGCTAAACGCCGAGGTGTCTTGCGACGATTTCAGGCTTTTCCTGCAGGGTTGCGCCAGTAACCGTCTCCAAATTCCGACCGTTTTCGATGAACACAACCTTATCAGCCAGCGACAGTATCGCATCGACACGTTGTTCAACCAGAATGACGGCGACCCCTTCGTTCCGCTTGCGAAGCACGACCTGACGGATTTGGTCAATCATGGATGGCTGCAACCCCTCGGTCGGTTCATCCAGCACCAAAACACGCGGTTCAACACAAAGGGCGCGGGCGGTGGCAAGCATTTGTTGCTCACCGCCCGATAGGGTCTCGGCGCGTTGGTTCAGGCGTTCGCGCAAGCGGGGAAAAATGTCCAGCACCCGCTCGCGTACATCACGCCCTGCACCGCGCACCATCAGGCCGATTTCGATATTTTCGGCCACTGTCAATTCTGTAAACAGGCGGCGCCCCTGCGGAATATATCCAATACGTTCACGCGCAATCTTGTGGGCGGGCAGGGTGGAAAGTGGCGCCTTGTCCAATGTGATCCGACCGGCGCCTAACGGCACCAACCCCATGATTGCCTTCATCAATGTGGTCTTGCCTGCCCCGTTTCGCCCGGCAATGCAGGTAATTTGCCCGGCCTCTGCCGTAAAGCTGAGGTCAAACAGAATACGCAGATCACCGTATCCGGTTTCGATGCCTTGCACCTCCAACATCACGCGCCCCCCAGATATGCTGCCTGCACGGCCCGGTCAGCGCGGATATCTTCGGGTGTGCCCTCTGCCAGCACTTCGCCAAAGTTCAGCACTGTGATCTTGTCGGCTGTTTCCATCACGACGGACATATTGTGTTCGATAAGGAGAATGGTTTTTTCCCCTGCCAACGAGCGGATAAGCGCCTTGAAAGCGGTGACTTCGCTTTCCGCCAATCCTTGCGTGGGTTCATCGAGGATCAGCAACCGGGGGTCTTGCGCCAGACCCATCGCAATTTCGAGCAGGCGTTGATGCCCATACGAAAGATCACCTGCCGCATCATCAACGCGCGCTTGCAGGCCAACTCTCGCAAGGCTTTCTGCGACACGTTCAGCCACGGCCAGCTTGTTCCGGCCTAACGTGCGCCGCGCCGCAAGGGCGACGTTTTCGTGGCAGCTCAATTTGCCAAAAACAGATGTGATCTGAAACGTATAGGCCATGCCAAGGCCAATACGTTTGTGCGCAGGCAGGGTGGTAACGTCACGCCCATCAAATGTGACAGTGCCGGAGGTTGCAGGTATGCGCCCTGAAACAAGGCCGACAAAGGTGGATTTGCCTGCGCCGTTCGGCCCGATCAGCGCGCGAATTTCACCCGTTGGCAGGTCAAAATCGACGTTGGAAACCGCATGTAGCCCGCCAAAGGTTTTGGAAAGGCCGCGCGTTGACAATATGCTCATGGCAGGACCCGCCAAATGCGTTTGCGAATTTCTCCGGCGATGCCTTCACGGGCAAACAATGTCAGCAATACCAGCGTGACGCCCGCAACCAGCATATAGGCATCCGTCAGCCCTGATGCGTAATCAATCAGATAGAACATGAAAACGGTGCCAATCAGCGGGCCAACCGTGGTGCCCGCGCCCCCGAGCAGCACCCACAGCAAGGGCAGAATAGAATACGGCACGGCGGCAAAACTTGCGCCGGCATAGCCAAACAACAGTGCATATCCCGCCCCGGCCGCACCGGAAAACCCGCCCGACAGCGTAACAGCATAGAGCTTGAGGCGCGTTGTGTTGTAGCCGAGCATTTCGGCGCGTTCCTCGTTCTCCCTGATGGCAACAAGCGCACGGCCAAGGGGGCTTTCCACAATGCGCCCGATGATGAACAGCACGATTGCAAACAGGATCAGCGCCGCGAAATAGCGGTTGGTCGCGTCTGAAAGGTCAATTCCCGCAAGTGCGCGCGCCGCCTGCGGAATAACAAATCCCTCATCCGCGCGTGTCCACTCACCAAAATAAAGGATGATCAGAAAACCAGCCTGCGCAAACATCAGCGTCACAATCATAAACGCGACCCCAACCGTGCGGAGGGCAAGCGCGCCGACCACCGCGGCCAGCCCGAAGGCGGCGATCAGGCCCGCGATCAGGCCCGGTGCCGCGCCAAAATCAAGGTGCGTCATGGTCAGGCCAAGGCCATACATGCCCGCCGCAAAGAACATGGCATGGCCGAGTGACAGCAGGCCCGTATAACCAAAAAGCAGATTGTACCCCATCGCATAGACCGCCAGCACCATGATCCGCGCAAGGTTGCCGACATGATATTCCGGCAGCACGAAATGCAACAGGATCAAAAGCGCAATAACGCCAGTGTGCAGCTTTACCCCGTTGGTCATTGCGCCTTTTTCCCGAACAGGCCCTGCGGGCGAAACACAAGCACAAGCGCAACGGCAAGCGTGGCGATGATTTTTGCCAGTGTCGGATCAAAAAAGATGGAAATGATGCCATCACTCATACCGATCAGAATGGCCGCAAACACGGTGCCAGGGATCGAGCCGAGGCCGCCGATGATGACAACGATAAAGCTAAGCAACAGCGGGTCGCCCCCCATCAGGTAATGCGCTTGTTGAATGGGAACGAGCAGCACCGCGCTCATCGCGGCCAGCCCCGCGCCGATGCCGAAAACGATGGCATAGACACGATCCACAGGGATGCCGAAGGCCAATGCTGTTTCACGATCCAACTGCGTGGCGCGCATCACGAGGCCCAGTTTCGTGCGCGACATCAGCAACCAGAACCCGGTCAGGATTACGGCAGCGGCGGCGATGACGAACAGCTTGTAGGTCGTCGTGCCGAACCCCCAGGGCCATATGGTCTGAAACCCGTCTTCGCCCCATTCGAACCACGGCAGGGCGATACGCTGGTTGAACGGCGCCTCCACGGGACGTGCGTCTGCGCCATAGGTCATCAGCACGGTTTGCTGAAGGATGTAGAGAATGCCGATCGTGGCCACGATCGTACGTTCGGGGTCGTAGTTTACTCGCTTCAGCACAGTGAAATCGGCAAACGCCGCAATGGTGCCCGCGACGATGGGCGCGACGATCAGGGCAGCGACAAAGCCGAACGCCGGGTGGCCCGCCACCTGAGACGCCACCCAATAGGCGATCACGGCACCCAGCATGAAAAACTCGCCATGCGCCACGTTGACGACGCGCATGACGCCAAAGACAAGGCTTAAGCCAACAGCCGTCAGCGCAAGAACTGCGGCGGCAACAGCGCCTTCGATGGAGGCGAAAACGAGGTAGGGGCCGAAATCCATTAGGGTTCTTTTCTGAGGGACTTATGCCGTAAGGCTTTGGACTTTAAGCCGAAGCGTCGCCCGCCCGCTTCTTCGCTTCGCAAACAAGTCGCTGCGGGGCAGCGGGACGGGCAGGTGGTGCCCCGGCGGTATTGTCTTGGTTCCGGGGCAATCGTCTTCAAGATTTGCGGTCGGTTTCCCAGCCGGGTCAGAAGCTCTGCTTCGTATAATCCACCTCATCCGCATAGAACGTGTCAGCAATCGAGGTGGTGTGCGCCAGTTCCAGCTTTCCGCCTTTGACCTTGGAGATGTACTGGTGGCCGAAGACCTGATGGGTCTTGCCGTTGAACACCTTCGCGCCCTGCGGGTGGTCGTCTGAATGGGGCAGGATCGACATGCCTTCGACCGCTTCGATCAGCTTGGCGCGGTCAGCGGGCCCTTGATAGCCTGCGTCCTCCATACCTGCCTTGACGATGTTCAGCGTCTCCCAACACCCGAACATATGGGAATAGGTAGAGATATCTTTGGGGTCAGACACGGATGCGCCGTTGTTATCGACCCCAACCGCTGCGCGGTACATCGCATCGTGGCTCGACTGGTTCGCCTGCGCATAACGTGGGTTCCCCTCCCAGAAGTATGTGTTTTCAAGGAATTCCAGGCCGGGGGAGGCAATGTCCGTCGCCTCAAGACTGTCGAGGAACCCGAAGATCGCGGGAGCGGAGGGGCCAAAGAACTCGCCCATTTCTTTCACAAACGTCAGAACGGCAGGGCCGACCATGACGTGATAGATGACTTCGGTATCCCGTGGAATTTTCGGGAAATATTTGGTGAAGCTGCTTTCCGATGGTGGAATGGCGATCTTGGCGACCACCTCACCGCCCTGCGCTGCAATCGCTTCGGAGAAGAAATCGCGATGGTCGTGACCGAATGCAAAGTCGGGGTAGATCATCGTGACCTTTTTACCGAGATTATCCGCCACAAAGGGTGCCATCGCCTGAACCTGACTTTTCACATCGGTAATGCCGGGTTGCAGCGTATAGCGGTTGAGCTTGCCAGAGGCGACGTGATGCCCCTCAGACACAACGAAATAGGGGATTTTCAGCTCTCCCGCGCGGGGGGCAGACCCGTAGACAACGTGGCTAAAGAGTGTGCCGAACGCGATATCGCATTTATGCTGGGTCGCGAATTTCTCCACCACTTCTGCGCCGCGTTTGGGGTCCGTGCCATCATCTTCGGCAACGATTTCAACCGGGCGACCGTTGATGCCACCCATATCGTTGATGCGCTTGGCAGCGGCCTGCGTGGTGCGGTCATACCAGCGCCCATAAGCCGCGCCGATGCCTGTGCGATGCACCTGAAAGCCGATCTTGATCGGGGCAGATGATTGCGCACTCGCAAAGCGCCCCAACAACGGACTTGCAGCAATTCCAGCAGCCGTAGCACCGCCCAATTTCAGGGCGCTGCGGCGTGTCAGCTTTTCATTCGACATCATCACACTCCTTGTCGGTTGGCCATTTCTGGCCCCCGGCTTTCTGTGGCGAAAGCTCATTTCATATGTCAGTGAACAAACCCTTCGCGGGTCATGCCGTCAAGGAATTTCGGGCATCTGGCCTAGGCACCTTTGGGCGACGCGAGCAGCCACAAGCCAAGAAAAGTGTACGCAACCATGAAGATCGCGAGCGGTATCTGGCTGACCGCAGCGCGGCGTCCGTGCCCATAAAGGCGCGTGGCAATGCCATGGGCGACCAATACTGAAATGACATGCCCGGCAACGACTGCGCCTGCCTGTGCCTTGAATATCAGCTCGACGCTGGAAGGGGTGTTGAAAAAGCTGGTGCTGACATAATAGCGGCCAAGCCCCAATAGATCTGCACCAGTTGCCAGCGGGTCGCTGACGGCGGCAATCGCATATTGGCCGCTTACCATCAGCGTCGTGAGGTAATGGGCAAAATGATAAGCCACACCGATAGGCAAGACGCTGACCGCCATCGGCCCGAAGGCCCGCGACAGCGGCACGCCCGGCGCGCACTTCAGGCCCAGCCATAACGTCAAGGTAAAGGCGGCAATCAACACTGCACAGGCACCCAGCGTGCCTGCGACGGTGATACCGACGAGGGCCGACCGCCCCGGAAACTCCAGTGGATTTACGCCGATTTGACCTAGCCACCAGAACGTCTCGTTCAATCCGTCGAAACTGCCGATGCCAAGGATGAGCAGGGCAAATATACCAGTCGATGTGCTGGCGTCGGTTTGGATCAACCCCCACCCTGGCAGACCGAGCCGCCATGACCCGTCTTTTGGGCGCATCGGGGCCATTGCCGCAAATCTTCGCGCGGTCATGGAAAGAAATTCGCAGCGGGTCAGAACCGGCTCTGTTCCCCACAAAAGGCAAGCCAGTAAGACTGCCAGCCAATAAAGGCTCGTGAACATTGCCAACCGGGCCGGGTCGTCGGGCGCAGGGTCGGCCAGTGCAAAGCACGCAAACGCCAAAAGGCCAGAACAGCCAACCCAACGCGCTGCGCGGTCGGGCAAGCGGAATGGTGGTGGGCTGCCCCCGGTCAATACCCGAACAGGGCCGCTCCACGGGTTCACGAAACGCCAGAGATCACCAAACACCGCCTGCGCCAGCAAAAGCGCGATCCAGACAACGGTCCAGACCATCAGCGGCAAGGGGTTGACCAGCGGGTCGCGTGAGCCGTTGAAGCCTGCCCACAGGAGGACGATCAGGAAAACCGCACTAACACAACTAATGCCCCACAGGCCGGATGCTGCGGGCGCGCCAAATAGTGTGCGTGCACTGGTCAGGCTTTCAGCCCACTTGCCAGGAATGAACGCCAGCGCAATGACAGTAAGGGCCACCGCCCAGACGCCCGCTTGAATGTAAAACCCCGTCGGTAGCAGCAACACCAGCCCCATTTCAGAGACATGCGCATGGGCCAAACCGGGAAGCGCCCACACACAAAACGCCGAATGCGAGAGTTTCTTGACGAGGTTTGCAAAAGCGAACATCTTTGTGTGCATACGAAATTTGAACCGCGTTGCGAAGGTGGGCTTTCACCCTCATACGCTGCGGATGAGGGGAGAGCGAGAATTGAATTGGCTCCGCATTTCCCTTTCATCGCTGGTTGTTCTGGGCGCGGTTGTTGCGCTCTGGCTCGCTGGGGCGGGTGCATCTTCGAAGATCACGCTAACCAACGCGCGGGCGTCCGTTCATAATATGGATGGCGCAGAGGCGATTGCGGTGACCCTTGATATATCCAACCAAGGTGATGCCGACCGGGTCATCTTTGCGTCGTCACCGGATGCTAAGCTGGCGATTTTCCATGGTGTCACCGACCTTAGCGGCGCGCCGGTTCCTGCGGGCGCAACACCCAGCCTGTCACTTGATGGCGCCCATATCATGCTCTTGGGGGTAAAGGGCGATCTGGTTGATGGGCGATTGATCCCGCTGACGGTTTCCTTTGCCAATGCGGGGGATGTAAGCACCAAAGCCACGCTTTCCGTTGCGGCGGGGGCGATGGATATGTCCGGGCAAGGCATGACCCACAGCGTGGATCACGCTGGTGGCCTCACAATGCCAACCGATAGTGCGCCCCGCGTTTCCGTGCGGGCCGACCCGGCGGATGGTGGCGCATGGCGAATTATCACCAGTACAGATCGCTTTACCTTTGCCCCTGCAGCAATGGATGGCGCGCATGTTGTAGGCGAGGGGCACGGGCACCTTTACATTGGGGGCCTCAAGATCATGCGCATGACCAGCCATGAGGTCGTTATCGGTGCGTTGCCCCCAGGGCGGCATGAAGTGCGCATCACCCTCAATACCAACAACCATATGGTCTATCGTACCGATGAAGGCCCCGTGAGCGCGACGACTTTCATTGACGTTCCCGATTAAGAAAAAAGGCCCAGCAAATGCCCGACCATTCAGAACCATCGACAGGGCAACTGGCCCGGTCCGGACAGGTTGCAGGCGTTGATGTGGGCGGCACGTTTACCGATTTGGTCTTGTTTGATCAGGCAACAGGGGGCGTGCAACTGGCCAAGGTTGCATCGACGCTCGACAATCAGGCGTTTGGGGTATTGCAGGCCTTAAACGACGGTGGCGCTTCGCTGGCTGACATCGACTTGATCATTCACGGTACGACGACAACCACCAACGCGGTGCTGGAACGAAAACTCAGCCGAACCGGGCTGATCACGACATCCGGTTTCCGAGATGTGCTGGAACTGGGGCGCCGCACGCGCCCGCAAGCCTATGGCATGAAGGGGCGTTTTACCCCGATCATTCCGCGCGACCTGCGCCTTGAGGCCGTTGAGCGGATGGACGCGGCCGGTAAGGTTGTCACGCCGCTGGATGAAACTTCGGTACGCACCGCAGCGGAGGCATTGCTGGCAGCCGGTTGCGAAGCGGTCGTCATTCACTTTTTGCATTCCTACGCCAACGCTCAGCATGAACGCCGCGCGGCCGAGGTGGTGGCACAGGTCTGGCCCAATGAGTTCATCACTATGGGTCATGCCCTGTTGGCCGAAAGTCGTGAATATGAACGGGGCGTAACCGCAGCCGTTAATGCCTCTGTCCAACCTTTGCTGGAACGGTATGTCGCGCGCCTGCGGCAGGAGTTGGCTAAGGGTGGTTATGCCGGTGACGTGTTGGTGATGAACGGCAATGGGGGCATGGTTTCATCCAAACTGGTTGCCAAAGAGGCGGCAAAGACAGTGATGTCCGGCCCCGCATCAGGGGTGATTGCAGCGGCGGCAACCGGGCGTGCAGCGGGGATGCCTGACCTGATTACCTACGATATGGGCGGCACATCAACTGATGTTGCCTTGATCAGGGGGGCCGAGCCCGCCGTTTCGTCGGAGATCGAAGTTGAATATGCCCTGCCGATCCACGTGCCGATGGTCGATGTGCGCACGGTTGGCGCGGGTGGTGGTTCGGTCGCGTCGGTCAATGCGGCTGGCTTGTTGCAGGTTGGGCCTGAAAGCGCGGGCGCTGCGCCGGGGCCTGTTTGTTATGGGCGTGGCGGCACCCGCCCAACCATATCGGATGCCAACCTGCTGCTTGGGCGGCTCGACCCAGCCAAACTGAACGCGGTGGAGGGGGGCGTTTCGCTGGAGGATGTAAAGGCGATCTTTGCACGGGAACTGGGCGAAAAACTTGGGCTAGACGCGGTGGAGGCTGCCGAGGCGGTGATCCGGGTTGCGAATGCCCGCATGGCAGGTGCAATCCGCATGGTGTCCGTATCGCTTGGCGCGGATCCGCGTGATTTTGCATTGTTCGCCTTTGGGGGCGCGGGGCCGTTACATGCGGCGGCGTTGGCCAAGGAACTGGGTGTGCCGCGTGTTCTGGTGCCGGCGCGGCCAGGGGTTACAAATGCGCTGGGCTGTGTTTTGGCCGACCTTCGCCATGACTATGTGAAAACACTCAACCGCCCGGTTGATATGGTATCCGCCGAAGACTTGGGCGCGGTCTTCAAAGATCAGATTGCCAAGGGCGAAGCGATGCTTAACCGGGAAGCGGTGGAGATCAAAACCCGGCGACACGTTCATTCGGTTGATATGCAATTTGTTGGCCAGTCCCATGTGCTACGGGTGCCTTTGGCCACCCCATCCCCCACGATGGAAGAAGTGTCAGCCGCGTTCAACGCTGTTTATGAAGCCCGCTTTCGCATCAGTCTGGAGTGCGCGCGTGCGAACCTCGTGAATGTGAATACCTCTGTCATCGGGGAGCGTGCGGCACCGGATCTTTCAACCCTAATTGATGCAGCAGGCCGCCGGGAAGACATCACAGCAGCGCAAACCGGCGCGCGCCCCGTGTGGTTCGGGGGCGGCACCAATGGCGCATGGATCGAAACACCCATCTATTGGCGGGACCATTTGCCGATACAATTCGAACTGATCGGCCCGGCCATCATTCAGCAAATGGATACGACAATTCTTGTTGAGCCGGGAGACATCGCCACAGGCGATGCCATTGGAAACATCATCGTCGAAGTGGGGGCGCCCAATGCTTGATCCCATTACACTGTCTGTCATCCAGTCCGGGCTTCAACAGGTGTGCGATGAAATGGACCTTGCCTTTTCGCGCGCTGCCTTCTCGCCCGTGATCGCAGAGGCGAATGACCGCTCTGACGGTATTTATGCGGCCGAGGATGGCGCGTTGATCGCGCAAGGGGCAGGGGGCTTACCCGTCTTTGTCGGGACCATGCAGTTCTCGACCCGCGTTCTGATCGAAATGATCGCAGCGGGGGAGGTGAACGCGCCGGAGCCGGATGATATTTACATCGTCAATGACCCCTATCTGGGCGGCACCCATCTGATGGATGTGCGTTTCGCCCGCCCGTTTTATCGCAAGGGCAAGATTTTTTGTTGGTTGTCCAACACGGGTCATTGGCCCGATATCGGCGGTGCCGTGCCCGGCGGGTTTTCGGCCTCCGCCACGGCGGTAGAGCAAGAAGGCTTGCGCCTGCCGCCTGTCAAACTGTTCAAGCAAGGCGTGTTGGATCGGGAAATATATTCGATCATCTGCTCCAACATCCGCGTTGCCGATCAGCGCATCGGTGACGTGAAGGCACAGGCCGCCGCGCTGATGGTGGGGGAAGAGCGGCTGAACGCCCTGATGGATCGTTATGGCGATGATGTTGTTGCCGAAGCGATCGCGGAACTGAAAACGCGCGCCGCTGATCAAATGCGCGCTTGTATCGCTGATATTCCCGATGGCGAATATCGCTCTACCGCTTGGGTCGATAGTGATGGGGTGGTGAATGAACCGCTGGCCATTCGGTTATGTGTGACCAAGGCAGATGGGGGGCTGACATTTGATCTGGGTGGGTCTTCGCCGCCGTGCGCGGGGCCGATGAACTCTGTTCTGGCCACCACGTTGTCTTCTGTTTATCTCGCGATGCGGCACATCTTTCCCGAAGTGCCGATCAGCGCCGGGGCCTTTGAGCCGCTGCGGGTCATCACACCGGAAGGGACGTTTCTGGATGCCCATTATCCGCGTCCCGTATCAGGATGCGCAGCCGAAGTATCGCAGCGCATCGCAGAGGCGGTCTTTGCGGCGCTGGTCGGGCCGCTGCCTGACCGCGTGACAGCGGCCCCGGCCGGTACCAGTGGGAATTTCGCACTTGGCGGCCATGACCCCGAACGGGGGCGCGATTTTGTCATGTATCAGCTGTCAGGTGGTGGCTATGGCGGGTCGGCGGATGGTGATGGGCTGAGCAATGGGTGTTCAACCATCGGAATATCCAAGGCACCGCCCGTTGAGATCATGGAGCAGAACTTTCCCGTTCTTTACCACCGCTATGCCCTGCGCGAAGGATCTGGCGGGGCAGGGGCGCGACGGGGCGGGTTTGGGTTGGATTATGAAATTGAACTGCGGCGGGGCCATGCGCGCGCGAGCTTTGTCATGGACCATGGCCGCTATGGACCGCAGGGCGCACTGGGCGGACAAGATGGCGCGGTGAACGAGGTGACGGTGCTTCGCGGGGAAGAGGCTTATACGCCGGAGCATCTTTCCAAAGAGCAGGATATTCCCCTCGGCCCGGGCGACCGCGTTCGGGTAAAGACACCGGGCGGCGGCGGCTATGGCGATCCGGCTGAACGAGAGCAAACCCTGATTGATGAAGATGTGCGCCTTGGGCGCTATGCCGCTGAGGATGCCGCGCGTTTGTTTGGTCGTGGTAAGCTGTAACGGGCGATGGTCGAACTGGTGGGGGATTTTTTTGGATATTTGGGAACAAAGAAGGTGGGCAGAGGCTGATCCCTTTGCCAATGTCTGTCTTGGCCTCGTTGTTCTTGACGAAAAATGTAGCATGCGACGGCGCGATGGTGCCTGATTTAGGAGAAATGAAATGAGTGATGCAATCCGCCTGCACCCCCGCGAAAATATGGCCCATTGGGATGAGCGTGTTGACCTCGCGGCGGCCTTTCGCTGGACAGCGCGCCTGAACATGCACGAAGCAGTGGCAAACCATTTTTCGTTGGCTGTAAATGATGATGGGACAGAGTTCCTGATGAATGCCAATCAGGTGCATTTTTCGCGGATCAAGGCGTCGGAGTTATTGTTGCTCGATGCTAATGACCCGGACGCGCTAAGTCGGCCCGGCGCGCCTGATCCGACGGCTTGGGGGTTGCATGGTGGTGTGCACCGCCATTGCCGCCATGCCCGCTGTGTCATGCATGTGCATTCGATCTATGCAACCGTTTTGGCATGCTTGAAAGACAGCAAGATCCCCCCCGTTGACCAGAACGCTGCCACGTTTTTCAATCGGCAGGTCGTTGATGAAGAATACGGTGGGCTTGCCTTTGAGGAAGAGGGTGCGCGCTGTGCGCAGCTGCTGTCCGACCCCAAGAACAAGGTAATGATCATGGGGAACCATGGTGTGTTGGTGATTGGCGACAGCGTCGCTGACACGTTCAATCGCCTCTATTATTTTGAGCGCGCGGCGGAGACATACGTAAAGGCGCTGCAAACGGGCCTGCCGCTGCGCGTATTGTCAGATGAGGTTGCGGAGAAAACCGCGCAGGAACTTGATGACTATCCGGGGCAGGCTGAACGTCATCTGGCGGAGTTGAAATTGCTCTTGGACCGTGAGGGTTCGGACTATTCGCAATAAATAATCTGCGCATCCCGTGCCCATTTGCGCGGCAGGGGTTGGGTTTTGGTCTAGCCCCTCATCGCGGATAACTTTGCGTGCAAATCCTGGCTCATCTGCAAGCCATTTGCCGCTGCTTGCGCGCGCCGTACCAAACGGCTTTCGCCGGGAAGGCGGGTGCCGTCCTGGCCCGTGATGGCATTGAGCAAGGTCGTCAGCCGCCCGGCAAACCCCGGCCCCGCGCCCGCGTCAATCGCGATGATCATTTGGCCCACACCGGGCGGAGAGCCTTCTGCATCAAAAAAGGATGATGCTTCAAAGCTGTGGTTGGCACCGGTCAGGCTGGCGGCCAAAATCTCTACCATCAAGGCCAGTGCGGCCCCCTTCGCATCGCCAGCGGGAATCATTGAGCCAGTCAGCGCGGCGGCTGCGTTGGTTGTTGGGTTGCCTTGTTCATCCAGGGCCCACCCCTCCGGTATCGCTTGGCCGCGTTGATTGGCGGCCATGACCTTACCGCGTGCAACCTTGGACAATGACAGATCAATTACCAAGGGGGCTGCGCCGGGTCTTGGTGCTGCAAAGGCGATGGGGTTGGTGCCAAAAAGCGGGGCGTTTCCGCCCCAGGGTGCCATCGCCTTGGGGGAGTTGGCGACCATCAGAGCGACCAGCCCTTGTTCGGCCAAACGCTCCACATGCGCACCGATTTGGCCCGCATGGTGGGATTTTGAGATAAGCGCGCCCGCGATGCCCGTTTCCGGTGCCAGAACCGTTAATCGGTTGATCGCCGCGTCAACGGCGGGAAAGGCAAAGCCGTTTCCCGCATCCACATGCAACAACGCGGTACGCGGCGCTGTAACCAGGGGGGCCGCATGGCCCGAAACCTTGCCACTGGCGGCCTGGGCTGCGTAGGCCGCAACGCGCGAAAACCCGTGCCCTGACTGGCCATCAACCTCTGCAGCTACAAGTGCCTTGGCAACCGATAATGCATTGGCTGGCGAAACGTCAGACGCGCGCAGGGCACTGGCGATCAGGTCTGTTGCGGCTGATATGGAAAGGGTCACGGTTTCAGGCATTGCAGTCTCCCCCAAAAAGAAACGGCCCCGGGTTTCGCCGGGGCCGCTCAATCATGCACGGCGATTAAGCCGAGCGATAGAGCTTGGTCATCGAGAATTCGCGATGGCCAAGGGCCTCTGCCGCGGTCAGACGACCGTTGGCGGTGCGCGTGATCATTTCGATCAGCGCATCCCCTGCCTCGTCAATCGTTTGCTCGCGGGTCAAAACACCGGTCACGTCCACGTCGATATGCTCGGACATGGTGCGCAGGGTGCGCGGGTTGCCGGAGATCTTGATGACGGGAACAATCGGGTTGCCGACCACATTGCCCTGCCCGGTGGGGAAGGTGTGGATCACGGCGCCACCAGCGGCCATCAGGGTGACACATTCAGCAGCGGCTGAAGATGAATCCATGAAATAGAGGCCCTTGCCCGATTTCGGCATCTCGGCTGGCTCAAGAATGTCGATGTACTGCGACGTGCGACCGATTTTTTCGAGGTTGCCGAGGGCTTTTTCTTCAATGGTCGTCAGGCCGCCAAGGATGTTGCCTTTGGTTGGCTGACTGTCGGAGAGGTCATCAGTCTGATGCGCGAAAATCACGTCATTCTGGTAGGCTTCCCACATCTTGTACCACCGCTCGCCAACTTCTTCGTTGATCGCGCGCTTCTTGCAGATGTGCTCGGCACCCGTGATTTCAGAGGTTTCACCAAAGAAGCCGGTGATGCCTTCTGGCAGCAGCTTGTCGTACATGTTGCCGACAGTTGGGCAGGACGACAGACCAGTGGTGGTGTCAGATTCACCGCATTTGGTGGAAATCCACAATTCGTTCAGGCCGCATACTTCTTTCTGAAGTTCGGATGCCCAGTGAACAAATTCCTTGGCTTTCCAGGATGCCGCACGAATGGTTTCAAAGTCGCCGTTTTGCTCGATGGAGAATTCCGCGACGGGCTTGCCGGTTTCGCGGATACCGTCTGCGATTACCTTCGTCCATTCAGGCTCAATCCCGATGACAACAACAGCGGCGACGTTGGCGTTGGCGCCGGTGCCGATCATCGTGCGGAAATGCAGGTCGAGGTCTTCGCCAAACTGCAAACGCCCGTAAGCATGCGGGATCGCCATGGTGCCTTTGACGTTGTTCGCGACTGCCTCACACGCGGCGTTGGAGATGTCGTCTACTGGCAGGATAAGAACGTGGTTGCGAACGCCGACGCGGCCATTTTCACGGCGCCATGCGTTGATCGTCTGATTTGAATAATCGAGCGCCATTGTTACCACCTTTTCGTTTTGCAGTTGTGCGTGTGCACGTGCTCGCCAACGCCAGCACTACCGATCATCTTGCCGATGTCTTCGCCGTATTTGAAAACGGTGTCGCCTTCGGACAGTTCTTTCAGCGCAACCTTATGGCCGATCGGAATGTCGGCTTTTGCGGTCAGGCGAAAGTCAGAGTTGTCGTGGGTGACAACGCACAGCATGTCGGTGCCGGCGGTCAGCCCTTCAACCACAACAACACCGACGTTGTCGTCGTGATCGTGGACCAGAAGTTGGGGAATGCTCACGCGTATCTCCTTTGGTTTCGATTGATTCCAGTGATGGGCGGTGGATAGCATTGGTATATGTCTTATACAAGAGTTGTTGTATATTTCTTGATTGCCCCAAAAGGCTGGGGTAAGAAACGCGCATGAACAGACCGCTCTACATGCAGGCTTATGACGCCATTCTGGCACGGATCGCTTCGGGTGACCTTGGGCCGGGTGCGATGTTGCCATCCGAGTTTGATCTTGGGGCGGAACTGAACGTCAGTCAGGGCACCGCGCGCAAAGCCCTTGGCGAGTTGGAACGGGCGGGCGTGGTGGAGCGGCGGCAGGGGAAGGGCACCTTTGTTGCCAAAACCACGACCGAAAGCGCGCTTTTTCAGTTTTTTCGCCTGCGTGAAGAAACAGGCGCGCAGGTGTTGCCCGAACTGATTGAGGAAACGGTCACTAAACGCAAGACAACGGCGGCCGAACGTAAGGCATTTGACGCAGACCATAGCGACGCCTTCGTGATTACCCGCTTGCGAGGTATCGCAGGGCATGCCGCCATGCGCGAAGTGTCAGTTGTGCCAACGGCGCTTTTCCCCGGCTTGAAAGACCGTGCGCCGTTACCGAACACGCTTTATGCGATGTATCAATCGGCCTATGGCATCGCCGTTGTGCGTGCGGCCGAACACCTGATCGCGGTTGCGGCGAGCGCCGAGGATGCGGGGCTGTTGGGCGTTGCCGAAGACACCCCCTTACTGGAAGCGCGCCGCCGCGCCATCGACATTTCAGGGCGTGTGGTTGAGGTGCGTATCAGCCGTTATCTGACCGAAGATCTGGTATATGATGTGGTATTACGCTGACGCAGCCATGAACGGTTCTGGGTGTGGCCGCGATTTTGTCTTCACCGCATAAATCGAAGTGTTCGCCGTAAGAAACAGCCTGTCCCAGGCCATGCCACCCCAATGAAAGTTCGCAACAGGTTCGGGCGCACCAATTTCGCCAAGCTTCCCGCCATTTGCATCATACACCCAAATGCCGCCCGGCCCGGTTACGTAGATATTGCCTGCGCTATCGCATTTCATGCCGTCAGGAACGCCGGGGCGCCCTGTTTCTTCGATGCCAGAAGCGAACACAGCCCCCTCAGTCAGCCGCCCATCCTCGGCAATGCGATACTGACGGATCAGGCCTTCTTCGCTGTCATTGACCCACATCCATTTTTCGCATGGTGACAAGGTCAAGCCGTTTGGCTGATTGAAGACATCCCGCTCCGATGCCAGCCGCGCTTCCGCGCCGGGGCGGTGATCATGGGGGAGCATGAATACAGCCTGAAACCCCAATTCCGCTGGCCGGACGATGCCGAACCGCTCTTGCCGCCCATAGTTGGGGTCAGTGAAATAGATCGTGCCGTTTGAATGAACCACGACATCGTTTGGGGAGTTCAACTCTCGCCCTTCAAAGTGGGAGCATAAGATCTCTCGCCTGCCGCGCGGGGAAATGCGCGCAACGGTGGCTGTTCGGTGCTCGCATACAATCAGGTTCATATCTGCGTCATATGTCATGCCGTTCGCCATGTTGGTCGGGCGGGCAACCTCGGTCAAAGCGCCGTCGGGTGACCAGCGATAGCGCGCGTTGCCGGGGATATCGGAAAACGTAAGATGATGCTGGGTCGGGTGCCAGATCGGCCCTTCGGTGAAATCAAACCCGGTTGCGATCAATTCAACGGGCTCCGATACGTCGATCAGATCGTGAAAGCGGATATCACAGGCGACATGCGGCATCTTTAGCCCCTTTCTGGTGCTTGCGTGGCATCCGAAAGCGGGCTGACCTGTGTGTCAAAGCATTTTACAGCTAGCCAACCGGCGCGCCGGCTGTCGCGTGTCGGGCGAGATATTGGTAAAAATCCCAGATTGTGCCTTCCATATCGGGCGGTGCCAGCGGGCCGGATACCGCGGTGACGGAGCTGAGAGCGTGTTGCATATCTTCCAGCTTTTCGCGGTCTTCGCGGTTCACTTCGCGCCAAAGGCCGACGGCCGCGTCGATCTTGGTCTGATCCATTTCGCCCTTATAAGCCGACATGGTCCAGCGGACATGCACGTGATCAACCGCGATGGGTTGCAATGACAGGGACACCAGTAACCCCGCCGACTGGCTGGCAACCTGACAGGGGAAGACACTGAATAAGCGTGATTGATAGCGTTCCTCCCGCGTCAGTGTCGGCGCGCCGGTAAAGCGTTGTTCAATCGTATCGGGGTAATGGGCGATGTAAGACGTGAAGGCCGCGTCTGACATTGATTTCCGGCTCAACCCGGTTGGCGTGTAAGGGTGCAGCGTTTCGGGGTGCACGACGGACAGGTGGTAGGCCTCCATGAAATTTTCGACGAGGCATTTCCAGTTACACCGCCAGTCTTCATGCTCTACATGCACGATTTCCATATTGTCTTGATCATATATGCCGATCAGATCATCGAGTTTGCCCAGTTGTGGCGCAAGCGGCGCGGCATCACCGCTCAGGTTTACATAGATGAACCCCCGCCAGATTTCGGCGCGAAACGCAGGCAGGCCACATCCGGCGACGCGCTCTTTGGGCATGCGGGGGGAGGACGCGAGCGCGCCATCGCGGCCATAGCTCCAGGCGTGATAGCGGCACACAAACCGTTTGGCGGTGCCGCTGCCTTTGGCGACAGGCATGGCGCGATGGCGGCACACGTTCGATAGAACCCTTATCGTGCCATCATCGCCACGTACGATCAGCAACGGTTCGGTCAGCAGGTGTGCGGTGAAATAATCCCCGGCATTGGGAATTTCATCAACCCGACCAAGACAATGCCAACCCTGCCACAGGACGCCGCGCCGCTCTGCCTCGAAATAGGCAGGATCAGTGTAATGCGCCCCGGCAAGCGAAAGCGGCGCATCGAACGGTGCGGCGGCGATTTCAGCGAGGTGGGGCGCGAGACTGTTCATGTTTCCTCTTTGCTCTTCGGGCATCAGGCAAGGCTCCGCGCCGCCGAAGATCGACGCAGAACTGGTTCAACCGGCAACCAGCGGTGCTTGTCTGGCCACCTGCGGGGCGCAGGTGCCGTGATGTAAAATGACTCTAATTCTGCGAGAGGGCCGCCATGTGAAATGACATGATCAGCTATCCTCCACACCCAATGAAAACGGCGGAAAATGCCTGCGGTCTGGTCAACCAACGACGAAAATGCCTGTAAACGACGGGAAAATTCCCGAAAATGGCTCGAGAATGGAATTTTTGCGTGTGTTCGGCATTCTACTTTTAAAAGGCATCGTCCTTCACAGCCTGCATCGAAACATGGGTGGAGGTTGATGCAACATGCGGCAGGGCAGATATGGTTTCGCCCAGAACCTGACGATAAGCGCGGATATCGCGGGTGCGCACTTTCAGCAGATAATCAAATGCCCCTGCAATCATGTGGCATTCTTCTATTTCAGGCACCTTCAGGACAGCGGCATTAAAGGCCGCCAATGCCTTTTCGGTGGTGTCCAGCAGTTTCACTTCTGCAAATGCGATATGGTCCAGGCCGAGTTTGACCGGGTCGAGCACCGCGCGAAACCCCTGGATATAGCCATCGTCCTGCAACCGCTTTACCCGCACCTGGCAGGGGCTCTTGGAGAGGCCGACGCGGGACGCAAGTTCGGTAATCGCCATGCGCCCATCCATGCCCAGGTGGAGGAGGATCGCCCGGTCGAACTGGTCTAGCCGCCCGTCATTGTTGCCTGCACTCATCAGATTGCCCCATCATATCACAAAATACGGGAAATTCGCCCGGCTGAGGGTAAAATAACGCCTAAATGGCTGCCTCGCACCTGCTAATGTGAATCTGTTGATAAGCCAGCGCCATGCGCCCCTTTTAGGATCTGCCCCATGTCCGACCTCGACCTTATTCGTACCCGTATCCGCCAAGCGCAAACGACGCCTGAAATGCAGGTGCTGGCCGATCTGCAAGCCGACGCGGCAATCAGTAACGAAACCCGTGCGGCGGCGGTCGCCCGTGGCGCGGAAATGGTCCGCGATTTGCGTGCGGCCGGGGACCCCGGCTTGATGGAGGCGTTTCTCGCGGAATATGGCCTTTCAACTGAGGAAGGTGTCGCGCTCATGTGTCTGGCCGAAGCCTTGTTGCGCGTGCCCGATGCTGAGACGATTGATGCATTGATCGAAGACAAGATTGCGCCCTCGTCCTGGGGGGAACATCTGGGAAAATCGTCATCATCATTGGTGAATGCTTCAACCTGGGCGTTGATGCTGACGGGCAAGGTGCTTCGTGAAGACAAGGACGATGGTATCGCCTCCGTATTGCGCGGCGCTGTTAAACGGCTTGGCGAACCGGTGATCCGACGCGCCGTTCAGGCCGCGATCAAGGAAATGGGTCATCAGTTCGTGCTTGGGCGGGATATTGACGAAGCCGTCAAGCGCGGTGCGCCACAAGCCAGACAAGGGTATACGTTTTCTTATGACATGCTCGGCGAAGCTGCGCTGACCGCCGAAGATGCAAACCATTTTTACAACGCTTACGCGGGCGCGATTGCCCGGCTTGCGCCGCATTGTAAGTCAGGGGATATCCGGCAAAACCCCGGTGTTTCGATCAAACTGTC
Organism: Pikeienuella sp.; assembly: GCA_049608645.1. Lineage (GTDB taxonomy): Bacteria > Pseudomonadota > Alphaproteobacteria > Rhodobacterales > Rhodobacteraceae > Pikeienuella. The sequence continues at coordinate 72,079 of JBMYXS010000004.1, read as the reverse complement.
TGCGCTCCACCCTCGTTACGAAGTGGCGCAACGCGAACGTGTCATGGCCGAACTTGCCCCGCGGGCACTGACGCTGGCACACGCGGCCATGGCGGCGGGCATGGGGTTGAATATTGATGCGGAGGAGGCAGATCGCCTCGACCTTTCGCTCGATATTATTGAGTCGGTCCTGTCTTCCCCGTCGCTGTCGAAATGGGATGGGTTTGGTGTCGTGGTGCAGGCTTATGGGAAACGCGCCGCCCATGTCATCGACTGGCTGAATGCCCTGGCGGAGAAATATGATCGTCGTATCATGGTGCGCCTTGTCAAAGGGGCGTACTGGGATGCAGAGATCAAGCGCGCGCAGGTTGAAGGCCTGCCGAATTTCCCGGTTTTCACCACCAAGGCGGCGACCGATGTCAGCTATATCTGCTGCGCGAAAAAGCTGCTTGGGTATGCGGATCGTATCTACCCGCAGTTTGCAACGCATAACGCCCATACCATTGCGGCGGTACAGGAACTGGCGACCGATCAATCCTATGAATTTCAGCGCCTGCATGGCATGGGCGAGGGGGTGCATGATGCGGTGGTGCAGGGTGGTGGTCAGTCTCGCATTTATGCCCCTGTTGGCCCGCATCGTGATTTGCTGGCGTATCTTGTGCGCCGGTTGTTGGAGAACGGTGCCAACAGCTCTTTCGTAAACCAGATCGTTGATGAAGATGTTCCGGCAGAGGAGGTCGCGGCCGATCCTTTCGCGGCGGATCTCAGTGCGCGATATGTGGCCAATCCGACTGACATTTTTGCTCCGCGCAGGAACTCCGCCGGATTTGATCTGCATGATGAAGACGATTTGGCGCAGATTGACGCCGCGCGCGGGCCGTTTGAGCGTTCGCGCTGGGCGGCAGGGCCGGTGTTGGCTGGCGCGTTTGTCGGCAATCAAACCCACCAGGTGCTGAACCCGGCTGACCATGCTGATATCGTCGGTCAGGTTACATTTGCCGATGGTGCGGACGTTGAAACGGCGCTGTCGGCTGCGCAGCCCTGGGCGGTAAGCGCGGCGGAGCGGGCGGCGGCATTGCTGCGTGCCGCTGACCTTTACGAAGCCCATTTTGGTGAGCTGTTTGCCGTTCTGGCGCGTGAGGCTGGCAAGACCCCGATGGACGCTGTTGCCGAATTGCGGGAGGCCGTCGATTTTCTCCGCTATTATGCTGACGAGGGGCAACGGGTCGGCGGCGCACCGCGCGGGGTTTTTGCCTGTATCTCACCCTGGAATTTCCCGCTTGCGATCTTTACGGGGCAGCTTTCAGCGGCGTTGGCTGCCGGTAATGCGGTGATTGCCAAACCGGCAGAGGCAACCTGCCTGACAGCTCATATCGCTATCCGCCTGCTGCACGAGGCGGGCATTCCTGTATCTGCGCTGCAACTCTTGCCCGGTGAAGGGAGCGTGATCGGTGCCGCGTTGTCATCGGACCGGCGTATCGCTGGCATGTGCTTTACCGGATCTACTGCGACAGCCGTTGCCATTAATCGCGCGATGGCACCAACCCTTGCCCCCGATGCCCCGTTGATCGCTGAAACCGGCGGGTTGAATGCGATGATCGTCGACAGCACGGCGTTACCCGAACAGGCCGTGCGAGATGTGATCGCTTCCGCGTTTCAGTCGGCGGGCCAGCGTTGCTCCGCTCTGCGCGTTCTATATGTGCAGGAGGATGTCGCGCAGCCCTTCATGCGGATGTTGTTCGGCGCGATGGATGAATTGCGGGTTGGCGCGCCATGGGCGTATGCAACGGACGTCGGCCCGGTTATCGACCAACGTGCGCTTGACGGAATTGCGGCCCACATCGAACAGGCTGAGGGCGAAGGGCGTGTTATGAAGATGCTGGAAGCCCCAGCCGTTGGTACCTTTGTAGCCCCGACAGTCATTCGCGTGAATGGTATTGGCGACCTGGATCGCGAGATTTTTGGCCCGGTACTGCATGTTGCAACCTTCAAGGCTGAAGAACTGGACGCCGTTGTCGATGCGATAAACGCCACCGGATACGGCCTGACGTTTGGGATGCATTCGCGCATTGATGATCGTGTGGAACAGGTAACTGCGCGCCTTCAGGTGGGGAATGTCTATATCAACCGCAACCAGATCGGAGCTGTTGTGGGCTCGCAGCCCTTCGGTGGGGAGGGGCTTTCCGGGACGGGGCCAAAGGCCGGTGGCCCACACTATGTCGCGCGCTTTATGGCCAGCCAAAACAGGGGCGCAAGCAGCGGGCCTGCGGGGCGTGCCGTGCCGATGGCAGAGGTTCAAGCCGCTCTTTACAAAATCAGCGCGCCTGAAATCGCGCTATCTGAAACCGTATTGCCCGGGCCAACGGGCGAATCGAACCGGTTGTCGGTCTTGCCGCGCGGCGTGGTTCTGTGCCTTGGCCCCGATGCCCCACGCCAGAAACTCATCGCAGAGGAAGCAGGCTGTGCCGCGCTGACCATTGTGCCGGGCGGCGACATTGATGGGGTGCTGAACCTTGATGATTTGGCGGAATTGACCGGTTTTGATGCGGTCGCCCTGTGGGGTGATGTTGAAGCACAACAACAGGCGCGGATCGTCCTTGCCGCGCGGGATGGTCAGATATTACCGCTCATCACGGGGGCTGACGATATGGCGGCGCGTTGTGTGCATGAACGGCATATTTGCATCAACACAACCGCCGCGGGCGGTGATGCGGCCTTGTTGGCAGCGGGATAAAACAACGCCGCCCTGTCTTTCCCAGACAGGGCGGCGCGAAAAACTGGCGCGGTGCAGGGCAATCAGACTTTGAGATTGCCTGCTGATTCTGTAATCGCCTCGTATTGGCCCGCCGGGCGATAGGCATACAGATATTCGCCAATAACGCTCTCAACTGTGGTGGGGCGTACATCAAGGTCGCCAAGGCCTTTTGCCCCGTCGCTGACCACATTGTCGTTTGCCAGCAATTTGACCTGATCCTGCGTGATCTGCCGATTGGCAAGAATGCCCAGAGAAAGCGTACCGACAAGGTCCAGCCCCCAAGCCATCAGGCGCGCTGCAAAGAATGGCAGGGCGATCAGCAAGCGGCGGCGGCGAATCTCTGTGAGCATGATCTTCATCAATGCACGGAAGGTATATGTTTGCGGGCCGCCCAACTCATAGATACCCGCTGCATCGCCTGTCGCCGCATTGGTCGCAGCCTTTGCCACATCATCCACATAGATCGGCTGGAAAAGCGTATCTGCCCCGACCATGGGAAGAACGGGGGAGAGTTTGGCCATGGCCGCAAAGCGATTGAAGAATTGGTCTTCGGCCCCAAAAATGATCGAAGGGCGCAGGATCACGGCATTTGGGAAAGCGGCCAGAACGGCGGCTTCGCCTTCGCCTTTGGTGCGGGCATAGGCGCTGTCACTTTCGACATCTGCGCCGATTGCGGAAATGTGAATCATCTTGGAAACACCAGCCGCCGCAGCAGCTTGCGCGATGCGCCCGGCACCTTCGGCCTGTACATTGTCAAATTTCTGTCGGCTGTTTTCATAGAGAATGCCGACGCAGTTGATGACGACGCTCGCCCCTTCGACCGCGCGGGCGGTGGAGGCATCATCCCGGATGTTGGCCTGAACAGGCTCTACCTGACCGACGTTGCCGTAGGGGCGAACAAAGATTGCCTCGTTCGGGCGACGAACGGCGACGCGCACGCGCCAGCCATCCTTGGCCATACGACGTGCGATATAGCGCCCGACAAAACCGGAGCCGCCAAAAATGGTGACAATGGGAGCCTGCGTAGAAGGCTGGTTGGATGCGGGCATTGCGCGCTCCTGCTGATCAACTTGAACTTTCCCCCTTTTACGGTGGCAGGGCAGTGCGGCTCAACAGGAAATCGCGCCGACGCGAACGTGACGCGGGCGCGCATTAAATTTGTCACGCCGGGGCGCGGTGGGTGAAAAGGTAATATCAGAAAAATATTCCAAATATCCGGCCAAGACCCCGTTGACACGCCCCCGCCCCAGTCGTAAACCCCGCCTCGCTAACCTGTGCCCAGGTGGCGGAATTGGTAGACGCGCTAGCTTCAGGTGCTAGTATTGGAAACGATGTGGAAGTTCGAGTCTTCTCCTGGGCACCAAACACTCCCTAGGCCTTGCGCTGCGGAGTAGCCCGGCACCACGTCCCTCAAGAAATGTTGCTTTCTCACCCACGACATTCGTTGATGTATTTCGGCATTTTCGAGTGCTGAAAACCGCGCCTGTTGGTTGTTTTTGTAAGGTCGCTCGTGCCTAAGAGCGTGCGCATAGACGGCGCTCGACACTTGTCTCGATTTGTAGCAATTTACCGCGACGCGGCGTAAGCCTCGCCTGATTGCTGAAAGGCTTTGGTGGGTAAATTCGCCTCGAAACCAAACAGGGAGACTATGATGAATATTTCGAAACTTGGCCTTCGCGCTTTGGCGGGTGCCGCTTTTGGCGCGTTGCTTGCGACAGGGGCATCGGCGCAGGATGTAACTTTGAAGTTGCACCACTTTTTGCCTGCACAAGCGAATGTGCCAAAGCTGGTTTTGGATGTGTGGGCCGACAAAATCGAAGCGGCTTCTCAGGGGCGCATCAAGATTGACCGCTTTCCCACCATGCAGCTTGGTGGTCGCCCACCGGAACTGATGGATCAGGCGATTGATGGGGTGGCCGATATTGTCTGGACGGTGGTGGGCTATACACCCGGCCGTTACCCAACAACCGAGGTTTTTGAACTTCCCTTCATGGTCGAAGACGCGCGTGCGGCGTCTTGCGCATACTGGAAGATGTTCGAAGAGCACATGGAAGACAGCGAGTTCAAGGATGTGAAGATTCTTGGCACCTGGGTTCACGGGCCGGGCATGTTCCACACCAACGAGCCAGTTGAAACGCCTGCTGACTTGCAGGGCATGAAAATCCGTGGTGGGTCGCGTCTTGTGAACGACCTGTTGACGGCTGCGGGCGCGACCCCTGTTGGCATGCCGGTTCCAGCCGTTTCCGAGGCGCTCTCCAAGGGTGTGATTGATGGAACGACAATTCCGTGGGAAGTGACCACCGCGTTGAAAATCCCTGAGCTGGTTGAAAACCACACCGAATTTGAAGGCGACGCCCTTTATAACCTGACGTTCGTCCTCGCGATGAACAAATCAGTGTTTGAGGGTATGCCCGCTGATTTGCAGGCTATCGTGAACGAAAATTCCGGCCTGAAATTTTCGATCTTTGCAGGCGGTACACAGTCTGATGCTGATGGCCCGGCCCGTGCGTTTGCTGAGGAAAACGGCAACAACATCATCACCATTTCCGATACATCCGAATGGCAGGCCCTTGCCAAACCCATCTACAATTCCTGGATCGCTGACGTAAGCGGCAAGGGTGTCGATGGTCAGGCGCGGATCGATCAGGCGCGTGCGCTGATGGGCGGCGAGTGCAAAGGCGCTGACGCGAAACTGTAAGACTTTGATTGCAGCCGGGGCAACCCGGCTGCGATTGCTCTAGGGGGGCGTTATGTACCGTATTGCTGAGAGGTTGGCACGGCTGTTCGCCCTGCTTGGGGGGGCTGCGCTTTCGCTGCTCATACTTTTGATTTGCGCATCGGTCTTGGGCCGCTCTCTTAATTCCATATTGCACAGTGATATTCTTCAGGATCTGGTGCCGGGGCTGGCCACAGCATTGTTGGCGACGGGTGTTGGTCCGATAGACGGTGATTTCGAAATTGTAGAAGCGGGAATGGCGTTTGCGATCTTTGCATTTTTGCCGCTTTGCCAGCTTCAGTTCGCGCATGCTTCGGTCGATGTTTTCACCTCGCACTTGCCAGAGCGGGTTAACCGGGTGATGCGCGCGGTTATTGAGGTTGCATTCGCTGCCGGAATTGGCCTGATCGCAGTGCAGTTGACCCTTGGCATGCTGTCCAAGTTGCGAAGCGGGCAGACGACCTTGTTGCTCGAATTTCCGGTCTGGTGGTCTTATGCCGCAAGCTGCGCCTGTGCGTGGGTTGTTGCAGTTATCGCGGCCTATGTGGCTGTCATGCGCGTGATGGAATGCGCAAAGGGGCAAGCATTGCTCCCCCATTCGGCGGAGGCCATGCATTGAGCGATTTACTTATTGGGCTGCTGTCGTTTCCTGCGCTGCTGCTTCTGATTTTCCTGCGCGTCCCCATCGGGTTCGGCATGTTCTTGACCGGGCTGGTGGGCCTGATCGTAGTGACCGGGGAGACGACGATCCCGTTTGCGCGGTTGAAGTCTGAAACCTATTCAACCTTTTCGAATTATTCGCTCTCGATCGTGCCGATGTTCCTGTTGATGGGGTATTTCGCGACCCTGGGAGGGATGAGCCAGGCGTTGTTCAAGGCTGCCGAAAGCTGGCTTGGACATCGGCGTGGCGGTGTTGCGATGGCGTCTGTCGGTGCGTGCGCCGGGTTTGGTGCCATTTGCGGCTCGTCTCTGGCGACCGCCGCCACGATGAGCCGCGTCGCCCTGCCTGAGCTAAAGCGTTACGGATATTCAGGCGGGTTTTCCACGGCGACCCTTGCCGCCGGCGGCACGCTTGGCATTTTGATTCCGCCTTCGGTTGTTCTGGTGATCTATGCCATCATCACCGAGCAGAATATCGCAAAGCTGTTCGTTGCGGCCTTCATTCCCGGTATCCTCGCGGCCTTGGGCTATATGCTCGCCATATCCATTTATGTGCGTCTTAACCCCGGTTCGGCGGGCACGCGCCCCCGGATGCCTTATGCCGAACGCTTTCGCGCGGTCTTTGATGTGTGGCCGGTGTTGCTGGTCTTTTTTCTTGTGGTTGGCGGCATCTATCTGGGGTGGTTTACCCCGACTGAGGGCGCGGCTGTTGGGGCGCTGGGAACGGGCATCATCGCGTGGCTGGCGGGTGGAGTGACACGCAAAACCCTTGCTGACAGTTTTTACGAAACGGCAAAATCAACCGCGATGATCTTTTTCATCATTCTGGGCGCGGCGTTCTACAACGGGTTTCTGGCGTTGACACAACTGCCGCAAGAGGCCGCCATTTGGGTGGGTGAAAGTGGGTTCAGCCCTCTTTTCGTCATTGTGATCATCCTGGTGTTCTACCTGATCTTGGGCTGTTTCATGGACAGTCTTTCCATGATCCTGCTGACCATCCCGATTTTCTGGCCCATCGTCCAAGAGCTTGATTTTGGCATGGTGACGATGGTTGAGCTGCAATCGGCGCGCCTGTCGGATCTGGTGGCGAGTGGTAAGGAACTTCCCGCAGCGGCGCTGGCTGAGGCGCAGGCCCTGCTGGCCAGCGGTCAGGAATTGTCACGTGAAATGACGCGAGAACTTGGCCTGCGCAAGGTCAGCAATGGCGCGCTTAACCGGATCAATATTGAACAGACGGCGATCTGGTTTGGTATTCTGGTGCTGATCGTGGTTGAGGTGGGCCTGATCACGCCCCCCGTCGGCATGAACCTGTTTGTCATCAATGCGATGGACCGGGAAACGCCCATGGTCGAAACCTATAAGGCGGTGCTGTATTTTGTGGCGACTGATTTGATCCGGGTTGTGGTCTTGCTGTTATTCCCGATCATCACGCTGATGCTCGTGCCCTGGTAGGCGCAACAAGATTTTGCCCGGCGGCAAGTTTGGCCAGACAAAAAAGGGGGAAGCGCGACAATGCCCGCGCTTCCCCCCTTTTTGATGGCGGGTGCCTAGTTCAGGCGGTTGAATCCTGTGTGGCACAACGGCCCTTCGAGCAGATCTTCCACCTTCAGTTTCCCGGCGAGGCAGCCTGCGATTTGGGCAAAGATCGGGTCAAGCGCCGCAAACGTCTGATCCAGCAATGCCTCGGTATGGGCGAGGCTGGCGTAGAATGCGGGCGGTGCAAGGAAGCCCGATTTCAGCATTTCCTGTGTGATCAGGGTTTTGAACGCCGCCGATTGTTCGCCGGGTATTGCATAAGTGGTCAGCGAGGGCAGGCCGCTGATGGCAACGGGCACATCATGTGATGCGGCCAGGTCGGTCAAACGCGCGCGATAGGATTGCCCGGTTGCGGTGATGCGCTCCCAACTTTTTTCCCGCTCCATCACCTCAAGCGTTTTCAGTGCGGCGGCGGATCCGATGCGCTCTGTCCAGAAAGTTGAACTGATAAAGGTATCTTGTGCGGCTTCCATCACCTCGCGGCGGCCCGTTACCGCCGTGACGGCGTAGCCATTGCCAAGGGTCTTGCCATAAACGGCAAGGTCAGGCTCAACGCCATATTTCTGATGCAGCCCGCCAAAGGTTTCGCGAAAGCCTGATGTGCATTCATCGAACACCAAAACGATGTTGTGCTTGTCCGCCAGTGCACGAACCTTGTGCAGGAACCCATCGGCAGGTTCGACGTTGCGGTAAACCTCCATCTTGATCACGCCAATATTGCGCGTCGTGACCAGATCCTCCAACGTGGCAAGGTCGTTGTATAAAAACGGATATGTCGACCCCGCAAGCGAGCGGGGTACGCCGCGCGGTGCGAGGCCGGGCAACAGGTGGCCATCAAGGTTGGCATCGTCCGCAAGGTTGGCCGACAGATACCAGTCATGCCAGCCGTGATACCCGCATATTGCAACATTATCACGCCCCGCCGCCGCACGGGCGATACGAATGGCGACGGAGTTTGCCTCCCCGCCCGAGCGGGCAAACCGAACCATGTCGGCCCAGGGGTTAATGTCGATCATGCGTTCAGCCAGCATTACCTCTTCGGGGCAATTCAGCGTAGACAGGTTTCCCTTCGTCACCACGTCACGCACAGCCTCATCAACCTCTGGGTGGCTATAGCCGAGCGTGTTGGTGCCAATGCCCATGAAGCCCATGTCGAGATAGGCGTTGCCGTCCATATCCCAGACCTGACACCCTTCGGTTCGGTCAAAATACGCTGGCCATTGTTCGGGCAAGAACATCTCCGCCCGTTTGGAAAGCAACATATTGCCACCGGGAATAATCTGTTTGGCACGTTTCCAGAGTTTCTGACCCTTGCCCATGGTGGCTCCGTCGTTGCGATTGATTTGGCTGTTAACGTCGAACATTTGGCCGCGCTGGTCGATCAGTCCAATCAGCGCATCCATTCCGAAATCGAGATCAGGTGCCAATGCGGCAAGAACATTGCCGATCATCGCCAGATCATCAGGTTCATCCACCGTCAGCCGGAGATGAGACAAGTCACGTTCAGCTTCGATATTTGCCCGTTGAAAGCCCGGCTCCCGCCGCAGATAGGGCGTGACATGTTCCCGGTCGAAATCATCTTTTGCCCGCTCAGCCATCAGGCGAAGGTTCTTGGCCGGAAAAATTTCCAGATCGAACCCATCCGGGTAGGTTGGTGGCTCGGTGTTTGAAAGGTAATCAAGCGTCGGCTCCGCATGATAGCGGCGCATGGCGGCATCTACCAACTCTGGCATGACCAGCGGGCAATCGCCGGTGATGCGAATGACGATGTCGGCCTGTGCTTCGTCCGCAGCAGTCACAAACCGTGAAAGAACATCGTCTTCACTGCCGCGCACCACACGAAACCCTTGTGCCGCCACATGCTCTGCCAATGGTGTGTCGATAGGGCGGACAGTGGTCGCCAGCACAATTTCATCGACCTCTTGCGCCTGATCAAGCCGGCGCAACAGCAGGTCGATGACACGCTGCCCGCCTACCTCCCGCATGACCTTGCCCGGTAGACGGCTGGAACCCATGCGGGCCTGAACGATGGCAACGGTTTTCATCTGGCTTTGGTCTCCATCAGCGCGCGGTCGCGGAACGTGTTTGGGTAACCGCAATAAGCACTTCGCCTTTGTCTGAAAAGGGCCTGCTCACCTGGCAAGGATACGGGGCGGCCAAACGCAGGTGCGAAAGAGTTGCGAGTTGCAGCCGCTTGGTAGACTGTTTTGCAAATGATCCACCTGATTGAGGCCCTGTCGCTATGACCGATATGACCGCGCTTGAAGCCCGCATGACAGCTTGGCGCCGCGATTTGCATCAACACCCGGAATTTGGGTTTGAGGAAAGCCGTACAGCCGCATTTGTTGCGAAGACCTTGCGTGAGTTTGGCGTTGACGTTGCCGAAGGCGTGGGGGGCACGGGTGTTGTGGGAACGCTTACGCGTGGCACGTCAAACCGTGCTATCGCATTGCGCGCCGATATGGATGCGCTGCGGATTACTGAAACGAGCGGCGCGCCATGGGCTTCGCGCACGCCGGGTACAATGCACGCCTGCGGCCATGATGGTCACACAGCGATGTTGCTCGGTGCGGCGCAGATACTGGCCGAAGAAGGCGGCTTTGACGGTACGGTGCGTTTTATCTTCCAACCGGCGGAGGAATGGGGGCAGGGTGCGCTTGCCATGTTGGATGATGGTTTGATGGCCCGTTTCCCGTTTGAGGAGGTTTACGGCCTTCATAATTTGCCCGGCTTGCCGGTTGGGCACGTGGAAACCCGCCCCGGCGCGATCATGTCCGCCGAAGATATCTTTGAGATTGAATTGAAGGGCACAGGCGGCCACGCCGCAAGGCCCAGTCATTGCCGTGAGGTTATGGTGCCGGCTTGCGCCTTGGTGATGGAGTTGCAAACCATTGTTGCGCGTTGCATCGACCCTGCTGATATAGCGGTTGTTTCGGTGACTGAAATCTTGACCGACGGCACGCGAAATGCGTTGCCCGGACATGCGCGCATTCTTGGCGATGCCCGCAGTTTTCGAACCGAAATTTCAGCCGCGATAGAGGCCGACATGCGCCGCATTGTTGCCGGGGTTGCCGCCGCCCACGGGATTGAGGCGACAGTGACCTATACGCGTGAATTTGTCTCTCTGACCAATGACGATGACCTCACCGATGCCTTTGTGACGGCGGCGCGACCCGTTTCGACTAATGTTGATGCATCTGCCAAACCCATGACAGCCTCCGAAGATTTTGCCCGATTTCTGAGCCATGTGCCGGGGTGTTTTGCCTTTATCGGTGGCGGGGAGACGTCTGCGCCGCTGCACAGCCCTGATTTTGATTTCAACGATCAGTCATTGCTGCACGGAACAAGCCTGCACGTCGCCGTGGCCCGCGGGCGGTTGCCCGTGGTCGGCTGACCCGCGGCAGTTGTAGCCCGAGTTGTCGGCGGCGCGGTTAGCCTTCGGCGGGGAAAAATTTTGGGTTGAAGCAACTGATCACGATGCGATCGCGGGGGTCGCCATCAATCAGGTGGTGGCCCTTCATGCGGGCCTCTACCACCCACCCGGCAGCGGTATAGGCCTTTGTTGAGCCGGTATTGCCCTCTGCCACGCCGTCGGACAGTTTCCGCAGGTCAAGCTGATCAAAAGCAAGGCGGGTGCCGATCTTGATGGCTTCGCGTGCGTAGCCTTTACCCCAATAGTCACGTTCACCGATGAATGTTACCAGCCCGGCGGTGCCGTGCCGCCAGACAATCGGGCCAATTTTTACATTGCCGATTTGTCGGTCATTCTCGCGGTCAAAAATCCCATACATGATGTGGACACCGCCATTGTGGCCATCAACCATGTAATCAACCACGTCAGTGCGCGACAGGTTCTTGGCATCCAGATATTCGGTGACAATGGGGTCTTTGAACCAGCCAAGGTAAGTGTCCGTCACATCATCCGGCGTCAGTTTGCGCAGATAAACCCGGCCATCGTCGTGGTACTTCGTGGTGTCGGCGGCGGCTGTAAGGGTATTCATTTGGTGCGGTTCCATCTGCGGGGGTCTGTCAGATCGGCCGTCACATCGGGAAAGGGGCCGATGGTAACATCCGAGCGGCGCGCGGCGATCTTTGTGGCCTGTAGAATTTCGTCCAACTGCGCGAGGTTTTCAACACCGAGTACAACCCGGGAAATCTGCGGGCTGGTCAGCAGGGGGGCGAGGGCCGCTTGCAGGGGTGTCAGGTCTTGTGCGGCGGCCTGTGCGCGAAACCCTTCCAACGTCGCGCGCCATGGTTGGAAATGGGTCGGTAAATGCGCGGGATCGCTCAACAGAAATCCCTGAAGAAAGGCTGACCGTACATGCAGTTCAACCGTTTCGGGCAAGGTGACCGCTTCAAACCACGGTGCCAATACGTTCGCGGGTAGTTGGGTAAGCGTTATGGGAAAGCGTTCACATAACGCACCGACTTCGGCAACTTCATAGCCGGAAACGCCGATGCGGCTGACCCGTCCCTTATGCACAAGTGCCTCTAACGCATCCCATACGCCGGACCGCATCAGGTCGGCACTGTTGTGCAGCAGATATCCATAGACCTGCGACACGCCGAGCGTCCTGCAAGATGTTTCAAACGCAGCGCCAAGCGCGGCGACGGGGTCTGCTTCGCGGCTCAGGTCCGGACATTTGGTTATGATGTCAAACTGCGCAGGCGCGGCGGCTTGTGCCAGAACATCTTCTGCTGCCCCATAGGCGCGGGCGGTATCCAGCACAGTGATGCCCGCAGATTTTGCGCGGGCAAGCACGGCTCTTACCTCCGAAAGCGGTGTTTGCCCGCTGGCGTTAAAGGCACCATAATCAATGCCGAACTGAACAGTTCCAAGGGCCAATTTCATTGCACTTTTTACCCCTGCTTACCGTTTGCCGGTGCGTGGAAAAGATGCGCTCAGGGCTTGCGGCGCACGTGATATATGCCGCGCCCACATCTTCGCACATCCAGCGCCAGATCATGCTCCCCCATGGTTTTGGCAAGAACATTCAGGCGCGTTTCGATAACCTCCGGGGCGTAATCCGGCATAACCCGTTTCTGATACTCCGTGCGCCAGTTCCAGCGTTTGAAGAACAGGCCAGGTTTCCACGGTTCAGCATCGGATTTCATTTTCTTTTGCGCTTCGCCCACGATGACCTCAGCGGCAAAGGGGCCTGATTGCGCAGCGAAATTATAGTGGAACGTCTTTGTCTTTTCGGGGTCATTGGCTGACCCTTTCCCCGTATCAACGATGTTGCGCATTGCGCCGATGACTTCATCTTCGTTCGTGGCAACATCCGAGAGCGAGCCAGAGAGGAAATATTCATGGAATGACGATGGGGCGGTCTGGTAACAAACCGTATTAACCCCAAGCGCAAATGCCTCTGTCGCGGTCGTGCAACTGGTGTGAATCATGCCATCGCTGGCTGCGATCCAAGGTGCGGCGGACCCTTCACGAACGATGCGCGCGCGGGGGTTGCCATCAATCGCTGCCTGATAGGGTTCGAGCTTTTCCGTTGGATGCGGGCGCAGCACCACATTGTGGTCGGGAAACTCGGCCAACAGGCGCTTGATCAAACCCGGAACCGCATCAAAGTTCGCGCTTTCGAAGGCTTTCAGATCATCAATGAATTTTTTGTCGTCGGGCTGGGAAAGGTCAACCTTGCCTGCCTTTGCCAGTTTATCGACCAGTTGATCGGCGGTGCCCTTGGCCGAATTCATCAGGCCGACGTTGGTGTTGATCAGAATGAAAGGCGCGTGTTCCTTGCGAAACCTTGCGACCTCTTCAGCAAACAGGCCGCGCAGCTCAGGGCGCATCACATCCCAACGCGGGTTGCCTGCGATTGTCATTTTTTCGGCCTGATCGGGATACATTTCCACCATTGCGCGGCGGTGGCGTTCACCGAGGCAAAAGATGGTTTCGCAGCGCGATACGGTTTGATCGTTGACCCAGCGCAGGTTCTCGCAACCTTCACCGAGGCCCGGCATTTCTTCGTCGATGGCGCTGACCCGATGTCCGGCGTCAGTCAGTGATTTCATCGCCTCGCCGTCGCGTACGGTCAGTGTTTTGAACAACCACACGCCGGGTTTCGTTGTCTTTACGTTTTTCTGAAGCAGCCATTTCTGGCCGATAACAACATCCATGCCGCTTTTGGCTGCGAACAGAGTGATCAGCAAACGCGAGTCGAGTTCGCGCGATGCAATCTCCATCGGCAGATAGAGGTATGGATTGACTGGGGCGGGCACGGGGAGTCTCCTACGCATGAAAGGCGCGCGAAACTAGCTTTGAGGCCCCCCATAGTAAACCCGCGCAGCGGTATTTAGGGCGATATGGGGAATTGGCCGCGGTTTTGGCGCAGTGGCCGGGGCTTTTCAGCCGACGCGGCGTGGTCTTTTCAAGCGCGGGTACGGGTTTGCTGTACCCCTATTCACCATTTCGTTTGGGCTTGCTTGCGGGGGCCGGCGCGCGCAGAGGGGAGGCATCGGGTGATGTCTTGGCAGGGCCCAGCCGCGCAGGCCGCTTTGCCGGCGCAGGTGTCTGGCTGATAATCGCGAGGGTTTGCGCATCTCGCATCGCGGCGCTGATTGCCGGCGTGTCGATTAGATGCGCGGCGGTTTGCAGGGCAATATGCTCCGCATCCGCAACGGTAAAGGCGGTCAGCGGGTCCGTTCCGGTCATCTGACCGGATAACCGGCGCGTGGCATAGACCGCGCCGACATCGCGGCGGTCAGCCGTGCGCAGGTGCCAGTCTACGACCATCTTGCCCGTCTGGCGTGTTGCCTCTGCGCTGAGCACGGGTTGGATGAAAAAGACGCGGGGCGCGGAAAGGGCTTCGGCCTCTGGCAACTGGCCTTGAAACCGGCGGACCAGCGCGGCGCCAAGCAGATTGGAAACCGCAGCAGGCGCAGACAGTTGCGGTTCGACCACCAATGCAACCTTGTCGGAAATCTTGGTGACATAGGCGTCATGGTCCGCATACCTGATGGGGCGGCGCGAATAGGGGTCATCCTCAACCCGAATGGTGCCGCCTTCGGCCAGAAAAATGCGCTGGGTCGGTTCTTCTGCGATCGGCGGGTTGGCTGGCGGGTTGGTCAGCGCGGGGCCACAAGCGGCTAAGAAAGCAAGCGGCACAAGGCGCTTCATTGTGCAATGTCCATTGTCAACGGCAATGCGGTCAGCTGATCGGCCCCGTCCGCGGTAATCAGCGATGTTCGGCCCAGTGTCATTGCCGCGCCTGTTTCACTGTCCATCAAGATCATATGCAGAAAGAACACCATGCCCGGTGCCATTTCGGTTTCTGCGCCCTCATAGAACATGAATGGTTCCATCCAGCTGGGTGAGAACCGCGCGCCAAGGGCATAGCCGCAGGCATTTAGCCGCGCATGGCCAAAACCAGCCTTGTCGAGCGTTTGCGCATGGGCATCGAACACATCAGCCATCGCGCGGCCCGGACGCAATGCATCCTCACACGCCAAAAGCGCATCCTTCGCCGCGCTGAACATGGAATGATGCTCTGGCCGTGCGGTGCCAATGGGCAATGTGCGCATGAAGGCTGAATGATAATGCCGCCACGCCCCCGCCCATTCGAGCGTTAGCTGATCCTGACTATCCATCACGCGGCGGCCCGAATAATATCGGCAGAGCAGCGCCCCCGGGCCAGACCCGATGATGAACTCATTGCCGGCATAATCCCCGCCCTGGGCGAAGACCTCGCCCTGCATGGCGGCCAGAACGGCGCTTTCATCCACGTTTGGCCCGGCAACCGCCAGCGCCTTGCGGTATGCAGCATCACCGATTTCACCTGCCTTGCGGCAAAAGGCGATTTCAGCGGGGGATTTGATCAGTCGCAAACGCGGCAGCATGTCAGAGGCATCGATGAGTGTTTCACCGCTCAGGCGCGCGTCCAGTCGCCGCCCGTTATGCGCTGTCAGGCCGTGCGTGTCATATTCAACACCGAGCCGTTTGCCCAACAGGCCCCGTTCAGCCAGCAGGGTGGCAAGATCCGCGGTTGGGTCAGCGCCTTGGGCGTCTTTCCAGATGCGAATGTCGGTAATGGTGGAGGTATGCTGCGCCTGCCGCAGGTCGGCTGAACGGGTCAGCAAGACAGGGGCACCCCCATCGATGATCAGGCACTGAAAGAAACAATAACCAAAAGTGTCATAGCCCGTTGCCCAAAACTGGCTTTCAGGCGCAAACAACAGCATCGCATCAAGGCCCCGCTCAGCCATACCGGCGCGGATGGCGGCGAGGCGGGCATCGAACTCTTCAGATGAAAAATGGGGCATGGGTTACGCCTCTTTGCTGGTGATCACACTGACGTGGCGGCCATAATCAGGCTCCCCCGCGTGGCATGTGCGACGGTAGGAGAAAAACTGCACAGGGTCAGAAAACGTGCAGTGCCCGGTCCAGGACGCTGTGGCACCTGCCGCGCGCAGACGGTTCAGCAGGTAACCAGGCAAGTCAAACTGCACCCGATCGCCAGCGCCGCCCGCAAAGAAACGATCGTTTTCCGGGTCATCATCCAGGAAGTTATCCATGAACTCCGGCCCGACTTCATAGGCGCGCTGGCTGATACACGGGCCGATGGCTGCTGTAATCGCGGATGCGCCAAGGGCCTGCATCGCAGTAATGGTTGCGTCTGTGACGCCGCCAATGGCGCCCTTCCATCCGGCGTGCGCGGCCCCGACGATCCCCTCTGGGCTGCTGAACAGCACTGGGGCGCAGTCGGCGGACAAAACGCCCAAGCCGATGCCCGGCGTCGCGGTCACCATCGCGTCCGCCTTTGGTTTTTCGGCCATGGGCGCGGTCACATGCACAACCGTGGGGGAATGAACCTGATGCAATGATACGACGGTTTCAACACCCATCGCAGCAGCAACGCGCGCACGGTTTTCTGCCATGGCGGTCGGGTCATCCGATGACCCGGCACCGCAGTTCAGACCTTCATAAATACCGGTGGAAACGCCTCCGCGTCGGCTGAAGAAACCGTGGTTGGCATCCAGATAGTCGCTGCGAATTGGTGTGGCCATCTAGCGTTCCTCAAAACCGGGCGGGGGCGGTGCCCCCTTTGGGAACAATGCCATCGCCTTGAAGAGCGTTCCCATTTGTGACGCATCCGTCAAGCGGTGGAGCGCATCTGCAATTTTTTGTGCCTGATCAGGATGGGCGCGCAACAGCCCTTGCGCCCGCGCGCCAATTCCCAGATGTGCCAGCCACGTGCCCTGCGGGGTAATCTGGCTGGCCTGACAGGGGGCGGCCTCCGCCAGCGCGGGGAAGTCGACATGCGCGGTCAGGTCAGCCTCCCCCGGTGTTGCCAGCGGGTCGACATAGGCATGATTCCTGAGAGCCTGAAACGTATCTGCCCCCTCCGGCGTTGTGTGGTCATAGCCGTAATCAACAAGCACGCCTGCGCCCCCGTCGCGGGCTATGCGTGTGCCAATCTCGGCGGCAATGGCGGTGCCGGCTGGACAGCGTTCATGGACAGCCGCCTCCGGCGCTGGCCGCCAATGGGGGGCTGCCTTGCCGATGCCAAGCGTCAGCGCGTCTTCGTTGTTCAGCCCCACCACACGTTCGCGCCATTGACCTTTGCGCATCACATACTGGTGGATCGGCAAAGCATCGAAAAATTCATTTGCGATCAGGAATAATGCGCCCGCCGGAACCTGCTCCAGCCGATCAGCCCAATTCGGTCTTACAGGCAAACGCCGGTCTTGCTCGCGTCGCAGGGTGGGCGATGTTTCCACAAGCCACAGGTCAGCTGCGGCATGAAAGCCGGGCACGGCCTTGGTCGCCCGCAACGCATCGGCCATCAGCGTGCCGCGACCGGGGCCAAGTTCCACCAGCCGAAACGGCGCCGGGCAGCCTTGATCCATCCACGCCTGCGCAAGGCATAGGCCCACCAATTCGCCAAACATCTGGCTAACCTCTGGCGCGGTGGTGAAATCGCCGCCCGAACCCAGCGGGTCGCGGGTGATGTAATACCCGTGCTGGGGGTGGCTAAGGCAGATTGCCATATAATCGTGCAGGCTCATCGGCCCGTCAGTGGCGATTTGGCGGCGTATGATCGTCTCAAGCGGCGTCATGTGGTTTTTGGCTGGCGCATCGCATAGGCCCAGAACGCCAGACCGATCAGGACCATCGGCAACGACAATGACTGTCCCATTGTCAGGCCAATATCTGTGCCCAGGCGAACGACATGCCCTGCGGGGTTGTCCGGCGTAATGAATTGCGTGTCTGCCTCACGAAAGTTTTCAACAAACGCGCGAGCAGCCCCATAGCCAATGAAAAAAAGACCCGCCAACATGCCAGGGCGTTTTAGCCAATGGGCCTTGAGCACCAGAACCCACATCAGAACAAGCAGCAAAAGCCCCTCCAGCGCCGCTTCATAGAGCTGGCTGGGATGGCGTGGCAAAGGGCCGGCTCCGGGAAAAACAAAGGCCCATGGTGCATCGGTCGGGCGGCCCCACAACTCCCCATTGATGAAATTCGCGAGCCGCCCAAGCAACAGGCCAAGCGGCGCAGTTACCGCACCGATATCAGCGACATTCAGCAGGGCAATATTGTTCAGGCGCGCGAACCCCACAAAGGCCACCATGACACCAATGAAGCCGCCGTGGAACGACATGCCCCCATTCCAGACCTGTAGAATTTCACCTGGGTTGGCCAGATAGTACGCAGGCTGGTAAAAAACCACGAACCCAAGCCGCCCACCCAGAATGACCCCCAGAACGGCCCATGTCAGCAACCGCTCTGGTGCTTCTTCATCCATGGGCGCGACATCGCCCCGCCACAGGTTCGGGCGGCGCACCAACCATTTCGCCATGTAAAGCGCGCCAAGTAATCCGGCGAGATAGGCAAGCGCATACCAGCGCAGCGAAAAGGCAAAGCTCCCCAGTTCGATCGTAAAGATCACCGGGTCGATATCAGGGTAGGGCAGGGCGAATGGCATGGGCAGCTCCCGTTTGTCATGGCGTTCTGGGGGGCATGCGCGATTTGGTCAAGTCGGTGTTACGCCCTGAATTATGGTTGAATTGCACAATCGTTGCCGGAAAAGCAGGGCATGCGCGCATGAATGACGCTTGACCAAGGTTGCGAAGCGCGGGTGTGAGGATCATATAGGAAGTAACCTTAGGAGGCATCACATGCAGACCCGTAACCGTATTCTCGACGATATCAGCCAGTTGATGACCAACGCCGCCGGCGTTGCACAGGGCGTCAAGGGTGAGGCAGAAACCGCTTTCCGCAGCCGTATGGAACGCTGGATTGCTGATATGGACCTTGTCACACGTGATGAGTTTGATGCCGCCCGCGCCATGGCGCAGAAAGCCCGCGAAGAAAACGAACGGCTGGAGGCACGCATTGCCGCGCTTGAGGCCAAACTGGCCGAATAAACCTCGTGACCGTTCGCAGAATCGTGATGAACATCGCAGCGCCCCCCGGTGAGGATGGCGCTGCTTTTTATCGTGATTTGCTCGGCCTTGACCCGTTGATGGACCTTGGCTGGATCACCACATGGGGTGTCCCGGCCGATAAGCCCGGTGCCAAGACAGCCGCCCCGCAAATCAGCGTGGCAAGCGAAGGCGGTTCCGGTGCCCCTGTTCCTGACATTTCCATCGAAGTGGATGATGTGGCGGCTCTGTGGGATCGCGCGCAGGCGAGCGGTTACGAATTACCCTATCCCCTGACAGATGAACCATGGGGGGTGCGCCGCTTTATGGTGCGCGACCCGTTTGGGAAGCTCGTCAATATCCTTGCACACAGTGATGGCGCGCGCGGCTAGCGATCAGGCCAGATCTTTTCCCACCACGGGGCAGGTTCAGGTGGTGGGGCATTGGGGTCTTGTCCGGTGGCCGCCATTTTCTGGCGGATGTCGGCAATCGGCCAGCGCGTAAAATTGGCGAGGGCCTGTGCCTCCCTCTCAAACCGCTTGGGCAGGGATGCAAAATAAGCCTCCGATGCTTCACACACCGAATCCCCCCTCCACGGGTGTCGCATGATGTAACGGCCCTGAAAATTCGTGCGGTCTTCTGTGACACGCAACATTAAATCTTCAGAGAAACTTTCATCATCATAGCGCGCGTGCAGGCGCGTTACGAAAGCATCGACCGCCGGGCCGGGCATGATGCGTTGGTTTGGCTTTGGCTGCGCGCCGCCTGTGCTTGGGATCTCATCAGCCAGCCAGAATGCGCCTAGTTCAACCAGTTGCGCCCGGCTTAATGGATCAGCGGCGCAGGGGTCACACCAGGCCATGTCCCAGGCGTATTCCATCACCACGCCGGAGCCCCCCTCTCGCGCGATGACGGCATCGAACCCGGCGCGATAGATGTCATCAAATTCAGTGGCGGTGAACAGGGGCACTTCTATGTCCGTTGGCATGCGGGTGGTGCGATAATTGCTGGTTTCCACCCGGCCCTTACGGGTCAGCGTGTACAAGAGCAGATCCTGACTTCCGCGCGCATTCACCATGCCAAGGCGGATAGGCAGCATGAAATCGGGGCTTTCAAACGCAATCTGAAGTGGTCGCAAAAAGCCGCCGCCGATCTTGTCGTGGGCCGCAAGGTTCACCTTGGCGACAAAGAACTTCATGCCCATCGCGATATATTGGCCAAGCGCCCGTTCGGCCTTTTCAGGTACGTTGTAACCGTTTTGCGTCAACCATTGCGCCAGCCCGCCCGATTGTTCGGCAGACAGAATTTGAATGTCGTATTCGCCAATGGTGTAGGAAGCCTCAACCGTAACACCGAGTGATTTTTCACCAAGCGGCGGCGCGCCCGCGTCTTCCATGACGGCAGTGCTGCGCATCATCATCAGACGTTTCTGGCAGGGGTCTTCGTCGTAATATTCGACAAGCCGGGGCGCGGTATAAGCGTCGAGGTGGTCAACGATGGCAGCGTCCGTAACGTGAATCTGTCGCTCGCTCAGCACGCTGGGGGTGGGGATGACCATGGCAAATTCTGCCGGTGCGCCGAGATAGTCCGACGCCATGGTGATGACGGAGCGGTCCCCGTCGCGCATGTAAACGACTTTGGAGGCCTGATTGAATAACTCCGCATCCGCCTTGGCGACGTAAAAGCCGCAAAAAGCAGCCGCCGGGTGCGCTGACAGCAAAGCGGCAAGGCAAGCGGCGAAAAATACGCGCATGAAACGTCTCCTCAGATCAGGTCTGAAGAGAGTGTAACCGTGATCAGGGCAGAGATAAGGCGGTTACCCCGCCATTTCGCTTAACTGCCTGCGATCATCGCCATTGCTGCGAACAGTGCCAGATGCGCACCGATAAAGAGGCCGATACGGCCACCCACGCCTGTTAGAAGTCTGCTCATTTTTTTCGGGTCCTTACGTCTTGCCCACGTATGTCTTAACAACCTGCGAATCGCGGCGCAATAACGGCGTTGATGCGGTGAATTA
Organism: Pikeienuella sp.; assembly: GCA_049608645.1. Lineage (GTDB taxonomy): Bacteria > Pseudomonadota > Alphaproteobacteria > Rhodobacterales > Rhodobacteraceae > Pikeienuella. The sequence goes on along the minus strand of JBMYXS010000004.1, from coordinate 51,043 downwards.
GCGGAAAGGTTCCGGCGATGGGAACCGCCAAATTGTCGCTTTTTTCGGTGTGTGCCTGGGGGTGGGCTTTTCGGTGATTTGCGGTCAGGGGCGCGCTCATTTGGAAATTTTAAAAAGTGGGGGGAGACTTACCCGCTCAGGGGCGTAATATGGGGCAATGATTCTGACCGAACATTTCTCACATGCCTGAGCCTGATCCCATCGTCACCGAAGAGGCCCGCCTGGCCGCTGCGAACCTGCGTGGCGGGCTGTGGATGGTGTTGTCTGCGATAACGGCCTCTGCCATGACCATCGCGGCCCGTGGTGCATCGGCCGAGATGGGCAGCGTCACCATCGTGATGATGCGTGCTATCGGTGGCTTTGCGCTGGTCGCTCTGGCGATGGGGGTGCGGCCGCGACTTGCTTCTGATTTGCGCTTCACACAGCTGAAGGCCCATGTCATTCGGGGGGCATTGGTTGCCGTCTCAACGCAGATGGGGTTCTACACGATTACCCAGATGCCCTTGGCGACGGCGACAGTGTTGTTCTTTTCAGCACCGATCTTTGCGACCATCCTTGCCATTCCTGTGTTGGGAGAGCGCCCCGGCCCCCGCCGTATTGCTGCGGTGGCGGCGGGGTTTGTCGGGGTTTTGATCGTTCTTCGACCCGGCACGGTCCCGTTGACCTGGGCAATGGCATCGGCGCTTGGCAGTTCGATCTGTTTTGCGATCGTGTTGCTGATGTCGCGGAAAATGGCGAACGAAGATGGGCCATTGGCCACCTATGTTTCATCGGCTGTCATGACATTCCTGATTTCGTTGCCGATTGTCGGAACAGGGTGGGAATTGCCTTATACGGCGATTGGCTGGTTCGCGCTGTCGGCACTGGTGGTTTCGTCACTGGTTCGGAATATCGCCGACATTCAAGCCTATCGCCTGGCGGAGGCGAGCTTTCTGGCACCGCTGGCCTACACGCGCTTGGTGCTGATCGCGGCGGCGGCGTATTTTCTGTTTGATGAGGTGCCCGATACCGCCGCGCTGGCGGGCGGCGTGGTGATCATGGGGGCGGCACTATACATCGCCCACCGCGAACGCGCGAAACGGCGAGAGGCCGCCGCGCGTTCGGCAAAGGTTTAGAAACGCTGATGTTTGGCGCGCGCGCCCCGTTCAATCGCGGCAGAGGCAAGACGGCCAACATTCAGGTCATGGCGTAGAATTTCGAGGAATCGCAACTCCGCCAATTTCACGTGCCCGTCTGCCGCAGCAATATCACATGCGAGCGCATAAGCCGTTTCACCAAACCGTTCCGGCAAGGCTTCGGCCACCAGCCCGATAAGCGCATCAATCCCGTCTTCTTCCTGAAAGAGCTCGGAGACGATCTCATTCACGCCGGCAATCCGGGCATGGTCATAATCGGCAAAAGCAGGCAGCGCATCGATGAGTTTGTCGATCAGGCGCAGCTCTGCATCTGACTGATCAGCGTCGGCCGCCGAGGTCGCGATCATAACGGCGACAAGGGCATCTTGGGGGGAAAGGATTGTTGTCATAACGGCGGCTCCGGTCCGGGCGAATTGTTTCATTTCGCCTTCACATTCCCCGGTTTGAGCGAGATTGCAAGCGCGCTTGGTCACGGACACTCCCGGTTGCGTGATCGCCACTTATGCGTGGGGTGCCAATCCCCAGATGGAGAATAGGAACAACAACGATTTGAAATAAAAAGGAAACCCGATGACGACCGCAATTACCCCCCGCCCGACATCTCCGCTTCGCGCTTTGGCTTCGCTCGATGGTCAGACCCTGATGACCATTCTGCTGGCAGGCGGGCTTGCCACCGTCGCATTTGACATGTTCGGCCAAGCGATTGCGCCCCTGTTGGGGTTTGCCAAACTGGCACCGGCACCATTGGCGGGGAGTGTCGTAAAGGTAATCGTGGGCGAACCCATCAAACACGCCGGGTCACTGGTGCATTTCTTGACGGGTTTGCTGGCCTATCCGTTGGGTTGGTTCTTGATTGCCAAACCCCTGGCAGATCGCACCGTGCCTCATTTGCCGTGGCCGCTGACAGCGATTGCGTATGGTGTCGGCCTGTTTGTTTTTGCCCTGTACTTCATGGCGCATCTGGTTGCCGGTAATCCGCCTTTCCTTGGCTGGGGTGGCATCACCTGGGTCGCTTTGATTGGTCATGTGATTTTCGCGGTGGTCGCGGCATTTGTGATCGAGACGCACCGCAAGGTTTGATTGTAGACTGCACGAAACGAACGGCCCGGTGATCATTCCGGGCCGTTTTGTAGTTTTATGCCGCCCAAGGGCCAATCCGCCCCGTTGACGCGACACTGAACCACGGCTAGGCCCACGTCACCGAAAACCAACCGTGGGATAGACCCGATGACCACCTCACCTGAATTGCGCATTGCTGCTGAAACATCCAAAGCCTGGCCCTTTGAAGAAGCGCGCAAACTGGTCAAACGGTACAAGAAGGCACCACCCGAAAAGGGGTATGTGCTGTTCGAAACAGGTTATGGCCCCTCCGGTCTGCCCCATATCGGCACATTTGGCGAAGTTGCGCGCACCACGATGGTTCGCAACGCGTTTGAGGCGATTTCCGACATCCCGACGCGCCTGATCTGTTTTTCTGACGACCTCGATGGCATGCGCAAGGTGCCGGACAATCTGCCGACTGATGTGGTGGACCTTGAAGCCTACCTGCAACGCCCGCTGTCTGATGTGCCTGATCCCTATGGTACGCACGACAGTTTTGCGGCCCATATGAACGCGCGCCTGAACGCGTTTCTTGATCGCTTTGGCTTTGAGTATGAGTTCATCTCGTCCACGGAGTTTTATCGTGCAGGCAAGTTTGATGAGACTCTGATCCGCTGCGCAGAGCGTTTTGACGACATTATGAAAATCATGTTGCCCACGTTGGGCGCAGAACGTCAGGCAACCTATTCGCCGTTCTTGCCAATCAGCCCGACAACGGGCCGCGTGCTCTACGTGCCGATGAAACATGTGGACGCAGCGAAGGGCGAAATCACCTTTGATGATGAAGATGGAACCGAAACCACGCTGCCGGTAACGGGCGGTGCGGTGAAGCTGCAATGGAAGCCTGACTTCGGCGCGCGCTGGGCACAGTTGGGCGTAGACTTCGAAATGTTCGGCAAGGACCATTCATCAAACGCCCCGATTTACGACAAGATCTGTCGTGTCTTGGGGGCACCAGCGCCAGAGCATTACGTTTATGAGCTGTTCCTTGATGGTGAAGGCCAGAAAATTTCAAAATCCAAGGGCAATGGCCTGACGATTGATGAATGGCTGACTTATGCCAGCGCCGAAAGCCTGAGCCAGTTCATGTTCCAGAAACCACGCACGGCAAAGCGCCTGCATTGGGACGTGATCCCGCGTGCGGTCGATGAATATCACCAGCACTTGCGCGCCTATCCTGATCAGGATGCAGACAAACAGGCCACCAACCCTGTTTGGCATATCCACAATGGTATGCCGCCAGCCTCAGATATGGTCGTGCCGTTTTCCATGTTGCTGAACCTCGCAAGTGCGGCCAGTGCCGACGACAAAACCGTGCTTTGGGGCTTCATCAAGCGTTACGCACCTGATGCGACGCCGCAGACCCATCCGGGGCTGGATGACGCCGCTGGTTTCGCTGTTCGCTATTTCAACGACTATGTGAAACCGACGAAAACCTATCGCGCGCCAGATGATCGCGAACGGGCTGCGCTGGCCAAATTGTCGGCGGCGTTGCGCGATTGGGACGGTGACGCGGATGGCGACGCACTGCAGAGCCTTGTGTTTTCCGTTGGGAAAGAGGCGGAGTTTGATCCGCTGCGCGATTGGTTCAAGGCAATCTACGAAGTGTGTCTCGGCGCAAGCCAGGGCCCGCGCTTTGGCGGCTTCATTGCGCTTTATGGCGTCACGGAAAGTGCCGATTTGATAGATGAGGCGCTGTCCGGCGCGTTTCTGTAAGAACAGCGCGGGCATCGGAATGTTTGCTTAAACGAACCGGGTGCCCGCCACGGCCTGATCAGGATTAAGGGTTGGGCCTGCGGATGTTTGCCTGATCCCGATTTGGGTCAACCGGCGGCATGATGCTGGCGATCAGCCGGTTGAGCGCCTTTGCGAAGGCCGGATCACCGGCAGGCGGTGATCCTTTGGCAAAGACCACGGCTTCGCTCATCGCGCGGCTACTGCGGCAAAACACGCCGAGAACCCTTAGCTGTTCGCCGGCCTCAGCGCCCGTTACCTCGCCACGACAAACCGCATCGGCTGAGGCGGTCGGATTGGGGGCAATGGTCAGCACAAGGTGAATGCCTTTGGCAGCCTTGGTATTGTCGATCGCGGTCAAGCCCTGCTTTGACAGGAAGTGAGGCAACCGCAAGGCGCTGACGATCTCGGTGGGCGTCGCGCCGCCTTGTGGCGTACCCCGCACGATGGTCGGCCCACCTGCTGCGCTGAACTGGCTGACGACCCCGGCATAGAAATTTGACCTTACCTCCAGGTGGTGAACCTGCGGGTAAATGTTGATAAATGGCGTTTGCGAGCACGCGCCGAGCACGGCAATGGCAAAAAATGCGAATAGACGGTTCATGGGCGTGCCTTCCGAGAAGGATGATAACCTGCGCACTCAAGATAAGCGACATGCGCGTAAATTGCTCGTCACGTCGCCAAAATGTGAACGACCTGCTGATCAAAGCGCGGCTGCGCTAGCAATTCAGAGATGCCCGTCAGTGCGGGAACCTAAAGGTCGAGTTCCGCGAATTTGGCATTTTCCTGAATGTAGTCGAACCGTAACTCAGGTTTCTTACCCATAAGCCGCTCAACCAGAGATTTCGTTTCATCCGGTTCGTCGTCATCAATGGAAACGCGGATCAAAGTGCGTGTTTTGGGGTTCATCGTCGTGTCCTTGAGGTCACGCGCGTCCATCTCGCCAAGGCCTTTGAAGCGGGAAATGTCGATCCGCGCTTTGCCCTTGAAGGCAGTCTCCATCAGCAGATCCTTGTCTGCATCATCCTTCGCATATACCGACTTGCCGCCCTGGGTCAGCCGATAGAGCGGCGGGCAGGCGAGGTATAAGTGCCCCTCTTCGATCAACTGGGGCATCTGTGTGAAGAAGAAAGTCATCAGCAACGCAGCGATATGTGCACCATCAACGTCTGCATCGGTCATAATGATGACCTTGTCATACCGCAGATCATCGTTGGAATATTTTGAACCCATCCCGACGCCAAGCGCCTGACAAAGATCGCTGATTTCCTGATTCTGGCCGAGTTTGGATGAAGCGGCACCCAATACGTTCAGGATTTTGCCGCGCAGGGGCAGCAAGGCCTGTGTTTTACGGTCACGCGCCATCTTGGCAGAACCGCCCGCGCTGTCGCCTTCCACGAGGAACAGTTCGGTGCCCTCACGAGCGCCAACGGAGCAATCGACCAATTTGCCGGGAAGGCGCAGTTTCTTGGTCGCAGTCTTGCGTTGGGTTTCCTTTTCCTTGCGGCGGCGCATCCGGTCTTCGGCACGTTCCACAAAGAATTCCATGACCTGATCGGCGCGTTTGGGATCGGCCGCCAGCCAGTTGTCCCAATGGTCCCTGACGGCCCCCTCCACAAGGCGCGATGCCTCGGCGGTTGAAAGGCGGTCCTTGGTCTGGCCCACGAAATCCGGGTCGCGAATGAACGCAGAAATCATTGAACATCCGCCTGAGAACACGTCGTCGCCCGTGATCTGCGCGGCTTTCTTGTTGTGGGTCAGTTCACCATAGGCGCGCACACCTTTGGTCAAAGCTGCACGAAACCCTGATTCATGTGTCCCGCCCTCTGGCGTGGGCACCGTATTACAATAGCTGGACATGAAAGGATCACGCATGGGGGTCCATGTGATCGCCCATTCCACAGACCCCGGCGTGCTCGCGCCGAATTTTTCTGCAAAATCAACCTTTCCGGCGAAAGGTGTCTCGGTATAGGTCTCAACGCCTTCCATCGTGGCATTCAAGTAATCTGCAAGACCACCCGGAAAATGGAACACATCTTCAGTTGGTGTTTCGTCCTTGTCGCCGATCAATTCGGCTGCACATTTCCAGCGAATTTCAACGCCCCGAAACAGATAGGCCTTGGAGCGGGCCATCTTGTGAAGGCGGGCCGGCTTCAATCGTGCACGGTCGCCAAAGATTTCAGGGTCAGGGTTGAAGTGCACAACTGTGCCGCGCCGGTTGGGGGCCGCGCCAACGGTTTCAAGCGGGCCTTGGCAAATACCCCGGCTGAAGGATTGTGAGTAAAGCGTTTTCGCGCGCGCGACCTCGACCGTCAGGCGGTCAGAGAGGGCGTTCACCACAGACACACCAACGCCGTGAAGACCGCCGGATGTTTCATAGGCTTTGCCCGAAAACTTACCGCCTGCATGAAGCGTGGTGAGAATCACCTCCAACGCGGATTTGTCGGGAAAGCGGGGGTGTGGATCAATCGGAATGCCACGCCCGTTGTCGCCAATGCGGCAGGAGCCATCTGCCAGCAGTTCAATTTCGATGCGTGATGCATGGCCTGCAACGGCCTCATCCATCGAGTTGTCGAGAACTTCTGCCACAAGATGGTGCAAGGCACGCTCATCCGTGCCGCCGATGTACATGCCGGGGCGCTTGCGGACAGGTTCAAGCCCCTCCAACACCTCGATGGAAGAGGCATCATAAGTTGTCTCAGCGGCGTCTTCGCCTTTGAAGAGGTCGGTTCCGGCGGCCATTCGGCTCTTTCCTATCTGCTCTCGTCGTTGGGGCGCAGTGTGAAGCCTGTCCCGGCCCGGGGCAAGAGGTTCGGTGCAATAGCGGTGTGATTCATATCCTTGCAATCTTCAGCGCAAACGTCACTTTGTTCTGTGTTATCAATCAGACTGGGGGAGATACCATGCGGTCTACCATTACAAAAATTCTCGCCATCTGTGCCGTTGGTGGTATCGCTGCTTGCACGACAGTTGAGCGCGCTGACCTGACGGGCGCATCCAGCCCGGATGTGGTTGCGTTGTTCTCGTTTACAGCCGCCCGGACAGAGATTCGCGGCAGCTATCGCAAAACGCAATTCGATCAATCAAAGGTGCGCAGCTATGTAAGCCAGGCATGTGTGAATGGCTCCATCGCGGACTTTACCGAGAGCACGTTGAAAACACGCCAGAACTTTATCGCGAAATGTACCGATGCCGTGCGTGAAGATGCATTTGGGCGCTGGCTGATCGAGAAATTTAAAAACGGCGATGAAGTGCTCAAGAAGCCTCGCTAAGCCTGCTCCGCTTGGAGATGTCATTCACCCGGTGCGTTGTGATGAACGCATGGGGTGAATGCGCGCTTATTTGGAAATCAGTGCCGGCGTACGCCGGCCGTCCCTGAGCGCAAGAACAACCGCCCCTGCAACGATCAGCAAGCCGCCTGCGATGGAGAGTGGTTCGGGAAATTCGCTGAACCACGCCGCGTCGTAGATCGTGGCAAATATCAGCGTTCCGTAGAAAAACGGTGTTGCAAAGCTGGCATCGGTTACTCGTATCGTGTTCATAAAAAACGCCTGCGCGATGACCATGGCAAAGCCGACCAACGCCATAACCCCCCATTCTTCAAGGGTTGGGGCGCGCCATACAAAACTGGCGGCGATGGTCGCAATGCACAGCGCAATCAGGTTGGTGATGATCAAAAGACGCAACACCGCTTCGCGCTGGGCGAGGAGTTTGGCAAAAATGATCTCTGCGGCCATGAACCCGGCGGCCATTAACGCGATCAAGGCTTCGGGGCGGATGACACCAAAACCGGGGCGGATCAAAAGCGCGCCGCCGCTCAGCGCAATGGCGGCTGCGACCCAACGAACCGGCCCGACCCTTTCGCCCAGAAACATGATGGCAAGGAACATCGCAAACACCGGGTTCAGAAAGCTGATTGCGGTGGCATCGGCCAGCGGCATGACCGCAGCGGCCGCAAACATGCCCGTCACGCCCCCGTAACCGCATGTTGCCCGCGCCGCATAAAGCGGAAGGGGCGCACCCCGAAATGACGTGCGCTGCCACATGGCAAGTGGTGCCAGCGCAAGCAGGGCAAACAGATAGCGCCCCCAACTGATCTGAAAGGCGCTCATCGGTTCATTCTCGCCTATGCCCCTGCCGAGAACTTTGGCGAAAAAAGTCGATAGTGCAATAAATGCGCAGCAAAGCGTCATCATCAGCGCGGCACGCATTTGGGGGGAGAAGCGATCCATCCGCTAACCTTCGCGCCGCTGCTCTTGCGGGTCAAGCATGACTGAAAAATTGCCGCGCGCGCAGTGCCGCAGCTTTGTGATTGTTATGCTGTACCTAAACTGTGCAAGCTGTCGGTGGGGCGATATCAAAACGAGGTCAAGGTGATGGATAACGGCAAGGTACTGCTGACTGGTGTTTCGGGGTTTGTGGCCGGGCATGTTGCGGTCGCGATGTTGAATGCCGGGTATGCTGTTCGCGGCTCTGTACGTTCTCTATCCAGCGGGGGTCGTGTTCGCGCTGATCTGGCCAAGGCGGGGGCGGATGTGTCCCGGTTGGAGTTTGTGGCGTTGGATCTGCTTAAGGATGAAGGCTGGGATGACGCGATGGCGGGCGTGGATTACCTGTGCCATTGCGCGTCGCCTTTCGTTGCGGTGGAACCTGATGACCCACAAGACCTGATCCGCCCCGCAGTTGAAGGCACCGCCCGCGCACTGGAAGCGGCCTTGCGTGCCGATATCAAACATATCGCGCTGACATCATCCTTCATCGCAATCGGCTATGGCGATACGGTGTTGAGCCGCCCTTATACGCCTGCTGATTGGTCAACGATTGGCGGGGCGGGCAACAATGCCTATGGCGACAGCAAGACGCTGGCCGAGCAAAAGGCGTGGCAGATCATGGAAGATGCAGACGCGCGTGAGCGCCTCACAACCGTAAACCCGGTGCTTGTTTTGGGGCCTGTTTTGAATGGCGACCTTTCCACGTCTACCGGTATCATTGCCAAGATGATGCGCGGGGAATTTCCTGCTGCGCCGAAAATTCACATGCCTTTGGTGGATGTGCGCGATGTCGCGGATTTGCATGTGCTGGCGCTTGACCCGGCGCTTGGTGGTCAACGCCTTCTGGCCGGGGCGGAGACCGTTTCGATGCTCGACATTGCCAAAGCGGTAAAGGCCGAAGACCCGACCCGCAAGAAACTGCCAACGATGGAAGCGCCCAATTTCTTCATTCGCTTGCTTGCCTATGTCGACAAGCAATCAGCCAGTATCTTGCATGAGCTTGGCAAGGTGCGGCGCGTGGATGCCTCCGCGGCTGAGGCGGTTCTGGGGCGCAAGCTCATTTCAGCAGAGGAAACCACACGCGCAACCGCTCGTTCATTGATAGATCACGGAATCGTTTGATTTCACTGTCTCGACTTTCACTGGCAAAATCGGCGGATCGCATCGGCCACATCATCGGGTTTTTGATGGTGAAGCCAATGGTCCGCGCCGTCGATTTCTTTCATGGTCAAATCTTCACAAAGATCGGCCAGCCCGTCCCGGCAGGACGGTAACAAGGCTGTGTCGTTCATTCCCCATATCAACAAATGTGGCATCGTCACCCGCAATCGGGCAGGGTCAAAGGGGATCAACTGATCGGCGGGTATCGGGCTGCCAGCTGCGGCGACTTTCAGGGGCGTGGCCCGATACCAGTTGACCATGCCAGTCAATGCGCCGGGCACGGACCATGCCTGCTCATAAGCAGTGGCGCGCGTGCCTGCCATCCACGACATATCCATGCCTTTGGCGAACATCTGGCGCAGGTATGCAAAGTGATCGGCACCCAGCACCCGTTCTGCATCATCGGATCGCAACAGGTGAAAATATTGCGAAGCTGCCGACTGCGCGCCCCCGGCCGCCAGTTCCCGCTGAAACGGGATGGGGTGTGCGCCGTTCAGTATGATCAGCCGCTTCATCGCCTTCGGCCGTGAAAAGGCGAGAGCATAGGCCACCGACGCGCCCCAGTCATGGCCGATTACCGCATGAGCCGCAGGCGAAAAATGGGTCAGAACAGCAGCGGCATCGGCGGCCAGTTTGCCAGTCGCATATGCTGCAACACCATCCGGCTTTGACGATTGCCCATACCCACGCTGATCTGGGGCGACACAGAAATAGGTATCTGAAAGACGTTCGAACAGTTCCGCCCATGCGCCGGAATATTCGGGGAATCCGTGCAGGAACAGCAACATTGGGTTCGCAGGCGCGCCAGCGGTGGCGACATGAAATTGAAGGCCGTTTGCTGTGATCATCTGGTTCAACATGCGTGCAACCTGACCCGCCGCCAGCCCGATTGCAAACGCGATCACGTGCGAACACGGCATCGAAATGACGCGTTCAGACCCTTTGCAAAGAATATGGCGAATATGGTGGGCCGCCACCAACAGAAAGGCCCGAAAGATGCTGCACGAAGCCCAAGCCCGCACGAACGCCCTGCGTGAGAGAATGAAAACGCTCGGCATTGCGCAGGCCTTGTTCACAGACGAAAGCTCAATCGCGTATCTGGCAGGGTTTTGGGGTTATCTGGGCATTGAATTCGGGCGCCCGACGATGCTGCTGGTGTCCACCGATGATGACCCCGTGGTCGTCACCCCGTTGATGGAAAGCGAGATGGTCGCGGAGATGACCTGGGTGCAGGACGTGCGCACGTGGGAAGATGCCGGGCAGCGCAGTTGGGGCAGGGTGCTTTCTGAAGTGCTCCCCGAAAACCCGCGCGAATTATGGGTCGAGCACGGGCAAATGCCCGCGATCATTCGGCGGTTCATTGATGAGCGTTATCCAAGTGCAAGCCTGCGGGATATCGGCCCCATCCTGGGTGAACAACGCATGGTCAAGTCACCGCTTGAAATAGAGGTTATGAAACAAGCGGGCGAAGTTGCAGGCGCGATGATGGCGGCGGCGCATGGCTCATTGCGTGAAGGCGCGCAGGAATGGGAAAGCGCGCTGGCGGTCATTGATGCAGGCACCCGCAAGGCGGCAGGTTTTTTGACAGACAAAGGGTGGGAGCGGTTCGTCTCGCCCATGATCCACAACCTGCAAATCCTACAAAGCGGGCGCGATACGTCGATGGTTCACCGCCGTGCTTCGGTAAAGGCGTATCAGTTGGCTGACCCGGTCTATTTCTGTTTCTGCAACATGGCGCAATTCAAGCAATACAAACTGGGCTTTGACCGGATGTTCCATATCGGTGAGGCGAAAGAGGATGCCGCCCGCGTTCAACAGGCCGCCATCGACGCACAGCAAGCCGCGATTGCCGCCATTCGGCCTGGCGTTGCCGCCGAAGACATCGCCGCCGCCGCGAATGAGGTTTATGCAGAGCGTGGTTATGAAACCGGCTATCGAACAGGTCGATCCATCGGCGTCGCCTACCTCGAAGCGCCGGAGTTGAAAGCGGGTGACAAGACGATCCTGCAACCGGGTATGACCTTTGCCGTTGATGGTGGCATTTCCATTGACGGTGTCACGGCAGGGCGCATTGGTGACAGCATCGTGGTGACAGAAACAGGGGCAGAGTATCTGACCGATTATCCACGTGAATTGCTGATTACGGACCGCTGACATGTTCCGACTTGCAGTTGCCCAAGCGCCAGCCGCACTTGTGGGCGTCCAGGCGCGTCTTTCCTGGCTGGCTGACATTCTGCGCGGTGCAGCCGCGAAAGCTGACCTGCTGCTGCTGCCGGAGCTTTTCGCATCGGGCTATAACATTGGCGAAATGGTCCACAACTGCGCGGAACCCGCTGATGGCGCGATCGCGCGGCAGGTCGCCGGGATGGCGCGGGAAAGTGGCGTGGCCATTCACTACGGATATCCTGAGCGCGACGGCGAAAACCTGTTCAATTCAGCGCAGTGTATTGCCCCCGATGGCACGCGGTTGGGTGGGCATCGCAAGCTCATTATTCCACCAGGGTTTGAGGGGCAGTATTTCGCCGCCGGGAACGGGTGCGCGCTGTTTTCCTATAAGGGAGTGCGTATTGCGACGTTGATTTGTTATGATGCGGAATTCCCGGAAACCGCACGCCACGTCGCCCAATTGGGGGCTGAGCTTGTGCTTGTTCCCACTGCGCTGGGCGCGAAGTGGGGGTGGGTCGCAGATACAATGATCCCAACGCGGGCTTATGAAAACGGCGTTTTTCTCGCCTATGCCAATAGCGCGGGGGCAGAGGGGGATATGGCGTTTCTGGGCCGCAGCTTTATCGCCGCCCCTGATGGCGAGGAACTGGCACGCGCAGGGCACGCGCCGGAGGTCATCACCGCGGATCTGAACATGGCCCGCGTACCCGCCGCGCAGGCAAGGCTTCCCTATCTGAAAGACCGTCTGGCGTTGTCGCTCTGAAACCGGATCAGGAGGTTTCCCACCAAGGTTTCAGGCCGTCCATCAGTTTCTCATCGAACGGACAGCGGGTCAGGTTTTCTACGCCGTCTTCGGTGATCATCACTTGATCTTCGAGCTTGACGCCGAAGGAGCCGCCCTCTGTCCCGAGATAGGCCTCCGAACACAGGAACATGCCCGGCTCCAACGGGTAGTCGAATTCCCCATCTTCCCAAAGATCAGGGTATTTCACGAGCGGCCACTCATCACACAGGCCAACACCGTGCATCACGCAACCATATTTCAGTTTGGTGAACTCTTCGGGCATCGGGCGGCAATTATGGCTGACCTCCCTTAACGTCATGCCGGGGCGGAGCATCTGCCAGTTTTCGGTGATCTGGGTATAGGCCTCGCGGTGGACGCGCTTCATCTCTGCCGTTGGCTCGCCGTCGCCAATGAACCACGTGCGGGAAATGTCGACGCACATGCCATAGACGCCGACAAGGTCCGTGTCCCAGGCAACGATTTCGTTGTTCTGAATCACGCGCGGGCCGCATTCCTGAAACCACGGGTTGGTGCGCACGCCTGAAGCCAGCAGGCGCGTTTCAATCCATTCGCCGCCGCGTTTGATGTTTTCCGCGTGCAGTACAGCCCAGATGTCATTTTCGGTCATGCCCGGTTCGGTCTGGCGGCGCATTTCGGCCAAGGCCTGTTCACAAGCGTGTTGCGCACAGCGCAGTGCCTTTATTTCATCCGGGCCTTTGATGGCGCGGGTTTTCTCCATCAATTCTTCGCCGTCAAAGATGGTGAACCCGGCTTCATCGAAGGCGCGAACGCCGTGGATCATCATCTTGTCGATGGCAATTCGCCGCCCCCCTTCGCAATGGGCGTCAAGCAAGCCTTTGATCTGGTCGGCAAATTGCTCTGCCGCGATTTCCACCCCGTCGCCAGCGGAAAAATAGAACATCGAGGCACCATTGCGTACTTCTTTCACCAGCGGGTTAAAGCCGGTGAGAAAATCGAGCCCTTTATACTCCCAAACCACCATATGCCCGTCTGCGCAGACCAGACAGGCGCGGAACGGGTTGTGGGTGTTCCAAAGCTGCATGTTGCTGGTGTCGGTCGCATAGCGAATGTTCAGCGGATCCATGACCAGGACCGCATCCATGTTACGCGCTGCCAAGCTTGCAACGATGCGGGCGTGACGGTGGGCGCGCATGGTCGGCAAATCGGGGCATTCTATCCCGGCAGCAGCCCATTCGTCATAGGCCAGTTGGGTCGGGCCAATCTCCACGCGGTCATTATCATCGGGGGTGCCATCAGGTTTCATGCCCGGCGTAATCTTGCGGATGTGCGAATAGGTCTTGTGCTTGCTCATGCTGCTTGCTCCCGGTGCTTTGGTTCACGAGACTTGCAGAAGTGTCTTGCCGCAACCCGTTTCGCGGCAAACTATTGTCGGAAATTGGCACCGCGCGTAAGGATGCGGCATGGACCCTGTAAAACGCCAATACGAAGCCTATCCGTATCCCGACCGTGACCCGAAGGATGAGGCAAAACGCCTGATCGTCGGGTCCCCCTCCGATTTGCCGGAAATTGATCACATGCTGTTTGGCGGTGTTCGTGACTGGTCAAAGCCATTTCGTGTTTTGGTCGCCGGAGGTGGCACTGGCGATGGGTTGATGCAGGTAGCACAAAAATTGCACGACATTCGCTGCCCTGCCGAAATCACCTATCTCGATATGTCAGAGGCCAGCCGCGCCGTGGCAGAGGCGCGTGCCGCAGCACGAGGCCTGAACAATATCACCTTTCTGACGGGCGACTTGCTGACCGCGCCTGATCATGGGCTTTTTGATTACATTGATTGTACCGGGGTTCTGCATCATCTGCCTGACCCGCAAGCGGGTTTTGATGCTTTGTCATCAGCCCTGAGCGAAGAGGGGGGCTTGGGCGCGATGGTCTATGCGCCGTATGGGCGAACGGGTGTCTATCCGATGCAACATGCCCTACAGGCGCTGACCGCCGGGCAATCACCGCAGGATCAGGTCGTTACCGCCAAGGCCGTGCTCAAAGGTCTGCCGCGTACAAACTGGTTTCCGCAGAACGGTTTTCTTGTGGACCATAAACAGTCTGATGCAGGGCTTTATGACCTGCTGCTGCATTCGCGCGATCGCCCCTACACGGTGAATGAAATTGATGAGACGTTGAACAAGGCGGGCCTGTCGCTCGTCAGTTTTGTTGAACCTGCGCGCTATGACCCGCGCCTCTATCTGCCCGAAGCGTTGTGGGGTCAGCTTGATGGGCTAACCGCTTTGCAGCAGGCGGCACTGGCCGAGCAGTTGGCCGGTAACATGAAGGTTCATGTTTTTTACGCGGCTCGTGCACCCCGCGCTGCTGCTGTGCCGGCACCCCAGTTGCGCCCGCGTCTGAACGGCGTGCCCGCCCGCGCTCTGGGGGGCGAAATCACGCGCAAAGGGATGCTGAAACTGGATGTGGAGGGCCTGAAAATTCGCCGTGAAATTCCCAAAGACGCAGGTGCCTTGATCAACCTTGCCGATGGGCGGCTACGGTTGGGGGAAATGGCCAAAGCCGCTGGCATGGATTGGATCAGCTTTGCAACGCGCTGGCGACCGATCCACGATGTGCTGACGGGGCATAACCTGCTCCGCTATTCTGAAAGGGCCCTTTGATATGCCGCTCGAACATGCAACAGCCCGGATTACGCCCTTCATGGAGGCCCGCACCGCGCACCCGCCGGGGGTATCGGCGCTTGCGCCTGACGAATGGTTGCTGGTCGACGAAACCTATGCCGATCAAATCGCCCTGCGGGAGCGGTTGTTGAAAGAACGCCGCGAGATTGTCTTGCAGGGTGATAGTGGTGCCGCGGCGGAAGAATGTCTGCACGCGGCGCTGGATGTTCTGCTCGCACAACATGATTTCACACGTGAGGGCAATTCGATACGCCGCCCGGATGGTGGGCTGGTATGGCTCGACAGTTCGGCACCGCTTGCAACACTGGGACAGCTTGCGCAGGAAGATTTCCTTGTATTGGAAAAGGCGGATGGCGAGGCGGAGCATGTGCTGACCGGCGGCATATTGTGCTTTCCGTCGCGCTGGTCATTGACCGAAAAGATGAACCGGGCATTGATCGGCATTCATGCGCGTGTGCCGGGTTATGAAGGTGACCTTGCCCCCCGTGTTCAGCGATTTTTTGATGCCTTGCGGCCGGGGCGCCCGCTGTGGCGTGCAAACTGGCTTGTCCATGCCACGCCCGCGCTTTTTCAGCCAGTCGATGAGGCCGACAAGATCGGGGTAGAGCGGGAAACCTCCGCCGCGTTCTGGCTGCGGGTGGAGCGTCAGTGCCTCGTGAAGTTGCCCGAAACGGGCGCTGTTGTGTTCACCGTCAAAACGCTCGTCACGTCATTGAGCAATCTGACGGTGCCACAGTTGGCGGGGTTGGGGGGGGCGATGGACGAGCAGTCAGACGATATCGTTCGATATCACGGCGGCGCGAGCTATCACCAAACCGCCAGGGCCGAAGTGGCGCGCATGTTGTCCGTTGCGCAAACGGCAACATAAGGCAGGATCGAGCAGGCATAATTTGCGATCAGGCGATCAAAGCCAGCTCGCGTACTGCCGTGCCGCCGGTGCCTTTTGATATGAGAATGTCATATCCGGCGGCGTTTTGATCAGCGCGTTGATGTCCAAACGGCGGATGTTCTCGCTGGCTGTCGCATTGCGTCGCAAAGGCAGCCGCTCTGTCCCGGCACTTGCGCGGAGCGCCTTTCGGAATGCTTCAACGATTTTCCAACGCTGATCGAAACGATTGAGCGCCTGTTCGTGCTCCGTCACCCACATCGCGGCTGCTGCTGCGACCTGCGGGCAGGCATATGATGTGCCTGATGGTTCATCATCCTTGTTTTCGGGATGGGGTGTGTCTGCATGAATGGGCACAATCGCCCCGTGGCTGCGCAACCCGGCGGCACGATTGATGTGGCTGGCATAGGCCCACACATCAATCATGTGGGGCGCATCGTACCCGGTTTCGGGATAGTGGGTTTCATCGGCGGTGATCCCGCCCACGGCAATCGTTCGGGGAAAGCGGGCGGGGTACACCACACGGTCGATGACCTGCCCACCAGCGCACACCAGAATAATGCCAGCCTCATAGGCTTCGTTGATCGCCTCTGTCGTTTGTTTTTGCATGCCCGGTGCGCCGCCTGTGATCACGCGCAAAAATTCAAACAAGCCGGTGACGCCTGTGTTGCCCATTGAAATGGAAAACACACGCGGTGGAGTGGCTTGTGACATGCCATGCCTGATCGCTTTGCCGATGCTTCCGGTTTTGGCAGCCCCCACGAAAACCGGGCCATTCGCGACACGATAGGGAATGATCTTTGCATGGGGCGCGACACCACGAAGGTGTTCATTGTCTGAAAGAATAACCGAAAGGGTTTTGACACCATGATCAGGGTATTCTGACAGCCCATCAACAAGCCCCGATCCCTTTGAGAGGTCAGTCACCGGGGCAGGGCCGTTTTGACCCGGATCATAAAAATTCATGCCCCGAACGCTCAGGATATTTCGGGGCGGTGTGTCGTTGGAATAACCAAGCGATGGGTGGGGAAAAAGGCCGGTATCAATATGTCCGATGATTGTGTCCGAAGCGGCCAGTTTGTGCTGTGCGGCTGTCCACGCAAGATCGTTTGCAGATGGGCCAAGGTCTTTGATCAATACGGTCATGGAAATCTCCCTTGTCTGGTGCGCTTATGGCGTGCCCGACTTAAGGATATCACAATTCAGCGTGCGCTGGTCTTGCCGCGGCGCATCACCCGCTGGGGGCGGCGGTCAAGGTCGCTTTGCTCAAACCGAAGCCCTGACCAAATGCGCCATCGCCGCCAGCGAACAATGGCAAGATCAAGTGCCGTCACTGCTGCGGCATGAACATAAAGATAGAAACGCAGATCGGTTGTGCCGGGTTCTGACAGCGCAAGCAGTGTGGCGACAAACGCGAAAACGCACAGGTTGATTCCTATCAACCGGGCGCGCCGCCCTTGCGCGTTCGGCGAACGCACCACCGCCCAGACGCTCATCCAGCCAATCAGGCCAAAGACCGCCAGCGCGAAGTTCAGAACTTCGTTAACCCCCAACGCGCGTTGCCTCCGATCGTCAGCGGACCCCCATCCGCACACACGTCCAGCTAGAATTAAAGGTTAATGAATTTCGCGCAACATTCTTTTTAGTTGTTTGCGCGGATCGTCAAACATACCTCAAAATAAAAGCGGGGCCCGCGAAGGCCCCGCCAATAATTGTCGATGTGGCTGCGATTAGCAGGAATAGTACATCTGGTATTCTACAGGGTGCGGTGCGTGTTCGAACGCGTACACTTCTTCCCATTTCAGATCGAGATAGCCCTGAATCTGATCTTTGGTGAACACATCACCCGCGGTCAGGAAGTCATTGTCAGCTTCCAGTGCTTCAAGGGCTTCACGGAGCGAGCCGCAAACCGTTGGGATGCCGGCAAGCTCTTCCGGTGGGAGATCATAAAGATCTTTGTCGGAGGCTTCGCCCGGATGGATCTTGTTCTTGATCCCGTCGATGCCGGCCATCAGCAAGGCTGCAAAGCACAGGTATGGGTTTGCGGTTGGGTCAGGGAAGCGTGTTTCAACACGTTTCGCTTTTGGTGACTGCGTCCATGGGATGCGAACCGCGCCTGAGCGGTTGGATGCCGAGTAAGCAAGCAATACAGGGGCTTCGAAACCTGGGATCAAACGCTTGTAGGAGTTGGTTGACGCGTTACAGAACGCGTTCAGCGCCTTTGCGTGCTTCAGAACGCCGCCAATATAGTATAGCGCGTCATCGCTGAGGTCAGCGTATTTGTCACCTGCGAACAATGGCTTGCCGTCTTTCCAGATTGACTGGTTAACGTGCATGCCCGTGCCGTTGTCCCCTGCGATGGGCTTGGGCATGAAAGTCGCCGTCTTGCCGTATGCAGCCGCTACGTTGTGGATGACATATTTGTATTTCTGCAGGTGGTCAGCCTGTTCGGTCAGCGTACCAAACACGAGGCCAAGCTCATGCTGGCAGGAAGCCACTTCGTGGTGATGCTTGTCGACATTCATGCCGATTGCTTTCATCGTTGAAAGCATCTCAGAGCGGATGTCCTGTGCGTGGTCGGTTGGGTTAACCGGGAAGTACCCACCCTTGAGGCCGGGGCGGTGGCCCATGTTGCCCATTTCATACTCAGCATCGGTGTTCCAGGATGCGTCGATCGCGTCGACTTCATAGGACACTTTGTTGATGGAGTTGGAGAAGCGCACATCGTCAAACAGGAAAAACTCTGCTTCTGGGCCCCAGAAGGATGTGTCGCCAATGCCGGATGATTTCAGATACTCTTCGGCTTTGCGTGCGGTGCCACGTGGGTCACGCTCATAACGCTCGCCGGTGTCAGGCTCTACGACATCGCAATGCACGCAGATCGTTTTTTCGGCGTAGAACGGGTCAATATAAGCGGATGTCACATCGGGCATCAGTTTCATGTCTGACTGGTCGATGGATTTCCAGCCCGCGATGGAGGAGCCGTCAAACATGAAGCCTTCGAGCAGGAAGTCTTCGTCAACCTGATCCTGCATGATCGTGACGTGCTGCAACTTGCCGCGCGGGTCGGTGAAACGAACATCGACATAGGCGATGTCCTCAGATTTGATGGTGTCGAGAAAGGCTTGTACGTCGCTCATCGCGTAGTCCCTTTTGGTCTGATGGTCTGTTTTTACGTATGTCTTATGGCGGAGAGAGGCGCATCAAAGCGCGTCTGGCCCGTCTTCACCCGTGCGAATGCGGATCGCTTGCTCCACGGAGGAGACGAAGATCTTCCCGTCCCCGATCTTGCCCGTTTTGGCGGCACCAACGATGGCTTCGATAACGGCGTCGGTCTGATCGCTGGAGATCACTAGCTCGATCTTAACCTTTGGCAGGAAGTCGACGACGTATTCTGCCCCCCGATAAAGTTCAGTATGGCCCTTCTGACGGCCAAATCCCTTGGCTTCAACCACGGACAGGCCCTGAATGCCGATGTCCTGCAAGGCTTCTTTCACTTCATCCAGTTTGAAAGGCTTGATGATAGCCTCAATTTTTTTCATGATTTGAAAACTCCCTTGGGCGTCCCGGTGGCAGCGCGTTTTCCACGCTTTCACGATGGAGCGTACCAAGCACCCCAGAGCGCGGTCTGCAACGCTCGTGCGGATCAGCTGGCAAAAGGTGAGTCGGATTCCCGCTTGTTTGCCTATTTTTTATGCAGATTGCCCAAAGATTGGGCGAATTGAAGGGTCATCATGGATTTGGTCACAGCCGCGCAAATGCGTGCCATCGAACAGACTGCCATAAACAGCGGTGCCACGACCGGCGGCGAATTGATGGAGCGCGCCGGGCGCGGCGTTGTTGATGCCATATTCAAGCACAGGCCAGATCTGGTCGCGGAACGGTCCGAAGTGGTGGTTCTTTGTGGTCCGGGAAATAACGGCGGCGATGGGTTTGTCATCGCGCGTCTCCTGTCCGAAAAAGGCTGTGATGTGCGGGTTTATCTTTGGGGGAACGAAGAAAAACTCCCGCCTGATGCGGCTGAAAATTGCCGTTTGTGGCGTGTGTTGGGTGATGTTCTGCCGATAGAAGACCTTCTTCGAGGCAATGCAAGGCTTGTTGTAGACGCCCTGTTCGGAACGGGGATGAAGCGCCCCTTGCCGGGTCACATTGCGGACCTCGCGAATGCCTGGGGGGCGTTGGATGAAACCGCAAAGTGGGGTTTCCTTGTCTCTGTTGATGTTCCGTCAGGTTTGGACAGCGACAGCGGGCGGGTGATTGGGGATGCAGCCTTTCGCGCTGATCTCACCGTTACCTTCGGTTGGGCCAAACCGGCCCATTTTCTCGCCCAAGGGCCGGCATTATGTGGTGCGGTTGAGGTTGTATCCCTCGGGATAGAGGATGCTCACGCGCAAAATGCGCTGACCGCGCCTCATGGGGCCAAACAGGTTTCGACGGCAATTGATCGTCACCTCATAAGGCTGGCTGCGGTTGATCGGCCGCATATAAAGGTGCCGGGTCACAAGTATACGCATGGGCACGTCTTGGTTTTGTCTGGCGGCGTCGGGAAGGGCGGTGCTGCCAGGCTGGCGGCGCGTGGGGCGCTGCGTATTGGGGCAGGGGCTGTAACAGTTGGGGCACCGCCGTCTGCACTAATTGAAAATGCGGCACAGCTGAACGCCATCATGTTGCAACGCATAAATGGCCCTGACGGGTTAGCGGAGGTTTTGCGCGATCACCGTCTGCGCGTAATGGTGATTGGGCCGGGTCTTTCTGTGGGGGCGGAAACACGTGCCTTGATCTCCACCGCTTTTGCGGCTGACGGGCCGCGCGCCTTTGTGCTGGATGCGGGCGCTTTGGCTTCATTCTGCGACGCGCCAGAGGCATTGTTCGCCATGACATCGGGCACGGAAACAGTGCTGACGCCGCATACAGGTGAATTTCAAAAACTGTTTCCTGACATATCGGCGCAGATGATCGGCGCCGTCACATCCGGCCCGGCCTTTT
The DNA here is from genome assembly GCA_049608645.1 of Pikeienuella sp. Lineage (GTDB taxonomy): Bacteria > Pseudomonadota > Alphaproteobacteria > Rhodobacterales > Rhodobacteraceae > Pikeienuella. The sequence continues at coordinate 30,155 of JBMYXS010000004.1, read as the reverse complement.
CCAAGGTCGATGCAACCCGCGCGGCGGCGGCGCGGGCCGGGTGTGTTGTCTTGTTGAAAGGGGCGGATACCGTCATCAGTTGGCCGAATGGCCTTGCTTTGATCGTGGCCGCCGTACGTGACCGCGCGTGCCCGTGGTTGGCAACGGCGGGCGCGGGCGATGTATTGGCCGGGTTTATCGCGGGCTTGCTGGCGCGGGGATATGACGCGCGACAAGCAGCGGAGGAAGGTGCCTGGCTTCATCAGGAATGCGCACGTTCTTTCGGGCCGGGCCTAATCGCCGAAGATCTGGCCGAAGAATTGCCAAAGGTACTACGTGCGCTCAACTGACCTTCGGAAGAAATGCGGGTGTCATTTTAGTGTAGGCGACATATCCGGGGCGTGAGCGCGACATGGAATCCATTAACATTGGCGCCCCTGAAACCTTTGTGAGCAGAAATACGAGCAGTAGCGGAGAAATGGCGGTCCACCAGGCACCAGCCTCTGTCGCAATCAGCCAAATGCCAAACCAGAAAATCATCTCTCCGGTGTAGTTGGGGTGGCGCACATGAGCGCGTAACCCTGTTTTGCAAATTTCGCCCTTCGCGTTCGTTCGTTTGAAGGCATCAAGCTGGTGATCTGCGATCGCCTCAAGCGCCAGCCCGGCAAATGCGACTGCGCCCCCGATCACGCCGAGGATGCCCATTGAAACCGGTTGAACGCTCAAAACCATCAGGGGCGGCAGGGCAATGATGCACTGCAATATGCCCTGAAGCAGGAAAACCACAAAAAGGCTTTTCCACCAAAACGATGCGCCCCAACCTTCACGTAATAACTGATAACGCGAATCTTCGGCCCCGTGCGCAAGGCGACGCCGTATCATCACAATGCCAAGGCGAAGCGCCCATATGCCGACGAGGCCCAAAAGCAGGACTGTTCGTGTATCGGTTTGGCCGTCCCACGCGATCAGAACCGCCGCAAGAAATCCGGGCCCCCACCATGCGTCCACGATGCTGACATCGCGTATCAAAACACTGATGGGCCAGAGCGCGATGAACACGCCTAGGCTGACAGCGAATGCAGGAAGAAGCGATCCGAAAATATCCATGCTAGGCCCTTTCTTTCCGAACGTGAGATGGCGCGATACGATCGCACGTCAAGGCCGTATTCGGTCGATTCGAAGGCAGGCAAGTGTTTCCGACACTGAACCAAGTTCGGGTTGTGTAGCCTCTTTGGCAGTCTCCCTCGTCGCGAATACTGTGCAATCGGACGTGAATTCGACATATTTCGTGACCAAAACCTTGTGTGAATACCGTTAGTTAACTTGCGCTGACGGTGGAGGAACTGTATAAATCACTCAGGTTTTCATAGCGGTGCGATCAGTCATGGGGAAAGCGTTTCATCCCGGTTTGCAAGGGTTTGACTCTTTTGAGGTCAAGCTCGGCGACCAGTTGCGCGGGGAACGTGCCTCGAAGGGGAAGACCCTTCTTGACGTGCAGCGCGAACTGCGGCTGCGGGCTGATCTGATTGATGCCATCGAAAATGCTGACGCGAGTGCCTTTACCGCGCCGGGTTTCGCCTCTGGATACATCCGCTCTTACGCTCGATATCTGAACCTTGATCCTGATGATGTTTATCGTCGGTTTTGTGCTGAAAGCGGGTTTCGTGCCTCCGAAGAAGTTTCGGTTGAACCAACGCTGAACGCGACCCCCAAGCAGAAGGTTAATCCGGGCCGAAAGGTTGATGATCTTGTGATCAACAACCGTTTTGCACCTGCGAACGCGCGGGCAGCTCGTGTTGACTTTGGGTCGTCGCTGCGTGGTTTGGCTTCGGTTGCTGCGCTCGGTGCTTTGGTTGTTGGTCTTGGCTTCGGCGGGTGGACGGTGTTGCAAAACCTGCAACGTGTAGGGTTTGCGCCATTGCCTGATGCGCCGGAGGTGCTGGTTTCCGCGCCTGACATTCAGGCCCCTACGGCTTATGTACAGGCTGACGCCGCGCCCGAGGGCGGTGATGCGATTGGCGCGCCACGTATTTCGCTGGCGGAACTATACGCAGAGCAGGAATTTACCCCACCGGTCATCGAGCCGCGTGATGGTCCGATATCCTCAATCGACCCGATGCGCGCCGGTGTGTACGCCGCTGATGACGCGGTCACGCCACCTTCAAATCGCGTGGATGGCCCCGATGGCGCAGTTGCCGCGTCAGAACGTGCCGCTGCTGCTGCGGCGGCTGTATCCATTGATGATGTGTTGGGTGTGACAGCGTTTGCCACAACGCCCAGTGCTGCTCGTCTGGATGATGCCTTGTCGAGCAATCCGATTGCCGAACTTGCCGGGCGTACCATGATCGACAATGGCACGATTGATCCGGTTTCATCCGTCGCTATCAACATTGTCGCCGTGGAAGATGCCTGGCTTCGTGTTCGCGATGGCGATGCAAAAACCCTGTTCACGGGCATTCTTGGCGCGGGTGATCGTTTCATCCTTCCAGTGGATGCCGATGCGCCGGTGCTGCGTGCGGGAAATGCGGGCGCGGTTTATCTTGTTGTTGGCGACGCCGCATTCGGCCCGTTGGGGGCTGGTCCTGTTGTTGCAAAAAATGTGCAGCTGACGCCGGAAGCGATCCGGGCCTCTTACCCCGTGGCGGACGACGTGGCGTTTGAAGCCGTCGGTTCAGCCCGTCGCGCCGCGGTTGAAGCACGCGAAGCGGTTGCGCAACTGCCGCTTGATTGAGCGACCCCATCGAAACGGGGTTTGCGCGGGGGCGCGCTGACACGTCTCACTGGTCGTATGGGGGCAGACAGACTAGGTGTTCTCTGACGCCACCTTCCCTGAAATTCTGCGCGTCGAAAGACTGATGAGGATGCCATGAGCTTGCGACCCTGGCGCGATATCGAACGCCGCGTTTCCCGTAAAATACGTGTTGGATCTGTCGAGGTTGGCGGCGACGCGCCGATATCGGTGCAGACCATGACAAACACGCCGACGACCGATGTCAAAGCCACCATTGAGCAAATCCAGCGGTGCGCAGCGGCTGGCGCGGATATTGTGCGTGTTTCATGCCCTGATGAAGCCTCGACCAAGGCTTTCAAGGAAATCGCGGCTGAAAGCCCGGTGCCTTTGGTGGCGGATATTCATTTCCACTATAAACGCGGGATCGAAGCGGCGGAGGCAGGCGCGGCCTGTTTGCGGATCAACCCCGGCAACATCGGGTCTGCTGATCGCGTTGGCGAAGTGGTGCGGGCGGCAAAGGATAACGGGTGTTCCATCCGCATCGGCGTGAATGCCGGCTCGCTCGAAAAGCACTTGCTCGACAAATATGGCGAACCCTGTCCCGATGCGATGGTTGAAAGCGGTTTGGATCATATTCGACTGCTACAGGATCACGATTTTCACGAATTCAAGATCAGCGTGAAAGCCTCTGACGTCTTTATGACAGCCGCGGCCTATCAGGGACTGGCAGAGGCAACGGATGCGCCCATTCACCTTGGTGTTACGGAGGCTGGTGGTTTTGTCTCAGGCTCTGTCAAATCGGCAATCGGTCTGGGTAACCTTTTGTGGATGGGTATAGGCGATACCATTCGCGTCAGCCTGTCAGCTGAGCCGGAAGAAGAGGTAAAGGTCGGATTCGAGATATTGAAATCTCTCGGTCTGCGGCACCGCGGTGTCACGATCATTTCCTGCCCATCCTGCGCCCGGCAGGGTTTCAACGTGATCGAGACTGTTGGAAAGTTGGAGGAGCGCCTGGCGCATATCCAGACCTCAATGTCGCTGTCGATTATTGGTTGCGTGGTTAACGGACCGGGCGAAGCCCTGATGACTGATATCGGTTTCACAGGTGGCGGTGCCGGGTCTGGTATGGTGTATCTTGCAGGCAAGCAGGATCACAAACTGTCCAATGACAAGATGGTCGATCATATCGTTGGGCTGGTGGAGACACGGGCTGCGCAGATCGAAGCGGCAGAGGCAGCCGCCAAAAATGCTGCTGAATAACTGAGATGAAAAAGGCGGGTCGTTATATGTTTTATGCGCTTTGTTTGCTGATCCTGATGGCCGTCGGTTTGATGGCGTATATCAGAATGGCCCCTGATGACCCCGAGCGGTGGCATGTTGATCCTGCGGGCGTGCAGGCGACAAAGGCGTTGAACGATTTTGTCGTCGCCCCATCCGGCGGGGACATGGTTTCGCCGGTCTATGACATGTCGCCAGAGGCGTTGATGACAGCGTTTCAGCGTATGGCATTATCACAGCCGCGCACATCACTGTTGGGAGAGCGCGATGGCTTTGCAACCTACATTCAGCGCACGGCGAAAATGGCTTATCCTGACTATATCTCTGTGCGCGCGGTCGAAGCGGCGGGCGGTGCACAGCTTTATGTCTATTCGCGCAGCCGCTATGGCCTGCGCGATTTCGACGTCAACAAAAAGCGCGTTTTAGCCTGGCTGAAGAAACTCTGACTGCACGTCCGGCGCGCTGCTGACAGGGGTATCGCAGCCCGGTTTCATGTCACGCCACGCAGGGTTGTTGAGTGACATGCCGCATCGGGCGGTAAAGGTCTGGCTGCCGATACGCAGGCACGACATCTTGCCAATGGGAACCTTTTCACCGCGATTGGTGCAAAAGCAATCAGGGTAAGAAAAGCCCTTTGCCGGTGGGGGGGCTTTGAAAATCGGATCAGCGAGCGCACCGATTGCGGTGAGGGCGCTGAGGGCCAAGGCGCTGAGAATGTGTTTCATGCCGCTGATAGTACCATTATCCATGCGAATCTCCAAAATAGTTGCGCTGCGCAGGGCCATTCCACTCGGAGACGCCTGCGTCAGTGATGGTATCAGCAGCATTGCGCCTGCATAGGTTCACGCTATGTTCAAGGCGATGACAACGCTGCCTTCGCCCTTTGCAGACTGGTTCGCCGCGCGCGGCTGGGTGCCACACGCCTATCAGTTGGAGCTGATTGCGCGTGCCGCACCCGGTACCGCTGACCTGTTGATCGCACCCACGGGAGGGGGCAAGACGCTTGCTGGTTTCTTACCATCACTTGTTGAGCTTGCCGCCGATCCCCGACCGGGGCTGCATACGCTTTACATCTCTCCTTTGAGGGCATTGGCGACAGATATTCGCCGCAACCTGGAGGCACCCGTCACGGAAATGGGCCTGCCCCTTCGTATCGAAGACAGAACCGGCGACACAAAACAGGCGGCCCGACGACGGCAACGCGCTGACCCGCCTCATATCCTGCTCACAACGCCGGAAAGCTTGGCTTTGCTTTTGTCCTATGAAGATGCGCCGCGCATTTTCGGCGGGCTAAAGGCGGTTATCGTTGATGAAACGCATGCCATGGCAGGGGGCAAGCGGGGCGATCAGTTGGCGTTGTGTCTGGGGCGTTTGCGCTCGCTCGCGCCTGCGCATCGTCGCATTGGGCTGAGCGCAACAACCGAAGACCCTGCGGCCTTGGCCGATTGGCTGGAAACAGGTGCGTGCCGGGTTCTACAGGCCCCGCCGGGGCCAAAGCCGGACATCTCTATCCTTGAATCGGCGGGTGATCCGCCCTGGTCCGGTGATGGGGGGCGCTATGCCGCGCGCGCTGTCATGGCAGAGGTGGAAAAGGCGGGTACAACGCTCGTCTTCATCAACACACGGGCCTTGGCGGAGTTGTTTTTTCAGGCGCTATGGGCGGTCAATGACAACGATCTGCCAATAGCCTTGCACCACGGTTCGTTGTCGCGGGAAGCGCGAGAGCGGGTAGAGGGCGCAATGGCCGCCGGGCAGTTGCGTGCCGTGGTCTGCACATCGTCGCTTGACCTTGGGATTGATTGGGGCGCGGTGGACCTTGTCATACAGGTTGGTGCGCCAAAGGGCGTGAAACGTCTGGTTCAGCGCATCGGGCGGGCCAATCACCGCTTTGATGCGCCCAGTCGCGCGATATTGGTGCCCGGCAATCGGCTGGAAGTTATTGAATGCCGCTGTGCCCTCGCGGCGGTCGAAGCGGGCGAACTGGATGGTGAGCCTGCACCGCCGGGGCGGCTTGATGTGCTTTGTCAGCATATTCTGCTGACGGCGTGCGCCGGGCCATTTGATGCGGGCGATCTGTTTGCCGAGATCAGCGCGGTTGGCCCCTATCGGAAAACCACGCGCGCGGAGTTTGACCAATGCCTCGAATTTTGCGCAACGGGCGGATATGCCCTGCGGGCCTATGACCGTTGGCGTCGTCTGATGGAGACGCCAGACGGGTGGCGGTTGCGCGACCCGCGGGCGGCGCAACGCCTGCGGATGAATATTGGCACCATCGTTGAAACGGAGAAACTCAAGGTACGATCTGGCACTGCGCGCAGCCGCATGGGCGGGCGCAAACTAGGCGAAGTGGAAGAAACATTCGCCGCCCAGCTGCGCCCCGGCGATACATTTCTGATTGGCGGTGAGGTGGTCCAGTACAATGCGCTGCAGGAAATGACTGTGCGCGTGTCCCCGGCACCGGGGCGCGACCCGTTGATCCCTGTGTTCAACGGGGGGCGGCTTGCGGTTTCTACCTTTCTTGCGCATCGCATTATTGATGCTTTGAATACCCCCGACTTATGGCGTGACCTGCCGGGGTCGGTGGAAAAGTGGCTTCGTCATCAGCAACGCATATCGTCATTGCCGCGGGCTGGTGAACTCATGGTGGAAACCTATGAGCGGAAAGGCCGATGGCACATGGTTGCCTATGGTTTTGCGGGCAGGAACGCCCATCACACCATGGGCTTGATCGTCACCAAACGGATGGAAGAAGCAGGGTTGGACCCCCTCGGCTATGTCTGTTCTGACTATGGGTTGATGGTTTGGGGGCTTGAAGAGGTTACCGACCCCGCGCCGCTTTTCTCGGCAGACGGGTTTCGTGACGGGTTGGACCGGTGGTTGTTCGATAGCATGATGATGAAGAAGTCATTCCGCCAGGCTGCGACGGTCGCAGGCCTGATTGAACGGCGTTTGCCAGGTATGCAGAAGACCGGGCGGCAGGCGACTTTCTCCTCTGATATCCTGTACGACACGTTGATCAAATACGATCCCGACCACCTGATTATGGAAGCGACACGGCGTGAGGCCATGTCGGGCATGGTTGATTTTGACCGTATCGAAGAAATGCTGTCCCGTATCTGCGGGAATGTCAGACTGGTCAAAGCCAACGGCGTAACCCCGCTTTCGGCCCCGCTTCTTATGGAAGTGGGAAAAATGCCTGTACGTGGGGCCGCCGAAGAACGACTGCTGGAGGCGGATGCCGAAGCGTTGATGGCCGAACTGGAGGGCTAGCTCCAATCTCTATGCGCGCTCGATCCGGCGGCGAAGCGCCGCGCGAAAACGGGGCAGGGGGCGCTCAAAGACCTGCGCGAACAACAAGCAGGCTGCCATCACAGCCACGAACAATACCAGATGATGAAGCGGTGCTGGCGCAAAATCCGGTATGAATACATCCAGCAGCATCAACAGGGGATAATGGACAAGGTAGATTGAAAAACTGCCGCCCGCGATCCACTTGATCGCTTGTGAGGCCTTCGTCACCGGCCTTTCGCTGCCTGCCATCAGGCGCCCCACCGCATAAAGGTGCAGCGCGAAAAGACCACCGATCACCAGATTCCAGATCGGCTCATCGGAAAAGCGGACAAGCCACATGATCGGCCCAAAGGTGACTTTCCCCAACAATTCCAACATCAGGGGAAGCGACAGGGCCTGAAATAACACATAGAGCATCGGCGGCAAAACTGCCCATAGCACCCAACGACCGTTTTGCGCCCCTTCCGGAGCCCGCTTAAGCAGGTGGTAGACCGCAACCCCCAAGAGCCATGACGGCATCAGTAACAGTGGCTTTATCCCGACCAGCATGATCGCAAGCACCAGAAAGAGCGCACGGCGCAGGCCAGTCATGTAGGTCGCAATCGCAAACAACAAGTAATAGGCGGCTTCGTAACTGAGCGACCACCAGGGGCCATTTGTGCCAATGCGGTACCCGAACCCTGTCCATTCCGAAAAGAACCCCAGGGCAATCGGCGCGGTCAGCCAGGCGGGGGCCTTGTGGTGCCACCACCCGTCATAGTCACCGGGTGCGAGGGATGAACCGATGGCATCCGCCACGAGCGTCAGGATCAACGCAGGAATGGCAACGGACCACAGGCGGGTCAGCCGACTAAAGGCAAAGCCACCCAGCCCACGGTCACGTTGATCTGCGGCATAGGCGATGACAAAGCCGCTCAGCACAAAAAAGACCACGACCGCATCCGAACCCAGATTGTAGGTTCGGAACACTGACAGGTCACCGCCCGTGAATCGATTATACGCAAGATGCGAAAGCAGCACGACAATCGCTGCCAATGCCCGTGCGCCGTCGAGATAGGTGGAGAACCCCCGGTTCATCCTTTGGTGGGGCTTTCTTTGGGGGGCGTTGGCGGCGGGGTTTGGCCTCGCAATGCGCGCCAGCTATCCTGAAACGGGCGCACGATGGCGGCGATCAGGCCATCATGTGGCTGGGCGATGGGTGCGCCCGTCTCGTCAGACAGGCCAAACGTCAGGGCCTCCTCCCGTGTCGGGCGATAAAGGGTGCCAAACATCCAATCCCAGAATGCGAAGACCTCGCCAAAATTCTTGTCCCGATGTTCCAGCGCGATGGAGTGGTGAATTTGGTGTTGTGCGGGGGAAATGAAAATCCGCTCCCAGAACGGGCCATAGCTGATCCAGATATGACTGTGCCGAAAGTTGGAGCCAGCCATGTGAAACATTACGTAAAGCACGCTCGCGCCCGCGATATGCACAATCGCGATTTTCCCGGCGAAAACCCACGTCCAGAACCCGAACAGCACGCCCATCAGGCAGTTGCGCAACAACCCGCCCAAAATATCGTAGACCGGGTGCTTTCGGTAGACCGTGACAGGGGTCATAACCTCCGCGCTGTGGTGAACTTCGTGAAAGGGCCAGAGGTAAGCGGTTTGGTGATGGATGCGGTGAATCCAATAGGTGCTGAAATCGCTGACGAGCAAAACCGCAAGTGTTGTCGCGAAAGGCACCCAGGCACCGGCCTCTGCGTCGAGTCTGCCGCCAAGGGCAACCAGAATGGTTGCAGCGATCAAGGTACGTATCCCAGCCGATGAAAAAAGGCGCAATAATACGACGACGCGCCCGAAAACGAACAGTTTCAGATCGGTCATATGCGATTTGTGGAGGTAAATTTCACGCGGCAACAGCCATGAAAGAAACGAGCCTTCGATCCTGCGTATGCGATAAAGCGCATAGGCGATGACAAGCATTGATACGACATAGATCGGTGAAAGCCGCACCGTCATGCCGACAAATACCTTGACGGCATGGCGCGCAGTTTCCGCCAGATCGGGGCCCAAGAACTCTAACACAGTACACTCCCACAACGCATGCGGGTATTTTGACAGTTTGCGAGGCCTTGCGCTAGCGGAAAGACCATGGCGGTGGCGAGCGGAAACAGGCCCATGTGCCAAAGGCGGCATATGAGCCTTGCAATCGCTGAAAATTCCCGTTTTGTTCCTGTCTTATGGATGGATACGAATTTTCATTATCTGGGGTAAAGCTGATCGCCTTTCCGAGTGGCGTGCTTTGGATTCCTGCCTCCAAGACGTTGGTTGTGTCCGATCTTCACCTCGGGAAGGCCAAGCGCATAGCCCGCAGAGAGGGGCGTCTTACACCGCCTTATGAAGCGTATGAGACAATCGCACGTCTTGCCGATGTGGTGGATCACCTCCGCCCTGCGGAGGTTGTATGCCTTGGTGACAGCTTTGATGATTCGACCGCGGCCCAGGAGATTGAAGAGGACATTACCCTTTCACTCCGGCGCCTCATGGCTGGGCGTTCATGGGTTTGGATTCTGGGCAATCACGACCCTGAACCATCAGGGCTGGGGGGCACATATCTGGACCAGCACCGTGTCGGCCCACTCGTCTTTCGCCATATCGCCCTGAACGGTGCAAGGGGTGAAATATCGGGGCATTATCACCCCAAAGTATGGCTGCGCGGACGGGGGCGCGCGTCTTTTATCAAGGATGATACACGGGTTATCTTGCCGGCATTTGGAACCTACACCGGGGGCCTGGATGCCGCGAGTGAGGTGTTTGATGACTTGTTTTCGCAGGATGCGCTTGCGCTGCTGACGGGCGCGCGGATCATTCCAACGCCCCGCTCAAAGCTGCCCAAAAGGCGGCGTCTTACGCCACATCGGCTGAAAGCAGGGTAAGCGCAGCCCATCTGCGGTTTGATGGCGAACTATTGTTGCCCGCGCTGTTTGTCCAACGCAGCCTGTTTTTCTTCGTCAATCCACCACGTTTGTACGATGCCACGGTGAAAGGCCGGTTTGATATCGGGCCTGCCATAGATATCCCAATAGGCGATCGTGTGGCTGGCTTTGGTCCACTGGGGCACCCAGATGTGCAGGCTGCGCAATGCGCGATCGAGGGCCGAAACAGCTACCGCATGGGCATCCCGGTCTTTGGCGGCAATAACAGCTTCAATCAGGGCATCGACGGCCGGGTTATTGACCCCAGCGAGGTTCAGGGAGCCGCGCGAGTCTACCGATACTGAATGCCAAAGATTGCGCAGTTCCGGGCCGGGCGTCTCCGGGATCGGCAAACGGGCGACGACAACATCAAAATCAAAGTCTTCGACGCGTTGCTGGTACTGCGCCGAATCTATCAGGCGGAATTCGGCGTCCACGCCCAGTTGCTTCAGGTTCTGCACATAAGGCCCGGTAATCCGCTCAAAAGCAGGACCATTCGAGAGGAATTCTATCTCCAGCGGTTCACCGGCTTCGTTTCGGCGCATACCGTCGGCACCAACGCGCCAGCCCGCCTGATCGAGCATCTTGCCGGCCAGTCTTAGTGCACGGCGAAGGCGACCGGAACCGTCATTGGTGGGGGGCTGATAAGCGTCCTCAGAAAAGACAGTGTCGGGCAAATGTGCCGAAAGCGGTGTCAGAAGCTCCAGTTCAGCAGCGGAGGCACGCCCCGTTGCTGCCAGCGCAGACCCCTGAAAAAAGCTCGTCGTGCGGCTGTATAGGTCATAGAAAAGTGTCCGGTTTGACCATTCAAAATCAAACGCAAGGGACAGGGCCTGTCGCACTGTCGGATCTGTGAATTTTGCGCGCCGGGTGTTGAACCAGTACCCCTGTGTGCCGGACGCACGCCCGTCTGCAAGGACATCGCGCTTGACCCAGCCCTTGTCGAGCGAAGGGAAATCATAGGCGGTGGCCCAGAGTTTTGAGAAAAACTCCTCGTGGAATTCATATGCGCCTGACTTGAAAGCCTCGAAGGCAGCGGTGCTGTCTTTGAAGTATTCGTAATGCAGTTCATCAAAGTTCCAGCGCCCGCGATTTACAGGCAGGTCTTTGGCCCAATAATCACCCCGCCGTACATAAGTGATGGAGCGGCCGGGTTTTACATCGCCAACCGCGTAAGGCCCGGAGCCAAGTGGGGGGCGAAGGGAGCTTTCGGCAAAATCTATCCCGGCCCAATCTGCGGCGGACATGATAGGCACATCGCCCGCTAGCATTGGTAAATCGCGGGTAGAAGCACCTTCGCGAAAATCAAACCGAACGCGCGTGGGCGAAAGTGCCGTCGCGGTGCCAAGGTCTGCAAAAATGGTGCGATAGCTGGGCGCACCTTTTTCTTGCAGCACAGACAGCGAGAACACCACGTCATCGGCCGTGACTTGCGTGCCATCGGCGAAACGCGCCTCGGGGCGCAATTCAAATTCTGCCCATGAACGATCAGCCGGGTAGGTCACGCTGGCGGCCAATAGGCCATAGGCGGCGTCGGGTTCATCCCAGGCGCGGGTCAACAGGCGGTCAAAGATGAAAAGATCAATTTCCAGCGCCGCCTCACCCTTCAGGATATAGGGGTTGAGGCTGTCATATGTGCGCGCTGAAAAGGTAGAGCGCCCTTTGTATATCCCGCCCTTCGGCGCGTCGGGATTCACATAATCAAAATGGGTGAAATCCACTCCATATTTCAGTGCGCCAAAGGCTGAAACACCATGTTTGGTCACGACCTCGGCCTTTGCTGCAAAAGCGGCGCAAAGGGCGATGACAGGGATCAGAAAGTGTTTCATTCAGTCGACCACCAGATTGACGGAAAGCCGGGGTTTATCCCCGGCAGGGGATCTGGTCGCCCGAATTTGTCCCACCATGCAAGGCGTTCATTGGGGCTGAATATCTGGGGAATGAAATAGTTGTTCCACATCAACACCCGGTCCAGCGCACGGCTGGCAACGCTTAATTCGGTGCGGTCTTTGGCAGCAATGATATGGTCGATCAACGCATCTACCGCCGGGTCTGCCACCCCGCTAACGTTACGTGCGCCAACCTCATTCGCGGCGCGTGAGCCCCAAAATTCCCGCTGTTCATTACCGGGGCTGGAGGAGTTTCGCGCCTGCCAGCCGATAACATCCCACGAAAACTCCGGGTCTTGCTGAATGGTGCGCACATATTGCGGGAAATCGACCAGACGCAGAGTGGCCTCTATCCCCAGCCGTTTCAGGTTCGCGATCCAAGGGTTGAGCGCACGTTCCGAGTTGGAATCATAGATCAGAAATTCAATCTTGAACGGCTCACCATTCGGCGTTGATAGAATGCCTTCATTCAGGACACAGCCCGCTGCCTCCAACAATTTGGAGGCGCGGCGAATGTTGCGCCGGTTTCGACCCGACCCATCGGTGGTTGGCGGTGTCCAGGCTTCCCCAAAAACCTCGGGGGGGATCTGGTTTCGCAATGGTTCCAGCAGGGCCAGTTCCGCCGCACTCGGCTCACCTGTTGGCATAAGGTCGGGAGAGCCCTGGAACGTGCTGGTTACGCGCGCGTATTGCCCGAAATAGACTGTCTTGTTGGTCCACTCAAAATCGTAAGCCAGCCCCAGGGCCTGCCGAACGCGCCGGTCACTGAATTTATCCTTACGAAGGTTGAGCGCGTAAAACTGCGCCGGTTTTGGCCCTTCTGACGGATATTCCAGCGTTTTGACGCGGCCATCTTTCACAGCAGGGAAATCATATTGCAGCGCCCATTTTTTCGCGGAGTTTTCATCACGAAAATCAAAAGCGCCTGATTTGAAGCCTTCAAAAGCAACGTCTGAGTCAAGGAACACCTCAAACCTGATTTGGTCGAAGTTGTTTGAGCCAATGTTCACGGGCAAGTCCGCGCCCCAGTAATCTTTCACTCGTTCATATTCCACGAACCGCCCGGTTTCGAATTTGCCGACGCGATAAGGGCCAGAGCCAAGCGGGCGGTCCAGGCTGCCTTCGGTGAAATCGCGCCCCTCCCACCAGTGTTTTGGCAAAATGCTGAGCTGGCTCATAATATGGGGTAGTTCACGGTTGTTCTGGGTATCAAAATCAAACCGCACGACCCGGTCGCCCATATCTCTCGCGCCAATGACATTGGCGTAATAGAACCGATATTGCGGTGCGCCTTGTTTGGTCAGTGCCTCAAACGAAAAAATGACATCGTCTACGGTGACAGGGACGCCATCATGCCAACGCGCGGTATCGCGGAGGCGAAAGGCAACCCAGCTTTGATCGTCAGGGTATTCAATCCACTCCGCCAGCAGCCCGTATTCGGTCGATGACTGATCCAGCGGCGGGGTCATTAGTGTTTCGTACACCAGTCCGATCCCCTGGGGCGGCGTTCCCTTTACGATGAAGGGGTTAAAGCTGTCGAAATTCGCGCGTGAAGCCAGCCGCGCGGTGCCCCCCTTGGGCGCATCAGGGTTCACATAGTCATAGTGCGGGAAATCTGCGCCATATTTGAGCGGCCCAACGAGGGAGGCACCATGACTGCGGGTGATAACGCCCTTGCCCACGTTCTCCGCCGCAGCGTTGGCACGTGCCAATGGCAAAGCCGTGGCAGCAAGGGCAGTCGTGGTGAACGTCCGGCGGGTGAGGCGCATAAAGGTCTCCTGATCAGCTCTCCCGAAAAGCTAGGGGGCGAAGGGGGGTTAAGCAAGCGAACTGATAGGGATGTGAAGCGGAATCTCGGCAGGTGTTTGGGGCGAAAGCGACCTTCGCTGTCGCGTAAGGATTGGCACGCCTGATCAGTGGTGAAAGGGTACCCTTGGACGGCTCGCGTCATAAAATGTGAATTGGGGAACAGATATGAAGTTGCAGGACCTTGAAGTTTTCATCGTTGGAAACCCGCCGCCACGAACGGGGGGGCGCTATTTCATCTTTGTGAAACTGACGACGGCCTGTGGAATCACCGGGTATGGCGAGATTTACGCCGCGAGTTTTGGGCCGGATGTCATCAAGGTTGCGACCGAAGATGTGTTTGCCCGCCATTTTCAGGGCGCCGATCCGCACCGCATAGAACACCTGTTCCGGGTTACTTATTCTTCGGGCTATCAACAGCGCCCTGATCCCACGTTGATGGGGGTTTTCTCGGGGTTGGAGATTGCCTGTTGGGACATTGTGGGCAAGGCTGCTGGCAAGCCGGTGTATGATCTGCTGGGCGGAAAAACGCGGGAGCGGATCAGGTCCTACACCTATCTCTATGCCAAGGATGAAGATGCGCATGCCGCGGCTGATGCGCCGATTTACACGAACCCTGATGTCGCTGCGGCGCGGGCGCTGGAATACGTTGATATGGGGTTTACGGCGATCAAGTTTGACCCGGCCGGACCGTATACAGCCTATGATGGCAGACAGCCCGATTTGCCGTCGCTGGAGCGTTCAGAAGCTTTCTGCAAAGCGATTCGCGAAGCGGTCGGTACGCGCGCGGACCTTTTGTTTGGCACCCACGGGCAATTCACTGTTTCGGGCGCGAAGCGGATGGCCAAACGCATCGAGCCGTATGAGCCTCTCTGGTTTGAAGAACCCACACCACCGGAATGGCCCGAAGGCATGGCGGAGGTTGCGCGCCACACCTCGGTTCCGATCGCCACGGGGGAACGCCTGTGCACGAAATATGAATTTGCGCGTGTGCTGGACACCGGTGCCGCATCGATTCTACAGCCCGCGCTGGGCCGTGTCGGTGGTATACTGGAGGCCAAGAAAATCGCGGCCATGGCAGAGGCAAAATACGCTGTTATGGCACCGCATCTGTATTGTGGCCCGGTGGAGGGGGCCGCCAACATTCAACTGTCAGCCTGCATTCCCAACTTTCTGATTCTGGAAAGCATCGAAACATGGGGTGGGTTCCACGGCGATCTCATCAAACATTCGATTACATGGGAAGATGGATATGTGATCCCTTCTGCCGCGCCTGGCCTGGGGATAGAGTTTGAAGAGGATCTGGCGCGCGCGCATCCCTACACGGGAACGGATCTGCACCTTGGCATGGCATCCGACCCGCTAACGCCGTAACGCTTTTCACTGCTGCTAGGCGCAAAAAAGAAGGGCCGCCCCCGGTGGGAGCGGCCCGCATTTCTGTCTGTTAAACCGTGCTTATTCAGCGGCAAGCGGTTCAGGTGAGCCGTCTACTTCGTTGAGATACGCGATCAGGTTCGCGCGATCAGCCGATTTCTTCAGGCCGTTGAAGCCCATTGATGTGCCCTTGGCCCATTTCTTGGGAGCTTCAAGGAAGGCGTACAGGTTTTCAGCTGTCCAAGCTTCGCCGGATGGCAGCGCGCCGGAGTAGGAGCCGTAATCCGCAACACCATTGATTTCGCGGCCAACAACGCCCCAGAGGTGTGGGCCAACGCCATTCGCGCCATCTTCGAGCTTGTGGCAAGCTTTACATTTTTTGAACACTTTTT
The DNA here is from genome assembly GCA_049608645.1 of Pikeienuella sp. Lineage (GTDB taxonomy): Bacteria > Pseudomonadota > Alphaproteobacteria > Rhodobacterales > Rhodobacteraceae > Pikeienuella. Next base: position 14,459 of record JBMYXS010000004.1, on the reverse strand, counting down.
CGCCGGCCGCTGCGTCAGCCGCTGCGAAGATAGCTGCGTAATCTACGGCTTCGGCCTCTTCGCCGCCGTGATCGTCGCCTTCGATCTCGACAGAGAACGCAAGGTGATGGTCGTCACCATGCCCACCGGTTGCGAAAAGCCAGTCTTCGCTGATAAAATTCAATCCAAGAAGAACCAACAGCGCTGCGCAGAACGCGCCGCCAACTTTGTAAAGTTCCATAGCTACAGCCTCTCATGCCATTCACAGGGCGATTGCCCGTTTGAATGGGATATATCCGCTTTGCGCAGCTTCGGGCAAGGCGTATAAGGCGCGACCCATTGACCGATGAACGGCGATGGGCGCGTGGCGCATCCGGCGCCGGGAGAGAGACGATGAGCCAGCAAAAAATCGCATTTCAGGGTGAGATGGGCGCCTATTCCCATCAGGCATGCCGGGAAGTTTACCCCGATATGGAGCCTTTGCCCTGTCAGACCTTTGAAGATGCTGTTGCTGCGGTAAAGCGCGGTGATGCGGCGTTGGCGATGCTGCCGGTCGAAAACTCACTTTATGGTCGTGTTGCGGATATTCATCGTTTGCTGCCTGAAAGCGGGCTTTATATCATTGCCGAACACTTTGTGCCTGTGCGGATCGACCTTTTGGGCGTGCCCGGTGCAAAACTGGAAAACATCACTGAGGCGATGAGCCATACTGTGCTGCTCGGTCAGTGCCGCAAGTTCCTCAAGGAACATCAGATCAAGGCGATCACGGGCGCAGACACCGCCGGATCTGCCATGGCCATTGCGGAGGAAGGCGTCACCTCACGCGCGGCCCTCGCCTCTACCCTCGCGGGAGAGATTTACGGGCTTGAGCCTCTGGCCCGCGATATTCAGGACGCCGCGCACAACACGACACGCTTTCTGGTCATGTCACCGCGCAAGCTGGAGGCGGACCCGAATGGCGGCCCGGTTATGACCAGTTTTGTGTTTCAGGTCCGCAACGTGCCTGCCGCGCTGTACAAAGCGATGGGCGGATTTGCGACCAACAGCGTCAACATGGTGAAGCTGGAAAGCTATATGGTCGAAGGCTCGTTCACGGCAACGCAGTTCTATGCGGATATCGAAGGCCACCCTGAGCATGAGAATGTGCAGTTCGCAATGGAAGAACTTCGGTTCTTTACATCATTCATCAAGGTTTTGGGCGCCTACCCGCGCAGCCCCATTCGCGACACGCGATAAGGGCAGTCTTGCCTGTCGCTTTTGAACAGCTAACCTGAATAGAAACAGCGCAGGCCCACCCGGAAAGGTTCCGCCATGACAAAAATAGCGATCAACGGCCTTGGCCGTATCGGTAAGCTCGTAATGCGTGCGCTCATTGATGAGGGCATGCCGGGGGAGATCGTACTGCTGAATGATCCGGCCGCCGATATCGCGCAGCATGCCTTGCTGTTGGAGTTTGACACCGTGCATGGGCGGTGGGCTGCCGACATTAGCCATGATGAGGAGAGCATTTCGATCAATGGCGCGCGCATGGCGTTCACGCAGGCGCGGCGCATCGAAGATTTGCCCTTGGCGGCGATGGGCGTGGATATGGTCATTGATTGTTCAGGTGTCTTCAAGACAGAGGCCGCGACGCAGCCCTACTATGATGCGGGTGTCAAAAAAGTCGTGGTGTCCGCCCCTGTGAAGGAAGACGGCGCGCTGAACCTCGTTTATGGCGTTAACCATGACCTTTACGATTCTGCGCATCACCACCTGATAACGGCGGCGAGCTGCACCACAAATTGCATTGCGCCCGTGATCAAGGTTCTGCACGAAAATATCGGCATCAGCCACGGCTCCATGACGACGATCCATGATGTGACGAACACGCAAACGATTGTGGACCGGCCTGCAAAAGACCCGCGTCGTGCGCGGTCTGCGCTCAATTCCTTGATTCCAACCTCAACCGGTTCAGCAACAGCGATCACGCTGATTTATCCCGAGCTAAAGGGCCGCATAGATGGGCACGCCGTTCGTGTGCCGCTGTTGAATGCCTCACTCACCGATCTTGTGTTCGAGATGAAGCGCGAAACCACGGTCGAAGAGGTGAACAGCTTTTTCGCCGAAGCCTCCGTCGGGGAGCTTGCAGGCATTCTTGGTTACGAAGAAAGGCCACTTGTTTCGGCTGATTATGTGAACGATCCGCGCTCCACCATTGTTGATGCGCTGTCCACGATGGTTGTTAACGGCACGCAGGTAAAAGTCTACGCATGGTACGATAACGAATGGGGTTATGCGTGGCGTCTTGCTGATGTCGTGCGGATGGTCGGGGAAGATATGTGAACCAGCAACGGCCCTCGGGCCTGTTGGCCTATATCGCAGTAACGGCGGCCTATTGGGCGTTTATGCTGACCGATGGCGCTTTGCGCATGCTGGTGCTCTTGCATTTTCATATGCTGGGCTTTTCCCCGGTGCAGTTGGCTTATCTGTTCTTGCTTTATGAGGCGATGGGCGTTGTTACCAACCTTAGCGCCGGGTGGATCGCCGCACGGTTCGGCTTGACCTCTACGCTTTATGCGGGGCTGACCTTGCAAATCGGGGCGCTGGTCGCGCTTTCGCAGCTTGATGCGGCGTGGAGCGTGCTGACGTCGGTCATTTATGTGATGGCGGTGCAGGGTGTGTCTGGCGTTGCCAAGGACCTTTCCAAAATGTCCGCCAAAAGCGCGGTAAAAGTGTTGGCACCCGAGGGCGATGGCGCGCTGTTCCGTTGGATTGCTGTGCTGACCGGGTCGAAGAACGCGGTAAAAGGGCTAGGCTTTCTGCTCGGGGCTGCATTGTTGGCAACGCTTGGTTTCCTGACCGCGGTGTGGGCAATGGCAGGGGCGCTAACCGTGGTTCTGGCCGCTGTTGCCTTGTTCATGCCGCCGGGCCTGCCCCAGGGCAAAAAAAGCGCAAAATTTCGGGAGGTGTTCTCCAAGAACGCCAGTATCAATCGCCTCTCTGCGGCCCGCCTGTTCCTGTTCGGCGCGCGTGATGCATGGTTCGTGGTTGGTATTCCGATCTATTTCTACACGGTGTTGAGCGACGGCACCGAGGGCGGGGCACGTGCCGCGTTCTTTGTGATCGGTGTCTTTATGGCCTTTTGGATCATTCTGTATGGCGCAGTGCAGGCCAGCGCGCCCAAGCTGTTGGGGGCCCGTGGCAAATCGGTTCAGGACATTGCTGCGCTGGCGCGTTTCTGGGTCGGGGTGTTGGTTTTGATTCCCGCTGGTCTTGTTGTGGCGGCATTGGTGACGACAGGGACAACGCTGACCTTGTTGCTGGTTTGCGGATTGTTGGTGTTTGGGGTGGTGTTTGCGATCAACTCATCCCTGCATTCCTATCTCATCCTCGCGTTTTCGAGTGCGGATCGGGTTACGATGGATGTTGGGTTTTACTATATGTCCAACGCGACGGGGCGGTTGGTCGGCACCTTGCTGTCCGGTCTGTCCTATCAGATTGCGGGCGTTGTCGGGTGCCTCGTGGCATCTGCGTTGATGTTGGGGTTCAGCTGGCTATGCGCGCGTCGCCTTGCCCCTCAGATCACGCCATCAAGATAACGCTGCGCTGCCGCGGATTGCGGGGCTGTAAAGAACTGTGCGGCCGGTGTCTGTTCAGCGAGTTTGCCGCGCTCAAAAAACAGCACTTCGTCAGCTAACCTGCGGGCTTGGCTGATGTCGTGGGTGGAAAAGAACAATTTCACGCCTTCATCCCGCATTTCAGTCAGAAACCGTTCGATCTCTACGGTTGAGGCAGGGTCGAGTGCGGCGCTTGGTTCATCGAGGAAAAGAACCTTCGGCCCGGTTGCCCATGCCCGCGCGAGGGCCATGCGTTGACGTTCCCCGCCCGACAGGCTGGCAGCGGGGGCATCACGCTGTTCGCTTAAACGTGCGCGCTTCAGGGCCTCTGCCGTGCGGGCGCGGCGGGCCGGGCCGGGCATGCCTCGTGCCTTCAGTGGAAATTCGATATTGGCGGCGACTGAGCGGCGCATGAGTGGCGGATTCTGGAAAACATAAGCATGATCCCGCCGCGCCTGATCAGCCGTTTCAGCACCCCATCTGACATGCCCGCGTGCAGGCAGGGTCAACCCATGGGCCAGGCGCAGGAACTGGCTTTTTCCCGCCCCATTGGCCCCCATGACCACGGTTACGCCTGTCGCAGCGACAGTCATATCCAACGGGCCAACGAGGCATTTTCCGTCAACATGCACCTCCGCTTCACTAAGGGATAGCGTTTGGCGCGGGGCGCTGTTCGGGGCCGCTATGCCATCACTCATGCCTCATACCGCCGTCCGAAAGAGGTAAAGGCGAGGGCAATCACGTTGACACTCAGAGCGACGATCAAAAGCACGAAGCCAAGACCCAGTGCGAGTTCCAGTGCGCCCTTGGAGGTTTCCATTGCGATGGCGGTGGTCATCACGCGGGTATGGCCATTGATGTTGCCCCCGACAATCAATACAGCGCCGACCTCAGCAATCGCGCGCCCAAACCCTGCCATAAGCGCGGTGGCAACAGCGAAACGGGCATCCCACAGCACCGTGCGCAGGCGCAGGCCAAAGGATGCACCAACCGAAGTGAGCAGGTCGTCATATTCTGCGGCCAGCGGGCGAACGGCTTGATGGGTCAATGTCAGGACAATGGGAAGCACAAGAACCGATTGCGCAATGATCATTGCCGTCGGGGTGAACAACAGGCCAAAGTCTCCCAGCGGCCCCGAACGTGAAAGCAAAAGATAGATGCTCAGGCCAACAACCACAGGCGGTAACCCCATGAGCGTTGAAAAAAGCAGCAACACACCGCGCCGACCGGGAAAATGCCAGATCGCCATGATGGCCCCCAAGGGTGCACCAATCAGCGCGGCAATCGCAACCGCGCCGAGCGAGACCCGCAACGACAGGCCCACGATGCCCAGCAGATCCGGGTCAAGCGTGACAAATAGGGTCAGAACGGCGGCAATCGTCTCCATGGGCGTACATGGCGCCAGATGGGGGGGCGGTTCAAGCCCGTCAGAACCGCGCCCAAAGGGAAATGGACGCCTCCAGCGCAGGTGGCGCGAAGACTGTGAAAAATTCTCGCCGTGCGCCAACCACCAAAGTGCGATCGGATGAGATTTCATATCCGACGAAAAGACCAAACCGTGTGGTTGTGATGTCTTCTCCCAATCTGGGGCGAACGCGCTGTATCGTGGTTGCCTGAAAGTATGTCACCCAGCCTTCTGCGGGCCGATAGCCATATGTCGCGTCGGAGTGAAGTTCATCAATGGTGGTGCCATCGAAGCGAATGCTTGTCGCGAGGTCATACCAGCCGTGTTCGTAACCCTCTCCATAGAGAAAACTGAGCCGGGGCTGGATGTGCGCGCTTTGGTCTGGTTCCGCAACGAACCCGATCGAGGCTTCGGCAGAGATGATTTCACCCTCTTCACTGGTCCAAAGGCGCGTTCGACCAAAGACGCGCGCACCGCCCCCGCCCTGAAGAGCACCTTTTGCCGGAATGCCGAGCGTTGCATCAACTTCCGCGCCGACCGTAATGGCCTCCCGCCATCCGTGCTCCACATAGGTGCTGAGGGTGGGCTGCCGGAATGTTGCGTCGCTGGTTTCCGAGAATTGGGTGGTCAGATATTTCAGGCTGAGCATGGAGAACGTCTCACCGGGCTCCTGCGTCCACGGCCCCGCCGATGCCGCACCCCACATATGCGCGCCGAAAATCAAACTGCCGCTGACAAAGCCCCATCCACGTTTCATCGACGATCATGGGCCGAAAACCGGTTAACAAAAGGTTAGCAAATTACCGACAAATGCAGGTTTTGTTGCCTTATCGACCATGTGCGCCATATGATTACGTGCGGGGATGAGGGAGATGATGATGAAACTGACAGCTCTGTTTACAGCAATCCTGATTGCTTTTTCCCCGTATTCGCCGGCGAAAGCCCAAACGGTTGAGGACGCGGACGCTATCCGTACTGTAATCGAAGGGCAGATTGCCGCGATGGGTGTGGATGATTGGGACAAGGCGTTTTCCTATGCCTCTCCGACCATTCAGGGCATCTTCCGCACCCCTGATAATTTCAGCGAGATGGTGACGCGGGGGTATCCGATGGTGTGGCGCCCAAAGCGCTTCGAAACCGGCACTTTGACTGACACACCCAAAGGGTTGCGCCAAACGATGTTCTTTGAAGATCAAAAGGGGCGTCTGTATATCGCGGACTATCTGATGGCCAAGATCGACGGGGTGTGGCGCATCAATGGCGTGCAGATACGACCCGCCCCTGCCGAGAACGTATAACCCCACAATTTTGCTTCCAGGCGGGATTTGAAGGGTGGTCGCCCGCCTGTTTGAGCGCGCGCCGTCTTCAGAAGATATTTAACCAAATTTTCTAAATAGACCTCTCCGGGCCACTTCTGGCCCCTTCCCATTCGCAATGCTGCTTGGCGCGATGCCGCTTGGCCCGCGTCAAGTGCTGTGCCCGGGTTTCGGGCGAGATGCGGGTGGGGATTGCCGTCATCCCCTGACCAGCAAGAGGTTATCTCAGACATGGATAAGACCATCTCCCAAAACGTCGAACTTATGCCGCCCCCGTTTTCCGATGGGTTAGAGGTATGGTCACGGCAGAATGGCATTCCCGGCACAGCCAACTACGCCAATTCAAACTCGGCGCAGATCCTGCTGACTGATCCGGATTTCGAGGAATGCCTTGAGATTGTGACCAACCGTTCACCCCAAAAACTGCGGTTCATGGGGCAGACGCCGTTCACACCGGGGTGTTACCTCCGGGTTTCGGCGCGTGTGAAGGTGGTTTCGGGCGTTTTGCCTGATTTTGAGATTGCCGGCTTTCCCATCGGCAGTGATGGCAATCTCGTCACCGGCATTTTTCTGAAAGGCGATTCCGTTACCGCGACGCAGTATGACAAGGTGATTGAGGTTTCGGCCATTTATGGCTCCGGCGATCGACCCGGCGTTGATTGCGTATGGGGGCTGGACCCGGTTCATGCCCACTTCGGATTGAACGTCGTCGGTGCTGCCAATGGTGCCAGCGTAAGGGTCGAATCTATCCGCATTGAAGATGTCACATCGGCCTTTCTTCGTGTGTCGATGGATTGGGTTGATGTTCTTGATTACGGCGCGCGCGGCGATGGTGTGTTTGACAATGCCGCTGCCTTTGCGGCCGCAGACGCCGCCGCGAATGGCCGGGAGGTTTTGGTCCCGGAGGGCGATTTCTTCATCAGCGGAAGCATCACGCTCGATTCACAGTTTCGCTTTGTGGGGCGGGTACTTCAGGCAGAGGATAAGGCATGTAACCTGCTTTATGGCCTGAATTATGCGAATTACCTTGATGCCTTCAAAGACGAGACATTGGCACTGAAAAAGGCATTGCGCACGCTGTTGAATGACAACGACCATGACAGCCTTGATTTGAACGGCCGCCAGATCAACTTGACGGAACCGTTGGATGTGCAGAATGCGGTTGCCAACCGTTCATCCTTCAATTCACGCCGGGCCATTCGTAACGGCAAGATCGTGGCCGACCCGGCAGGGTCGTGGCCTTTGATGACAACCACAGCAACCGCAAGCTACGCGGGCGGGCTGACGCTGACCAATGTGCAGAACATCAGTTCTGTGAAACGGGGCATGCTGGTGAGCGGCGCGGGCGTCGGGCGCGAGATTTACGTGAAAGATGTGGATGAAGTGACCTCGACCGTCACCCTCTCGCAGCTGCTGTATGCGGCGGCGGCCAGCCAGTCCTACACGTTTACCAAGTTTGCCTACTTGCTCGATTTTGTCGGGTTCGATGATATTTCGAACCTTGAGATTGACGCGGTGGAGTTCAACGGCTCTTCGGTCGCGAGCGGCATTTTATTGCCGACCAGTGGCTTTAACTGGCATGTGCATGACAGTTGGTTCTTTGCGGTGCGTGACCGGGGCCTGACATCCCCCGGCGATGGCGATTTTTCCATCGCGATTGATCAGTGTGATTTTTCCTCAGCAGAGGGGGGAATCCCCGCGTCATCGCGTACGTCCATCGGGTTCAACTGCAATGCGAATGACGCAAAGGTTCGTGGCAACCGTGGGGCGCGTTTCAAGCATTTTGCCGTGATTGGTGGTGCCAATGCGATCTTTACGGAGAACCATTTCTTTCAGGGTCAAACCGGGGATGACAGCCGAACGGCGGGTGTGGTTTTTGCGCGGTCCGATGCCTCCAGCATTGTGCGCGACAACTATATCGACAACTGCTGGGTGGAATGGTCGAACGAATACACCCCAGCCAACCCGACATTTCGGCAACTGATGGTCGATGGCAACCTGTGTTTCAGCGCGGGGGTTGCCGCCGATTTCAATTATGTTCGCATGATGCCACATCTGGCAAACATGCAGATCAATGGCATGTCGATCTCTTCAAACATCTTCAATGTCAGTGGCACCACCATCACCAAAGCGACGGCGGTGGATACCAGTCGGGGGACGCTCAGCCCATCGTCGATCAATTTTGAAGCTGCGGGCAACACCTTCAAGAACATCGCCAACACGGCGGTGACATTTCCCTGATGCCTGAGGTTTGAACGGTGGGCGGCAACGTGTTTTGGAAACGCCCTGCCGCTTATCATTCGGAAAATTGGCCGCCCCCACGCTTTTCGGTGCGTGGGGGCGGTTTTTCTATTTCTTCATGGATTTGCCGCGATAGGTGCGGGTGCCGGCTTTGCCCGACATTGAACGACCAGAGACACGGGTTGCCTTTTCGCTGGCCGCCTCGACCGCTGATTGCCGCGCGAGCGGATCGTCCGCGATGGTCAGTTCAACGGCCTCCAGCCGCTTTACTTCATCCCGCAGGCGGGCAGCTTCTTCAAATTCCAGGTTCTCTGCGGCCTTCATCATGTCTTTGCGAAGGGCATCCAGATGGGCCTGAAGGTTGCCGCCAATCGGCCCCTTGCCCTTTGCACCCTTGATATCCGGGGTGACATGGTCGCCCTCATAGACGCTTTGCATGATATCACCGATATCGCGCTTGATGGTTTCGGGTGTGATACCGTTTGCTTCGTTATAGGCGACCTGTTTTTCACGGCGGCGGTCTGTTTCCTTGATCGCGCGCTCCATCGACCCTGTGATGCGGTCGGCATACATCACAACCTTGCCTTCGACGTTACGAGCGGCGCGGCCAATCGTCTGCACGAGCGAGGTTTCTGAACGCAGGAACCCTTCCTTATCTGCATCAAGAATGGCCACCAGCGCGCATTCGGGAATATCCAACCCTTCACGCAGCAAGTTAATGCCGATCAGCACATCGAAGGCCCCAAGGCGTAAGTCGCGCAGAATTTCGATCCGCTCCAGCGTATCAATATCTGAGTGCATGTAACGTACGCGCACGTTTTGTTCGTGCATATATTCCGTCAGATCTTCGGCCATCCGTTTGGTGAGCGTGGTAACGAGCGCGCGATAGCCTTGCTGCGCAACCTTCTTCACCTCATCGAGCAGGTCATCAACCTGGGTGTCGACGGGCCGGATTTCGACGGGCGGGTCAATCAGCCCCGTTGGGCGAATGATCTGTTCGGCGAATACCCCGCCCGCGCGCTCCAATTCCCACGCGCTGGGGGTGGCTGATACGAAAACGGATTGCGGGCGCATTGCGTCCCATTCCTCGAATTTCAGCGGGCGATTGTCCATGCAGGACGGCAGGCGGAAACCATGTTCGGCCAGAGTAAACTTGCGCCGATAGTCACCTTTGTACATCGCACCCAACTGGGGCACGGACACATGGCTTTCATCAGCGAAAACGATTGCGTTGTCGGGGATGTACTCAAACAGCGTGGGCGGTGGCTCCCCCGGTTTGCGGCCCGTGAGGTATCGCGAATAATTCTCGATCCCGGCGCAGGAGCCAGTCGTTTCCATCATTTCGATGTCAAAATTCACCCGTTGCTCAAGGCGTTGGGCCTCCAGCAGCTTGCCCTCCCTTTCCATCCGTTCCAGCGTTTCCTTCAGCTCGATACGGATATTCTTGACGGCCTGGTTCAGTGTGGGGCGCGGCGTTACGTGGTGGGAGTTGGCGTAGATGCGCACCCGGTCCAGCGTCTCCATCTTTTCCCCGGTCAGCGGGTCAAATTCGGTGATGCTTTCCAGCTCGTCCCCGAAGAATGCAAACCGCAGGCCGCGATCTTCAAGGTGGGCTGGCCACACATCAAGCGTATCGCCCTTTACCCGGAACGACCCCCGTTGAAACGCAGCGTCATTGCGCTTGTATTGCTGCACGACCAGTTCGCGGATGATGTCTTGCTGCACATAGCTTTCGCCCGCGCGCAGATCCTGCGTCATGGCTCCATAGGTTTCCACCGCGCCGATGCCGTAGATGCAGGAGACGGAGGCAACGATGATCACGTCATCCCGTTCCAGCAGCGAGCGGGTGGCGGAATGGCGCATCCGGTCGATCTGCTCGTTAATCTGCGCCTCTTTCTCGATATAGGTATCGGAGCGGGGCACATAGGCTTCGGGCTGGTAATAGTCGTAATAACTGACGAAATATTCGACCGCGTTATGGGGGAACATGGATTTAAACTCGCCATACAGTTGCGCGGCGAGTGTTTTGTTCGGGGCCAGGATGATCGCCGGACGTTGCGTGGCCTCAATCACCTTTGCCATCGTATAGGTCTTGCCCGTACCGGTCGCACCCAGCAGCACCTGATCCTGCTCGCCGTTTCTGATTCCCTCCGAAAGCTCCTTGATCGCGGTTGGCTGATCGCCCGCTGGTTCAAAGGGGGTCTCCATGACGATTCGGACGCCGCCCTCCAGTTTTTCGTGCCCTTCCAGTCGAGAGGGGCGTTCCGGCACGGTGACGAGCGTGTCTACGGTCATTTTTTCGGCCTTTCGGGCACCTGACAGATTCGCAGGCAAGGTTTTTTGTTTGGGCGTTGCCAAAGCTGATTTTGGCCGCGCGACCCTGATATGGGCCTGCGCGGGCAAGTTACTTAGGTAGACCGCGAGTCTTTTTGCGACAACCGGGGTTTTGTTAACCGTAAAATAACCATTACCCCACTGACATAACCCGGCAGCATGTTGAGAAGGAAACTCGATACAATTCGATATAATACTTAAACGTGTTTTGTTTGATGATTATCGCGCATTCCGGGTATCAATATCTCAGCAAGCAGCAGAGAAGGTCGTCGGCCCTGCACCGCACCACCCACCCCACCCTCGCTCCCAGGTGTGGGGTCGGCGATCGCCTCTGCTCTTGCTTCCCTCACTTCAGTCCGACATATACTGCACCTACGGCCTTCGGCCTTTTTCGTCATGTCAGCCAACGGGATCAGCCATGCTCGCGCGTATTTATCAACCCGCCCGCACCGCCATGCAGTCAGGCCAGGCCAAAGATGGCTGGGTGTTGGAATTTACGCCTGCGGAACAAAAGAAGATTGACCCATTGATGGGCTGGACGGGATCTGGCGACATGAACGGGCAGGTGCGTATCGCATTTGATACCCAAGAAGCAGCGGTGGCCTATGCTGAGAAAAATGGCCTCGCCTATCAGGTTGAGGTGCCAAAGAAGCGCGCCCATGTGATCAAACCGGGCGGATACGGCGGCAACTTTGCCCACAACAGGCGCGGTGCCTGGACGCACTGATCAGTTACTGCACCGTCGTGCCGTCGGGGTAACGCGATACTGACGCGCCTCGCGTGGCTTTCGAAGGTTATGACGGAACGGCGGCTGGGCGCAGGCCAACCTGTCAGCGCCTTACGCCCACAGGTTTGCGCCAGTCTGCCAATTTCCGGGGCACGGCGTTGCCACGGGCGGTCGGTTGCTGCTAGTCGTGCGCAGATTGGCCCCTTAGCTCAGCTGGATAGAGCAACGGACTTCTAATCCGTAGGTCGCAGGTTCGAATCCTGCAGGGGTCGCCATCGCTTCCTGCGCATCCCGTGTTGTGGGATGCGAAAATTGCGCTTTGTCGCCCGAAGTGCGAATAGACGGCGACCATTCAGTTTCAGGGGCGTCTCATGGCAACCATTCGCGTTTTTACCGGTGTCGATTCCGACGACATCAATGATGGTTTCCTAGGCCCCCGCAATGGTGACCAGTTCACGATTTCCGGTGGCGAAGTTACTGAGAGCGCCGACAATGACGGCAATGGTGTAGATGTCGGCATCCAGCAGTTCAGCATCATCGTTGTTGATGATAGCGCCGATGCGCTGCTTGAGGGTGACAGTGCCTCCGCCGATGTATCCGCGGATGACCCCGAAGACCAACAGGTTTTCATCTCACTGAATGGCGTTGTTCTCGATAACCCGGACACGCTGTACCTGGAAACATCGTTTACATTTACCGTCGCTGGCGACCCTAACCCCGGCACAGTTTATGGCGCTTATGAGCTGGAAACCGAAGACAGTAACGAAGAGATTTTCGTTCTTGGTTTTGATGTTGCAACCGGACTGATCGCACCGCCAGATGGTGTCGCCACGCTGGCTGACCGAGACACAACACCATCGCTCGGGGGCACTCAGGGCTCTGGCGATGCAGTGTTTTATGACGCCATTCAGATTGGTGATGAAAACGCGAACTCCGACCTCTTTTCCAACTTTGTAAACGAAGCTGCCGAGGCAGATACGGTTATTGGTGGTGACGGTGACGACAGTCTGGATGGTGAATTTCTATCCGACAGCATCTCCGGCGGAGAGGGCGATGACACCCTAAGGGGCGGTTTCGGTCAGGACACGCTGGAAGGTGGCGCGGGTAACGACTCGCTTATCGGTGATGACGGTGTAACGGTCGTCAATCGACAGGTTCTGTCATGGGAAGACCTTCCGAGTACGGACCCCAATGAGCCGTCCATCGTACCCGGTGAAGACATCGCCGCGGGCAGTCTTGTAACCGAATTCATCACGGTTGATTTCGCGATTACCGATGAGGGTGGTTTCGATTTCGCGCGTTTCGATACCACAGCAATCAACACTGACAACATTGTTGATGACGGAAACGCTGTCCCAACCGGAAGTTCGCTGGCTCTTGGCGGTGATGGCACGGTCGGTGATATTTCGACGTTTGAATTCACGTTCACGCCAAATGACAACGCGTTTGACGAAGACGTTTCCAATGTTTCTTTCAACATTGTTGACATCGATAACAGCACATTTATCGATCAGGTAACGATCACGGCATTCGATGTCGATGATAACCCGATTCCGGTGGTTTTGTTGGCGGGCGGCAATCTGACCCTGACCGATGAAGATGCGGGCGACCCGGATGATGACACTGCGACGGCAACAACAGCAGGTTCCGCTTCGCCGTCGGATCTGGCCAATACTGTCAACGTTTCGATTGCCGGGCCGGTAACGCGTGTTGTTATCGACTATAACAATGACGGCGGAAATAATGTTCAGCAGGTTCAGATCTCTGACATTTATTTCGACGTTAATATTACCGAAGATTCTGCTTTTGCCGACGTTATTGATGGTGGCGAAGGTGATGACATTGTTGATGCAGGTGAAGGTGACGACACCATCAGCATCGGTGATGACGATACCATCACCGGTGGCACCGGGGCCGATACATTTATCGTTGAAGATGATGTAACCGCCCAGACGGTCATTACAGATTTTGACACGGCAACGGGCATTCAGGGCGGGGGCGACAATGACCCGGCCAATCAGGTCGACAATGATTTCGCTGACCTGAGTGGGTTCTTTGCCAACCGCAATGAAATGGTTGATGCATCGTCGACCGACGGCGAAGGCGATATTGTTCTTGACCTCGGCGGTGGCCAAACTCTGGAATTCCAGGGTGTTACCAGCATTGACGAGCTGACGTTTGAAAACACCAACGTGGTTTGCTTTGCCCGCGATACGATGATCCTGACCCCTACGGGAGAACGCGCGGTTCAGGATCTTCGTGAGGGTGACGAAGTGATGACGCGTGACCGGGGGCCGCAACCTATTCGGTGGGCCGGGCGGCGTGTCGTGCCAGCAAAGGGTGCGCTTGCGCCCATCGTTATTCGGACGGGCGTTGTCGGCAACACGCGGGAGTTGCGCGTGTCGCCGCTCCACCGTGTTTTGGTCGAAGGCTGGCGGGCAGAAATGTTGTTCGGCGTGCGCGAGGTTCTGGTGACCGCGAAACATCTTCTGAACGGTGACACGGTTTACGCCGAAGAGGGCGGAGAGGTGGAGTACCACCACATTCTGTTCGACAACCATGAAATCGTAACAGCCAATGGTGCCCCCGCCGAGAGCTTGCACCCTGGCAAGGAAAGCGTTGATGGTTTTGGCGAAGAGGCGCGCGAGGAGATCTTTTCGATTTTCCCCGAGTTGCGCGAAAACCAAGAGTCTTACGGCCCAACCGCGCGCTCGAGTTTGCGCGCTTATGAAGCCCGTGTGCTGAGCGAAAATCCCTCGTTCCTGCGGGGGTGATCATTTGCCGGTCAGGACGTTTTTGCGGTAGCAGAATACCCTGCGCAACACTCAGAAACGAGCAACTTTTCCACCGCCGCGCTCCCC
>JBMYXS010000003.1:0-124232 GCA_049608645.1 Pikeienuella sp. | reverse complement strand
TCCGGCCCACAAGGTCAAGCGCCTGCACGCCGTTGGCGCCTTCGTAGATCATGGCAATACGGGCATCGCGCACGAACTGCTCCATGCCCCATTCCTTAATGTAACCGTGGCCGCCAAAAACCTGCTGGGCCTGCACAGTCATATCGAAGCCCTTGTCGGTGCAGAACCCTTTCAGAACCGGCGTCAGCAGGCCGAGCATGGCATCGGCCTCTTTCCGCGCGCCTTCGTCCTTGTGGCGCTCAACCGCATCGCCGATCTCGGCAGCGATCAGCACCGCAGCGCGGGCGCCTTCGACAAAGGCTTTCTGATCAAGCAAAAGGCGGCGCACATCGGGGTGCACGATCAATGGGTCGGCTGGTTTGTCTGGTGCTTCGATGCCCGTGACAGCGCGGCCCTGCAAACGATCACGGGCGTATTCTACGGCGGCTTGATAGGCAGCGGCGGCTTGGAACAAGCCTTGGCCCGCTACATCGAGACGCGCGACGTTCATCATTGTGAACATGGCGCGCATGCCCTTGTGCTTTTCGCCCAGCAGGTAACCGGTTGCGCCGTCGTAGTTCATCACACAGGTGGGGTTGCCGTGGATGCCCATTTTTTCTTCGAGGCTACCAACCGCAACGCCGTTGCGCTGGCCCAGCGTGCCATCATCGTTGACCATGAATTTCGGACAGATGAAAAGTGACACGCCCTTGATGCCATCGGGGCCGCCGGGGATTTTCGCGAGAACAAGATGGATGATGTTGTCAGCCATCTCGTGATCACCGGCAGAGATAAAGATTTTCTGACCCGTGATTTTGTAGGAGCCATCGTCCTGCGGCTCAGCTTTGGTACGCATCAGGCCCAGATCAGTGCCGCAATGCGGCTCCGTCAGGTTCATAGTGCCTGTCCACTCACATGTTGCCATTTTGTGGAGGTATTTTTGCTTCTGCTCTTCGGTGCCGTGGGCGTTGATCGCGCGGTATGCGCCGCGTGTCAGGCCCGCGAACATCATAAACGCCATGTTGGTGCCGGAGTGGTATTCACCAGCGGCCGCGCCCAGAATTTCGGGCATGCCCTGGCCGCCATAGTTGGCGTCTGCACTCAGGGAGGTCCACCCGCCGTCGCGCAAATGGTCAAAGGCTTCCTGAAACCCTTCCGGCACGCGCACCACACCGTTTTCCAGCGTGCAACCCTTGTCGCCAACCGCGTTCAGCGGCTGAAGAACCTCTACGCCAAGTTTGCCAGCCTCTTCCAATACGGCAGAGGTCAAGTCGTCAGTCAGTTCATCGTAACCTTCGATGTTCTGATTTTCCTGAATTTTCAGAACTTCGTGAAGAAGGAACAGGTGGTCGCGTACGGGAGGCGTGTAAGTGGCCATGTTTGTTGGTCTCTTTCAGCTTTGATTAGGCATGCTAGTTGGGGCGCCGTCTGGTTGCAGGTGCCCCGAATGGGGTTACTCAGCCGCTTTGGCGGTGGAGCGTGTTGTCAGATCGCGCTCGGCAACGTCGATCAGGTCCTGCAATTCGCCCATGGCGTCTTCCAGTTCGTCGCGTTGTTCCCGCAGGGTGTCCATCTGCGCGCGGGCGTGCTCGATCCAGAGCGTCAGCTGCGTCATCTGGCCATCGCCCACATTGTAAAGTTCCAGCCATTGGCGGATCGTTTCCAGCGAAAAGCCAAAGCGTTTGCCACGCAGGATCAGCTTCAGGCGCGCGCGATCACGGTTAGTGAAGATGCGGCGCTGTCCTTCACGGATGGGCGTCAGCAACTCGCGCTGTTCATAAAACCGCAAGGTGCGCGGTGTTACATCAAACTCGGCACACATTTCGCCGATGGAATAGGTTTGCTCGGTCATGTCATCATCCTCTGGGGGCCAAGATAGGCGGGCCAGACAAATTCGAATCTGCTAATGGGGAACATAGTGACGTTGACGTTAACGTCAAGTGTTTTTATGCTGAGATATATGCTTTATCCTCAGATTAATCTCCAACGTATCGAGAGCGTACTTATGACCACGGCAAACCAGCCACCGCGCCATGAAGATGGGCGTATCTTTACCGGGTTCCCGCATACGGAGGCGCTCGATATCCGTGGCCATGATTCGGATAAGGGTGTGGCGTTTCTATCGGTGCCTTACCGGGAAG
Source organism: Pikeienuella sp. (assembly GCA_049608645.1). GTDB lineage: Bacteria > Pseudomonadota > Alphaproteobacteria > Rhodobacterales > Rhodobacteraceae > Pikeienuella. The sequence continues at coordinate 122,112 of JBMYXS010000003.1, read as the reverse complement.
AACTGGTCGGCGATCCTGAAACAGGCGTGATTCACGGCGGGGTGATCAGCACTCTGCTTGATACCGGGTGCGGCCTTGCGGCAATAACGTCGACGGGGATGGCAGGCGGTATCGCGACATTGGACCTGCGGATTGACTATATGCGCCCGGCGATTCCCGGCCGAACCGTCTATACGCGCTGCGAATGCTATCGCGTGACGCGGTCGGTCGCCTTTACGCGCGGCGTTGCCTATGAGGATGACCCGGAAAACCCGGTCGCAACGGCGGCGGGTGCCTTTATGATCACCAAGCCCAAAAAGAAGGTGAAGGCATGAGCGCGGCACCAACACAGGATGAAAAGGCGCGCCGGGATGCGGCGCTGAAACGACTGACGCAAGTCTCTCCCTATCATCGCTTTATCAATGTTGAGTTTGAGCGGATGGGCGATGAGCTGACGGGGCGGTTGAATTACGATTGGAATTTGATCGGAAACCCCGTGCTGCCGGCCCTGCACGGCGGGGTTGTTGCGGCATTGTTGGAAATTACGGCCCTGACGCAACTTGGCTGGGGTCGCATCTGGGCAGAGTTCGAAGCCGGTGGGGAACGTGCCGCCGCGATTGAATCGGGCGCATTGCCAAAGCACCCCAAGACAATCGACCTCAGTGTTGATTATCTGCGGTCGGGGCGGCCACGTGATGTTTACGCGCGTGCCTATATTCAAAAGCAGGGGCGCCGCGTTGCCAATGTTCGGGTCGAAGCGTGGCAGGACGCGCGCGACCGGCCTATTGCGGCGGCTCACGGGCACTTTCTGATGCCAGACGCGGAGTAACGAAGACGCCTCTTTCAGCCACGCCAGAACCAATCACATCGCGCCGTGTGCTTCGTATCGCGGGGCCTATTGTGTTGTCCAACGCGACGGTGCCGATTCTCGGTGCGGTCGATACGGGGGTGGTGGGGCAGTTGGGGCAGGCCGCGCCAATCGGTGCGGTTGGTATCGGCGCGATTATCCTGACGTTTTTCTATTGGATGTTTGGTTTTCTGCGGATGGGCACTTCTGGCCTGACCGCGCAGGCGATAGGCGAGCGTGACCGCGATGAGGTTTCGGCCCTGTTGATACGCGGGTTGCTGATCGGGGCGGCGGCGGGCGTGTTGTTCATTGCGTTGCAGGTGCCGCTGTTCTGGCTGGGGTTTCAGCTTTCGCCCGCTTCGGCGGAGGTCGAGCGGCTGGCCCATAACTACATGGAGATCCGTATCTGGGGCGCGCCGGCCGCGATTGCCGCCTATGCGATGACCGGCTGGCTGATCGCGGCAGAGCGGACCCGCGAAGTTCTCGTGCTGCAACTGGTGATCAACGGCGTGAATGTGGTTCTTGATCTTTGGTTTGTTCTTGGCCTCGGCTGGGGTGTCGAAGGGGTTGCGGTTGCCACGCTGATCGCGGAGTGGACCGGCCTCGCGCTGGGTCTTTGGATGTGTCGTGAGGTGTTCGCCGGAACAGCGTGGCGTGACCGCGCGCTGATTTTCGCGCCAGAGCGGTTGAAACGGATGGCCGTCGTAAACGGCGATATCATGGTGCGCTCGATCCTATTGGAAATTGGTTTCGCCGCGTTTTTGTTCAAAGCGGCTGATTTCGATGATGTGACCTTGGCGGCCAATCAGATTTTGATGCAATTCATGCACATCACGGCCTATGCGCTGGATGGGTTTGCGTTCTCTGCCGAGGCTCTTGTGGGTCAGGCGCTTGGTGCCCGTGCGCGAAGCACTTTGAGGCGGGCCGCGGTGTTGACCAGCCAGTGGGGGTTTGTCTGTGTGGCCGTCCTGTCCGTAGGATTTTTGCTAGGAGGCGGCCAAATTATCGAATGGATGACAACCGCAGAAGACGTGCGGATCGTTGCAAATGACTATCTTTTCTGGATGGCGCTGGCCCCGCTGATTGGCCTGCCTGCGTGGATGCTGGATGGCATTTTCATTGGTGCAACCCGCACCCGCGACATGCGGAATGCGATGCTGACGGCGGTGCCGATCTATCTGGTTGCGATGTTTGCGTTGACAGCTTTTTGGGGCAATCACGGCCTGTGGCTGTCCATGTTGCTGTTCTTTGGCTTGCGTGGCCTGACATTGGCGGTTCGCTACCCTGCGTTGGAGGCATCTGCAGATGCCCCCGCCCGCCCTGATCTTCGTTAACAGCCCATCACCGTGAGGGTTATCCCGCCAGCCGCCCCGCCAGCTTGTGCAGAAAATCGAGCCCCTGTGACAGCTCGGAAAGTTCGATAAATTCATCGGCCTTGTGGGCGCGGCTGATATCGCCGGGGCCAAATACCACTGTTGAGAACGCGGCATCGCTGAAATAACCAGCGTCCGTCCCGAAAGACACCACGCTGGTTCCGTTGATGCCGGTAAGCGCGCTGACAAACTCCGCTGCGGCCTTTGCATTGCGGTCATCAAGGGGCGGCACGGCAACTTCGGTGACAAATTTGATATCTGTTTCAGGGCTGACCGCGCGCAGGCCGGGCAGAACCTCAGTCATTGCGAAATCTTCGATTTCACGAATGGCGGCTGCCCCGTCTTCGCCGGGCATGGGGCGGTATTCCCACTTTATCGTGCACCACCCGGCAGTGGCATTACGTGCGGCGCCCCCTTCGATCATCCCGACATTGAAGGTTGGATAAGGCGGATCAAAGGCCGACCCGGTGATCGGATTCGCGGCCCGCTCGGCGCCCATGGCTTCGATTTTGCCAATGATCTTCATGGCCGCCGCGATGGCATTCGCGCCCTTTGTCGGATCACAGGAATGCACCGCATGGCCCGTAATTTCGGTGAGCATTTCGTAACCGCCCTTATGGCCCGTCACGATATTCATGCCCGTTGGTTCCCCCACGATCACGATGTCCGGGCGGTAGGGCTTGTGTGCCATGCTCTCAAGCAACACTGGCATGCCAAGGCCGCCGACCTCTTCGTCATAGGAAAATGCGATGTGGATGGGCCGCGTCAGATTTGCGGCCTGAAACCGGGGAACGGAGGCGAGCACGCAGGCCAGAAACCCCTTCATATCGACCGAGCCGCGCCCGAAAAGGCGGTCCCCGCGGCGCGTCAGGACAAAAGGATCAGACCGCCAGTTTTGCCCCTCGACCGGAACAACATCCAGATGCCCGTTGAGGACCACGCCACCGTCAACCTCTGGCCCGATGGTGGCAAACACATTTGCACGCTCGCCTGTTTCATCAAAACTCAAATGCGTTTCCACGCCAAACCGGGCGAGGTATTCTTGAATATAGGCGGTGATGTCATGTGTGGGCGTGCCGGAGATTGTCTCGCATGCGACCAGCTTGCCGAGGATTTCGACGGCTTCATCAAGAACACTTGGCATCTTCGCGGCTTTCCCTGACTTCTTCGGGTTGTCTGTGTGCTGGCCACTCTGGGGCAAACAGGTGAGGGGCCAGCGTTCATTCGCGACAATCTGACGGCGTTATTACGTCAGTGCAATGTCGTGAACGGCGCACCCTACAGGAGCGTCACATCGTAGGAATATCGAGGGTGGATGCTTTCCCCCAACATATATTGAACGCAAGCGAAAGAGATCACGACAATGGCCCCACCGTTCGCACGCAGCGAATATGCTGACCGACTGGCACGGGTGCGTGCCGCAATGCAGGCAAAAGCGTTTGATGTGCTGGTGATTGGCGACCCCGCGAATATCAACTGGCTGACCGGATATGATGCCTGGTCATTCTATACCCCGCAGATCATGGTCGTTGGCACCGACCTTGATCCCACGTGGATCGGGCGGGAGATGGACGCAGGTGCGGCGTCATTTACGACTTATTTGCCGTCTGAACAGGTCGTCGCGTTCGATGAAATCTATGTGCAACAAAAGACGATGCACCCGGCGCAGTTTATGGCGGAATGGATGCACGCCAGGGGCTTGAACGGCAAACGGATCGGCTATGAAAGCGATGTCTATTACCTGACCCCCGCGGCGGTGGATCACCTGAAAGCGGGCTTGCCTGATGCTCTGTGGTGTGACTGCGAATTGCTGGTGAACTGGCAGCGGCTTACCAAAAGCCCGGCTGAGATAGCGATGTTGCGACAAGCATCGGTAATTGCCGGTCTAACCATGCAGGCGGCATACGATGGCGTGCGCCCCGGTGTGCGGCAATGTGATTTGATGGCGGAGGTTGTCGCCGCGCAAATCAGGGGTACGCCCGAATTTGGCGGTGATCAGACCGCAATCCACCCTTTGGTGCTGGCGGGTGAAGCGGCCTCCACCGCGCACCCGATGTGGACGGATGCCCCCTTTGAGAAAGATCAAACCATTGCGTTCGAACTGGGTGGGTGCCGCAAGCGTTATAACGCGGGTCTGGCGCGCACGGTTCATTTGGGCGAACCGCCGCAAAAACTTCTGACAACGGGCAAAGCTGTTCGGGAGGGGATGGACGAAGTTCTCAACGCCATGAAGGCGGGCGCGCTGTGTTGTGATGTTCACGCTGCCTGGCAGGCGGTACTGGATCAATACGGTTTGGAAAAGAAGAGCCGCATCGGCTATTCCATCGGTCTGAACTATTCCCCCGACTGGGGGGAACATACCATCAGCTTCCGCCCCGATGACCGCACGCCGCTGCCGGAAAACGCCGTCGTTCATATCATCCTTGGCATGTGGATGGATGGCTGGGGGATGGAGTTGAGCGAGACCATCCACGTTCGTGCGCAGGACGCGGCTTGTTTGACTGACTTCCCCCGCGATATCCACATCATCGACATCTGACCGGAGGCGCCCATGCTGACAGCGTCACAAATAGACAGGTTTCGCCGCGATGGTGCTGTTGTGGTGGAGGGCGCGGTGAATGCGCCCCAGTTGGCGAGACTTCGCAATGAGTTTGAAAGCTGGGTTGCCGAAAGCCGGACAAAGGACGCCGCCTATGGCCAGATTTGCGATGGTCGTCCCCGGTTTGATCTTGATGATGATCACAGCGCCGAGCGCCCCTCGCTTCGCCGTGTTGCCTCGCCAACCGATATTTCCGAGGCATATGCGCAGGTCGCTTTTGACAGTGGCATGACTGATATGGCCGCTGATTTGCTGGGGCCGGATGTGCGGTTTCATCACGCAAAGGTAAACTCCAAACTGCCCCACACAAAAACGGTTGTGAAATGGCATCAGGATTTTCCCTTTGACCCGCACAGCAATGACGACACGCTGACGGCATTGTTATTTCTGGATGATGTGACGCCCGAAAACGGGCCGCTAATGATCGCGCCGGGCTCTCACAAGGGGCCGCTGCTGTCACATTATCAAGATGGGGTCTTTACCGGAGCGGTCAGCAAGGCCGCCGCCGATGAATTTGAAGCACAGGCCGTGCCGTGCACCGGGCCAGCGGGGGCGGTGTGTTTGATGCATTCGCGGGTGGCACATGCTTCGCTCGCCAATAGCTCAGATAGGGCGCGTACGCTCTATATTGTTACTTATGCCGCCGCTGATGCGGCCCCGCTTTCACCTATTGCCGTGCCAAGCCCGGATGCGGGGCGGATTGTACGCGGGCGGGAACCGGGGCGAATCCGGTCGATGGCGTTTGAGGTTGAAACCCCCGTTGTTCCCAAGGGTGCATCGTTTTTTGTGCAACAAGCCGATGTGAAGGCGTGAGTGGCAACCGCGCCCTAAAACAGCTCATTGCGGGGGGCGTATTGCGATTTTGCAGTGGTGTTAACGATGCGGGCCGCTTGCTGCTTTTGTCTCACTGATTTACATCCCTTGATATCATGCGCTTTGTCCCCACCTTTCGAATGATAGATGCCTATCTGCTCCGGCTGATGGCTATTCCCATGGCTGCGGCACTGGCGGTAACGCTGAGTGCGCTATTGCTGGAGCGGGTGCTGCGCCTGTTTGAATTGATGACGGGCAAGGGCGCGCCACTGGGGCTTGTGGCCTCCATGGCCGTTAATCTGGTGCCCCATTATCTGGGTCTGGCGTTGCCGGCGGCGTTTGCTGTGGGTGTGATTGGTGTGATGTCTTCGCTTGGCTCTGAAAATGAGTTGGACGCGATGGAGGGGGCGGGCCTGTCGATTCGGCGCATCGGGGGCTGGTTTGTTGCCGCTGGTGCGGGGCTGGCAGTGATTTCCATACTGCTTTTTGGATATGCCCAACCCTATACCCGCTATGCCTTTTATGAGGTGCGCGACAAGCTGATAAATTCGGCATGGGATGCGCGGGTAGAGGCAGGCGTGTTCGTCGATGCCGGTGACGGCATGACCATATCCGCGCGCGACGTCGATGCCACGGGTCGGTTTCTGGAGCGTGTTTTTGTACTTCAGGTCGAAGAAAGCTCTGAGCGCATTTTGACCGCGGAGCGGGGCGTGCTCGTCCCCTCCCCGGAAGAAGGCGTGCTGCGCTTGCGCCTGCTGAACGGCGTCGCTGTCAGCATCGGTGAAGACGAAGGCGAATTGTCTGTCACGTTCGATAGCCTCGTGCTGGAGCGGGAATTTGAGCTATCCGGTGCCCCGTTTCGCGCGCGCGGTGACAGCGAACGCGAACTGACAATGGGGGAGTTGTGGGACCGGATGCGGGCGGTAGACGGCCTTCCGGCGGAGCCGCGCTTTGCCGCGGAGTTTTATGCCCGCATCGTGCGTGCGCTTGCGCTGATTGGGGTACCCTTGATCGCGGTGCCCTTGGCGGTTGCGGGTAAACGCTCCCCCGTGTGGCGCCGCATGGTCGTGGCGCTGGCCTTGCTCGTGGTCTTTCAAAACCTCACCAAGACGGTGGAGGGGATGGCCGACTTGGGGCGGATTGACCCGGCGTTGGGGCTGTGGGGGCTTTGTGCTGTATATTTTGTGCTTGGCCTGTGGTTGTACATCAGCACCACCTCCCAAGGGTCGGACAGCCCTGCGCGAAACCTGTTTGTGTGGATCGACCGGGGCATTCGCCGCATCAAGGTATCGCTACGCCGCCTGTTCGGTCGTGATGCCGTGGAAGAGGATGTGGGCGCATGACGCTCGGCTGGCACCTTTCCAAGGCGGTTTTTGTCCGTATTCTTGCGGTGACGCTGGCGCTGGGTGGCCTCGCGCTCGCGCTTGATTTGGTGGAAAGCGCCTCCAAGGTGCTGGGCCGCAACGATGGCGGGCTGGGGCGGTACATTCTGCTGCGCGCGCCGATGATCCTTGCAGCGGTGGCACCCGTGGCCTTGATTGTTGGCCCTGTTCTGACGTTCCTGACGTTGGCGGGACGGTCTGAGTTTACCATCTATCGTGCCTCCGGCGTTACGACCTATCGGATGCTGTTGTCTATCGCGCCGCTGGCCGTTGTATTGGGGCTGGGCATGTTTGCGCTGAATGATCGCGTTGTTCCCACGATGGAGGCGCGGTTGACCGGCTGGCTGGAAAACGGAGAGGCCGCCACCGCTGGCGCATTCTGGGCGCACACATCCAAAGGCGTGGCGCAGGCCGATGCCTCCACCGCCGGGGGGGATCTGTTGGTTGGGCTTGATGTGTTTGAAACCAACGCAAAAGGTGTGCTGACCGCGCGAATTACCGCCAAGGTCGCGCGTTTTCGCGATGGGGAATGGATATTGAACGGGGCAACGAAGTTGCTGCCGGGCCGGGGCGGGGCAAAGGATTTTAGCGGCCAAATCTGGGATACACCCCTGACACCAGCCAACATTCGCGCATTGGCCGCACCAACACGCACGGTTGCGGGCAATATCGCAGGCAAGGTCTTGCAGGGTGACTGGGCAGGTAATCGCGCCGACAGCTTCTATTACATGCGGGTTTTGCGGGGCTATGCCTCGACCCTGTTGCCGGCGTTGATGATCTTGCTGGCTGCGCCTGCTGCGTTCGGCTCGCGCCGGGCGGGGGGCATGGGGCGAATGGGGGCAGGTGCGGTTGTGCTTGGTTTTGGGTTCCTGTTGATTGATGGCATGATGAACTCACTTGGTGAGACGGGTGCCATGCCGCCTTATCTTGCGGCCTTTGGCGCAAGCGCACTGTTTGCAGCGATTGGCGGATTTGTTCTTGTGACGATGGAAGAATAGCAGCGTACGAAAACGACCGAATTATAGGGATGGCGTGTTATGAGAATTGATGTGCGGCCGGTTTCGGGCAAAGCAGAGATGAAAACCTTCATCCGATTGCAGGGTGAAATCCTTGCCAATGATCCAAATTGGGTTGAACCGCTCCATTTTGAGCGCAAGGAATTTTTCAGCCAGAAAAACCCCTGGTTCACCCATGGTCGCGCACAATATTTCCTTGCCTGGCGCGATGGCAAAGCCGTCGGTCGGGTGAGCGCGCAAGTTGATGATCTTTCGCCAAAGGTTGATGGCGGTGTTTGCGGCCTGTTTGGCGGTTTGACGGCTGTTGATGATCAGGTTGTAGTGTCTGCCCTGCTGGACGCAGCCGAAGCGTGGCTCCAGGCAGAGGGCGCAGGCCACATGCGCGGGCCTTATACGTTGAACATCAACCATGAAAGCGGCGTTCTGATTGACGGCTTTGACACCCCGCCAATGTTGTTGATGCCCCATGATCCGCAATGGATCGGCGGCATGATCGAAGCGTGGGGTCTGGCCAAGGGCCGCGATGTGCTCGCCTATCGCCTCGATTGTCGCGATGGTCTGCCACAAAAGCCAAAGCGGATGTGGCGCTCCCCCCCCGCGAGCGTGAATATCCGCAGCGTGAACCTGAAGAAATGGGATGAAGAGGTCGCGCACATCGCCCGTATCTTTAACGCATCCTGGGTCGATAACTGGGGGTTTGTGCCCTTCACACAGGCCGAAATCGACACGATGGCCAAAGAGTTGCGCCCGTTGATCGACCCCGGCCTGGTGAAATTTGCAGAGATGGACGGGGAGCCAATCGCTTTCATTGCGATCCTGCCCGACATCAACGAGATCATTAAGCCCTTCAAAGGGCGCCTGTTCCCCTTCAACATCCTGAAACTGTTATGGGCGTTGAAATTTGGCAAATTCCGAGGCGCGCGTGTACCCTTGATGGGGATTATGCCCGACATTGGCGATGGGATAATCTCGCGCATATTGCCCCTTATGCTGATCTATTCACCAGAGGAACGGGTCGCTGAGCGCGGTATTGAATCGCTCGAATTTTCGTGGATTCTGGAAGACAACAAGCCTGTCCGCTCCATGATCGAAATGATCGGGGGCAAGGTCGTCAAAACCTACCGCATTTATGAAAAATCACTGGCATGAGTGAAACCGGCGCCAAGCTCTTTGATCGAAAATCCCCTCCCGTTCTGGTCACACTGATACTTATTACCAGCATTTCGGTGCTGACGATGAACGCCTTTATCCCCTCACTCACCGCTTTGGCGGATGATCTGGGGACCAGTTATGCCTTCATGCAAACGTGGGCGGTCAGCGGGTATTTGTTTGTAACTGCGGTGATGCAGCTGATCATTGGGCCGTTGTCTGACCGTTATGGGCGTCGCCCGGTTGTCCTTGGTGGATTGACGATCTTCATCTTTGCTTCGCTGGGCTGTGTTTTTGCCGATGATGGTTACAGCTTTATGGTATTTCGGCTGGCGCAGGCGTCGGTCGCGTCGGGGATGGTGCTGAGCCGGGCTATCGTGCGTGACCTGTTGCCGCCGAACGAAGCTGCCTCGATGATCGGATATATGACCGCTGCGATGGCGCTCGTGCCGATGGTCGGGCCTATGTATGGCGGCGCGATGGAGGAGGCATTAGGCTGGCGCTCGACGTTCTGGTCGTTCGTCATATTTGGTATCGTCATATTGTGGCTTGTGTGGCTTGACCTTGGCGAAACCAACCACCGCCGCTCGACAAGTTTCTCTGCCCAGTTCCGTGCATATCCCAGCTTGCTGAAGGCGCGCCGTTTTTGGGGATATACACTAACAGGGGCCTTTGCCTCCGGCTCATTCTTTGCGCTTTTGGGGGGCGGGCCGTTCGTTGCACGGGAAATCTACGGGCAAGGGCCGAGTGCAACAGGGCTGTATCTGGGTTTCATTGCATTCGGATATTTGTGCGGAAACCTCGTGACCGGGCGTTTTGCCAGCCGTGTTGGCATCAACCCCATGATGCTGATTGGGTGTTTTGCGGCGGCCATTGGCATCGGTATTGGGGTGTTGGTGAATGTCTTTATCGTGGATCACCCGCTCGCCGTATTTGGATTTTGTATCTTCGTTGGGTTCGGCAATGGCATGACCTTGCCCTCTGCCACGACGGGCATTCTGTCGGTGCGCCCCGAATTGGCCGGCAGTGCGTCTGGCCTTGGCGCGTCGATGATGATGCTGTCGGGGGCGTTGCTGTCCGCGCTGACCGGCGCAATCCTGACGGTTGAAACCGGCGCATTGCCGCTCTTGCTGATGATGTTGCTGAGTGCGAGTTTATCGGTGGTTACAGCATTTTATGTGATCCGCCGGACGCGGTGTGTTCAGCAGACCACGTCCTTTGGATCCGAGCAAAATTAGACCCGATCTACCCGACATATAAAACAGTTGTTGGTGGCTGAGCGTATGTGAACCGTCGCGGTTTCCCTGTCGTTCAGCAGGGCTTCGCAATAGGCGGGAATGTCATCTGTCGGTGTGATTTGGCCTGTGCCGTAGCGGATGCGTTCATCGACACCATATGCCTTCACCAACATTTCAGTTCGGGTTTCAATCACGGGCGGAGCACTGGGCGCATCTTCCCGGCGTTCACATTCCGCGCACAGGAAAATCGGCCCGGTTTCGGCATAGGGATGCAAACCAGCAAAGGGGCGATGGGCCAGAACAAGTATGTTATCGCCTGCAGGAATATCACATAGACAATAGCGGCACGGTACACCCTTGCCGTTTGATATCGCACTTTCGGCACGATGGCCGTTGGCATCTGGGCCTTGCGCACGAATGGCTGCGACCAGATCTGTTGTCAGGGCGCGAAATTGGATGCTCATTCTATTCTCCTTGAGTGGCTCAAGAAGGTTTAGACGGCGGGCCCAATCTACCTCCACCCGGTTCTTGTCGGTCGTGCACCACGCTATCTTTCGCGTGGTTCCAGCGCGCTGATAACATCAATCAACGCCTTACCTAACAGGTGGTCTTCTCGGTTCACTGCATGCAGGGCGGCGGTGACATCCTTGGCCAATATGCCGATTGTATTGTCATCTGTGTAACCATCGCGCGCAAATTCGATCCGCTCGAATTGTGAGCCGAACCAGGTCTGGCCGGAGCTGTCGTGCATCAAGGCCAGCAGGCGGTCTGGCTCCAGCCCCAGTTCATCTGCCCACGACAGCGCAGTGCGGGTGGCCGCAACTGATGAGGCGGCGACCAGATTGTTCAGCACCTTTGCGCTCATCCCGGCGCCAAATCCACCCATGCGATGAAACCTGGTTCCCATCGCAGAAAGGAGGGGGTGAAGATCATCCAGCGCATCACCATTACCGCCCAACATGAATGACAGGCGACGTTCGGTTGCGGCGATCTCGGCACCTGACATGGGCGCGTCTATCAATGTGATATGCGCGGGCGCGCGCTCGGCAATCGTTTCAAGATAGCGGGGCGAAAGCGTCGAGCAGATCACAAGCGTTTGCAGTTTTTCATTGTCGCGCAGAACCGCCTGATCATCGAATAACAGTGCATCTGTTTCTGGGGCGTCACGAACCACGGTAAACAAGATCTCTGCATGGTTTTTGAGTGCGGCGACATCCGGCAGCATGTCAGGTTCATCAATGGGGCGAATGTCAAACCCTTGCGCGGCAAACCCCGCCGCCTTGAGGGCACGCAACATGCCCAGCCCCATGCGCCCGCATCCTGCAACCGCGATATTTCCACTCATCAAAAGCCTCCCCTTTTATGTTGCGCTTGACCTTATCGACTGCAGACCGCAGGGAAAGCCCATGCTTATCTACAAAATATTCGCCCGAGATGAATGGGCAGCTCTGGATGCGGATGGCCAGACGGCAGGCGCACCAATCGACCTTGCGGATGGTTATATCCATTTTTCGACTGCCGCGCAGGCACGGGAAACCGCCGCAAAGCATTTTGCCGGGCGTGACGGGCTGGTATTGGCCGCTGTTGAGGCCGAAAAGCTGGGTGATGCCTTGCGGTGGGAGCCATCGCGCGGGGGCGCGTTGTTCCCGCACCTATACGCGCTGTTGCACCGTGCTGACGTGGAATGGAGCCGGCCGCTCCCGCTTGGGGCTGATGGCGTGCATGTTTTCCCGGCGGAGGTTTTATGACTCTGATCGAACAAGTTGGCCTGCGGGCCCTTCGTGCCTTTGACCCGGAGGCGGCACACGGTCTGGCGCTGCGCGCGTTGAAAATGGGCCTGGTGCCAACAGCGCCTGCGCCTGACCCTATGCTTGCCACCTCGGTTGCGGGGTTGTCGCTGGCAAGCCCTGTGGGTGTGGCAGCAGGGTTTGACAAGAATGCAGAGGTTCCCGACGCCATGCTCGCGCGCGGGTTTGGCTTTGTCGAGGTTGGGGCTGTCACGCCCCGCCCGCAAGAGGGTAACCCGCGACCGCGCCTTTTTCGCCTGACCGAAGACCGCGCGGCGATCAACCGATTTGGGTTCAACAACCAGGGGCTTGAGGTGATTGCCGCACGTCTCGATGCCCGAACCGGGCCGCGCACGCCTGTTTGGGCCAATCTTGGGGCCAACAAGGATGCCGCTGATCGGGTCGAAGATTATGTGACCGTAATGCGTCGGGTACATGGGGTGGTTGGCGCAATGACGCTGAACATTTCTTCGCCCAATACAGAAAAGTTACGCGACCTTCAGGGCGCGGCGGCCCTTCGCCATTTGTTGACCCGTGCGGTGGAAACACGTGACGAACTGGCGGCCGGCGGCGTTCGTACGCCTGTGTTCCTCAAGATCGCACCAGATCTCACAGATGCGGAGATTGCTGATATCGCGGTGATTTCTGTTGAATGCGGGCTGGATGGCATCATCGCGACAAACACCACCCTGTCGCGCGATGGGCTGCGCTCTCCCCATGCGGGTGAGGCGGGCGGCCTGTCTGGCGCGCCTTTACGTGATCGGGCCCTGGCTGTGTTGCGCCGGGTGCGTGCCGAAACGGGCGGTGCGGTGCCGTTGATTGGCGTTGGTGGTATTGCAAATGCTGATGATGCCTATGCGCGTATTCGTGCCGGGGCGTCCGCCATTCAGCTATATACCTCAATGGTTTATGCGGGTCCGACGCTTGGCGCAAAGATCAATCGTGGCCTCGTGGAGTTGCTGCGCCGAGATGGGTTTTCTTCACCAGCGGAGGCTGTTGGTGTCGATGGGTGATCTGGGCCGTGGGCGTTGCGCTTCCGCCTCGGGGCTTGCACTGTTTCCTTAACTCTTCTCAGCCGGAATCACCTGATGCAAACCGCCCTGACACTGGACAAGATTGACCGCAATATCCTGAACGCCTTGCAGCGGGAGGGGCGTCTGTCCAATGCTGATTTGGCGGAACGTGTGAACCTGTCTGCATCCGCATGTCATCGCCGCGTGCGGCGGTTGGAGGCAGAGGGAGTGATCCGCGATTACGTTGCGCTTTTGAACCCACGGGCGGTGGGGCGCGGTGCAACTGTCTTTGTGGAGGTGACCTTGTCCGGTCAATCGGATGAGGTTCTGGACGCCTTTGAAACAGCCGTTGCGCAGGTGCCTGACGTGATGGAATGCCATTTGATGGCGGGGACGGCGGATTACCTGTTGAAAGTCGCAGCGCGTGATTCTGATGATTTTGCGCGCATACACCGCCAATCCTTGACGCGGTTGCCCGGCGTGTCGCAGATGCACTCCAGTTTTGCACTGAGAACCGTTTTTGGGGCCACGGCCCTGCCGCTTGAATAGCCGCGCAACCGCCCAGTTCCTTTACAAAAGGTGAATGGCCGATGGGTTTTTCTTGAACGGGATCTTTGTTTCATAAACATTTTATTTGCCTTGCGAGAAATGGTTGGCCGAAAGGAGGCAGGCATCTCGACAAGATTGCCCTGTCCGGCTCTTAAAATCGGGTAAATGCCAATGGTCATATTGTGGGCTGTCATGCTATTTGTTGGGGCATGAGCGTATCGAACCACAACATGCAGGCTGACGCGTCGGTTCCGGGCCGTATTCGTCGGCTATCGGCTGCCGCTGCAAACCGTATTGCGGCAGGTGAGGTTATTGAGCGGCCAGCCGCTGCCGTAAAGGAACTGGTGGAAAACGCGATTGATGCCGGCGCCTCACGCGTGGACATCGCCATTGCCGAGGGTGGCAAGACGCTGATCAGGGTTTCCGATGATGGGTTCGGCATGGTGGCCGAAGAACTGCCCTTGGCGTTGGAACGTCATGCGACATCCAAGATTGACGGGTCAGACCTGCTAAACATCCGCACCTTTGGTTTTCGCGGGGAGGCATTGCCGTCGATGGCGGCGGTGGCGCGGATGCGCGTCACATCCCGTGCTGATGGGGCGGACGAAGCCTGGATGATAGAGGCACGCGGCGGCGATATTGATGCCCCAAAACCCGCCGCGCGCCGGGCGGGAACTGAAGTGGAGCTTCGGGATCTGTTCTACGCGACCCCAGCGCGCCTGAAATTCCTCAAGACTGACCGTGCGGAAACACAGGCGATTTCCGAAACGCTGAAGCGTCTTGCGATGGCGGCGCCAAACGTCGGCTTTACGCTGACTGATCAAACCGACGGAAAGCCGCGTGAATTGTTCAGGGCGGATGCAGAACAGGGTGATCTGTTCGATGCCCGCCTCGCGCGCCTGCGGCGTATTCTGGGTGCCGGGTTTGCCGAGAACGCCTTGCCGATTGATGCAGAGCGTGAAGGCCTGCGCCTGACCGGGTGGGCGGCCTTGCCGACATATTCGCGTGGATCAGCAACCCAGCAATTTCTGTTCGTGAATGGTCGTCCGGTTCGGGACAAGATGATGGTGGGCGCATTGAAAGGGGCCTACGCCGACTTTCTGAGCCGGGAACGTCACCCGGCGGCGGCATTGTTTTTTGACTGCGACCCTGAGCGTGTGGATGTGAACGTGCACCCTGCAAAAACCGAGGTGCGGTTTCGCGAAGCGGCTGTTGCGCGTGGTCTGATTGTCTCGGCGCTGCGTCATGCGCTGGCTGAGGCCGGGCACCGGGCCTCAACCACTGTTGCGCAGGAAACCCTTGGGGCATTTCGGCCCGGTGGCGCGTTGGGTGCAGACCCTCATCAGGCGCAGGCGCCCATCTATCAGCAGCAATATGGCGGTGCCCATGTGCCTGCGCGCCCTTCACCGGGAATGGCCGAAGCGGCCTTTGCGTTTCAGTCGCCTGAGGGAAATGCGGCACTGGCGGGTGGCCTGAGCGGGTTCGATGCGCCATCAGCGCGCGTTCCCGAAGCGGATGAAACGCCAACCTCTCATCCCTTGGGGGCGGCACGTGCGCAGGTGCATGAAAACTACATCATCGCGCAAACCGATGCTGGCATGGTCGTGGTGGACCAACACGCGGCGCATGAACGTCTGGTTTATGAGCGGTTCAAGACAGCTTTGGCCGAAAATGGTGCGCGGGGGCAGGCCTTGCTTGCGCCGGAAATTGTCGAACTTGGCGCAGAAGATGCAGAACGGGTGCTGGGTGTGGCTGAACAGCTTTCACCGCTTGGTCTGTCTATCGAAGCCTTTGGCGGCGGCGCGGTTTGTGTGCGCGAAACCCCTGCTATCCTCGGGGCATGTGACCCGGCGGCGCTGGTTCGTGACGTAGCGGATGAACTGGCCGATGGGGGGGACACGCGATCTGTGCGCGAAAAGATCGAGGCGATCCTCAGCCGTATGGCCTGCCATGGTTCGATCCGCTCCGGGCGGCGTCTCAACATTGATGAGATGAATGCGCTGCTTCGTGAGATGGAGGCCACACCCCATTCCGGGCAATGTAACCACGGGCGCCCAACCTATGTTGAGCTTGCCTTGCACGATATCGAACGCTTGTTTGGGCGTCGGTAAGCCTTGGGAAAATGGCCGAAGCCCCGGCATGGCCGGGGCTTCGGTATTTGGCGTGATCAGCTGGCGTCGACTTCGCGCAGCAGTTTTTCGGTTCTTGCTTCTTCAATCTGATGGTGAAAACGCTTGGCCTCATGTTCGTCGCGCATCGTCTTGGCGAGTGTGAAAGATGACGAAGTGATCAGCAGAACGCCCATCGACACAAAGCCCTTCATCTCCAACGTCATATCCGTCATCCAGGCACCGATCAGGGTTGCGCCAACGGCGATGACAAAGCTGGCCATGGTGAAAAAGATCCAGCCCTTAGAATTCTGCGTATGAGTGTTCATTTCTTTTCTCCTTTGATGCGTTTCAACAGGGCAGCGCGGCGTGCGCTTGTATCGTCATTGAGGCCAGCAGCCTTGATGCGGTCGTCGAGTATGGCTTCTGGTGCGGTCATTTCCAGGCGTTGATAAGCGGCGTCCATATCGGCGCGGCGGGCGTCGCGGGCCTTCATTGTTTCGGCAACTTCCGCCGCTTTTCGCAGGGGGTCGGGCGTTGGGGTTGCGCCGGGGTGCGCGCGCCGCGTCAGCGTTTGATCACGAGAGCGGCGCAACTGTTCTGTCAAATCCGCAAAGCGCGCTTCTGCCTCATCCAACCCCTCACGCGCGGTAGAGATCTGCGCGTCGAGGGTTTCGCAATCTGTGACAGTGGCACAGCGACGGTCTTCCAGCTTTATAATGTCATTGGCGATTTGTTCTGCCAAATCGGCATCATCGGCGGCCAGTGCCTTGCGCACTTCTTCCTCCCGTTTGGTGATGCGCTCAGCAAGATCATCACGCTTGCGGCTGATTTCTGAATGCCGTGCCATCAGGCGAGCGGTCGAAGCCTTGCGAACGGTCAGGTCAGTGCGTGCATCGCGAAGATGTTGGGCCAAAAGCGTCGTTGCGGTTTGATCCACCAGCGCCTCTTCCGCTTCTGCGCGGCTGGCACGGAACAGGGTCGACAGGGTTGAAAGCATTATCATACTCCTTTGTTTGAACCGCGTTCATTTCAGGGTCTGAAAAAAGCGGCTTGGGCCGCTTCCTTGAACGCTGTTCATATTTGACAGATAGCGGGCATTTGAACGATGTTCAAGTATGGAAAGTGAAAAAAAATCAGGCACACGCCGAAAACCCCATGACGAAGTGCGCGCCGCGGCCCTTGCGGCGGCCGAAATGATCGTTGTGGAAGAAGGGCTTAATGCGCTTACCGCGCGCCGTGTTGCGGCGGCTGCGGAATGTTCCGTGGGAACACTCTATAATATCTTTGGGCACCTTGATGGGCTGATCGGGGAGGTAAACCTGATCACCCTGCGCCGTTTGGTGGAGGATGCCGCACGCAGCCAGCGCGCGCTGGCAGAGGATGCCGGGCGCGAAGATCGCCTCGCCGCATTGGCAACGGCCTATCTTCGGTTCGCGCGCACACATCGCAATCGGTGGTCTGCTGTTTTTGAACATCGCCCCGGCACCCCCGGTGATGGGCGGCGCGAAGCGATGGAGCAACTGGCTTTTGCGCGGATCATTTCGGCCGCGGGCATCGACCCAAAGGGCGCAAACAAGGCCGAACAGGATTCGCTGCGCATGTTGATGGCGGCCATCCACGGCGTTGTGGCCTTTACCATGAACCAGACAATTCCTGTGCGGGACGCAGAGCGGTATGTGGAATTGATCGTCAAGGCAGGCGTGCGCGGCTATCGCGAATTGTTGGAGGAGGGATTGTTATGACCGAACTGAAAACCGCAGAGGCACTGCGCAAAGTCTACGGAGAGGTCAGCCCCCGTGCCGCGATCAAGGTGATCAGGCAATTTGACCATCACTGCCGTAAGATCATCGCCCATTCCCCATTCTACGTTATCGCCACATCTGATGGTGATATGCTTGATGTTTCGCCCAAGGGCGATGCGCCGGGGTCGGTCAAGGTGGCCGACGATCAAACCCTGTTATTGCCTGACTGGCCGGGCAATCGGCGCATTGACGGGCTGTTGAACATTATCAAGCACCCGAAAGTCGCGATGTTGTTCGTCATTCCGAACATGAAGGAAACCTTGCGTGTGAATGGCACGGCATCTATCCACGATGACCCGGAACTGCTGAATCAGTTCATAACGAACGGCAAGCGCCCGATCACGGTCATCAAAGTGAAGGCCGAAGAAATCTTCAGCCATTGTCCGAAGGCGTTCATTCGCGGGAATCTCTGGTCGCCGGAGACATGGCCCGACAGGGCGGAACTGCCGACCCTGGCAGAAATGATCCGCGACCATGTCAAACTGGCCGAGGCCCCCGATTATCCAGAAGATGACGAAGGGTGGAAACCCGAACTTTACTAAATAAGGTCGTTTTAAAGGGGATTTTCCCAACCGCCATGCGCCCTTGTGGTGGGCGCATGGCGTGATTTTGGTTTCAGTCGTCGAGCCAGATCGGGTTTGACCACGCCCGCTTTCCGCCTGCGTCACGGATAGAAACCCTGATCCATCCACTATCACGGAAAGCTGCCAGTTTCAGTGTGGTACGTGTCATCGACGTGCCGTGAACGGCCTTTGCCGTGCTGCCATGCCCCATGACGACAACCGTTGTCGCGGCACTGCTTTCGATGGTGATTTCGCGGCCCTTGATCTCAATATCGCGAATCTCTGGGCCTTGGCTGGCGTAAAATGCACCGGCCTTTAGGGCTGCGAGCAGGGCTTCGGGTGTGTTTTCCTCTGCCTTGACCATGACCCACCCGCCAAAATGGTCGGGGGAGGCGAAATGCGCATCATCGGTGGCGATGGCGTTCAGGCGCACCCCTTTGGAAAGCAAAAGATCAAGCGTTGCAAACCCGTGTGGGCGGTCGGCATCAACAGCGCAGGAATGGTTATACACTTCGACCGCGTGGGCCGCCGTGATTGAGGCGGCGTCAGCCTCTGTCATACCGGACCATTCTGGGTGTGCAATGGTGACAAATGCCCCGGCATCACGGGCGCGCTGCGCAACCTCCGGCCCGGTTTCCTGACCTTCGACAACACCAAAATGGGGCGCGTTGGTGGGGGCGAAATCTGGCGGCAGACCAACCGCAAGCACGTGCCATATCTCACCATTTTCCATTGCGCCGGTATGAAGCTCGGCACCCAGAATGGTTGTGAAATCATCGGTGCGATACGGCGACGTGTCTGTAATGGGGTAGTTGTAGAGGCCAACGAAATGGTCGGTCAGGGAAATGAAATCATACCCCTCAGCGCGATATCTGCGGCACACCTCTGCCGGGGGGATGACACCATCGGACTGATCCGAATGTGTGTGCAGGTTGCCGCGCCAGAATTTGCCCGGTGCTGCGAATGCGAGCGGTCTCATGTATGGCCTCCTGCGCCACAAGAAATGTTCTGAACCGACACTATCGCGCCCGCTGAAAAAGAAAATCCTTGAAGTGATACGATATCGTACTTATATAGTACGATATCGCACTAATGGAGAAGCTGATGACCCTTTCACGACGCAAGACGCTGGCATTGTTTGGTGGTGGCACGATTTTGGCGGCTGCCACGGGCGCTGGCGCTTTTCTTTCAACACGCACGCCGACCAAGGCGTTGGCACCGTGGGCCAAGGCCGGTGAATATGCCGACCCTGTAAAGCGCGCGCTGTCTTATGCAATCCTCGCGCCAAATCCGCACAACCGACAGCCATGGATCATTGACCTTCAGGGCGACAGCCGCGCCGTTATCTGGCGTGATGGTGAAAAGGACTTGCCCGAAACTGATCCGTTTGAGCGGCAGCTGACAATCGGGATGGGCTGCTTTCTGGAACAAATGACGATTGCGGCATCCACCAGCGGTCACACGGTTGATCTGACCTTGTTTCCAGAGGGGGATGCTGGCCCGGTGGCTGTTGCCGATTTCACGTCAGGTGCTGCACCTGACCCATTGGCAAATCACATCATGCAGCGGCGATCAGCCAAGGAAGTGTTCGCCCAAACCCCCGTGCCCGATGATGCGGCGCAACGGCTGGCGCGCCTCGCAACAATTCACCGCGATGCTGAAATGGTCGCCGCAATCAAAGCGATGACATGGCGTGCCTTTCAAATCGAAACGCTGACGCCGCGTACAATGAAGGAAAGCGTTGACCTGTTCCGCATGGGTAAGGCCGAAATTAACGCCAACCCCGATGGCATTGATCTGGGCGGCCCGTTTCTCGAAAGCCTGATGGTCGCTGGCATTCTGACGCGTGAGGCGCAGATGGACCCGGACAGCCAGGCTTTTGCAGAAGGCATGAAGATCTATGATCAGATGCTGAACGCAACGCCTGCCTATGCGGTGGTCAAAACCAATGGCAACAGCCGTGAGGATCAGATCGCCGCGGGACGCCGGTGGTTGCGCCTGAACCTGACGACAACGGCCCTGGGCCTGAGCCTTCATCCCGTCAGCCAGGCCTTGCAGGAATACCCTGAGATGACGGCTGAGTATGAACTGGCGCATGAGATTTTGGCAGAACCGGGCGAAACGGTTCAAATGTTGGGGCGCCTCGGTTACGGTCCAAAGGTCGGGGTAACACCCCGTTGGCCACTGGAGCGCAAGATACGGAATGCAGCCTGAGAAAATCGCGACCTGTTTCGCGCTGTTCACCGAAATTGGCATCATCGAGCAGCTTAGCCGAACCTTGTTTCAGGCAAAACTGCCCGATGGTATGCTTGTCTCGCATTTCTCGGTGCTCAATCACTTGTCCCGTGTGGGCGAAGGGCAAACACCGCTGACGATTGCAAAGGCGTTTCAGGTTCCCAAAACAACCATGACGCATACGTTGGCAGGTTTGGAAAAAAATGGCCTGATCCGCATGGCACCCAACCCCGCAGATGGCCGTTCCAAATGTGTGTGGATCACAGAGGCCGGCAGCCAATTTCGCCAGAAGGCGATTATGAGCGTTGCCCCCGACATGATGAAGATGGCCGAAGCCCTGACTATGGATGAGGTGGCAGACATTTTGCCGACCCTGGCCAAAATACGGGCCTATCTTGATGAGGCACGGAATTGACTGCACAGCGGCGCGATGGCGTGGTGATGAAAGCTGAACTTCTGGTCCCCTGCAAGAATGCCCTGGGCGAAGGGGTACAGTGGAATGGCGACCATCAACGCGTCTGGTGGACGGACATCGACGGTTATGCGCTTTGGTCCTGCGATGCAGACGGTGGCGGGGTGGAAAAGATCAAAACGCCAGAGCGTTTAGGCTCCTTCGCGTTTGATCCTGACAACAACATTCTGGCCGCCTTTCAAAGCGGCTTGTTCCGCTGGTCATTGGAGGCTGATCGCCTTGAACGCCTTACGTATTTTGAGCCTGACTTACCGATGACACGTTACAATGACGGACGTTGTGACAGGCAAGGGCGGTTTGTTGTCGGTGGCATAAACGAAGATGAACGAAAACCAATCTCCACCCTGACCCGCTATGATGGTTCGATCGAAACCCTGTTGACGGGGATAGGTGTTTCCAACTCGATCTGCTTTTCCCCTGATGGGCGGTGGATGTATTTTTCCGATACGCCAACCAAAGTGGTGCACCGCTTTGCCTATGACACCGAGACAGGGGCGCTCGGCCCGGCTGAGGTGTTTGCGACTGCGGGCGGTGGGCGCCGGGGTTTTCCTGACGGGGCGTGTGTGGATGCAGAAGGGGCGGTGTGGTCCACCCGTTTCTGGGGTGGGCATGTGCAGCGCGTGATGGCCGATGGCAGCGAAGACATGCGGATAGATGTCGACGCCCCGCAGGTCAGTTGTGCTTGCTTTGGTGGGCCTGACCTTGAACGAATGTTCATCACAACCGCGCAGGAGGAACTGCCTGCCAAGATGGCTGCTGCTGCTCCCTTGTCGGGTGGCTTGTTCGTTGCAGAACCGGGTGTGAAGGGCCTGCCAGAGACCCGTTACGCACAGCGGTTGTTCTGAACTGTCCGGCGGTCAGGGCTTTGGCATGCACCAATCAACTGACAGACGGTCCAGCAGAACGTCGTTGTATTTCCCGCTTCGCACCATGCGGATCAGCGTCTTTGCGGCGCGATCACTGATCACATAGTCAGCCTGCGGGATCAGGTTTTCATACGGCGTGTCCAACTCGGTGAGCTTGTCAAAGCCCCCAAGCAAGGCAATCACCGCCATGGAGCATTCGCCGCGCAAGGCCCCGCAGAACCCTGTGCACACACGGTTAAGGGTCACAAGGTTCGGGTCAGTCTCGCCAAGCTCTGACAGCATGGTGGTAAAGTAATTCAAACCGGGCTTTTCGCTGCCGGCGAGCGGCGCAAAGTCACCGCGAACGCCGCGCACGATGCGGCTCATGTTCTGGTTGGGCGCCAGGTGCGGTGCCATCATCGGGCCAACAATGGCAGTGACTTCCAGCCCTTGCAGCCGCCCCTTGGGAGGGGAGGTCTTGAACCACTCGGCCTGCTCGGTCGGTGCTGCGGCAAACCATGCGCGCATCCAGTTGGCAAAATGCAGTTCACTGAACAGGGGCTCATCGGGGGGCATATTGATGATATCGGAAAGCCCGCCACCCTTGACCAATCGCCAGGCAAGCCGTGTTGCGGCCTCGGTTTCGCCAGCGGCCATCAATGTATGGGCGGTTTCGATATTGGCGTCAGGCCCTTCAGCTTCGAGTATCATTCGCGCAAGGCCATCGCCGTTTGCGGCGAGGGTTTCGACCCATGGGCCATTGAGGCCTTGCATCAGGCTGGCGCGCTCTTCCTTACGTAAAGACCGCACAAAGGCCGACTGGCCCGTCTTGGGGGTCGAACGCTCGATACTGCCGAGCAGCATCTGTGCCTCAGGGTCGCCGTTTTTGGCAAGCCGCGCAATGGCCGCGATGGACGCATCTTCATCCGCAAGCCAGGCCGCAATGGCCGCCTTTAGTTCCGCAGAAACATGCCCCGCTGCGTGAGCTTGTGACGATACGGTCAGGATCAGCGCGGCGAACACTGCCGCAAACACTCTCAACATGCCGAACTCCCGGTTGAAACCTATCTGGCGTGGTACCGTAAGATTGTGCGCGAGGCCAGTATATTTGGTCACTTTGGGTGGTGTTTGCCGTATTACTTGCCCTTGGGGTATGGCTCGCCAATCTCTTTCGGGGGGGTCGCTTTGCCGATGAACCCTGCCAATAGCACAACCGTGAGAATGTAAGGTAATGCGATCATCAGGTCGGTCGGTGCTTGGCCGATGAACGGAATTTCACGGCCCTGCAAGCGATCAGCCGCCGCGCCAAGGAACCCAAACAACAGACAGGCAAACAGTGTCGGCACCGGACGCCATTTGCCAAAGATCACGGCAGCCAGTGCGATATAGCCTTTACCCGCTGACATTTCCTTGCCGAATTCCCCCCCATGGGCGATCGACAGATATGCGCCCGCGATGCCGCACAGCACACCGGCGAGGATAACCGCCTGATACCGAAGCAGATAGACCGACAAACCGGCGCTATCGACCGCTTCGGGTGCCTCACCAACGGCACGGATGCGAAGGCCAAAACGTGTCTTGTAAAGCACCCACGCCGTTAGGGGCACAGCCAGCAGCGCCACATAAACCAACGCCCGGTGGCCCGAGATCATCTCGGCATAAATGGGGCCCAGAATGGGAATAACGGAAAGCGTCTCGGCAAAGGGCAGCGTTATTTCAGGGATGCGTTCGCTCCCTATCAAAGACGGCGTTGCGCCGCCTCGCCGGAAGAGGGCGATGCCGATGGTAATTGTCAGGGCAGAGGCAAGCATATTGATCGCCAACCCAGAAATCACCTGATTGCCGCGATGGGTAATACAGGCAAATCCATGCACCAATGCAAGCATGACAGCTGTCCCAATGGCGGCCAGTACCCCCAACCAGGGGTTGCCCGTCAGATGTGCAACAGCGGCCGCGGAAAATGCGCCTGCCAACATTTTACCTTCAAGCCCAATGTCGATCACCCCTGAACGCTCGGAGAATATCCCGGCCATGCCGCAAAGTATCAGTGGGGTGGCCACGCGGATGGTGGCATCGAATGTCAGCAGGAGTTGAAAGAAGAAATCGCTCATAACGCGGGCTCTTTCTTTTTGGCGGGCATCCACCCCAGCGTGCGAATGACCCATGGCGCAAAGAGGTAATAGAGCGCACCAGAAAACAGGATAATCAGGCCTTGTACTACCAACACCGTTTCGCGCGTGATGGTCTGGAATTCAAAGTCCAGCTCCGTGCCACCTTGGGTCAGTGCGCCAAAGAGGAAGGCGGCAAGCACGATGCCTACCGGGTGGTTCCGGCCCATCAAGGCAACGGCGATGCCGGTGAACCCGTACCCCCCTGTGAAATTCAGAACCAGTTTATGCGGTTCCCCCAGCACAGCGTTTGAGGCCATCAGCCCGGCCAATGCCCCCGACAAAGCCATCGCAAGCACAATAATGCGTGTGGTGTTGATCCCGGCGTATTCTGCGGCACCGGGGCTGAACCCCATGGCACGCACGGCGTACCCAAATCGGGTGCGCCAGATGATGAACCACACGAGAACTGCCGCCCCCAATGCAATGAACAGCGAAGCGTTGAGCGGCGAGCGCGCAAATTCAATCCCCATGGCCCCCAGCATATCGTGAACATAAGGCATATGCGCAGCGTCAGCGAAGGGCCGCGTCTCAGGCGCGCCCTGACCATCACGCATCAGCGGCCCAACCAAAAGCCAAACCATCAGTGATGAAGCGATAAAGTTGAACATGATCGTGGTGATGACGATGTGGCTGCCCCGCGCGGCCTGTAACCAGCCGGGAACCATGGCCCATATCGCGCCAAACAGGGCTGCGAAGATCACCGCGAACGGGATCAGCAGGACACCGGGCAAAAACGCATCTGCCATCAGCACCGCGACGCCTGCCCCAAGCCCGCCGATATATGCTTGCCCTTCACCGCCGATATTGAACATCGCAGCGTGGAATGCGACGGCAACAGCAAGGCCGGTAAAGATGAAGTTCGTGGTGTAATACAGCGTGTAACCCAGAGAACCGGGGAAAACGAACGCGCCCTTGATCAACACGCCCATGGCGCGGAACGGATCTTCGCCAATCAGCGCAATGATGACACCCGACACCACCAGCGCGGCCAGAATGTTCAGCACTGGCAACAGGCCAATGTCGGCCCACCGGGGAAGCTCGCGACCCGTACTCATGCGGCTGTCCCTTCTTCAATGCCCGCCATCATCAGGCCAAGGCTGCGTTCATCGGCATCTGCACGATCGACCATGCCGGTTTGTGCGCCCGCTGACATGACAAGGATGCGATCAGCAAGTGATAGCACTTCTTCAAGTTCGACACTCACCAACAGAATGGCGCACCCGGTGGCCTTGAGGCGCATCAAACGCTCGTAGATGAATTCAATCGCACCAATATCGACCCCCCGCGTGGGTTGACCAATGAGCAACAGTTTCGGCGCGGCATCAATCTCCCGCGCGAGTACCAGCTTTTGCTGGTTACCACCGGAATACTGACCACCGCGCAGGGCGGCGGTTGGCGGGCGCACGTCAAATTCCTCCACATGTGCGTCGGCGCGTGCGGCAATCGCGGTTCGGTCGAGCATGCGTCCTTCGCCAGCAGCCGGGCCATCCTGAAAGCCGAGTATGGAATTTTCGTAGCCATCGAATGCCAACACCATGCCCCTGTGGTGGCGATCTTCGGGCACGTGACTGACACCGTAATCGCGCATCCTGGCGGGGCCAGCAAGCGCATTGGGGGTGATCAATTCACCACCAATCTCAATCGTGCCCCCCGTAAGCGGGGTAATGCCGCTAAGCACATCCAGCAATTCGGTCTGCCCGTTGCCTGATACGCCGGCGACCGCAAGGATTTCACCCGCGCGGATATCAAAATTCAGACCTTTGAGGCGTTCTATGCCTTCGCCATCCTGCAAGCGCAGGTCAGTCACGGTAAGAACCGGGGCACCAATATCTGTCGCCGCGGGCTCCACATTCAACAGAACCTTGCGCCCCACCATCAGTTCGGCGAGTTCCTCTTTGGAGGTTTCGGCGGTGGCCCGGTGTGCAACCATTTCGCCGCGCCGCATGACGGAGACCTGATCGGTCAAATCCATGATTTCGTGCAGCTTATGTGTGATCAGCAGGATCGTCGCGCCTTCGTCCCGCAACGCACGGAGAATGGCGAAAAGGCCTTCGGTTTCCTGGGGGGTCAGAACACCCGTTGGTTCATCCAAAATCAGAATACGCTGACCGCCGCGCATGGCCTTTATGATTTCAACCCGCTGTTGGAACCCAACAGGCAGAGTTTCAACCAAGGCATCAGGGTCAACCGTCAGGCCGTAATCATCACCCATCCGTTTGATCAAAGCGCGGGTCGTATCGACGGACCCGGCGAGCGTGAAGGCCTCCTCAGCACCCAGCATCACATTTTCAAGAACGGTAAAGGGGCGGACGAGCATGAAGTGTTGATGCACCATGCCGATGCCATGTTCGATGGCCACCTTGGAAGAGGTAATCGCAACAGGCTTGCCATCAACCCGAATTTCCCCCTCATCGGACGTGTAAAGACCGTAGAGAATGTTCATCAGCGTTGATTTTCCTGCACCGTTCTCGCCAACGATGCCGTGGATAGACCCTTTGGCAACAGACAGGTTTATGTCTTTGTTGGCTTGAACAGGGCCAAAGGATTTGGAAACCCCACGCACGTCGAGCGCCCAGTCATTCTTTGCAGCAGGATCCACTTCGAACGCCTCCACATGCGCTACAATCGGCCATTTCGGGAAACACCGGTTGGCCCAAAGACAACAAGTCCCCTTGAGACTCGGAAAACTGGCTCATCAGGTCAAGGCTGATGATGAGCCGCCGATAACGCGGCCCGAAATTCAAAAAAGGGCGCCACGAGGACGCCCTTTTTCAATATTCCTGCCCGCCCGTTTACTGAACGGGGCAGCTTTCAGTGGCGTAGTAACCGGCAACCTTGATCTCGCCAGAGACGATTTTTGCCTTGGCTTCTTCGATTGCCGCAGCCATCTCCGGGGAAACCAATTCGGCGTTGTTTTCGTCCTGCGCCCAATCAACGCCGCCTTCAGCAGCACCCAGAACACGAACGCCGGTTTCAAATTCACCGTCTGCCGCAGCATCTTTGAATGTCTCATAGGCCGCAACGTCAACACGTTTCAGCATGGAGGTCAGAACCGAGCCAGGTGCCATGCCGTTCTGGTTTGAATCGACACCAATGGCGAGTTTACCAGCATCTGCAGCTGCGCGGATGACACCAACACCGGTGCCGCCTGCTGCGTGGTACACAACGTCAGCGCCACGGTCGATCTGGCTCTGGGCCAGTTCAGCACCCTTGGCCGGGTCGTTCCATGCGGACGGCGTGGAGCCGGTCATGTTCTGAAAGATTTCCGCATCGGGGTTCGTTGCCTTTACGCCCTGTACATAACCACAGGCAAAGTGACGGATGAGCGGGATGTCCATGCCGCCGACAAACCCAACCTTGCCGGTTTTCGATGCCATCGCCGCCGCGACACCGACGAGATATGAACCTTCTTCTTCCTTAAAGCCGTACTGGCGGATGTTTGGCGCATCCAGCCATGTCACGTCGATGATCGAAAACTTGGTATCGGGAAATTCGGCAGCAACCTTTGCAATCGCATCAGCCTGGGCAAACCCGACACCGAGCACGATGGTCGCACCGCGCTGGGCAAACCGGCGAAGGGCCTGTTCGCGTTGCGTTTCGGAGGTCACTTCGAATTCCATGACCTCAATGCCGGTTTCATCGGTGAATTTCTTCACGCCGGTATAAACGCCTTCGTTGAAGGATTTATCGAATTTGCCGCCCATGTCGTAAACAACAGCGGGTTTGACGTGGCCGCCAGCATAGGCGGCAAAAGACGTCGCTGCGCCGACAACGGCTGCGGCGGCGAGTTTGAAAAGGTTCATATCAGTCTCCCTAGTGATGGCGACACGGCGTGCTTCGCAAAGCGAAGGCTGAGTCGGCTTCTGACGCCAACTCTTAGATACCTAATGCGGGAGGTCAATCACAGCGCAGCGTCATTAAGGCCGTGAACTGTGAAAATGATGGGAAACAAGAAAGGCGCCGTGGTGTTGTGCCCGCTTCACCCCTGAAGCTCCCAACAACCGCGACGCCCGTTCTTGTTTCAGCCTCTGGTCACCGCTCCACCCCTGAAGCTCCCACCAATGACTGTTCGGGATCTCTGCGCCACCGGCTCCACCCCTGAAGCTCCGCGTTTTGATCCCAGTCTGTGTTTTGCCTGTACCCAGCCACCGCGCCACCCCTGACGCTCCCGCTGTGTTCAGGCTGGACCGCCGCGACACCGCTCCACCCCTGAAGCTCCCTCGTTTTGGTCCTGCCTTTACTGTTGCAAAGCGCGGGCCAGTTTGGTTGCAGGATCAATGAGTGACGGAATAATTAACAAAAGCGGGGTGTTGGGCGTTCTGCCCCTGTCACAGGCGCGCTTTTAGGCCGGTGCTTGTGCCAATTTGGTGCTCCATATTGACCAAATTGACACAAAAGGCACCTGCACGAACTATCCGAGGTTTTGCACCGTTGAGAGCCATAAGGCCCGGACTGCTTCAATGTCCGCGTCAGCCGTCCATGCAATAGGGGGTCGCCCCTCTGTTATGACGGTTTCACCGATGTGATCACCGCTTGTGATGGCGGCAAGGGGGTGTGTCTCCCATGTGAACAACGCGGGGTGAACAGCTGCGATCAGGGCGGCAGGGTCGTGCAGGCAGCAAGACAGTCGGCCCGTGCGTGTCTCGTAAAATTTCATATAGAATTGGGCTATGTCATGCAGGAATCCCCCGTAGACGGGGGCCAATGCGGCAAGTTTGGCAAAATCGGCTGCATCGCATTCTATTCGCCGGGTTACATCAAGGCCGACCATTTCAACCTTCCACCCCGCCGCAAAGACAGCTTCGGCAGCGTGGGGGTCGTGCCAGATATTGGCCTCTGCATAGGGCGTTGCGTTCCCGCCAGCGCGCACCGAGCCGCCCATGATCAACACGCGCCCGGCGGTTTCGGCAATCTCAGGCGTGCGGGAAAGCGCCTCTGCCAGGTTGGTGAGGGGGCCAATCGCAGCAATCGTCACTTCGCCAGGACTTGCCGCGCAGGTTTCGGCCAGAAACGTCGCGGCATCACGCGTGTCCGCTGAGCGGGCGGGGGAAGGCGCGGGCAAATCGCCCAGCCCTTCCTGACCGTGTATCCAATGGGCAAGCGGCAGTGGGGGCATATCCTTTGGCTGCAAGGCACCGCCCGCCACCGGAATATTCAGGTTCAGCATTTCCAGTAAAGCCAGGGCATTGCGGGTTGATTGGTCAACCCGGACGTTGCCAAAAACGGTTGTCAGGCCAATCAGGTCAATCTCTGGTGCGCCAGCGGCATAAAAAATCGCCATGGCATCATCAATGCCGGGGTCGGTATCAATAATCATCTTTACCGGAAGTGTATGTTGGGGCGTTGTATCGGGGGCCATCGCGTCCTCTTATGTATATTCAGGGCGGACATTCGCAGGAGGCGTCATGGGCGGCAAGGTCATCATCATCGGTTCAGTGAATGTGGACATCGTAGCGCGGGCAGATCGCCTGCCGCGCGCGGGTGAAACCGTTGCGGGCGGTGATCTGGCGGTTCTTTTGGGCGGGAAAGGCGCAAATCAGGCTGTCGCGGCGGCCTGTGCGGGTGCCCATGCGGCCTTGATCGCCAAGGTGGGGGCACAGTCTTTCGGGATTGATCCTTTGGATATGTTGAAAGGTTATGGCGTGGATACGGCACAGGTGAAAGTTGCCGATGGGGCCACCGGGGCGGCGCTTATCACGGTTGATGCAGCGGGAGAAAACCAGATCACCGTCAGCGCGGGTGCCAATGGGGCCGTGTCGCCCGCAGACATAGCCGAGTTGTCTTGCGATATTGCCCTCGCGCAGATGGAAACGCCGACGGCGGCGACCATCGCCGCGTTTCGCAGGGCCAGGGCGGGTGGCGCTGTTACCATTCTGAACGCTGCGCCAGCATTGCCGATGCCGGATGATCTGTCGGCGCTGACCGATATCCTGATCGTGAATGAAACGGAGCTTGCGGTTTATGCCGCCTGCGCGATCCCTGAAACGCGCGAAGACTTGCTGAATGCAATGCGCGGCGCGCGCCTTGACTCTGGGCAGCGTGTTATCGCGACATTGGGCGCGGCTGGCGTGCTGGCCCTGGATGGTGATGAGGTGATTGAGGTGCCCGCCACCAAAGCGGAACGCGTCGTCGATACCACGGGGGCGGGTGATTGTTTCTGCGGCACCCTCGCTACCCGATTGGCAGAGGGCGCAGACCTGGCCCAGGCGATCAGCTTTGCAGCCGCCGCCGCGAGTGTGGCTGTTGAACGTGCGGGTGCCGCGCCGTCGATGCCGGCGCGCGCGGTGATTGAAAGGCGAATGGGCTGACCGACTGTGGATGACGGCGCGCCCACTCGACCCTCTCGACCAGAAAATCAGATGAGATAGGTCGAAAGGATCGGCAGATAGCTCAACAGCACCAACACCACGGCGACAGCCACCAGGAACGGCCACAACGATTTCAAGATGGACCCGGGTGATGCGCCGCTCATGGAGGATGCAATATAAAGCCCGATGCCAACCGGTGGGGTCAGCAGGCCGAGCACCAGGTTAAGGCAGGCGACGACGCCAAACTGATAAGGGCTGATATCGTATGACCCGGTTGCGATGGGCAAAAGGATGGGCGTGATCAGAATAATCGCGGCGATACCGTCGATCACCATGCCCACCAAAAGCAGGGCCAGATTCACGATCAGCAGGAAGACGAACGGATCCGAGGTTATTGATGTGATCAGCGCGGCGAGTTTCTGTGGCAGTTCCTCATAGATAATCACCCAGCCAAACACGCTGGCCGCTGCGATCATGAACAGGATCATTGAGGCGTTCGCAGCCGTGCGTGTGAACATCTTGCCCAGTGTTCGCGGGTCAAGGTCACGATAGATCAACCACCCCACCAAGAATGCGATCAGAGACGCGATTGCGGCGGATTCTGTTGGTGTGGCGATGCCAAAAAGGATGCCGCCGATGATGGACAATGGAACCAACATGGCGGGCAGGGCGGCTATCAGCACCTTGAACGCTTCGGTGCGCGACATCCACGCGCCCTTTGGGAACTGTTGAGTCCACCCAATTACGGTGATGACCAGCGCAAAGGCAAATGCCATCAAAAGGCCGGGAATGATACCGGCAATAAACATCTCCCCAATCGGGATCTGCGCCAACACGCCAAAGATCACAAACATCATTGAGGGCGGAATCACAGGGGCGAGCAAGCCGCCTGCGGCGGTGGTCGCAGCGGCAAAGCCCCTATCATACCCTTCTTCCTCCATCGCGGGCACCATGGCCTGCGACATCACCGCGATTTGCGCAGTGGCGGAGCCAATGATGGCCGCCATGAAAACATTGGCCAGCAGATTGATATAGGCAAGACCCCCGCGAAAGCCGCCCACGAATATGCGCGCGAGAGCAATCAGGCGACGGGTCATGCCACCTTCGTTCATCAGTTCGCCGGTCAGCATGAACAGCGGAATTGCAAGCAAGCCGTAATTTTCCAGCCCGCTGAAGATCTTCTGCGCAAAGCTGTCAAACAGAATGGTGTTGCCGCTTTCCCAAATATACCAGATCGACGTGACCCCAAGAACAATGGCCACGGGCACAGAGATGAACAGCATTACAAGAAAGGCGACCGGGCTCATGAGATATCACCATGCTTTGGGGTTGCGAAAACATGGGTCGCAGAATGGAGCAGCGCGCCCAAGGCAAACAGCCACATCACAAGCCAAAACAGATACTTTGGAACCCCAAGCGTCAGCGTTGGCTCTGAATATATAAAGTTGAAGGTATCACCCTGGAACGCCATGCGGTCAAAACCGCTGTTGGCAATGTCCAGCGGCAGGAACCAGCGCCAGCAGAACCATACCATCGCCAGAGCGAACGCGAATACGATGATATCG
Organism: Pikeienuella sp.; assembly: GCA_049608645.1. GTDB lineage: Bacteria > Pseudomonadota > Alphaproteobacteria > Rhodobacterales > Rhodobacteraceae > Pikeienuella. The sequence goes on along the minus strand of JBMYXS010000003.1, from coordinate 90,295 downwards.
ACCAGCTTGATCAGCAGCCTGCCTGCCCTTCCGGGCAGGGCGTCCGTCAGTATTGTGATCGCAACGGCGCTGCGGTGATGCAGGGCGGCCGAAGCGCCCAGGAACGTCATCCAGACCATCGCGTAAATGGCCAGTTCATCTACCCAGAACAAAGCGTTTCCCGCTGTGCGGGTGATGACATTGAGCAAGATCAGAGCCGTTACCACCGCCGCCAAAAGGGCAGCGCATGCCAGCTCAATCCGTGCCCATGCGGCTGAAACCCGAAACAACATACCGACCCCCTCTCCGCTTTGCCCGCAAAACGGGGCACCACCACCCGGCCATGTTGTTGCCGTTCCTGGGAACCGGACACATGGTTCAGTGGGGTTTGGGCCAGCGATCCAACCCAATGACCCAATACGAAAAGGCGCAGGGATATCCCGCGCCCTTTCTGTTTAGATGAAACGCTTACTCTGTCGCTGCTGCGGTCGCTCGCAGGGCTTCGAGAGATGAGGTTTTCTTCGACCAGATTGCATTCCACTCATCAATCGCGCCCCCAAAGAATGAGGCATCGACCTTGGTAAAGGTTTTGCCTGTCCCGGCGATTTTCTCCAGCCAGCCAGCCTCTTTGGCGACATAGCTGTTGATGGTGCTGTCTACGTGTTTGGCCATCAGGTCGCCAATCATCGCACGGTCTTCTTTGGACATTGAGCCCCAGACCTTGGCGGAAACAAGCCCGACCATCGGGAACATCATGTGGTCAGAATGAATGATCGTGTCGGCGTGTTCGTAGTATTTCAGCACCCAGGTCAGTTCGGCATCCATGTCGATCGCATCGACCTGACCATTGGCCAGCGCATCATATACCGAAGGCAAAGGCATCGGTGTCGGTGCGGCCCCCAAGGCGTTGTAGAAATCAAGGATAGGCGCGAAGGGCGTGATACGCAGTTTCAGGCCGGAAAGATCAGCGGCACTGTTCACTTCACCACGGCTGACGATCTGGCGCAGGCCAGCCATCCCAAAACCAACACCAACAACCCCGACTTGCCCCGGCAAGGGGTCAAGCATTGATTTGGCGGTGTCTGACCGCAGGATGCGCCCCGCGTGGCCAATATCATTGGCAAGGTAGGGCGCGTAGAATGCACCCAGTTCCGGCGCGCGGTTCGACACTTCGGCCACGGTCATAAACGCCATGTCCAACGCGCCGGTTTGCAGCTGCTGCAACATCTCCGCTTCATTGCCGAGCTGGCGCGCGGGGAAGATGGAAACGCTGTGCGCGCCACCACTGGCGGCTGCCAGTTCTTCACCGAAGGCGTTGGCCGCCTTGGTCCAGATATGCGGCGGGGGCGTGATAAGGCCGAGGCGGAATTCGGCCGCCTGCGCCGCCAATGATGACGCCGCGAGCAGCGCGGCAGAGCCGATGATTTTTGTGAAGTGTTTCATGGTTTTTCCCTGTTTTTTGTTTGTGGTTTAGAGCTTTACCCAGCCCTCGGGCGGCTCTTTGCCGGGGTGCACCGCCTTGCAGTTCGGGCAGGTACGTGCCTCTTCTGAGGCATAGAACGCTTCATAGACCGGCGGCAGATCCTTCACGATTGACTGAAGTTGCATCTCGGCACGGTGAACCTTGGTGCCGCATTCAAAACAGTACCATTCGATGGCGTCAAGTTGGCCGGGTTCCCGTTTAGGCTCGATCACCAAACCAACTGACCCTTCCTGTGGCCGCTGTGGGGAGTGGCGCACGTGTGGCGGTAGCAGGAAGATTTCCCCCTCCCGGATCGGCACATCATAGAATTCTTCACCATCATAAAGCTTGAGCAACATGTCGCCTTCAAGCTGATAGAAAAACTCTTCGACCGGATCGTCGTGGTAATCGGTGCGCTTGTTTGGGCCACCAACAACGGTGACCATCAGGTCGCTGTCTTCGAAAACCATTTTGTTGCCAACGGGTGGCTTCAGCAGGTGACGGTGTTCGTCAATCCAAGCCTGAAAGTTGAACGCTTTTAACCTCGACATGACAGCTTCCCCTTTGTCAAAACTTCAGCGATATTTTCCATAATCGCAAGGAATTGTCCGCGCGTGGGCATTTTTCTTCATTATGCCACGACGCGGAGGATTACGTATTACAGTTTCAGCCCGCACTCGTTGAAGCCGATGCGAATGATCTCTTTCTCGGCTTCGCTCAGTTCCAGCATTGGTGCACGTACGCGCCCGCCCCGTTGGCCCAAAAGGTCTTGCCAGTACTTACCAAAGGCGGTTGGCTTGCCTGCGGGTTTCGTGCGTTTCATCGCGTCGCGAACAGGGTTGAGGCTGTCAAAGACGCGGCGGGCTTCATCTGCTTTGCCGGCAAAGGCCAGCTGCGTGTATTCGTTCATCCGCTGATCATTTGCGGTTTGAAGCTGATAAGGCGGTGATGAACAAAGGTAGAGTTTCCAGTCCAGCTCCAGAATATTGTCGAGCCATTCATGCTCTGCCGACGTGGAAACATGGATCTTGTCACCGATCATATGAGTGAGGCGCACGTACATCTCGCGCGGGACGGAGTATTTGATCGCCACGATGTTAGGCAATTCAGCGATGCGTGCGCATTCCTCGGGCTGCATCAGATAGCCACTGTCAGGGTGGCTCCACATCGCGATGCCGATATCCAGTTCGTCGCAAAACCGCTTGTAGTACTGGTACAGAACCTCGCCGCGATCCTGGCAGAAGCTAAGCATCGGGGCATGAACCACCACATAATCTGCGCCGCAGTCCTGCGCATGGCGACCAAGGTCGAGCGCGGTTTCCATATTCTGGTCTGAGATCGACATGATCGTGCCAGCCTTGCCGGCACATTCATCAGCAGCAATGGTCATGTTGCGTTTACGCTCTTCCAGCGACATGGACCAGAACTCGCCCTGCTTGCCCGCAACGAACAGGCCCTGAATATCAAGGTCATCAATCCAATGGCGGATGTTTGCGCGCAGGCCTGCTTCATCAAGCGTCATGTCATCGTTGAACGGGTTCAAGGCGGCGGCCCAGATGCCCTTCATTGTGTCACGCGCGTATTCCTTGGCTTCGTATTTGGTGTATTTCATGGGAAGTCAGGCCCTCTGAGGCGCTTGTTGGCTGATGCGTTCCCTACAGCAGAGCGTGTCAGCGCGCACAATCCAAGGTGAAAGCCTGTAACTGGATATTTGAAAATTGAATATCAACGGCGCCATAATTCCATCTTTCACAACCCTAACGTAAGTGTGACGCATGAAAATTGGTATCATCGGAAAGGGCGCCATCGCGCGCTATGTCTCGCAATCCCTGACAGCGCGGGGGCATGAATTGCGTGCTGTTCTGGTGCGGCCAGAGCGGGCTGCTTCGGCAACCGGAGTGGAGGTTGGGGCTGTGGATGCTCTGCCCCATGATGTCGACGTGATGATTGATTGCGCCGGGCACAGCGCATTGACCAGCTATGGCCCGCAGATTCTGGCGCGTGGTATTGATATGATCACCGTCTCGCTCGGCGCGCTGGCTGACCCGAAAATCCTGGGCGCGCTGGAACAGGCGGCAAGCGAAGGGCAGGCACGGTTGCATTTGGCCAGCGGGGCCATCGGGGCATTGGATTGTCTGAGCGCGGCGCGCGTTGGGACCTTGAAAACAGTCACCTACACAGGCCGCAAACCACCGCAAGGCTGGGTCGGATCACCCGCAGAAGCGAAATTGGATCTTGCGACGTTGACCGAGGGCGCACACATCCATTTTGCAGGCTCAGCCCGTGAAGCGGCCCTTGGTTACCCCAAAAACGCCAATGTCGCGGCCGCTGTTGCGCTGGCCGGCCTTGGGTTTGATGAGACGGAAGTACGCCTGATTGCCGATGCTTCGATAAGTCATAACATCCATGAAATTACCGCGACCGGTGATTTTGGGGAGTTTCATTTTCAGATCAGCGGGAACGCCCTGCCTGACAATCCACGGTCTTCTGCCCTTGCCGCGATGAGCGCGGTCGCCAAGCTGGACCAGGTCGCGCGGCGGATCACACTTTGAGCGGCCAGCACTCCCGCATCGTTGACCGCGCTTTGACGCGGTTGAAGCTGCGCCAACTGCGTTTGCTGGTGGCTGTGGGGGTGCATGGCAACATACAAAACGCCGCCCGCGAATTGGGTATCTCGCAACCGGCTGCGACCAAAATGATTCAGGATCTGGAGCTGGATTTTGAGGTAAAGTTGTTCAACCGCACCAATCGTGGCGTCGTGCCTACGGTTTTTGGCGAGACTTTGATCCGCCACGGCAAGTTGATCTTCGCGCAAGTTTCCAACGCCGCGCAGGAGTTGGACGACCTGAACGAAGGCAATGCGGGGCGGGTGGTTGTCGGCACACTTTTGGCGGCATCCACCAGTCTGATACCCTCTGCGATTGATATTCTGCTGGACGAACGCCCGAACGTCGCCATCAAACTCAGCGAGGGCACGAATGAGGTATTGATGCCCGGCCTTTTGTCCGGCGAAATTGATATGGTGGTCGGGCGCCTGCCTTCGCATCGCCATCGCGACAAGATCAGGCAGGAAAAGCTGCTGGATGACCGGATCGTGGCCGTGGTTGGCAATCAACACTGCTTGGCAGGACAGACCAATGTAACCTTTGCGCAAACCAAGCCCTTCGGGTGGATCGTCCCGCCGTTGGAGACTACATTGCGACGGCAGGTCGACCACTTCTTTGTTGGCCAGCAACAGTATGTGCCCCCCATGACCATCGAAACGGTTTCCTATCTGACGAACCGCGCCTTGCTGCAATCGCGTGATCTGATTGGGCTGATGCCCGCGGAGGTCGTGGCGCAGGACGTGGCGAATGGGTATCTTTCGCTTTTGGATTGGACTGTACCTTTTGGGAATGGCCCGATTGGTATTTCTGTGCGTGCTGCTGATGAGCTGTCGCCCGCAGGTCGCGCATTCAAGGCGGCGTTGCATAAGGCAGCGGCAAGTCAGGCGCGTTAGGTATTCTCCAAAGTAATATCAGTATTCTGTCAATTCACTTGAAGTGATGGCTGAAAACCAGTGATTTGAAAGAAAGTAAATTCTGGAGGGGTGAGCTTCATGTACCCGGATCTCAAATTGTTCATTGCCGGTAAATGGCGTGGTGCAGCTTCTGATATGCCGGTGGTGAACCCGGCAACGGAAGAAGAAATCGGCCGTCTCTCCTGTGCATCCAAAAGCGATCTGGATGATGCCCTTGACGCGGCGGTCAAAGGGTTCCGGCTTTGGAGCCGGACCTCCCCGCGTGAACGGTCTGACACCATTTTGCGCGCCGCTGCCTTGATGCGGGAACGCCAAGAGGAAATTGCACAGGCCATCACCCTCGAACATGGCAAGCCGCTCAAACAGGCCAGGCTCGAAGTTATTCGTGGTGCCGAGTTTTTCGAATGGGACGCGGGCGAGGCCATGCGGGCCTATGGCCGGATCATTCCGGCGGCGCGCGGGCATAAATTCTCGGTTCACCATCAGCCAATCGGTGTTGTTGCCGCGTTCTCTCCGTGGAACTTCCCGATGAGCCAACCTGCCCGCAAAATTGCAGGTGCTTTGGCCTCTGGCTGTTCAATCATTCTCAAAGCTGCTGAAGAAACCCCAGCAGGTGCTGTCCATATCGCGAAAGCGTTCGAAGATGCTGGCCTGCCGCCCGGAGTGCTGAACCTTGTTTTCGGTAATCCTGCCGAAATATCCGGCCATTTGATCCCGCAAGACCCTGTTCGGTTGGTGGCTTTCACCGGGTCGACGGTTGTGGGGCGTCACCTCACGACCTTGGCTTCGGAAAACATGACCTCGGTGTTGATGGAACTCGGTGGTCATGCCCCGGTTATTGTTTGCGAAGACACCGATGCAAAGGTCGCGGGTGTTTCAAGCGCCATCCGCAAGATGCGTAACGCGGGGCAGGTCTGTACCTCTCCCACACGGTTCTTTGTGCATGAAGACATTTTCGACGAATATTCAGAGGCCTTTGTGGCGCGTGCTGCGGCGACGATTGTTGGCAATGGTATGGAAGCCAATGTCGAGATGGGGCCGCTTGCGAACGATCGGCGTGTGTCTGCATTGACGGCCCTTGTGGAGGATGCCCGCGCCAAGGGTGCGACGGTTGCAACAGGTGGCGCGCGCCACGGCGACCGGGGTTATTTCTTTCAGCCGACGGTTTTGCTGAATGTGCCCGAACATGCTGAGATCATGCAGGAAGAACCATTTGGCCCAGTGGCCGTGATTAACCCGGTTAAATCACTGGATCACGCCATCGAGCAGGCAAATTCAGTTCAATACGGTCTGGCAGGATACGCCTTTACCAACCGCGCCGATTACATCGACCGCCTGATTGACGAGGTAGAGGTCGGTAACTTGTCGATCAACACGCTCGAGGCCTCAATGCCGGAAACCCCCTTTGGGGGCGTAAAATCCAGCGGTTATGGCCGTGAAGGCGGGGCTGAAGGGCTGGACAATTACATGATTGTCAAAAACGTCTGGCATTCAGCCCAGATCACCTGATCTGGCGGTTGATCATAAGTGCACGGCGGGCGCTGGGCCTGATCGGCCCCGCCTGAAAAAGACCACCCCCGCGCCTGCTGCGGGGGTGGGGCAGTGTCGCGGCGGGTCTCAGTGGCCCTGCCATGGTCGCAAGGTCGTGTGGCGCTGGTTTCCCACCCTGTTCACCGCGCCCGCAACCCCGTTACCGTCAACGTCGGGCTGAGGGCTTCAACATCCGTTTTGATGTGGATGATGGCTGGTAAGCCGCTTTCCACAGCGCGGGCGAAGGCCCCTTCGAATTCATCGGTATTTTCGACCGTCTCGCCGTGGCCGCCATAGGCGCGGGCGATGGCGGCGAAGTCTGGGTTTACCAGTTTGGTTGCACTGACGCGGGCGGGATAATCGCGTTCCTGATGCATGCGGATGGTGCCATAGCTGGAATTGTCGACGACCAGAACGATAACGGGCAAGCCATATTGCGCCAGTGTCCCAAATTCCTGACTGCTCATCTGAAAACACCCGTCACCGGCAAAGCAAATCACCTGCGCATTCGGGTGGCGACGTTTTGCGGCGACGGCTGCAGGCAGACCTGCGCCCATGGTGCCGGAGGTCGGGGCAAGTTGTTTGCCATATTCGCGGAACCGCCAGAATCGGTGGATCCAGCCGGCATAGTTCCCCGCGCCATTGGTGATGATCGCATCGGGTGCAACTGCGCGCAGGTGGGCGATGATCGGCCCCATTTCCGCGCTGCCAGGTGTTTTGGGCGGCTCGCCCGACCACTCAAGGAACTGCGCGTGGGCTTCGGCGCTGATGCCACTGCCTTTGCGGGGGGTGAAACTTTCCGCCATTCCGAAAAACTCGCCCGGTGTGGCATTGATCGCGATGTCAGGGCGATAAATGCGGCCCAGTTCTTCGGGGCCGGGGTGAACATGCACCATTTGAATTTGCGGTTTGGGGAACTTCAGCAAGGTGAAACCCTGCGACGGCATTTCCGATAGGCGCGCCCCGACGACGATCAGCAGGTCGGACTCTTCGATGCGGGCCTTCAGCTGGGGGTTAGGGCCGATGCCAAGGTCGCCCGCATAGTTGGGATGCTCGTGATCAAACAGGCCCTGCCGGCGAAACGTCACCGCGACGGGAATGTCATGCTTGGCGGCAAAAACCTGCGCGGCGGCCACGGAATGGGCAGACCAGCGCGAGCCACCTAAAATCATCATCGGCTTTTTGGCAAAGTGAAGCTGCCCCTCAAACCCCTGCATCACGGGAGAGGACGGCGCGGGCGTTGCCACGCGCACGATCGGCGCGGGGGCGACATCGGCCTCTTGGCGCAGCATGTCTTCGGGCAGCGCCAGAACCACAGGGCCGGGGCGACCGGACATGGCCACATGCCATGCGTGGGAGATGATTTCGGGAATGCGTGCGGGGTCGTCGATTTCTTCCACCCATTTGGCGAGGTCACCAAAGGTCTGGCGGTAATCAACTTCCTGAAACGCTTCGCGGCCTTTCATGTCACGCCCGATTTGCCCAACGAACAGAATCATCGGCGTCGAGTCCTGTTTGGCGATATGCACGCCGCATGCGGCGTTGGTCGCGCCGGGGCCGCGGGTGACGAAACAGATACCCGGGCGGCCCGTCATCTTGCCGTCCGCTTCGGCCATCATGGCCGCGCCGCCTTCCTGACGGGCGTTGATCACGTCAATCGCTGCGTCATGCAGGGCATCCAGCACTGCAAGATAACTTTCGCCGGGGACGCAGAACAGGCGATCTACGCCTTGTTCCTCGAGGCACTTAACGAGAATTTCACCGCCTGTGGGCATGTCTGGTATTCCTGATGTCGTTCTGGGTTGCGGCGCAGCCTGACGCCCACGGCGCCGCGATTCAAGCGCGAACCGTCTTTCGCGGGACGCCAGGCGCTGTGAAAGGATGATCAGTTGTGCGGGAAGCTGGGAGGGCACGAATGGAACATTTTGATCTTGTTGTGATTGGCAGCGGACCAGCCGGGCGGCGCGCGGCCATTCAGGCGGCCAAACTGGGCCGTAATGCACTGGTGGTTGAGCGCGGGCGGCGGGTCGGCGGCGTTTCGGTGCACACGGGTACGATCCCCTCCAAGACCCTGCGCGAAACAGCACTGAACCTTTCAGGATGGCGCGAGCGGGGGTTTTATGGCCGTGCCTATCGCGTCAAGGATGACCTGAGTGCAGAAGACCTGCGCAAACGCCTGCATATCACCCTGACCCACGAGGTTGAGGTGCTGGAACATCAGTTTGCGCGCAATCAGGTTTCCACCATGCGGGGGGAGGCCGCCTTCGCTGGCCCCAACACGGTAGAGATCACAGGTGACGGCGGTGAAGTTGTTACCGTCAGCGCGGACAAGTTCCTGCTTGCGGTCGGCACCATTCCCCATCGTCCTGAGAACGTGCCCTTTGATGATGAGCGGGTGTTCGACAGCGATGGTATATTGGATATTCAAACCCTGCCCAAATCGATCACCGTCATTGGCGCGGGCGTGATCGGCGTTGAATATGCGACCATCTTTTCCGCATTGGATGTGCGCGTCACATTGGTTGAGCCGCGCGAAACCATGCTCGATTTCATCGACCAGACAGTGATCGAAGATTTCACCTATCAGCTGCGTGATCGCGGCGTTGATCTGCGGTTCGGCGCACAAGTCGACAAGATTGAACGTACCGCAAAGGGCTGTTTGGTTCATCTGGTTGGCGGGCGAACCGTGCGGTCGGATATGGTTCTTTATGCAGCGGGGCGCATGGGCGCGACCGCAAAGCTGAATCTTGAGCGGTGCGGCATTGATGCTGACCATCGGGGCCGGGTTGCGGTTGACCCGGTGACCTTTCAAACGGCGGCGGCGCATATCTATGCCGCCGGAGACGTGATCGGCTTTCCCTCCCTTGCCTCCACCTCGATGGAGCAGGGGCGCATTGCGGCATGTCATGCCTTTGCTGCAAAGGGGCAAAAGCCGCCGGAATACTTCCCCTATGGTATCTATTCTGTTCCCGAAATTTCGACAGTCGGGATGACAGAGGCCGAAGTCATCGAGCGTAAGATCCCCTATGAAATCGGCATCGCACGGTTCCGCGAAACGTCGCGTGGGCACATCATGGGCCTTAACACGGGTTTGCTGAAGCTGATCTTCAGCCAGAAGACGAACCGCCTGCTGGGCTGCCATATCGTCGGAGAGGGCGCGACGGAACTTGTTCACATCGGGCAGGCGGTGATCAATCTGAAAGGTGGCCTCGACTATTTCATCGAGAACACCTTTAACTATCCGACGCTGGCCGAAGCCTATAAGATTGCCGCGCTTGATGCGTTCAACCGTATGACGTGAGGTCCGCAGCTGGTTGAATGTGGTACTTTGTGCCGTTTGGTACGGGTCTTGTGTGCCGCAACTTGTTTTCCTGCACTTTCCGGAAATCCGCGAATTTGTGATCATACCCTCAGTGGAATCAAAAGCTGGCGGTATGGAACTAACGATTGAATCCGCGTTTTCGACAGGTGGCCTTGTTGGGCATACGTCTTACCTGTTGCTGGTGATTTCGATGTTTATGCGACAGATCGGGCCGCTTCGCGTCTTTGTCATTCTTTCGGCATTCGTGGCCATCATTTATGATGTGGTGTGGTTGAAAGATCCGATTGGTGTTTTCTGGGAAACCCTGCTCGTTGCTGTAAATATCGTTCAGTTGGCCTACGATTGGCTCGCGGGGCGGCGGGCAATTTTTTCGGCCGAAGAACGACGGTTGTGGGAAACGCGCTTTCCCACGTTGAATGCACGTGAAGCGCGACGGTTGTTAAGTTCCGGCCTTTGGGTGGACGCGCCTCGGGGAAAGCGGCTGGCGACCGAAGGTGAAATTGTTACCCATTTGATTTACGTTGACCAAGGCCGCGCTGATATCAGCTATCAGGGCAAGGCGTTCACGTGGTGCGGGCCGGGGAATTTCATTGGTGAAATGTCGGTCTTGGACAAAGGGCCCGCCAGCGCCGATGCCGTTTTGACCGAAGAGTCCCGCATCTGGATGATTTCAGGGCGTGCGGTACGCCGACTGGCCCGTGACCATATTGGCATTTCGGAGGGGTTGAGGGCCGGATTTTCCGCTGATTGGCGGGAGAAACTGGCCAACCAGCGGGATTTTGCGCTTACCGGTGCAGTGGATCAGCAGCATGTTGCGTATTCCTGAAGTGCTTGAAGCCTGCGCATGAATTATGTGATGTGTCATCATCTCGGCCCGCTTGATTGCCGAGGACGGAGACCACCTGAATGATCACTGCCAAAGATGCCGCTGCCGTTGTCGATGATACCGTGATCACGTCGCTTGATGTGTCGATGTTCACGCCGAAAGACGTTGAAAACCTGATCTTGCAACGCTCAGAGGTGTTGTGGGACGTGCCGCGCTCTGGCCGGGTTGTGAAGGAATGGAGCGAGGGCGACCCGACCCGTATGCTTCAGCAAATTGCAGACCGCAGTGAGGTTCTCATTCGTCGCGCCGCGGCGTTTATCTATCAGGAATTTGAATCCCTGCGCCCGACGCTTGATACGCTTGCCGTTGGTCGGGTGGCTGATATCGGGTGCGGTTATGCCATGTTTGATCTGTTCCTCGCGCGCGCCTACGGCTCTGACATCATATTGATTGACATTGAGCAAAATGACGAACGCCACTTTGGCTATCGCGAAACAGGTGCCGCATATACCAGCCTTGATCAGGCGCGAGTCTTTCTGACGGCGAATGGCGTGCCGAATGAAAGGATCACCACCTGTAATCCTGAAAAGGATGATCTGGACCAGATCACTGACCTGGACCTGGCGACCAGTTTTGTGTCCTGCGGATATCATTATCCTGTGGCGACATATGCTGCGTTCTTTGATCGCGCAGTAAAACCGGGTGGCGCGATTTTGCTGGATGTGCGCAGACGTGCCCGCAAGGAGCAACGCCCGACGCTAAACCAACTGGGGCAGGCAGAGTTTCTGGGCGAAACATCACGCGGAACGGGGCACCGCATGCTTTATCGCAAGGTGCCAGCCTAAGACGTTTCCCTACAGCGTTTTGGGTGGGCGATGGGCCCTGTTTCAACTTGAACTGGAAACGCTTCAGGCGAGACGACCCGCGAGGCTGTTTGGTGCTGAACGCTCGATCGCAACATCGACAATCGTTCCCGTCAGGGCTGGGTCCGCCTGTAAATGTACGGCCTGCAAATACGGAGAGCGCCCGACCATCTGGCCTTCCATCCGGCCCGGTTTTTCGATCAGTACAGGCAATGTACGCCCGACGCAGGAGGCCTGAAATGCAGTTTGCTGCTCAGTCAGTAGCGTCTGCAACCGCGCGAGGCGGTCCGAAGCCTCTGCGGCATCGACGAGTGCATCATTCGCGGCTGGTGTGCCGGGCCGGGGGGAGTATTTGAAAGAATAGGCCTGCGCATATTCTACTTCGCGGACCAGTGACATCGTATCCTGAAAATCGGCCTCCGTTTCACCGGGGAAACCAACGATGAAATCACCCGAAAGCGCCAGATCAGGCCGCGCTGCGCGGATGCGTTCAATCAGGCGAATGTACGCTTCGGCAGTGTGGCGGCGGTTCATGGCCGCCAAGACCCGGTCAGACCCTGCCTGCACCGGCAGGTGGAGGTACGGCATCAGTTTGTCGACCTCGCCATGGGCGGCGATCAGGTCTTCATCCATATCGTTGGGGTGGGATGTGGTGAAACGAATACGCTCCAGCCCATCGACCTTGGCAAGCTCGCGGATCAGCCGGGCGAGCGACCAGTCGGCGTCTGCCCCGGCCCCGTGATATGCGTTTACATTCTGCCCCAGCAGGGTGATTTCAACAACGCCGCGTTCTACCAGATCACGCGCTTCGGCCATGATCTGAGCTGCGGGGCGCGAAATTTCTGCGCCGCGCGTGTAAGGAACAACACAGAACGCGCAGAACTTGTCACACCCTTCCTGCACGGTCAGGAACGCGGTGGGTGCGCGCTTTGCCTTGGGACCGCGTGGAATTTTGGTGAATTTGTCTTCTTCGGGAAAATCCGTGTCGATGACGGATTTTCCGGTTTCAGCGGCCTTTGCGGCCATGTCGGGAAGACGGTGATAGGCCTGCGGCCCGACAACCAGGTCAACCAGCGGCTGGCGGCGCACAATTTCTTCGCCCTCGGCCTGCGCCACACAACCAGCTACCCCGACCTGCATGACCCCGCCGCGCTTTTTCTTGGCATCGGCAAGTTTGCGGATGCGGCCAAGCTCGGAATAGACCTTTTCAGCGGCTTTTTCGCGGATATGACAGGTGTTCAACAACACCAGATCAGCGTCATCGGGCGTGTCGGTGTTTTCATAACCCGCCGCTGCCATCGCATCTGACATGCGCTCACTGTCATAGACATTCATCTGACAGCCGTATGTTTTCACAAACAGCTTTTTCTTGGGCTGCCCGTCGGCATTTTCGACGGTGGTTACAGTCGTGTCAGCATCGGTGTTCAAGTCGGCCATATGGAAAGCCCTCCGCAAACGCAAAACGGCGCGCCAGTGTCTGCGCGCCGTCTTCTACCTTTTCCCGGCGGGCTGTCGCAACGGGTGCCTGCCAAAAGTATCGGGAATGTGTCGTTATGACTTTTTCTTGCGGCCAAGGCCGATCTTCTTCGCCAGTTCCTGACGCTTGCGCGCGTAAGCCGGTGCAACCATCGGGTAGTCGGATGGCAAATTCCATTTCGCGCGATAATCGTCTGGCGTCATCCCATAGGATGTAGACAGATGGCGTTTCAGCATTTTCAGCTTTTTGCCATCTTCGAGGCAGATGATATATTCGTCCGTAACTGACTTTTTGACTGAAACAGCTGGTTTCAACTCTTCAACTGGTTCTGCCTGTGGGCCGGAAAGACCTTCGAGCGTTGTGAACACCGTTGTGATCATCGTCGCGAGGTCGGCCTGGTTAACCGCATTGTTGGAAACGTGGCTTGAAACGATTTCAGAGGTAAGGGCCAGTAGTTCTGAGCGGTCTAATTGTTCTTCGGACATTCGATTTCTCCTGATGCGGCGACCTACGCCCGCCGCGAGCACACCTATAGGGTGCAATTACGCGTGAAGACTTGCTTTCGAGAGCCCAATTCGTTTCCAGGCGCTGCAAATTCGATCCACGCCGCGGTGGATAATATGGCATTTTGAATATTACAAGTTATCACCGTTGTTTTTTGTGTGCTTCTATTCACAGTCATTGTGCGGTCTGTTTGATCGCTTGCACCTGTGGGTGGAAATGATAGCTACACTGCGTGGTTTTGGTGGGTGGCGGTAATGCGGCCTTTGGAGCGGTATAGGGCGGGCGACGATGCTGTTTGCGAATATTGATCTGTTCAAACGCGCTAACCCGGCCCCCTTGCGGGGGCCTCTGGCGCTGATCATTTGCGAAAATGCGTTTCTGATTCGCGAAACGGTGGATTGGTACACGCGCATGGGCGCGCGCCACGTGATTGCCCTCGGGGCCGTTGGAGGCCACTTCACCGATGATGAAACGGTAACGGCCATTGCGGCGGAAGTGAACGTGGTCACCGAACGAACCGCCGCTATCAATGAGGTGATTCACGCCGTAGGTCCGGCACAATGGGTTTTGTTGTGTTTCAACGGCGAATTTGCCTTTTTTCCGCATTTGGAAACGCGCTGCCTGAGCGATTTTACCGATTTCATGTCGGCGGAGCGGCGAACCGCTGTCACTGGCTATACAATCGACCTTTATTCCGATGCGCTGGGGCGGGATGAGGCAGCGTTTTCGCTGGATGAGGCCTATTTCGACACCGAGGGGTGGTACGGCTTTGAACGTGAGGGGCGTCAGATTGACGTCTATGGCGGGTTGGGATGGCGCTATGAGGAATACACCCCGCGCGACATGTTCCGTATTAATCGCCCGACCTTGTTCATTGGTGGCCCGGACGTTGATATAAAAGATGATCTTTGGTTGACCGAAGATGAAGCAAACGCCGTGTCCTGCCCCTGGCACCACAATCCGACGATGGCGGTCATGTCTGTCAGGCGCGCGCGGGCGCTGCGCAACCATCCAAAATTTGGCCAGGGCGTCGAAACATTCATCTGGCCCAATTCAGAACGGTTTGAATGGCAGTCGGAACAGCTGGTCGGGCATGGCCTGATTGAAAAAGGCCAGTGGTTGTAAAGCGCGCGAAGGTTAATCGTTGCGGGCGCTTTGGACATCACCCTGCAAGACAGCCTCCCCGCCATCGACAAGCGCGCGTCCCAGTACGCGGGCGGGGTTGGTTGGCGGCGGAAAGCGCACCAGCGGCGCCCGCTTGAACCCAAAGCGGCTATAATAGGGTTCATCCCCGACCAACAGAACAGCGGGCCAGCCGAGGTCGCGCGCACGGGTCAGGGTTTCACCGATCAGCAAACCGCCGAGGCCTTCGCCCTGCCGGGTCGGGTGAACGGCGACGGGGCCAAGCAACAGGACCGCTGCATCGCCCAATTTGACGGGCCAATAACGAATAGCCGCTGCAAGCACATTGAGATCGTCTCGGGCCGTGACGCATAGTTCCGGCGTAGGTGCCACGCCATCGCGCAGTCGATAGGACGAAAGCGCCTGCCGCCCCGGCGCGAAAGCAAGGTCATAGAGCCACTCGACTTCGTCCACGTCTGCAGCGGTTTCATTGACGAGGTGAATCATACTCTTCGTTCCGGCAATGCCGGTGCCTCTCTTGCCAAAACGCCGTCGGGCGGTAGCATGGCCATATGCGGCTCGTCCAGCGAAGTCGCATATTCTTAAAAATGACAGGACGTTTTCATGTTTTACCGCCCCGGTCAGGACGACCATGGCCTGCCTCGCAACCCTTTCAATGCGCTGATCACGCCGCGCCCGATTGCCTGGGTGTCAACGGTTGATGAGAATGGCGCCGCCAACCTTGCGCCATTCAGCTTTTTCAGCGGTGCCGCGTATGAGCCGCCGATCATCAGCGTCGCTTTTACAGGCGCCAAATTGGGTGCCCATCAGGGGGAGCGTAAAGACAGCCTCGCCAATATTCGCGCCACCGGTGAGTTTGCGGTGAACCTTGTGCCTACGGCCCTGAAAGATGCGATGAACGTCACCGCGGGGCATCTCGCTGCGGGGGAAAGTGAGTTTGAGGCCGCTGGTGTCACGCCGCTTGCCTGTTCGGAGATCAAGGCCCAGCGTGTAGCCGAAAGCCCTGCAACGCTTGAATGCCGAATGCTTCAGATTGTTGAGCTGCCTTGTGAGGGGGTGGGCACGAACGCAACGGTCTTTGGGCAGGTGGTTGGTGTTCATATCAGTGATGACATTCTGAAAGACGGGTTCATCGACCCAACGATTTTTCAACCTTTGGCACGTATGGGTTATCTCGACTACACGTCAGTGAAAGACGTATTTACGTTGAAGCGGCCAGACTGAACCGCCTCGGCAACCTAACATTTGGCTGAAAGCACCGCTTATGGAACCGATTGCACCGCGTGAAATGCCCCTTGGCCTTCCAGAGGTCATCGCCCGTATGGCGGAACGTGTGTCGAATCAGTGCGATGTGCGGAACCTGACGTTCCATCCGGCGGCGGCTGGTCTTTTCCTGGCAGATTTGCATGCTGACACGCTGCTTTGGGGTGTTGATCCGATGGCGCTTCGGGCCGGGGGGCACCTGGATGGGCACCGCCTTGCGGCTGCGGGCATGGGCTTGCAAGTGTTTGCGGCCCCGACATGGACGCCGTTGCCGTTTCGCAATGATGAAGATCGCCTGGTCGTCAGCCGTGCCGGTTTTGACCAAACAGACGCCCTGTTCCCGTCAGAGGTGCTTTCACCCGCCCGCCGCCGTAGCCGGAAACGCCGTTCCCGCGCGCTGAAGATTGCGCAGCGTTTTGAGAAAATGATTGATGACAGCAAACTGCCGAATGCGCCGTTTCGTGCTGTCCCGCTTTTGGCTGCTAATGATTTTGAGGGGTTGGCAGAAGGGCGTGCTCCTGACGCTGATGAAGGCGCACAACCACGTATCGGCGTGATGTTGGCGCTGGAGGGACTGCATTGGCTGGCCCCCGACGCAGATGATACGCGGGTGAGTGCTGCTCTGGATGAGCTTTTTGGCGCTGGCTATCGCATGGTTGCGCCAACCCATCGTTTTTCGAACGGGCTTGGTGGCGCGTCAGAAAATTCAGCGGGGCGCGGCGGGCTGACGGCGGCGGGGCGCAAGGTGATCAATGGCTTGCTTGAGCGGCGCATGGTCGTTGATCTGGCTCATGCGTCCTCGGCGCTGATCCGTGAGGCATGTGGCATTGCGCTTACCCATGCGGGTGGTCCGCGCCCGGTTCTGATCAGCCATGCGGGTATCAAGATGATCAACCCATCCGCACGTAACCTTTCAGCGGGGGATATACGCGCGGTTGCCTCGACTGGTGGCGTTATTGGTGTGGGGTTCTGGCGCTCTGCGATGGGCTGGGCCGATGATGAACCGTTTGAGATCAAGATGGCCTATATCGTGCGAAGTATCCGCGCGACGCTGGAAATACTCAGCGACCCTGATTTTGCGGACGAAATGGTCGGGCGGTACGGGCGTTATGACCCCTATGAGCATATCGCTTTTGGGTCTGACTTTGATGGGGCGACGACCACCGCATTTGATGTGACGGGCGTCAGTCACGTTGTTGCGGCGCTGGCATCAGTGCGTGATCATCAGATGGCACCTGTTTTTCCCGCTGACAAGCTTGCATTGATCGCAGGCGGGAATACCAGGCGCATGCTGCGCAAGGCGATGACATGATCGCGCGAGCGGGGGCAGGTAATGACCTCTGAAATTCCCTTTGAAGATGCCATTGCGACACTGCCAGAAGTGGTGCGGTACTGGATCATGTGGATGAACATTACCACGCTGTCGTCGCTGGTTATTTTTGCGATTCATCGCGCCACCTGGCGGGATGCGGCCGTGCTGCTGCTTGTGAATGTGGCGATGGTGTCCACGATGATGTGGCTATACGCGCAGGTTGGTTTTGTGCGGCTGCTTGGCTTGCCGCATCTGATGTTCTGGGCGCCGCTTGTGATTTATTTGATCATGCGTATGCGCAGGGGTGGCCTGCCGCGCATGGCGCTGACAGCGATGCTTGTGCTGTGTGCAACGCTTTCCATTTCGTTGGTTTTGGATGTGATTGACGTTGTGCGGTGGCTGCTGGGTGAGCGAGCGTCAATGTTACCAGCCTGAAGCCATCGCATTCTCTTAAATCGGTATCTGGCGCCGGGCGGCGATATCCGCGAAACTGTGCGCAATATTGATGATAGAGGCGCCATGATGAGCGACACGACCAAAGCGACCCCCGAAGACCACCTCTATCTTGTGGATGGGTCCGGCTTCATATTCCGCGCCTATCATGCCTTGCCGTCTTTGACGCGCAAATCAGACGGCGCGCCGGTTGGGGCGGTCTCTGGCTTTTGCAATATGATCTACAAGATGCTGGAGGATCTGAAAGGTGATGATGAGCCGAGCCACGTAGCGGTTATCTTTGACGCTGGCTCTGTCACCTTCCGCAATGAAATTTACGACCAATACAAAGCCCACCGGCCCGAATTGCCCGAAGACCTGCGCCCGCAATTTGCGATGATTCGCGATGCGACCCGGGCATTCGGCGTCGCCTGTATCGAACTTGATGGTTATGAGGCGGATGACATCATCGCCACCTATGCCCGCCAAGCGGCTGCGAATGGGGCGGAGGTCACGGTTGTGTCTTCGGACAAGGACCTGATGCAGCTTGTTGGCCCGGTCGAAGGTGGCGGCGAGATTGGCATGCACGACCTGATGAAGAACAAGGTTATCGGCGTGGAGCAGGTCCACGAAAAATTCGGCGTCGGGCCGGAGCGCGTGGTGGATGTGCAGGCCCTTGCCGGTGACAGTGTGGACAATGTGCCGGGTGCACCGGGTATTGGCATCAAAACCGCGGCCTTGTTGATCAACGAATATGGTGACCTGGAAACGCTGCTGGAACGCTCCGCCGAGATCAAACAACCCAAGCGCCGGCAATCGCTGCAGGACAACGATGAACTGATCCGCATTTCCAAGCGCCTTGTCATGCTTGATGATCAGGTGCCGGATTTGCCTGATTATGGCGACCTGAAGCTAAAGCACTCAGACGCCGATACGCTGCTTGAATTTCTGCGAGAGATGGAATTCACCACCCTGACCCGCCGCGTGGCCGATGCGCGAGGCGTCGAAGCCCCTGCCCCCAAGGCGATACAAGCGCCAGCCGATGGGCCAGAGGCCGCGCCGGGTCAGGATGCGGTGGGCGCGATTAACCACGATGATTACGAAACCGTGCGTGATGCCGAAGCCCTGAAAGCATGGATCGCGGAGGTTTATCAGCGCGGCTATGTGGCGGTTGATACAGAAACCACGTCTTTGGATGAGATGAAGGCCGAATTGGTTGGCGTTTCGCTGGCCACCAAACCGGGGCGGGCCTGTTACATCCCCCTTGGGCATGTGACGGGCGATGGTGATTTGTTGGGGGCAGCAGAACGTGCCGCTGGCCAGATGGATTTTGAGGAGGCGCTATCGCTTCTCAAACCCATGCTCGAAGATCCAACCGTTCTGAAAATCGCCCAGAACATGAAATATGATCTCAAGGTTCTGCAAAACTACGGGATCACGATGGCCCCGTTTGATGACACGTTGTTGTTGTCATACGCGCAGGCGGCGGGCCTTGGCAGTCATGGGATGGATGCGCTGTCATCACGTCATCTCGGGCATGAACCGATCCCGATCAAAACGCTGATTGGGTCTGGCAAAAGCCAGATCACCTTTGACAAGGTGGAGATTGATAAGGCCGCACCCTATGCGGCCGAAGACGCGGATGTGACGCTTCGTCTGTGGAAAATCCTCAAGCCCGGTCTTGTCACGGCGCAGACGGTAAAGGTCTATGAAACGATGGAGCGGCCCTTGGTGCCGGTCCTTGCCAGGATGGAACGCACGGGCATCGTTGTGGACCGGGATATCCTGTCTCGCCAGTCAAACAACTTCGCGCAGAAAATGGCCGGGCTGGAGGCCGAAATCCACGAAATGGCTGGGCAGAGCTTCAATGTCGGCTCCCCCAAGCAGCTTGGCGAAATCATGTTCGACAAGATGGGCATGGAGGGCGGCAAAAAGGGCAAAACCGGTGCCTATGCCACTGGCGCTGATGTGCTGGAAACCCTGGCCGCGCAGGGGCATGACCTGCCTGCGCGGGTGCTCGATTGGCGGCAGCTTTCCAAGCTAAAGGGCACTTATACCGACGCGTTGCAGGGGCATATCAACCCCGAAACGGGCCGTGTGCACACGTCTTACAGCATTGCGGGGGCCTCCACCGGGCGGCTCGCCTCGACCGACCCGAATTTGCAGAATATTCCTGTGCGATCGGAGGAGGGGCGACAAATTCGCACCGCCTTTATCGCGCCCGAAGGCAAGGTGCTTGTCAGCCTCGATTATAGCCAGATTGAGCTTCGTTTGCTGGCCCATATCGCGGGCATCGACAACCTGCGCGCCGCCTTTGCAGATGGTCAGGACATTCACGCCGCAACAGCGTCAGAAATGTTCAACGTCCCGATTGAGGGTATGGATCCGATGATCCGCCGACAGGCCAAGGCGATCAATTTTGGCGTGATCTACGGAATCTCTGCCTTTGGTCTGGCCAACAATCTGCGTATTCCACGTGATGAGGCCAAACGCTTCATCGATGCCTATTTCGAAAAGTTCCCCGGCATTCGCACCTATATGGATGAAACCGTCGCGACCGCAAAGGCGCAGGGCTATGTGGAAACGGTGTTCGGCCGGAAAATCCACTTCCCTGACATCAATAACAAGGGGCCAAAATCTGGCTTCCAGCAGCGCGCCGCGATCAACGCGCCCATTCAGGGCTCTGCGGCTGACGTGATCCGCCGGGCGATGATCCGCATGGATGATGCTATTCAGGGCATTGATGCCAAGATGTTGTTACAGGTGCATGACGAACTGATTTTTGAGGTGGCCGAAGACGCCGTTGATGCCCTGATCTCCCGCGCGCGCGAAGTGATGGAGGGGGCCGCGCACCCAGCTGCGCAGCTGTCCACGCCATTGGTGGTTGATGCCGGGCAGGGCCAGAACTGGGCGGAGGCACATTGACGCTTCACCCCCCTGCGGAAGATTGGCGCAACGCCGGGTTTGGCGTTTATGTCCATTGGCCGTTCTGCCTTGCGAAATGTCCCTATTGCGACTTCAACTCCCATGTCTCTGGCACCGTGGATCAGGCCGCCTGGCGCGATGCCTTGGTGGCGGAGGTGCACGCTGCGCGGGCGCTGACCGGGCCGCGTACGGCGGATACTGTATTTTTCGGCGGGGGCACGCCCTCGCTGATGCCTGCTGAAACTGTGGCCGCGATTATTGAAGCGATTGATAAAGCATGGGGCCTTGCGCCGGGGGCCGAAATCTCGCTCGAAGCGAACCCGACATCAGTAGAGGCAGAGCGTTTCGCGGGGTATGCGGCGGCGGGGGTAAACCGGGTTTCGATGGGCGCGCAGGCCCTCAATGATGCTGACCTGAAGGCGCTGGGGCGAATGCATTCTGCGGCAGAAGCACGCGCCGCCTTCAAGGTGGCGCGCAGCGTGTTTGACCGCGTGAGCTTTGATCTTATCTACGCGCGTCAACGTCAGACACTGGCCGATTGGACGGCAGAGTTGATGCAGGCGTTGGATATGGCTGTTGACCACCTGTCGCTCTATCAGTTGACGATTGAACAAGGCACACGGTTTGGTGATCTTTATGATCGTGGCCGCCTGCGTGATTTGCCCTCGGATGATCTGGCCGCAGAAATGTATTTTGCAACGCAGGAAATCACTGAGGCGGCGGGCATGCCTGCCTATGAAATCTCAAACCATGCGCGCCGCGGATCGGAAAGCCGCCATAACATGATCTATTGGCGTTATGGCGATTATGCCGGAATTGGGCCGGGTGCACATGGGCGGCTTACCTTGCCAACAGGGCGTGTTTCGACGGAAACGGCACGGGCACCGGGTGCGTGGCTCAAGACACCGGGAACCTTTGTGCAGGACGTGTTACCGTCAGACGCACCGGCTGAAGAATACGCAATGATGGCCCTGCGCCTTGCGGAGGGCGTGGATGAAACCCGCTATGCCGCGCTTGCAGGAAAACCCTTTGCTGCTGCTGTGGTTGCTGACCTGGTGGAGCAGGGCCTTGTTCGCAGAAACGCTGGGTATTTGCTTGCCACGGGAAAAGGGCGCCCGATATTAAACGCCCTTCTGCGCGCACTCTTGGCTTGATGGAGATTACGTTATGACCCGCACCATAGATCTTTTGGACACGCTCATCGCCTGGCCAACAGTGTCACGCACCCCCAACATCGCCCTGATCGAACATGCGCGTGATGTGTTGCAGGCAGCGGGTGCGACATGCCAGATCATCGCCCATGAAAGCGGCGAGCGCGCCAATCTTTATGCCACCATCGGCCCAAAAGATCGCCCCGGCGTCATGCTTTCCGGCCACACGGATGTCGTTCCGGTAGAGGGGCAGGCCTGGTCGCGCGATCCGTTTAAGCTGCACCGTGCTGATGGGCGCCTTTATGGGCGCGGCACCGCTGATATGAAGGGGTTTGTGGCGAGCGCGCTGGCCATGGCCGAAAAGGCCGGGCAACGGGAATTGAAGACGCCTCTTCACATCGCGCTCAGCTATGATGAGGAAATTGGCTGTGTCGGTGTGCACTCTCTGATCGACATGCTGGCGGCGGCCCCTGTGCGCCCGCTGATGTGTATTGTAGGCGAACCCACCGCGATGGCGGTTGCAACTGGGCATAAGGGAAAGGTCGCCTTGCGCGCTGATTGCCACGGGCGGGAGGGGCATTCAGCCCTTGCGCCTTTTGCCATGAACGCACTGCATCTGGCGATGGACTTTGGCGCGGCGGTGCGTGGCATGCAGGCGGAAATCGCAGAAACGGGCCTGAAAGACGGTGATTATGATGTGCCCTATACGACCTTGCATGTGGGGATGATCCACGGCGGTGTTCAGATCAACATTGTGCCACACAAGGCCGAAGTGGGTTTTGAAATCAGGCATCTGGCGGGGGATGATCCGGCCAGGCTGATCGAGCGTTTCAAGGCAGAAGCCGCACGCGTCGTTGCCGAAACGGGTGATGATGATGCACGTATCGAAATCACAACGGTAAATGCTTACCCCGGCCTTGATACAGACCGCGCGGCGGAGGCTGTTTCACTGGTGAAATCCCTCACCGGGGGGAATGGCACGATCAAGGTCGCCTTTGGCACCGAAGGTGGTCTGTTTGATCAGCGCCTCGGCGTGCCCACGGTTGTGTGCGGGCCGGGGTCAATGGCGCAGGGCCACAAGCCGGATGAGTTTGTGAGCGAAGATCAGCTTGGCCAATGCGATGCGATGATGGACCGCTTATTGGCCCGTCTTGAGCGGGGGCTTTGATCGGCGGGGCGAAACACGAGCGGCCCGCGAACTTCAATCGATGATACGTAAACCAAAAACCCCGGCGCTGTGGCCGGGGTTTCTGTTTGGCTTTGATTAGTGGACAGCTTCACTACTGAGCTTGTTAATCTCTTCCTTGAGGCGAAGTTTTTCCTGCTTGAGGGCTTTGATCTCCAAATCGCTGGAACCGGGGCTTCGTGCTTCAACCTCGATTTTTTCCTCCAAAACCGCATGTTTGCGACGCAGTTCCGACAGATGAGACTCCAGGCTCATGGGCTTCCTCCTATTTATCTATTCAACATAAAAACTAGATCACTGATTCGGGGCGCTGTCACGAAAACAATCGGAACAATGCCCACTTGAAGTGGAGTTAAATCTTCCTACCCCTTACGCTTTAACGCGGTTTCCACCAGCTTGGTCCAATACGCCACACCGATGGGTGCGGCGGCATCGTCAAAATCATAGGCAGGGTGGTGTAGGGGTTCAGAGGCCCCATTGCCGATGAAAACGAATGCGCCGGGTTTGGCTTGACTGAAATAGGCAAAGTCTTCTGCGCCCATCGTAGGCGGCGCATTGGTGATCACATTCTCATGGCCGACAACTTCGCACAGCACATCCTGCACAAATTTCGTTTCCGTGGCGTCGTTGATGGTGGGGGGATAGCAGATATCCACGCGATCCAGTTCAGCCTTCATTCCGGTGGCGGCTGCAATGCCTGCAA
This sequence comes from Pikeienuella sp., assembly GCA_049608645.1. Taxonomy (GTDB): domain Bacteria; phylum Pseudomonadota; class Alphaproteobacteria; order Rhodobacterales; family Rhodobacteraceae; genus Pikeienuella. The sequence continues at coordinate 66,697 of JBMYXS010000003.1, read as the reverse complement.
TGACCTTTTCGATCTCGGCATAGATTTGTTCATGCACGCCAGTGTCAAAGCTGCGGACCGTACCGCCAAGGGTTACAGTTTCGGGTATGACATTATGTGTGGTGCCTGCCTGAAAGATCGTGATCGACAACACCGCGGGTTTCAGCGGGTCGACCACACGGCTGACAATGGATTGAAACGCGCTCACCATAAGGGCCGCTGCCGGGATAGGATCGCGCGCTTCATCAGGAACGGCAGCATGGCCACCCTTGCCCGTGACGGTGATGTAGAACTCGTCAGCCGCGGCCATGACCGGGCCGGGAACCGCTGCGATTTCACCGATTGCGGCACCGGGCAGGGAGTGCATTCCATAGACAGCGCGCACGTCAAACTGTTCGAAGATACCATCTTCGATCATCTTTTTGGCACCTGCGCCACCTTCCTCAGCTGGTTGGAAACAGAACACAACCGAGCCTGAAAAATTGCGTTTGTCAGCCAGATGTTTCGCGGCCCCCAGCAACATCGTCATGTGCCCGTCATGCCCGCAAGCGTGCATTTTTCCCGCGTTTTTAGAGGCATGTGGAAGGCCGGTCAGCTCATCCATTGGCAGCGCATCCATGTCCGAGCGCAGCATGATTCGCCCCTCCGGGCCTGTTGCAGGGCCATCCGCACCATGGAGCATCGCAACAACGCCCGTGCCGCCCATGCCTTCGTGAACAACATCCATGCCAAATTCGCGCAGTTTCCCGGCGACAAATTTCTGGGTTTCAAATTCTTCGTACCCAAGCTCTGGGTTTTCGTGCAGATGGCGGCGCCATGCGGTCAGTTCATCGGCCATTACGGCGATGGCATTGTCGATTGGTTTCATATCTCAGTCTCCCATATGCGCGGGCCTGTCTTTTGGCCCGATGTTGTTTCGGGAAGGGGGCGCTGTGTCACCGCTTTTTGTGGCGATCAGAAAACGAGAGGTGCTGCATCGCGCAAAACGGCCTTTGCGGCGTCGGTGAAATCATCCCGGTCGGCCATATGAGACAGACCTTCGTGCAAAATCAGCGGTGGCGCGAGCCTGAATGGCCCCTTGGCCCCTTTGCGTGCGGTTACGATCACGCGTTTTGCGGGGCGGCCAATGCGGGCTTGCAAGGGCAGCACGGCGACATCTCCCGCGCCGTCAAGCCCGGCGAGGATATCGGGCAGACGTTCAGCCAGGTGAATAATGGCGATGCGGCCCCCGGAGCGAACGCGCCGCAAGCACGCCGCCGCCCAGGCGTCGGCACCTTGAGCTTCGCGGCGCGCCATGTCCCGGCGAAGATCCGGCGATGCGGGGTCGGTGGTGTCAAAGAACGGGGGGTTGCTGATAACCCAATCGAACCCTGTATTGCGAAGATCAGCGGGCGGGGCGAACAGATCACCCGTCCACACGGTCAGATTCGGCGCATTGCGCCTGGCCAGCGCGGCGTAGGGGGCCTGTGCCTCAAGCCCGTGCGCTTCAACCGAAACTCGCACGGTAAGACACATGCTGGCCGCGCCGGCCCCGCAGCCCACATCAAGTACCTTGTCGCCGGGCCTGGCAGATACGGCAGCAGCCAACAGCACCGGGTCGGTCGCGGCCCGGTAGCCCTTGCGGGGCTGGTGCAAAAGGACGCGCCCATCAAGAAGTGCATCTTCCGTCAAATCATCCTCTGCCCATGTTTCCGGCTGCATATTCAAGCGCCATCACTCAGGCTGATCTCGTTATCGCGCAAAATGGCGCGGGCCATGAAGGCATCACTTCGGGCAACCATAAGGCGACGCGGCAAGATCCCGATCGACCCTTCGAGGATGCTCGTGTGGACGTCCAAAACAAAGCAGTCTATATCCTCAGCCCGCAAGAGGGCGGTGGCGAAGCTGATGATCGTAGGGTCGTTGGTTTTTAAAAGCTCTTCCATATCGGAGACCTTATGCGCGCAGGGCCAACCGGTCGAGCGCGTAGTCACCCCACGCTGTGAACGGAGCCGCCATTTCATGTCGATAAACACACAAACAGCCGACGTAACCGATGCTTTCACCCGCCTGACTGGTCTGGTTGGGGAGGAGTTGAGCGCGGTAAATGATACGATCCGCACAAGGATGGCGTCGGAACACGCGCCGCGAATCCCTGAACTTAGCGCGCATTTGATCGAAGCAGGCGGCAAACGTCTGCGCCCGGTCCTGACCCTCGCGGCGGCACAGATGTGCGGATATGAGGGTGATCATCAGGTAAGGCTCGCAGCAGCGGTGGAGTTTATTCACACCGCGACCCTGCTGCATGATGATGTGGTTGATGAAAGCGACCAGCGGCGCGGCCGCCCCACGGCGAATATTCTCTGGGACAACCAGTCGAGCGTGCTCGTGGGCGATTACCTTTTTTCCCGCTCGTTCCAACTGATGGTGGAAACAGGGTCTTTGCGTGTGCTGGATATTCTGGCGAATGCGTCGGCGGTGATTGCAGAGGGTGAAGTACTCCAACTGACCGCCCAGCACGATCTTTCAGGCGGCGAAGATCGGTATTTTCAGGTTATTCGTGGCAAAACGGCTGAACTTTTCGCCGCTGCGGCAGAGGTCGGCGGCGTGATTGCCGGCGCTGATGAAGCACGGGTCAAAGCATTGCGTGATTATGGTGATGCCCTCGGCATTGCGTTTCAGCTTGTGGATGATGTGCTTGACTATGGCGGGTCGTCCAAGGCGATGGGCAAGAATGTTGGTGATGATTTCCGTGAGGGCAAAGCCACTTTGCCGGTTTTCCTCTGCGCCGCTGATGCGGATGCGACAGAGGCGGCATTCTGGACGCGCGTTATCGAGGATCACGAACAGGAAGACGGTGATCTTGAACAGGCGCTGGCCTATTTCGCGGCGCATAATGCGCTGGACCGTACCAAGGCACGTGCCGCTGAATGGGGCGAAGTGGCGGTCAGGGCGCTGGATGCGTTCCCGGATGGCGGTGTGAAGCAAGCCTTGGCTGACGTTGTTTCCTTCGTGGTGTCACGCGCCCATTGATGTTGGTCAGGTAAACTCCACCACGATGGCGGCGTAGAGCGTCGCCGTCGCAACAAGGACAAACCCGTGCCAGATGGCATTCTGGTACGGTAAGCGTTCCCACAAATGAAAAGGCAGGCCCAGCGTATAGAGCGCACCTGCCACAAGCACGAGCATCCATGTTGTTGGTTGAACACTGGCGGCAACCTCTGTCGCGAGGGGGGCGGCGGCCCACCCCATAGCCAGATACAGGGATAAGGTAAAAAGCCGGAACCGCCGGGGCCAGAACAGTTTGACCAAAACGCCAGACATAGCCGCGAGCCAAACACCAATCAGCAGGCGATAACCTGTGCCGCCGGAAAGCGACAGCATCGCGAAGGGCGTGTAAGCCCCTGCAATCTTGATATAAATTGCCGAATGATCCAGCCGCCGCAGCCATTGCTTGGGCGTGCCCACCGGAGCCAGATTATAGCTGGCGGACGCCGCGATCATGGTCAGCAGGCTGGCAACATAGATTGAAATGGCGATGATTGTGCCGGTTTCCCCCTCTGCGGCGACAAAGCCGATCAGGATGGGCCCTGCGATCAGAACGAAGGCCAACCCCAGCAGATGCACGGCGGCATCGGCCCAAAATTCTGTTCTGGTATAGCTTGGGAATTCCATGGCTGTCTCATGCGGGTCAGGTGGTGAGCGCCTGATGCGCTCGGCGGAAAGTGCATGAATGGTGCGGCCCAGGTCTTAAATGCTGGTAAAAAGGCCCGTACGGCGGGGATGCGCTCATGTGTTTGAGCAAGGCAGGCTTAACATCAGCCCCTGGCCGCCGGCGCTGGCCTCGACCTTTGAGGCGCAAAATTGTTATGCTCATCCTTATGACACGGCGGATGATGATACGTATGACAGGAACGGTACTGGCAGTGGCGGTACTGACGGGGTGCGTGCAATTCAAGTTCACCGGGCTTGAAAGCCTGCGCCATCGCGCGTGTATCGCTGAAACAGGTTTGCCCTGCGAAGACTGAGCAATGGCGCTTGGGCTGGCCAAAGCCGTTCAAAAGGTGCGCGATCTCCAGCCACAAAAAAACGCCGCCCGAATCACGAGCGGCGTTCTGTTGTTCAGTTTGGCAGCAGATTAGCCGAGTGCGGCTTCCAGTTCTGGAACTGCTGTGAACAAGTCCGCAACCAGGCCATAATCGGCAACCTGGAAAATTGGGGCTTCTTCGTCTTTGTTGATCGCAACGATGACTTTGGAGTCTTTCATACCAGCAAGGTGCTGAATGGCCCCGGAAATACCAACCGCGATGTAGAGGTCTGGCGCGACCACTTTACCGGTCTGGCCAACCTGCCAGTCGTTCGGTGCGTAGCCCGAATCAACCGCCGCACGCGATGCACCAACAGCAGCGCCGAGCTTGTCAGCAACCCGTTCAATGATTGCAAAGTTCTCGGCTGAACCGATACCGCGACCGCCGGAGATGACGATTTTTGCAGATGTCAGTTCAGGGCGATCACTCGCCTGAACTTTGTCTTCAACGAAGGAAGACAGGTCAGAGCCTGCGCCGGACACGGCCTCAACAGCGGCGGAGCCACCTTCGCCAGCAGCATCAAACCCGGCGGTGCGAACGGTGAAGACCTTGGTCGCATCGGCAGATTTAACAACCTGAATGGCGTTACCTGCATAGATCGGACGCTCAAATTCATCAGCGCCGTTAACAGCCGTCACATCGGTCATAACCATCACGTCGAGCAGGGCAGCGACGCGTGGCAGAATGTTTTTGCCGTTTGCCGTGGCCGGAGCCGCGATGTGAGAGTAATCGCCCGCGATGCTGACGATCAGGTCAGAGGTGGCTTCGGCAAGACCGTTAGCAAAGGCGTCATCGCCAGCGTGCAGAACCTTGGCGACACCGTCCAATTTGGCGGCAGCTTCGGCAGCAGCAGCAGGGCCAGCAACCAATACAGTCACATCACCGAGGGATTTGACGCCGGAAAGGGCTTTGCCCGTCTGGTCAACAGACAGTTCGCCACCAGCGACTTCAGCAAGAAGAAGAACAGCCATCAGATGACCCCCGCTTCGTTTTTGAGTTTGTCCACAAGCTCAGCCACATCAGCCACTTTGACGCCAGCGGCGCGTGCAGCAGGTTCAGTGGTTGATACGACAGTCAGGCGAGGTGACACATCCACGCCGTAATCGGCGGGTGTTTTCTCGTCCATTGGCTTTTTCTTGGCCTTCATAATGTTTGGCAGAGACGCATAGCGTGGCTCGTTCAAACGAAGGTCAACAGTCACGACCGCTGGCATTTTGACGGAGATGACCTGAAGGCCACCGTCAACTTCGCGGGTTGCCTGCGCAGCATCACCGGAGATTACCAGCTCGGATGCGAAAGTCGCCTGTGACCAGCCGAGAAGCGCAGAAAGCATCTGGCCCGTCGCGTTGAGGTCATTGTCGATCGCCTGCTTGCCGCAGATCACGAGGCCGGGCTGTTCTTCGTCGACAACTGCTTTGAGCAGTTTGGCAACGGCGAGTGGCTCAATGTCTGTCGTGGTGTCTTCGGCAGCCACGATCAGAATTGCGCGATCAGCACCCATCGCGAGCGCGGTGCGGAGCGTTTCCTGGCTCTGCTTTACACCGATAGAGACCGCGACGATTTCGTCGGCCTGACCGGCTTCTTTCAGACGGATGGCCTGTTCGACAGCAATTTCGTCAAACGGGTTCATCGACATTTTGACATTCGCGAGATCGACGCCCGATCCGTCCGCTTTTACACGAACTTTCACGTTATAATCGATCACGCGTTTGACGGGCACAAGCACCTTCATTCCGCGATTCTCCTCTGGTTCCGGTGTCGGGTGACAACCGGGTCATAAGTATTCCTGTGCGTTCTATCGCTGATTGGGCGCGCCGTCATCGTCTGATTACGACAATGGCCCGCACGAATCGACGCAGTTCCACGAGGGGGAGGGGTATCGGCTATTGACGTTAACGTCAACTAAGGGTGTTTTTACGCCTTTGGGCGGCGCGGCGGGCCAAAACCGCCGCCTTTTGGTTTGCCGGCTGCGGGCTTGCGCCCGGTTTTGGCACCTGGCTTTCCGCCCGCACGGGGCTTACCGCGCGTTGCGCCGTCGATCCGTTTGGATGTGTCCGCCGCACCCGCGATGGTCCGCTTTGGTTTGCCCTTGTTTGGCGTTGGTTTGTCGCCGCGCTTTTTGCTGACATCGGCCTGACCGGGGCCGTCATCAAATTTCTTTGCTTTTGGGGCTGGCGGGATGCCGTCATCGGGCTGCCAGCCTTCTTTGTTGGACTTGCGTGCGTAGGATTTCGTTTCGGGGCGTGGGGGGCGTGCGCCCTTTTCCCGTTTTGGTTCGTAACGCCCTGCGAGTGCCTCTGCTTCTTCACCAGCGTAATCGCGTGGCTTGTGAGGTTTGCGTCCGGCGTAGCCTGACTTGCCGCCGCCACCCCCACGATCATCACGGCCCCCGCGATGGGGCGCGCTTTTGGCAATATCCGGTGCGCCATTGAGCGCGGTGAGCACGGCACCGTCCTCGACAACCATGTCAGGGCCAAGCGCCGCGCGGAGTTTGGGAGCCGTCGCCGCCAGAATTTCGACGTAGGTATGATCGTCCTGAACGCGCAGCGCGCCGATATCATCGCCGGATATATCGCCCGCGCGGCAGAGCATGGGCAGCAAGCGCCGGGGTTCGACATTGTCGCGCCGCCCAAGCGAGAGAGAGAACCAAACGCTTGGCCCGAATTTGTCGCGCCCCCCCTTTTGCGGGCGGCCCGCGTCAACAGCGCCGGGCGCAGCTAGCTCCTCCGGTGCGGTCTGGCGGGAGCTGTGCAGGCGAAGGAACGCGGCCGCGATTTTTTCGGCGCTGTGCAGCTCAGTCAGTTTGGCAACGAACCCGGCTTCGGCTTCGGTCACTTCATCTGTCCACATCGGGTCGGCCAGCAGACGTTCTTCATCACGTGCTACCACCTCTTCGGCGGATGGCGGGTCAACCCACTCCGCACGCACCTTCGCGCCGCCCAGCAGGCGTTCTGCTTTCTTGCGGAACTTGCCGGGCACGATCAGCGCGCTGACGCCTTTGCGGCCTGCGCGCCCTGTCCGGCCTGAACGGTGGAGCAGGGTTTCGGAGTTTGAGGGCAGATCGGCGTGGATCACCAGTTCCAGACTGGGAAGGTCGATACCGCGCGCGGCAACGTCTGTTGCCACGCAAACACGGGCGCGGCCGTCGCGCATGGCCTGCAACGCATGGGAGCGTTCCGTCTGTGACAGCTCACCTGAAAGCGCAACGACAGAAAACCCGCGGTTGGAAAACCGTGTCATCAAACGATTGACCATCGCGCGCGTGTTGCAGAACACCAATGCGTTTTCGGCTTCGTAATACCGTAGCACGTTAATCAAGGCATTTTCGGTGTCCCGCGCGCTGACGTTCATCGCGCGATATTCAATATCGGTGTGCTGTTTGGCTTCAGCAGTTGTCGTGACGCGGATGGCGTCTTTCTGATAGGTTTTTGCCAAGGTCGCGATCATGCGCGGTACAGTGGCGGAAAACATCAGCGTGCGGCGGGTTTCGGGTGTTTCCGTCAGAATGAATTCCAGATCGTCACGGAACCCAAGGTCAAGCATTTCATCAGCTTCGTCCAGAACCACGGCGCGGATGTCATCGAGCATGATGCTCTCGCGTTGGATGTGGTCACGAAGGCGACCCGGTGTTGCCACTACAATGTCAGCTCCGCGTGCCAGTGCGCGACGTTCATCGCGCATGTCCATCCCGCCAACGCAGGACGTCACAACGGCGCCCGCCTCGCCGTACAGCCATGACAATTCGCGCTTTACCTGCAAGGCAAGCTCTCGCGTCGGTGCAATGACGAGTGCGAGCGGCGCACGTGCGGTGTCAAACCGATCCCCGTCGCGCAAAAGGGTTGGCGCAATCGCCAGACCAAAAGCGACGGTCTTGCCTGATCCCGTTTGGGCCGAAACCAGCAGGTCGGCGTCCTGCAATTCGGGCGCAGTTACTGCGGTCTGAACCTGTGTGAGGTTGTCATAGCCACGTTTTTCGAGCGCAGTTGCAAGGGTCTGGATCACGGGATGGTCTTTCAAGTCAGAGGAGCGTGGCCTTTTCAGGCACGCGAAACCCCGCGCGCGGGTGCGCAGCGTGGGAAAGGGGCGCGTCTATAGGGTATCATCGCAAATGTATAGGGCAGTGAAGCGGATAGCCGTCTTGCGTTGCCTGCAAGCCGCGTTTTTGGCCCTCTCTTATGCAATCATCGCGAAGGTTTAGAAAAACTCGTGCTATTTCCCATAATTTTGCTGGACAATTAAGTCACCTCACGGTGGAGTAATGTCATACAAATAGAAACGGGCTCACAAACGAGAGCTGCCATCAGGGAGGATTGAACATGGCAAAAGATTGTTGCGGACCGGGTTACGCATCACCGGCAGAAGCGATGAAGGCGGATCGGGAGAAACTTCTCTATACCGTTGCGCTATATGTGGGCACGGGGATTGAAGCGCCGGATTACCTTGCCACTGTTGATGTGGACCCTGACAGCCCAACCTATTCGAGTGTGATCGCCCGCACCGAGATGCCGATTGTCGGGGATGAGTTGCACCATAGCGGGTGGAACGCTTGTTCATCCTGCCATGATGATGAAAGCAAATCGCGCCGCTATCTGATCATGCCGGGTGTGCGCACCTCGAACCTCAACATCATCGACACGGCCGATGCGACCAACCCGGTTTTGCACAAGGTTGTTTCGGGTGATGAGATCAAGGCCAAGACGGGCCTGTCGGCACCACATACGGTTCATTGTCTGGGGGCCGATATCATTATTTCAATGCTCGGGGATGCCGACGGGAATGCTCCGGGTGGTTTCCTTCACCTTGATGAGAATTTCGAGATCGTGGGCCGGTGGGAAAACGATATCACGGGCATGAACTACAACTATGATTTCTGGTATCAACCGCGCCACAACATGATGGTGTCATCCGAATGGGGCGCGCCCAACACCTTTATGCCGGGTTTTGATCTGGAGGATGTGGGAGCGGGCAAATACGGGCAGTCCATCCATTTCTGGGATTTTGAAGGCAAGAAAATCGTCAAGTCCATTGATATGGGGGCCGAAGGCATGATCCCGCTGGAGGTGCGTGGCCTGCATGACCCGGCTTCAAACGAAGGTCTGTTTGCCGCGACCTTGTCATCCAACGTGTTCCGGTGGTGGAAAACCGACGATGGCGATTTTGAAATCGAAAAGGTTATCGACGTGCCGACCATCGACGTGGAAGGGTTCCCCGTGCCGATGCCATCGCTGATCACGGATATTCTGATTTCGATGGATGACAAATATCTGTATTTCGCCAACTGGCTGCACGGTGATTTGCGCCAGTATGATATCAGCGACATCGCCAACCCCAAGCTGACCGGGCAAGTGTGGCTCGGTGGGCAACTTGGGAAGGCCCCCGTGGTCAATGGTGTTGAGGTGCAGGGCGCGCCGCAGATGATCCAGATGAGCCTTGATGGCAAACGCCTTTATGTCACGACGTCGTTGTTTTCTTCCTGGGATAACCAGTTCTATCCGGGGATGAAGGATAAGGGCGGTCAGATGTATATGGTTGATTGTGATACCGAAAATGGCGGGATGACAATCAACCCTGATTTTGTTGTCGATTTCGGGAAAGAACCGAATGGGCCAAGCCGTTGCCATGAAATGCGCTATCCGGGTGGGGATGTCACATCAGACATCTGGATGTGATGTGTTGCTGCGGAGACATGGCCCGTGCTGTTGCGGAACAGGCCGAAGTGGCGCGCGAAGCGGGGCGAAAACCACCGCTGACCCGCCTTTGGGCCTGGATGAGGGCCGCATTTCGTGACTGACAAGACCTTTCAGGTGACCCTGCGCAATCGTGGGGTCACACTGACCGTTGGTGAAGATGAGCCGATTTACGATGCCGCGATTGCGGCTGGTATTCAGGCCCCTATCGCCTGTCGATATGGCGGGTGCATAACCTGCGCCGCGAAGTTGATCTCAGGAAAAGTGCGCCAGCCGAAGGGTACCGCGCTGAACCGGCGGCAATCTCAGGGGGGGTATATCTTGCTATGTGTGGCCCGCCCAAAGGAAGATTGTGTCGTTGATATCGGGGTGGAAAGCCATGACGAGCTTTATCAAAACCCCTTTGCCATCGCGGCCAATCGCGACGTGATCAAGCGGGCGAAAGGTGCCTCCGGCGGGGATACTTGAAGAACAAAGAGTGCGATCCGCACATTATGAGCGCAGGCGTTCCCTGTAAAAAGTATAAAGCCCCGTACCCGCCACGATGGCCGCGCCGAGAAGCGTCAGCGGGCCGGGAACCTCCCCAAATACCACTGCACCAAGGATCAGCGCCCAGATCAGAATCGTGTAGCGAAAGGGCGATACAAACGCCATGTCGCCAACCCGCATGGTCATTACACTGAACAGGTAACCGACGAACAGAAAACAGGCCGACAGGGCGAGGATGATCAGCGTCGTGTTGGTGACAGGTACCCATTCCTGAAAGCATGAAACCACGGCCCCAAGGCATGTAATTGCGATGGCGGTCATCAAGGTGATCGACAGGGATGGTGTCGCGGGGCTGAGCCGCTTGGTCGCCAGATCACGTATGATAATGAAACCAACCGCGCCGAGCGCCCAATAGGCCGCGCTGTTGAACCCCTCCGCACCGGGCCGAACGATCAGCATGACGCCTGAAAACCCGATGAGAACGGCCGTCCAGCGGCGCCACCCGACGGGTTCGCGCAGGAACACGGCTGCAACGAGGGTCAATGCCAATGGGGTTGATTGCAGAATGGCCGTCGCATTGGCCAATGGCATGTTGAACAACGCGGTCAGGAAGCAGGTTGTCGTGCCAATCTCTGCGCAGACACGTATGAACGCCGGCTTGCGGTCCGCCTTGGCAAGTGCGCTTGGTTTTGCGGCACCACGTGCCCATGCCAGCCCTCCGATCAAGGCCATCGCCGCAAGTCCGCGCAGGAAAATCGCCTGAAACAGCGGGATGTCTCCGGCAAGGGATTTCATCAGCGCGTCGTTTACCACAAAGGCCGCCATGGAAATGATCATATACCCGGCACCGCGAAGGTTGTCGGTGTTTCTGGCGGCGCTCGTGCTCATGCGCGACCTGCGATGCGCGGCCAGAGGATCTCGACAAAAACGGACCCGGTAACGACGATGATCGCGAGGGCCTGCAGCCACGTCAAAGGTTGGCTCAGGATCACAATGGCCAGTACCGCAGCAATGACAGGTTTGAGGAAAAAGAGATAAGACGCACGCGTGATGTCGGGGGCTGCGGCCAACCCGCCAAACCACAAGACCTGCGTGATCGTGGTGTTGAGAATTGCCAGTGCCATGAGTGACCAAAACGCCGTTGGCGTCATTTCATACAGGCGATCTGTGCTCACCCAGATGCCAAAAAACAGTCCCACGATGACATATAGCCCGGCACCGCCAATGGTTAACGCAAGCGCGGTCACGCGCACAGGGCCGTAAATGCCGATTATGGGCTTGGCGACAACCGAAAACCATGACCCAAGTGCGGCGCATAGAATGGCGAGCAAAACACCGAAGATCGAATTGCCCCCCCCGGTGAGGACGCCGAGATAGCCATCCGTCAGCAAAATGGCGATGCCAACGACGGCCATGGCCCCGGTGATCATTTTGACCGTTGATATGGGCGCGCGATTAACCAGCAGGTTAGAAAGACCGACAAAAATGGGAATGGTCGTGACAACGGTTGCCACCTGAATGACGGACGCAAAATCAAGCGCCCAATGGAATGCGAGATAGGTGGCCGATACCCCGATCAGGGAATAGGGAACCAACCGCGCCCATGTATCCCGCAGCGGTGTCCACAGGTCGCGGGTCGCAGGGTTCGCCACTGCCCAGATTACAAGCCCCGCGGCCCCGATGGTATAGCGCCAGACTGAAACCTCTGGCCCTGAAATGCCGCTAAGCACTGCGAAAAACTCCGATGAGGCATGCCCGCAAACACCGATGAAAACGGCCAGATAAGCCCACCGTGGCGGGATCATGCCATATGCTCCGCGCCAAATGCGATGAGGGAGGCGGCCAGTTTCTCAGGCCGCTCGTTCGGGATCAGGTGGCCACAATCACCCCAATCTTCCCGCCGCGCGTTGGGAAGGGTTGCGAATAGCTCGTCAATCACATCGGCATCGCGGAATACGCGGTCATGTTCGCCAGTGATGGACAGAACAGGCAGGGACAGCGAAGACCAGTCCATATCCCAATTGGTAGCAGGCGAATTGCGCATCAGGTTCATGTGACCGTGGCCAGCGTCAAGCGGCGCATATCCGCCATTCAGGAAGTTCGGGCGGGCACCGGCGGCAAACTCCGGGTTCACCAAAAGCGGGAACAATGCATCCAGAAACATCTGCACGCCCCCTTCCGCAACAAGCGTGGGTAATGCATCGTTGACCCATGCAATGCGTGGGCCAATGCGGCGCAAGGTGTTGAGCAGGACCAATGCCTCTGCCTCCATGCCGCGTGCGATGGCTTGTGCGGCATATAACCCACCAACGGACAGACCAGTCAAAATTGGCCGTGCGGGGGTGAGCGACTGCATCAGCTTAACCAGATCATCAACGATCACGTCGTTGGTCAGTTCCATGTCCGCGCTGAAGGGGCTGTCGGTTTGGCCCCTGAAATTATAGCTGAGCGTGCCAAACCCTTGCTCGCGAAGGGATGGTGCGACCACGGCTTCCCACGCATCCGTGGACCCGGTCAGCGCATTAACAAAGACAAATGTTGGTGCGCCTGCCCGGGTGGGGGCTGTATGGAGGTAAAACAGGCTGTTTCCGTCCGATATCGGCAGCTGTGGCATGGGGTCTCCAATCTACGTCGCAGTCAGAGATATCGTTAGGGATGGCACGCGTCCAACTTATTTTACACAGTGCGATTGGGTATTATTCTTGTTGCGTGAACAAGGGCGCAAGTCTCGCGTTTCGCCCCCATTTTCCGACCAATACCGCGCATTATCCATGTGCAATGAACGACGTGGCGGCGTTAGCCATTCAGGTTCTTTAGCTGTCGTTCGAGTTTTTGCAGGCGAAGCGATTGTTGCAGTGTGATTTCGACCAGATAATCGACCATTCGGGTCTTGATCGCGGTTTCATCCGGTGGGGCCGGGGCTTCACCAGTGCTGGTAAAGTCCATGCCAAGCGTATCTTTCAAATAGGCCAGATCTTCAGATGCGCCCTTGAGCACATCATCAAGCGACGACATATCGAAACACCGCTCTATCATGGCGCCAACGTCGGCAGCAGGGCGGTTCGAGGTATTAAGAACCACGCGTGAAAAGCGTTCTGGCAGAACCGGGTCCTTGAAACGATTGTTGAAAACGGCTCGTAGCAGGATCTCTGCATCTTCTGCCCGTTCGAGCACGCGTTCCTTTGGGGGGGCAAGGGGTATGCCAATCACATTGGCAAAATCCTGAACCACGTCGAGGCCCTTTGCATGTTCCCTTGCAATCAGATGATCGGGGAAGGCCTCGTTCCACAGGCGTACACCGCTATATTGGCCAATCAAGACCCGCGCGCGTTCGGCAAACCCTTGCACTTCGCCCGGCTGTTCTTTGTGGCGAATGCCCCACTGCGTGTAGGCCGAGGGAAGCCATGCCCGTGGATCGCGGACATACATGACAAGCGAGACATCCATCAAAGTTGTGAGGGCAGAAACAAATGGTGCGAAGCTGGAAACGTGACCAAACAACCCCTCGTTTGAGAGAATAAACGTCTCCGTGCCGCGCTTTTCTGCCTGCTGTCTGCACATCTGACAAAAGCGGTCTGCCATGCCTTCGGGGTCAGTTGCCGCCGCCTGAAGGAACGCGGCTTGCCCATCAAATCCACGGTAAGATGGATCAAGTTCGGAAAACCACATGCCGAAATAATGCGTTGATTTCGCCGCTAATGCCGCGCGATTTTCTGACAGCGCATGCTGGATGGAACTGGTGCCAGTCTTTCCCATGCCGATATGAAAAATAATCTTCACGTATTAACTCCGGGCCTGGTCGGGTTTGCTCAGGAATAAAGAGTTCAAACCCAGTTCCGCCGCCATTGCGGGCCACAGTCTTTCTATCATGTGATATACTGTGCCGTCATTAGCCAATGGTTCGTTCGGCCATTGGTAATTCGGGCCAAACAGCGCGTTCATCCGCTCAACCACCTCTCGCCTGACCCAAAACATATTGCCGACCGGGAACAGGATCGGATGTTCGGGCAATGGTCCGGCGAGTTTTGGGGCGACCGTGCCCAAAATGCGTTGCGATGCGGCCCAGCCAACGATGTAATGGTCAAACGCACCAACAAGGCCGTTTTCGCCTTGTGCAATCAGGGCCGGTGCCGCTGAAATGGTTTCTGCATCACCCAGCAGAATGGCGAGCAAAAACGCCCGCCAAACGTCGCCCGCAGCAGCAGAGCCGATCGATTTCTTCTGGTGAACATGGCACCATAATTCTTCGTCTTTCCCCGGCCCATCGTTCATAAACAGGCGCATGAACGGCAAGATATCGCGCCCCTGGTTGGCGATCAGGTGCACCTCCGGGTGCAGGCCAAAGCCACGGAAAATGCCTTCGATCTGATCTTTCTTGTGGGCCGTGTCGGTCGTGACAACGATACGCCGCGCAGCAGATATGGCGCGATGCGCGGCAATGTCTTGCTCCAGCCCATCAAGGTAATAGGCATGAATATGGATGCCAAAGGCGGGTAACGCCTCCTGCGCGGTGGCGTAGGGTTGTATCGAAAGGTGCTGATGAACCCAGTTGTCGCTGGCGGCAATTTCACCGCGGGCATCGTCGGCTGATCGCCAGATAAAGCGCCGCCCCAGTGTCCAGATCTTTTCCCGCTCGCGGCGGCGTTGATCAATGAATTCGCGGCCCCCCGGTGCCATGACGGGCAAATCATAAGCGCCGCGCCCAATCACAAACCGTCGGCGGGCTTGGGCGCGTTCGGTCAAGGCGACGCTGATTTCCGTAAAGGCGTCGATGGGGTCCTGGGCGGTGGCATCGCCCGTTGTCGCCGTCTTGCGTGGTATCGCGGCTATTGCGGAAAGAACCTCATCCATCCGACCATACCCTACGGGCCGGAGCGCGGGGTGGTCGGCATAATCCTCATCGTCAAAGCCTGTTGCCCCGGCAAACAAGACAACTTGTCCCCCCGCTTTCACCGCATCAAAGGCGACATTGGGCAAAGGGTCCAACCGAGACGACAGGAACATGCCATCTGCGGCCTGGCATATGCTGGAATAATAAGGACCAGCGGGCAGGAAGTGCAGGTTTGCATCAACACTGCCGACCCCGGCAGCGCGCATATGTTTGTCGAGCCAGACCCCAAAATGCGGATCTTCGTGGTTTACGCCATCGCCGATCCAAACAAAGATCGGGGTTTTATCATCGTCCTCCGGGCCGGCATGGCGCTGCGCAGTCATTTGCGCGGCAAGCACGAACAGATCCGTTCCCTTGCGCCATTGTGCGTGCCCAGCGCCATAGATCACACGCCGTTCACCAATATCGCGCCCGATGAGGGCTGATAGGCGCTCACGCGCGACTGTGATCTGCTCAGATGTCAGGGCATCTGTGGTCAATCGGTGCTGGGGCAAGACAATGCTGTCGCGCTCGGCATCAAAGCCCACATCGTTCAGCTGTGGTTTCCAGGACTGCCGCACCCGTTCAGAGGAAAAGACCAGCAGATCAGGGAAAAGACTGGTGAATACAGTCTTGTAGCGTGGCGAGGTGTATTCAGTGAATTCATGCAGATACATCGCAAACGGCCGCTCCCGCGCGGTCAGAAGCGGTATAAACGCGAAGCATTCGACAGAATTCAGCACCGCAAAGGAGAAATCGCCATGTGGTGCAGGCAGAACGTATTCAAATTCACTTTCCGGTCGGTCAGATACAAATACCGCAGAACATTCAGCACGGAAAAGGTCGCGTAGCTCTCCGGTGCGTAAGGCACCAACGATGACATTATGTGTGCGTGCGGCGCTGCGGACCAGATCAAGCCCGACCATGGGCGCACCGGATTTGGAAAAATCGTGCACACAGATCAGACAAGTTGGCAGGTTCGGGTCGAACCCTCGCTCGCCAAGGCTAAAGCCGGCGCGCACATCGGCAAGGCTTCGCCGTCCTTCTGCTGCGCCATAGCGCAGGAAATGGATCAGCGGCGGGATGCCGGATTTTGCAATATCGGGATACGTTTCAAGGTAGTGGCGCTCAGAGAAATTGGAAATGACATGATCATGGCTGTCGCCAAGTGCGATAAGCTCAAACGCCAATTCATGCACGCCCGGTTGTCCGGCGGCAATCGCCGCGAGAAAGGGCTTATCGGTCAGGATCGTCTCGATGCGCTCATCGAGTTCGGGAAATGTGGCGCGCAGCTCACTATAAAGATTGGGCGCGCGCCCCTCGGCACGGCCATGGGCGTCAAAATGCTCAAATGCGCCAATACCCGCTGAAATAGCCGCCGGGTTGCGTGATGCATAATAGTCTTGATCAAATAAATGCCCCGGCCGGATTGAAAGCCTGTGGGGATCAGCGATGCGGTTGTTCCACTCTGCCTGAAGGTCCAGGTATGCGTCGCTCATACGAGATGCTCTTGCAGCAGGTTGAGACTGGTGCGCGTATGCTCCGGCGCGAGGTCAGGTTCCATATTGCGAAAGAAGGTCATTATCAGCGGGTTCTCGCTTACCTCTGCTCCTAAAAGCAAAAGGGTCAGATCGGTTTCGCCCGCGGCAATGGCGCCTTCATCCGCAGCCCCTTCAAAACGCATGGTGCCGAGGTTCGCCTGAGCATGCGCCGCCAGCGCGGTGATTTGCTCATCAGTCTGATTGTGACTGGCGAAAAGAAACGGCCCAGTAATTGACCAGCCACGCGCGTCGGCATGCAACAGAATGGTGCGGATCATGCTGAGCATACAGGTTTCGCGGTCCGCCAGGTCATAAAGCACAAAGGTCTTTTCCAGCTCATCCAGTGTGCTTGGGCTGAGGCCGTGACCGGGGTGCAGTGCCAAAAGATGCGGTCCAGGCCAAGCGGCCAGATGCGCCGCCCGCTCGGGCAAATCGGAAAAGTCGCTAGTAATGATCAGCACGGGGTGCCTCCAGCAAGTCTTGCAGGCCGTCTTCAAACGCCGTCGTTGCGCGCCATCCCAATACGCGTTCAGCCATAGTGCAATCAAGGATGTTGGATTTTACATCCAGATTTGAGGGCACTTGCTCACGCAGCAGCGTTTTGCCAGTGGCGGCTTCGGACATGGCGATCAGGTCTTCCAGCGATATGCCACGCCCGCTACCGATGTTCAGCTTGACGCATCCGCCGGGCAGTGGGGCGGCCATGGCAGCTTCGACCGCGGCACATAAATCGCGAAGGTGAATGTAGTCACGTTTTGCGCTGGTTTCACCAATCACCTTGAACGGTGTGCCTTGTTGAAGCGCGTTCAACAGGATCGGAACAACGCCTTGCCCGGCCTTCATCTTGCGTGATCCATAGGGGTTTGAAACCCTGAGTGATGCAAACTCAAATGCGCCGGTTTCGGCCTGCGCGGCAAATGCGTTTTCAAGATACAGCTTCTGCAACCCGTAAAAGCCCTTGGGCCTTGTGGGATGCGACTCTGAGATGGGGAGTGTTTCAGGGTCGCCGTAAACAGCGCCACCAGAAGACATGAACAACAACCGCCCGCGCCATCCGCGTGCGCGCAATCTGCGTACCATCCGAATATGGGGGGTGATGTAGTCACGCGTTGCCCGCGCAAGGCTGCCGAAGGCAAGACGCGGGTTTGAAAGCCCTGCACAATGCAAGACCGTCGCATCTTCGTCACCCGGCTCCAGCCAATCACCCGTAATCACACCAACCGGCGCGATTAACCCGCCTGCATCATCCCCGCCGCGCGCAACGCCGGTGACCTTTACATCCGGGTGGGCTGCAAAGTGGTTGAGGAAGACAGAGCCCAAAAAGCCACGGCAACCGGTGATATATAGGCGTTTAGTCATTTGACCTGCAGAAGGGGTGGCGGGATAGCAAAATGCGGGCGTCACGCTCCGTTTGGCGGAAAATGACGCGCTGGGATGGAATTAATATCACATAGTCTGTGGCGCTTCGATGTTTGGCCGATTGGCAATTCAAGTGATGTGAAGATGCTAATGCTATGAAAATAAGACAGAAATGTGGGTTCACAAGCGAAACGCCGCCTGTGTATGCGAAATGTCGCACGCAAATTCATTTTTAGGATGTGTCCGGCCCGTCAGGCCGCGTGGGGCATCAGGGGTGAAAAACCACTTTTGGCGCTGATAGCTTACCGCTCACGCTATCGGAGAACGCCTGTGCGCCATCGCTGAGGGCGCGCACCTCTGGCCAGTCCAGCGGCCCCATTGCCCCGGAGAATATCGCGTCGGCCGTCGCGCGAAAATCATCAGCTGTGTAGGTATAGGTACCGATAAAGGCAATTTCCTGCAGCGTCATGCGTCGGATATCCAGGCCACCGGTTGCCGAGCCAAGACCGATGTGAACGATCACACCGCCGGGGTTCGCGCGCTTGCTTGCCTCGGCGCGCGTGCCTTCAAAGCCCACGGCATCGACGATCAGATCAGCCATCGGCGCATCGCGGGTCGTTGGATCGAACACATCAAACCCGGCGTTCTTTAGGGCGGGGTGGCGGATCAGATTCGTTTCGGCAACGGCCACGCTGGTTGCGCCCTGTGCGATCAACGACAGCGCGGCGCCGAACCCGATCGCGCCACCACCCAAAACAAGGCATGTCGCCTGCGCCAGCGGCTTTTCCAGGGTTCGGCGGGCAACGCGCACTGCATGCCATCCACATGCCAGCGGTTCGGTCAGGGCTGCCTTGTCCATGCTCACATGATCGGGAACCACAACCAGGTTCTGAGACGGCATGGCCAGCAATTCGGCAAAAGCGCCCTCGCGCGGGGGCATGGAGATAATCTGACGATCCGGGCAAAGATTATCGCGGCCCGCGATGCAGGCTTCGCAGGTTCCGCAGGTCACCAATGGGTTCACTGTAACGCGGTTTCCCGTGCCTGGCCCTTCGACGATGGTTCCAGCGGCTTCATGGCCAAGGATCAGGGGGGCAGGGCGGCGCTCATCATGGCCGAGGTAGGCATGGATGTCCGACCCGCAAAGGCCCACACTTTCCACACGGAGCAGCACCTCTCCCGCAGCTGGCGTTGGGTTTGGAACCTCACGCATTTCAACCGACTTGGGACCAGTATAAACGAGCGCCTTCATGGGGTGACTTTCCTTAATGCGATGACATCGTCGGTAACAAAGTGGCAGCGTCTGGTTTAACGGCGGCCCCTGTTCCGGGGCCGCCGCACATTCACCCGCCCCTGATCACCCGCCCATATACTTGGGCAGCCACAAGACCAGTTGCGGAAAGATCAGCAGCAGGATCAGGCCGGTCAACTGCACCAACATGAACTGCATCATGCCAAGGTAGATGTCCTTGAGGTCCCAGTTGGGCACAACGCCCTTCAGGAAATAGGCCGATAGCGCCACCGGCGGACTGAGCCATGCTGTTTGCAGGTTCACCGCCACCAATATCCCGAACCAGACCATCAGGTCGTAGCGGCTGAGCCCATGAATATCGAGCGCCGCAACCGTTGGCAGCAGGATTGGAACCACGATCAGAACAATCGGCACCCATTCCAATGGCCACCCCAGCAGGAAGATCAATGCCATGACCAAAAGCAGGATCATGTAGGGTGACATATCGAGGCCGAGCAATATCTCCGTCATCATGCGCGGCGTCCCGAGGGAGGAGAACTGCGCACCAAAGAAGTTGGATGCAGCCACCAGGAACATGATCAGAACCGTAATCTCCAACGCTTTGACGAGGCTGTCAAAGAAGCTGGGGAACGTGAACTTGCGGTACGCAATCGCCAGAATGATGGAGCCAAAAGCACCCATCGCGGCGGCTTCCGCCGGAGTTGCGAAGCCGAGCAAGATCGAACCCAGTGCGAAGGAAATCAGGATCGTCGGGGGCATCAGCCCCGCGAAGAACTCAGTCCAAAGCTCCGAGAAAAAGAAATCCTCCGACGCATTCGCCTTGTAAATGGGTGATGCAAGGAACCCGAGCAACAGCATGAACGCTGCCATGATCGCGGACGTGGCGGACAGTCCCTCACCGGAGTTCGCAAACAGCATGTAAAGATGGAACAGCACAGCAATCGGCACGGCAATCCGCAGAACCGAAAGATTCTTGAACGCCGCATAGGCGAAGGCGAGAACGATGATCAGCACGAACAACCCGCCGAACGGCATGATGCTGCCGAACGCTCCGCCGATGCCAAGGCCGAACACACGACAGATCGTGAGCACACCCATACAGATCAGCGCAACCTCTGCGCCGTAATACTTTGACGTATCGGGTTGATCTTCCGGGCCAAGGATCGGCCCAAGGCTTGGGTTAATCCAGCATCGCCCAAGCGTGTAGACAAGATAGAGCGTCGCCAGGATCGCACCAGGAATGAACGCGCCCCGGAACAGGTCAAGCGTGGAAACTTCCAACACCGGGCCCATCACAATCAGCATGATGGAGGGCGGGATCAGAATGCCAAGCGTACCGCCCGCCGTAATCGTACCCGCCGCCAGTTGCACGTTATAGCCGGAGCGGCTCATCGTGGCCCCGGCCATGATGCCGAGAAGCGTCACAGACGCCCCGACAATCCCCGTTGCAGCGGCAAAAATCGTGGACACGATCAGAACAGCGATAAACAACGCGCCCCGCACGCGGGACATGATCATCTGAATGGAGGCAAACAGGCGTTCCATCAGGCCCGCAGACTCCATCACAATCCCCATCAAAACAAACAGCGGCACCGCCATAAGCTGATCGTTAAGCATCGTGGAGTTGGTGTTCAGCGTCATCAACAGCGTCGTCAGTTTGAAATTCAAACCCCAGATGCCGAACACAAAACCAAGGAAGATCAACGTGAAGGAAATCGGAAAGCCGATGAAGATCACGAACAACATCGCGCCCAGCATGATCAGGCCAATGATGGGTTTGGACAGTGAAGGACGCGCCGACATGATATCGCTGAACCACGCGCCGCCGGGTACAACATCGGGCACAAAGACGGCCAACATCAACCACGCCAGTACGATCACATAGACAGGCAGGAACCGAACGAACAGTTTTTCCCGCTCTTTGCCCATCTTGTGAAAGGCCCGGAAAATTTCCGGCAAGCCCTGTAGCAGCAAAAGGACGCCACCAATGGGCATCGCGGTGCGCGCAGGCCAGAGCAGCGGGCCCCAGGCGCTGTCGATCTGCAACGTCTCACCTGTTGAATAGGCCAACCACCAGAATTTTGACGCGACGACCGTAAACAGGATCATCGAAGGGATGAAGAACAGCAGGTATAATGCGGCGTCCACCGTCGCCTGCGTCTTGTCAGACCAGTTGCGATAGAGGAAATCAGCGCGGATGTGCACCCCGCGCATCAGGCCATAACCGGCGGCGGCCATGAACATCACGCCCGCGATCATCCGGCTCATGTCATAGACCCATAACGTCGGACCAAGGCCCAACGAACGGGCGAATTCCTCGAACCCGGCGTTGGAGAGGATGATGAAGGAGTTTCTGGCGAAAACCTCAAACACCACCACAACAATCAGCGGCACCATCATAAGCGCGATGATCTGGCCTGCGCGGTAGTTGATGACGTCGATGATTGCCGTGATAGGGCGCTGCCAGGCCGTCATGTCTTCGGGCGTTTCACCGGGCTTTTCTGACCGGCGTTCTGCAATCAGCTCGTCCGCGATCTCCAGCTCGTCTGGATTGACTTCATCGGCCATGGCGGCCACCTCCCCTGAACGACCAATGAATTTGGCCTGTTTGCGGGCCTGCCCTGTTGGGTTCAGGCCGTAGATCTTTCGCGGGCCTGATTGTGGCGTCTGCCAGTGGGCCACGGTTGGCGGCGACGGCGACGGCTACAGGCGATCATCCTTGAATGCTTTGTCGAATTTGTCGCCGCCCCCCGTGCCGAAGCACGAAGGGCGACAACGGGGCGACGCCCCCTACATCATACCAACAGCTTATTTCAGCGTGTCGGCGTGTGCTTTACCAAGCGAAGCGTTGGAAGCCTGTGCACCGGCCCAGAAGGGAACCGCGATGTCAGCAAAGTCTTTCTGAGACTGCCATACTTCGGCGAAGAAGGCATTTTCATCAGACGCGGCCTGCAAGGATTTCTTCGCAGCAGCCATGTACTCGGTGAAGTAGTCGGCTGGTGTGTCTTCCAGAATAACGCCGTGGTTGTCGGTCAAGTCTTTGAGAGCCTTGCCGTTTTCATAGATACGGTAAGACATGGACTTGGACAGCGATGCGTTTGCAGCAACTTCCAGGGCTTTCTTCTCAAGGTCGGTCAAACCATCATAGAAATCGCCATTGACGTACATGTCGGCGTTAACCACGACCTGATGCAGACCCTGCAGGTAGTAGTGCTTCAGCACTTTCTGGAAACCGAACACGGAGTCAGGCTTCGGGCAGCACCATTCAGCCGCGTCGATTGTGCCTTTCTCAAGTGCTGGCAGAATGTCGCCGCCGCCCATGGCAACAGCTGGCACGCCGATTTCGGCGTATGCAGCACCAACCATGCCCGGAGGCGCACGGAACCGCATCTGGCGGAAGTCATCCATGCTTTCGATTGGTTTGGGGAACCAGCCGAGGGCCTCTGGGCCAACGGGCTGAAGCATGAAGCCTTTGACGTTCACGCCCATCTCATCCCAGAGACGGTCATAAAGCTCTTTACCACCACCGAACTGGAACCAGCTCAGGAATGCGATGTTGTCCATGCCGACGCCAGCGCCAGCAACAGGAGCACCGAAGAGGTTGGCCGCAACGTGTTTGCCGCCCCAATAGTGGGTCCAGGCAAAGCCACCTTCGACAAGGCCGGCGTCAACCGCGTCCATGATGTCGCGCGGGCCAACAACGGCACCGGCAGGCAGCACTTCAATGGTCAGCGACCCGTTGGTCAGCGCCGCAACGTCGTCACCGAACGCCTTGAGCATCACAACTTCGTCTGCCGATTCCGGCAGAACCGACTGAATGCGGAGAACTTTTTCAGCGTATGCGGCAGACGCCATCATCGCCGTGGCGGTCGCGGTCGCGAGCAGCCCTTTGGATACAGATTTGAAGTTCATTGAAGAACATCCTCCCTTGGTTTCATTGCCTTCATTTATGAAAACTTTCCCCCCGTGGTGCGAAGGCAGGTGCCCGCGGGTTCGTGTTGCTCTCTCACTTCGACTGATCACCGCCCACACAGCAGCGTCAGTGTCCGTCCTTGCCCATACCCCTTGCTTCGGCCCAGGCGCGCATCGGTTCGCCTTGGTGATTGGCGTTAAAGATTAGCTGCTCCCTCATGCCGCAGCGTCCTCCTTGATCAGATCCGACGCTTTCTCACCGATCATGATGCAGGGCGCGTTCGTGTTGCCTGAGGTAATGATGGGCATGATTGATGCGTCTGCGACACGCAGACCCTCGATGCCCTTGACCCGCAATCGTGGATCGACGACCGCGGCTTCATCCACACCCATCTTACAAGTGCCTGTGGGGTGATAGATTGTAACCGCCGTGTCGCGCGCCCAGTTCAGGATCGCGTCATAATCGTCGCTGTCCACGTTTGCGCCCGGTGCGTGCTCTGCCGTTACCAATGATTTCAGCGGGTCTGTTTGCGCAATGCGCCGCGCGATGCGGATGCCTTCCACGATTGTATCGCAATCGGTTTTGGTCGCGAGGTAATTGGGGTGGATAGCGGGTGGTGTCAGCGGATCAGGTGATACCAGCGCCAGATGCCCCGTGCTTTCAGGCCGCATTTGAAGGACTGAGGCGGTGAACGCATCAAATTTGTGCGGCCCGTCCGCGGGTTTGTCGGCGCTGAAAGGCTGGATATGGAACTGAATGTCCGGCGTTGCCAGCTCGGGGCGGGTTTTAAGGAACCCGGTGCCAAGGCTCGCCGCCATCGTCATCGGGCCGGTGCGGTTGTAGGCGTATTGCAGTGCAATCATCGCCTGGCGGAACAAGCTGCCGGTTTCGGTGTTGATGGTCGAAGACCTGCATTTGTAGACCGGGCGCGCCTGCAGATGGTCTTGCAGGTTTCTGCCAACACCGGGCAGGTTCACCACCGTTTCAATGCCCTGCGCGGCCAGTTCAGCGGGGTCGCCGATACCGGAATGCATAAGAATATGGGGAGAGCCGATAGCCCCGGCACAAAGAATGACCTCACGCCGGGCCTTGTAATGCACCGATACGTTGTTGGTGCGGGCCCTGACACCGGTACAGCGCCCTTCGGCAATGTCCAGCTTTTCAGTTTGCGCCCCGGTTATCACCCGAAGGTTCGGGCGGTTTTTCGCAGGGCGCAAATAGGCCACAGCCGATGAGCACCGCCGACCGTCTTTTGAGGTGAGTTGAAAATATCCAACACCTTCCTGATCGGCCCCATTGTAGTCAGGGTTGCGGCGATACCCTGCGTTCTCGGCGGCATCGACCCAGGCATCAACAATTTCACGGCTCAACCGGGTGGGCGAAACATTGAGCGGGCCGCCGGTGCCACGGTGTTCATCGCCACCGCCTTCCCAGTTCTCCGCGCGTTTGAAGACAGGCTGAACATCATCCCAGCCCCATCCGGTACAGCCCATCTGGCGCCAGCCGTCGAAATCTTCTGCCTGACCGCGAACATACAACAGACCATTGATTGATGAAGAGCCGCCCAGAACCCGCCCGCGCGGCCATGGGATGGATCGGCCATTCAACCCTTCGTCGCTTTCAGTCCTGAAGCGCCAATCGGTTTTCGGGTTGTCCATCGTCTTGAAATAGCCAACGGGAATGTGAATCCAGGGTGACGTATCGCGCCCGCCTGCCTCGAGCAGGCAAACGGTCACGCTGGGATCCTCAGAGAGGCGCCCGGCGAGCGCGCAGCCAGCTGAACCAGCGCCAACGATCACGTAATCGAATTCCATTCTTCCTCCCGATCGCAAGAAAAATCAGTAATTGGGACTTTTTTTCTCGCTTTTAATACAGAAGCATGGATACTGGTCAGCGACAAGGAAAAATTGCCGCAGGGGTCCAAGAATGCCGGATGGAAACGATCGCATACCAACCAATTTGCGCCTGTTGCTCATTCTTGAATGCGTGGCAGACGCAGGTGAGGCGCTGACGGCAGCGGAGATCGGGCGCCGCATGGATTTGCCCAAGCAGACCATTCACAGGCTGTGCGCCACCCTGTTGGACGAAGGATTTCTGGTAAAGGAAAATGGCGGAAAGCGGTTGATACCGGGGCGTCGCGCGCGGCAGGTTTCGGCCGGCATGTTGCACGCCTCACCCAACCATATCATTCGCAGGCAGATACTGACCCGTGTGTCCAAGACCGTGCAGGAAACGGTAAATTTCGTGGTCGCCCGCGATGATGGCATGCTTTATCTTGATCGCGTTGAAACTGAATGGCCGTTTCGTATTCAGCTTCCCATTGGGTCAAGTGTGCCGTTCCATGCAACTGCCTCTGGCAAGACCTTTCTGGCGTCACTGCCCCCGCGAAAGCGCAAGGCGATGGTTGAGGCGATGGATCTGTCGCCGCTGACCTCGAAAACCCATTTGACCCGTTCGGGCCTGCTGGCGGATTTGGCAGACATCGCGCGTCAGGGTTATGCGGTAGATGATGAAGAAATGATGGAGGGGTTGGTCGCGCTCGCCGTGCCGGTCACTGACGAATCGGGGCGTTTCATCGCCGCGATTGCATTCCACGGCCCGGCCCAGCGGTTGTCGATCGAAACAGCGATGGCACATCTTCACGTCTTGCAGGACGCTGCAATCGAAATCAGACAGGCGTTAACCTGATTGGCCTGTTTTGATGTGTGGGGCGCTTGCTGGGGCTGAACCAGTCGCGCGCTCAAGCAGCCCGAAGGGCGGTAGCGCAACAATCAAGTATTTTGCAGGTGAGAGGATCAACCTCGAACCAAATCGGCCTCAAGCAGCCCAAAGGGCGGTAGGCCAAGTTGAAAGTGGTGCCGCATAGGTGACTCGAACACCTGACCCCATCATTACGAATGATGTGCTCTACCAACTGAGCTAATGCGGCGCGGCGCGATGTTTACTGCTGCGCTTGGGCGATTGCAAGCGGGGTCGCGCCCGCAAGCTGGAAAATTCTGCTTTCGTTCAGGCGTGGGTCTTTTTCGCGCCATCGGGCTTGGCGTCGGCCTCTGCGTCCGTGGTTTCGCGGATCGGCCCGGCGGAAAAGATGGCAAAGACTTTGTGCAGTTTTTCGTCGCCCTCGCCCTCTGACCAAAGCACACGCTCCGCCTCGTGATAACCTAGCCGTTCGAGGAAGGGGAAAACCTTCTGTGATTTCGGGCGGCTCAGGTCGATGGCCAGCAAGGGGCGGCGTTTGCGCAGGATTTTCCTCATGCCTTTCAGCACGTCACGTTCTTCGCCGTTTACATCTACCTTGATCATATGCGGGTCGGTATCGCGCAGCATCGCGCCAGTTGGGCGGACGCGGATGTCTTCAACGAAGCCTTCTCGCAGGCGGGCCGCAGAATATTCGCGTTTCGCGCCGACCATTTCCTTTTTGCCGCGCTCCTCACCCACTGCGATGCCAAGACGCGTGAGGTCAAAGCGATCTTCCAGACTATTTGCCTCCACTGCGCGGCGCAGTAGTGGGATAACCCGTTTGTTGCATTCAATCGGCACGGCCCTACCAGCACCGCCATGGCGCACCATGAACAGGCTGTGCGTACCAACATGGGCGCCGATATCAACGAAAGTGCCGCCATCAGGCATCCAACGTGCCATCAGCGCGAGCGCCGGTTCCTCGTGCAGGCGACCTTCTGCAAGCGTCACAAACACGGGATCCTCTGTTGGACCTTTGGGAAAGGCGAGGGGGGCACCCTGCGGCTGTGGCTTTGCGCCTTTTTCGTGTCGGACAACCGGGGTCGATTCGCAGAACCCTTCCAATGGCCGGGTGGTCTTATGCGATATCGTGCTCGGCCAATCGCCTTGCTTGCCGATGGCATTGTCTGTGACAAGCACGGTCAAAGGGTCTTCGCTCAGAAGATCAGCCAGAAACGCCAGCTCAGGCCATTTGCCCTCGGGGTGGGCCGAAAGACCCTGCGCCAGCATCACCCAATCCACACCAGCGACGATCCCCATGCGGCGGCTACGTTGTAGCATGGCTGCTGCGCCGCGCGCACTGATCACATAGGCATCGGCCCCCGGTGCGCGCGCGATGTCATTCTCGCCGGGCGCGACCTCTGATGTCTGCAGTCTTTCGATAACGGTTTGTGCTGGGATGAGGCGGTTATCGCTTTTTTGATCACCGCTGGCCCGCCATTTGGTCATGCGGTCGTTTGCGAAAATAATGTCATAATCGCCGTGGCGTCTGGCCTGTGCGGTCAGGCGTTTCAAATCACCGGTGAGCGTAATGTCATCTTCGCAGATCAAGGCGGCTTCATGCTGTTCGCCCAACATGCGCGCCCAGGCGTTCATGTGGCTTAAATAGCACCCAAAGGCACCGGGTTTGATGTCTCGCTCGCCCCAGAATGTCTTGCCAACCAGATCTCGATAGAGGAACAGCGGTGCGTCAGGGTCATGTGCGTCAATCGCGGGTATGCGCGTGAATGCGCCCGGTGCCGATGTGCTGAAGGCTGCCAGACGATCCTGATCGCAGGCGCGGTTAATGACATATACGGGCAGATCCTTGGCCATCAGATATCACCGTTTCGCGATGCTTTCTCTGCGATGCCGGAAACGCCCTCGCGCCGGGCAAGTTCACCAAGCACTTCGTCGAGCGACACATCCGCTGCGGCCAGCATCACAAGGAAATGGTACAGGGTATCGGCCCCCTCTGTCACAAGCTCTGCTTTATCGTCTGCGGCTGCGGCGATGATGGCTTCGACAGCTTCTTCACCAAATTTTTGCGCGCATTTGCGTGGGCCTTTGGCCAGCAGGCGGGCGGTGTGGGATGATGTGGTGTCGCCGGATGCCTTGCGGGCGGCGATTGTGGCCTCCAGCCTTTGCAGAATATCACTCATAACCGCACCGCCACACCGTTGGCGGCCATATGCGCCTTTGCCTCGCCCACGGTGAATTCTCCGAAGTGAAAGATGGAGGCCGCCAAAACGGCGGAGGCATGCCCCTCTGTCACCCCTTCGACAAGATGATCCAGCGTGCCAACCCCGCCTGAGGCGATAACCGGAATGCCGACCGCATCACTGATTGCGCGCGTCAGGGGCAGGTTAAAGCCGGATTTGGTGCCGTCCTTGTCCATTGAGGTCAGCAGGATTTCCCCCGCGCCCTTGGCTTCCATCAGTTTGGCAAATTCGACAGCGTCAATGCCCGTCGCCTCGCGGCCGCCGTGGGTGAATATCTCCCATTTCCCCGGCGCAACGGTGCGCGCATCTATGGCCACGGTGATGCATTGCGCGCCAAATTTAGCTGATGCTTCGGCAACGAAATCAGGGTTCTTTACGGCCGCTGTGTTGATTGAAACCTTATCCGCCCCGGCAAGCAAAAGGGCGCGAATATCATCGACTGTGCGCACACCCCCGCCAATGGTCAGGGGCATAAAACACTGTTCGGCTGTACGCCTCGCCACATCCAGGATGGTCGCGCGGTTGTCGGAAGATGCCGTGATGTCGAGAAAGCAAAGCTCATCCGCGCCGGCTGCATCATAAACCTTTGCCTGTTCGACCGGGTCACCTGCATCGACCAGATCAACAAAATTCACGCCTTTGACGACACGGCCGTCTTTGACATCGAGACAGGGAATAATGCGGGTCTTCAGCATGGTTGTTCCTTTGAGCAGCGATTTTTGCGGCGCGCCCTGTTTTGCGGCTGTTCGCGGCGCGGCGCAAGGTTTCGCCACCGGGCGAAGGCAATACATTGTGCGTTTGCCTGTGTGCAAAGACCGCACCAAAGCAGCGGTTTGTCGGAAAAGCGGCCCGTTTCATGCCCAATTCAGGCTTTCTCATTAAACCACCGATAAATTAATCAAGAGGAGGATATTGCATGAGCCCCTATCTCACGTCTGCGATCATTGGTGGCGCGGTGATGTTTGCGTTGCAAATGGTCGGCCTTGGGTTTGCGAATGATGACGACTTCGGGCCGCCCGATAAGGGCGCGCCAGCCGTTATCAGCATCGCAAGACAATGACCGAAACAGGTTCGTTGAAGAGGTGATTTTACCTAAGTCTCGGAAATCGACAGAATCAATATTGACGCGGCCCCCTGCGCACCGTAAACCGCGCCCGTACTGCCAGACACCACAGCGCATGCTGATAATGGGGGGGTGGCAGAGTGGTCAAATGCAACGGACTGTAACTCCGTCAGGGAAACCTTACGCTGGTTCGAATCCAGCCCCCCCCACCACCGCGCTTTTGCGAAAGAGCGCACAGCCATCACCGCAGACATAATGACCGGCAGGCGTTTCGGAGAAGCGCCGAGATCGTCCGCGGATCGAACTTTCGCTCCAGTGTTCCATAACGGCGCTTTCGCGAGAGGGCGCTCCATCCTCAAACTGTAAGAGTGACAGTGGTAATGGTTTCGTGAAAGGCGTGAGAGCTTTTGTGGCTTGAGGTTTGTGGCTTGAGGTCTGACCACCCCCGGCCCCCATAGCGCATTCGTCAGAAGCCCCACCCCAATCAACGACCTTGCGCCAGGCGACAGGCATTGCATCGGGTGGCAGGCGTTTCGAAAATGGGCCAGGAGCGACCTTTTTCCAATTCTGTTCGGCAGGCTCCTCGATAGCGCATTCGGAAAGGCGCGACGCCGGTACTTCGGTCCCGTTAACGCATTCGTCACTTCTGCCATGGGGCTTTTTTCCATCGACATGCTAGGTTGTGAGGGACACAGATGAATTGCGAGATGCATGATATGTGCATTCAGGGATTGAAACGGGGTGCCGATGGCCGGGGTATTCAGACAGATTCTGGCGACAGCCGTTATCTCCACCATGGGTGTCGGCGGCTGGTATGCGTGGAACAATCTGAGCGAAGCAGCAGAACCGCAAGCGCGCCGCGCACGCCCGGCACCCGCAGTTGTTGTGCAGCCGACGCGGATTGAAGTGTTGGAGCGGACGGTTGCGGCGGTTGGAACGGGGCGCCCTGTGCGTTCGGTGCAGCTCGCGCCTTCGTCAGGGGGGCGCATCGTTGAGATCGGGTTTGAAGGCGGCGAGGCGGTTGAAACTGGTGCTGTATTGTTGCGCCTCGACCCTACCAACCAACAGTCGACCCTGACTGAGGCCGAAGCGGAACTGCGTCAGCGACAAGCCGATTTTTACCGCCAGCAAGCCTTGATGAAACAGGGGCGCGTAACCGAATCGGTTTTCGAAAACGCCGCCGCCGCGCTGAGCATTGCCGAGGTGGTGGTGGAGCGCGCCCAGAAAGACCTGCGGGACCGCACGCTCGTAGCCCCGTTTGATGGGGTCGTGGCCTTTCGCACCGCAGACATCGGCGCGCTGCTGACCGCAAACACGCCGGTTGGCGCATTGGATGATATTTCGGCCCTAAACGTGGATTTCGCTGTGCCGGAACGGTTTTACGGGGAGGTGCAGTTGGGCGCTTCGATCCGCGCGACAACCGAGATTTTTCCCGGCCAGGCTTTCAGCGGGGAGTTGATCGGGATTGGCCGCCGCATTGATACGGTCTCCCGATCTTTCACGGCGCGCGCGCGGATCGACAACCCGGACCTGCTTTTGCCTGCCGATGTGTTCATGCGTGTCAAACTGGTGCTGGAAAAACGCAGTGGCGTTATCGCACCGGAAGAGGCCATCAGCACCGAAGCTGGCGAGGCATATGTCTATGTTGTGAATGATGACCGGGCAGAGCGGCGCAAGGTATCCATCGGAATTCGCCGTGAGGGGGTTGCTGAAATCGTTGATGGTGTTGAGGCGGGCGAGATGGTCGTTACCCGCGGGCTGCAAAAGGTGCGCGACGGTGCCCCTGTTCGCGTGACTGACCCTGACGCGGCCCCCGGCGGGGCCTCTGCCAAGCCGGATGCCTGAGCCATGACCATTTCCGATATCTGCATTCGCCGCCCCGTGCTGGCGACCGTAATCAACCTTTTGATCATCGTGATTGGAATTGTGGCCGCGTCGCGCTTGCCGATCCGTGAATTGCCTGATGTGGATGCCGCGACCGTTACGGTGCGCACCATCTACGTTGGCGCCGCGCCAGAGGTGATCGACACTCAGATCACAGAAACGGTTGAGGCAGCGGTGGCCGGCGTGGCCGGAATTGACACCATCGACAGTTCCTCCGTGCAGGGGCGCAGTAACGTGCGGGTGTCGTTCAGTCAGGGGCGAGACATTGACGAGGCCGCCAATGACATTCGCGGTGCTGTCGGGCGTATTGCCGGGCGCTTGCCTGATGAAGCGGATGACCCTCAGGTCTTCAAGAACGATGCGGATGCAGACCCGATCATGCGCATCGCGATCGTGTCGACCCGGCTCAGATCGGCGGAAATAACCGACTATGCCGAACGGTTTATCGTTGATCGCTTGGCCACGCTTGATGGTGTTGCGTCTGTCGATGTGAACGGTGCACGGCGGTATGCGATGCGCATTTCGCTTGACCCAAAGGCACTGGCGGCGCGGCGCCTGACGGTTGCGGATGTGGCCGATGCCTTGCGGGACAATAATGTCGAATTGCCAGCGGGGGAGGTTGAATCCGTCTTTCGTCGGTTCCAGTTGCGCGCCGAAACCCGACTTCACACTGCGGAGGAATTTGCCAACCTCGTGCTCACCGTTGTCGATGGTGCGCCGGTGCGCGTCGGTGACGTTGCCCGCGTCGAGATTGGCGTCGAGGACGACAAAGTCATTGTGCGTAACGACGGTGAAATTGCCGTTGGGTTGTCCGTTATTCGACAATCACAATCCAACACCATCGCGATATCAAATGCGATCAGGGCAGAGGTTGACGCCATCAGCGAAACCTTGCCGGAGGGGATGCGGGTTTTTGTGACCAGTGATGATGCCATTTTCATCAAAAGCTCGATTGGTGAAGTGATCAAGACACTGGGTATCGCGGTGGGCCTCGTCGTGATGGTGATTTTTGTTTTTCTGGGATCTCCGCGCGCGACGATAATACCAGCCGTTACAATCCCCGTTGCGTTGATCGGGGCATTTGCGGGTATCTATGCGCTTGGTTTCTCTATCAACATCCTGACCCTGTTCGCCATGATATTGGCCATTGGTATCGTGGTGGACGATGCCATTGTCGTGTTGGAAAACATCCAGAGACGGGTTGAACGGGGTGAGGTGCCGATTGCCGCTGCCTCGCTGGGCGCGCGGGAGGTCGGTTTTGCGGTGATTGCAACCTCGATCACATTGGTATCGGTTTTCATTCCCATTTCGTTCCTGGATGGCCAAATCGGGCGTTTGTTCACCGAGTTTGGCATGGTCTTGGCGGTTGCGGTGGTATTCTCCACCTTTGTGGCGCTGACCTTGTGTCCGGTGCTCGGTTATCTGTTGCTTCGGCGTGGGTCAGGCGGGTTGTTCGAGCGTTTGGTGAACCGTCTCTTTGCGTGGATCGAACGCGGGTATCGCGCCTTGCTGCGCGTCGCATTGGGCTATGCGTTGCCTGTCATAACCATCTGCGCCGCCGTCGCGGCGGGGGCGTGGTGGCTTTATGGTGAAACACCGCGCGAATTGTCGCCCAAAGAAGATCGCGGCATCTTTTTTGTTTCAATGTCGGCCCCACAAGGCTCCACCACCGCCTTTACTGACCGTGAGGTGCGGGAGGCAGAGCGCCGCCTGCAGCCGATGATGGATAGCGGTGAGATTGCCACGATGTTCTCGATCATCGGGTTTCGGAACAACACGCACCGGGCCTTTATCGTGGCTCGGCTTGCGCCGTGGGATGAACGCGCGCGCCATTCAAGTGCCATTGTTGGCGAAGCCATTCCCAAGATGGTCACGATACCGGGTGCGCGTGCCTTTCCGATCCAGCCATCGGGCCTGGGCCTGCGCGGGTCTCGTACCCCTTTGCAGGTAAAGGTGCTGGGTGCCGATTTCGGCGATGTGCAGGAATGGAGTGCGATCCTGAAGCGCGAGATGGAGGCGACGCCGGGTCTTATCAACGTCGATACAGATTACGAAGAAACGCAGCCGGAACTTAAGGTCGCCATCGCGCGGGAACTTGCCGATGATCTTGGCGTTTCGGTCATTGATGTGGCGACCACATTACAAACCTTCTTCGCCTCCCGAGAGATCACGCAATATCTGGACCGTGGCCGTGAATATCCTGTTATTTTGCAAGCGGAGGCTGAAGCGCGGAAAAGCGCGGCGGATCTGGCCGAAGTCTTTGTGCGGTCACGAACAACGGGGGAGTTGATCCCGATGTCGGCGCTCTTGACCATTACCGAGGGCACAGCGTCCCCGCAGCTGAACCGCTTCAACAGGTTGCCCGCGATTGAGGTTTCTGCCTCTCTCGGCCCTGAGATTGATCTTGGCGGCGCTGTTGATGCGGTGCGGGAAATCGCTGAACGGGCTTTGCCGCCGGGTGCGCAAATTGCCTTTGATGGTCAGTCCAAAGAATTTGTTCAGGGGTCTTCGGGGGCGTTGCTTATGATCGTTTTCGCCCTGATCGTGGTTTATCTGGTCCTGGCTGCCCAGTTTGAGAGTTTTATCGACCCTTTGACGATCTTGTTGTCGGCACCGCTCGCGGTCACTGGCGCGTTGGGTGCGATATGGTTTTCGGGGCAATCGCTGAACATATATACCCAGATCGGGATGCTGTTGTTGCTTGGGTTAATGGCCAAGAATGGCATTCTGATCGTGGAGTTTGCCAACCAGTTGCGCGATCGTGGTGCAAGTGTTTCGGAAGCGGCGCTGGAAGGCGCGGTGCGGCGATTGCGGCCCATTGTAATGACCGTTCTGTCAACCTTGCTTGGGGCGTTGCCACTGGTGTTGTCGAGCGGCGCGGGTGCCGAAGCACGCAGCGCCATTGGTATCGTTATTCTGGGTGGTTTTGGGTTCGCGTCGCTGCTGACGTTGTTTTTGACCCCGGTGCTTTACAATATTTTCGGCAGGCTCACCAAGCCCCGCGCGGCATCATCACAAGCACTGGATCGGGCGCTTGGTGATGCAACGCCGGGGGAATGATTGTTATGATTTCGCATTCACCTCTTTGAGCAGCTTGAACATATTCTGCATCGCAGGCTGCGCGGCGGTTTTCATACGCAACAGGATGGCCATTTTTGCCTCATCTTCCTTGTCGACCTCCCGCACCATTTTGGAAAACCCATCAAGCCGGTTTTCGGTCATCCAGGCGCGCAAGGCCTTATCCTGCCCCCATGTAAATTGGTTCATCATGCCCGCCGCATTGGCCTTGAGCCAATCAGTGTGATCATTCGGCAGAGGCACGACCGCCGTAAGGCGATTTTTTTCTTTCTCTGTCTCATAGGCCACGTCCACATGCGCAATTAACGCGGCAGAAAATACCGGCTGCACAAGGCGCACGGTTTGCAGCGTAATCAGATCACCCTGGAAAACCGGCACCGGGTCCCGCAATTCAACGGCGCGGGCTGAGCAATCAATGTGGATTGTCTCCGGCGTTGTGGGGATAGTGCCGTCAGCCAAAATAATCTGATCTTTCTGAATTTCGTGAACATGGCCGAGGCGGACGACGTTCTTGACCCGCTGGAGTTCGGCTATCTCTGCCTGTGAGATGGTTGCGCCATGGAACATTGACGGGCGGACTGTGGGATCAATCCGGGTCAAGCAGCCATGTGCCTCAAGGCGGTCAAACAGATCTTCGACGCCGGTTGCCTGCGCGATGCATTCCATCTGTGCCGCCTGATTGCCGAGCGTGCTTTCAAAAAACGCCATGCCCGGCTGCGTCGTGGCACGGTCAAACAACCATCCCTCCCGCGGTCTGATCCATTGGATGCGGTCGGGGTTAACGCGCTGTTCGAGCAACCAGAGAACGGCATCAATAGCTGTTTTGCCGCCGCCAACAATTACATAATCGGCGGGCGCGGTCGCGAGATGCGGCAGGTCGTTAAGAGGGTGGAACCTGACACCATCCGCCACGTTGAAATTCGGTGTGTGCGTTGCGGGGACGGAGGTGCGATAGAATGTGGCATCGACCGTTTTGCCCGCTTCAACAGAAAAGTTTTCCCCAGATGTGAGGGAAACGATCTGGCCCCCGTCGCGCCACTCACACATGGGGAAATAGCGCACGCGCCCGGTTGGTAGAAACTGGTGCCGCATCACCTGATCGAAATACGACGACACCTCCGCCCCCGATGCCAGTTCATTCAAGCCCTTGTTCAGGCCGATCTGATCAATGCGCCCCTTGCTCAACTCCCATGAAGATACGCCATAAAAGGCCGAAGGCTGGTGCAGGGTGACAAATGAATAAGCATCATTCCAATGTCCGCCGGGTTTGTGGTGCTTGTCCACGATAATGATATCGGCATCGGTTTCAGACAGGATGACATCCGCAAAGGCCATGCCCACGGCGCCGGAGCCGATAATCAGATAGTCGGTTTTCAGGGTGGTCATGGGCTGTCTCCGCTGTATTTTCGCCGACTTTATAGCAAAACTGTTCGGTGTGAGTGGCGACGTTGCGTCAGCACTGATGACAAACTGTGGGAGCTTGAAATGAGCGTTGAACTGATCCGGGATTACTATGACGCCTTCAACCGCGGTGATGTGGACGGGATGATGGATTGTCTGGCCGATGATGTTCGCCATGACGTCAATCAGGGCGGTGCGCGCCATGGCAAGATAGCCTTCGCGGAGTTCTGTGCCCACATGGCGCGGACTTATCGCGAACAGCTGACAGATATGGTCATCATGGCGACGCCTGACGGGAAACACGCGGCGGCAGAATTTGTGGTTAATGGTGAGTATCTGCAAACCGATGAGGGTCTGCCAGAAGCTGATGGCCAAACCTATAAACTGCCTGCTGGCGGGTTCTTTGATATTAACAACGGGCTGATCACCCGGGTTACAACCTATTATAACCTCACCGATTGGATGGCGCAGGTTGCGGGGGAGGGATGAGCCCCCTTCGTGTCGCGCCAATCGCGAAGCCTGACCTGCCTGGCGCGTTGAAAGACGTTGCCCGCCTTCGCATCGACGTGTTCCGTGCCTATCCGTATCTTTATGACGGTGATCTGGCGTACGAAGAACAATATTTGGCACCCTATCTGGAAAGCCCCGATGCGATCGTTGTTGGTGCCTGGGATGGCGCGCGTTTGGTCGGTGTTTCGACCGGGGCACCCATGGAAGATCACGCCGAAGATTTCGCGGCCCCATTCGCGGCGCAGGGTGCCGACCTTTCAACGATCTTTTACTGCGCTGAGTCGGTCTTGCTGCCCGAATATCGCGGGCAGGGCATTGGTGGACGTTTCTTTGATGAGAGAGAGGCCCAGGCGCGGCACCTTGGGCGCAGTTTTGTCTGCTTTTGCGCGGTGGTTCGCCCTGATGATCACCCAAGGCGTCCGCCGGGCTATCAACCGCTGGATGGGTTTTGGCGCGCGCGTGGGTTTGCGCCGATGCCGGGTGTGACGAGCAGTTATCGCTGGCGAGATATCGGGGACGCGGATGAAAGTGCAAAGCCGATGCAATTCTGGGGCCGCGCGCTTTGACCTGATGAGCGAAAAGTGATTGCAACCTAGCCCAGATAGGTGCCCGCAAGACCTTGCATCGCAGCGCGCCTTTGCAGCACCTTGTGCACAGCAGAAAGGCTTCCCCATGACACAGCCCCCCAAAGGCCCGCTGCACGGTATTCGCGTGCTTGATCTTACCTCAATGATTTCGGGGCCAACGACGACGTTGATCCTCGCTGATCAGGGCGCAGATGTGATCAAGGTCGAGACACCGACGGGTGGTGATCACACGCGCGGTGTGACCACTCGGAAAAACGGGTTTTCTGCCTCTTTCCTGAACAACAATCGTAACAAACGGTCCGTTACGCTGGATCTAAAGGATGAACGGGGTTTGGCGGCGCTCAGGGCATTGGCGAAAACCTGCGATGTGGTCGTTCAGAATTTCAGGCCCGGCGTGGCCGACCGTATCGGTGTTGGTTTTGACGCCCTGAAAAAGGCGCGTGAGGATATCATCTATATGTCTATTGCGGGGTTTGGTTTTGATGGACCATTCGCGCAAAAGCCAACCTATGATCCGCTCATTCAGGCGCTTTCCGGCCTGACGACCGTGCAGGCCGGATCAGACGAAAACCGGCCGCGCCTGGTGCGCACGATCCTGCCTGACAAACTGACCGGCTTTGCCGCTGCGCAGGCGATCACGGCGGCCCTGTTCCATCGGGAGCGGTCGGGCGAAGGGCAGCACATCAAGATTTCCATGTTGGACACGGTGCTGGCCTTTCTCTGGGGGTCTGACATGGGGGGGCACACCTTTGTCGGGCATGAGCTGGAGCGTGAAAACGCGCAGAGTTTCATTGATCTGATCTATGAAACCAGTGACGGTTATATTTCCGTTGCCGTACAGTCGAACAAGGAATGGGCCGCACTTTCCCGTGCTTTCGGAAAACCGGAATGGATCGACGACCCACGGTTTGCAACAGCCGCACTGCGCGGCAAAAACATCGATGAGCGGCTCGAAATGACGCAAGATGTTCTGCGTACAGACACGGCCGCGAACTGGTTGCAGCGGTTGGAGGCCGAAGACGTGCCCTGTGCACCCGTCTTGACCCGTCGTGAGGTCATCCGCCACCCTCAGGTGATCGCCAATGACAGCCTTAGCGAATATGAACACCCCGTTGTTGGGCGCTTGCGTCAGGCTGAACCTGCACCACGGTTTGGCGCAACGCCCACATCTCTCCGTTACCCTGCGCCCGCACTTGGAGAACACTCCCGCGAGGTGCTGACGGAGATTGGCTTAACAGACGCAGAGATAGACGCGATGGTCGCGGACGGAATTGTCAGGAAAAACACCGATGCTTGATTTTTACTTTTGGCCAACGCCGAACGGGTGGAAGGTTTCGATCCTGCTCGAAGAACTGGGCCTGCCCTACAACCTGAAAATCGTGAACATCTCCAAAGGTGATCAGTTTGCCCCTGAATTTCTGAAAATCAGCCCGAACAACCGGATGCCCGCCATCGTCGACCATGATGTTACCGGTGACCCGGTCAGCGTCTTCGAAAGCGGTGCAATCATGTGGTACTTGGCCGAAAAGACGGGCCGCTTCATGCCGAGCGACGCCGTTGGGCGCAAGGAAGTGATGGAATGGCTGTTCTGGCAAACTGGTAATCAGGGGCCGATGGGCGGGCAACACAGCCACTTTTTCAACTATGCCCCAGAAGATGTTCGCAAAAAGGGATACGCATTTGAGCGGTATGAGCGGGAAACCTATCGCTGCCTTGGTGTGTTGGAGCGGCGTCTTGAAGGGCGTGAATGGTTGGTCGGTGACGACTATTCCATTGCTGATATGATCTGCTGGCCGTGGGTGCTGATCGTGAACGCCATGAAGCTGTCGATGGATGATTATCCTCGTGTGGCTGAGTGGCGCCAACGGATCAAGCTTCGCCCGGCGGTGCAGCGTGGCGTTGCTCTCGGCAAGGAAAACCGCAGAAACCGTGCGCCTGATGAGGAAGAGCGCAAGCGCCTGTTTGAACAAAGATAAACCGCTTTTACCTACCGTCGCCCTTGCCGACAGGGCGGGCGCGCCATAGCCTTGGGATATGAGCATAAAACCTTCCCGCCGCAGTGCGCGGCATATCAAATCGGTCAACCTCGCCTTTCAGGGCGGGGGCAGCCACGGTGCTTTTACCTGGGGGGTCATGGATCGCCTGTTTGAAGATGACAGGCTGTGGATCGAGGCGATATCGGGCACTTCTGCCGGGGCGATGAATGCGGTTGTGGCAACGCAGGGTATGTCCCGCGGCGGGGCCGAAGGCGCGCGCGCAGAACTGGAAAAATTCTGGCGCGCTGTGGCAGATGCGGGCCGATCCAGCCCTCTGCAGCGCACCATCTGGGCGCAACTGGCTGGTACGTGGTCGCTCGACACCTCTCCGGCCTATATCGCGATGAATGCTGCGCTGGGCCTGGTTTCGCCGTATGATTTTAACCCCGTGAACATCAACCCACTGCGCGATTTGGTCAAAAACATGATTGACTTCGACGCGGTGCGGAAATGCCAGGACCTTGAGCTGTTCATCTCTGCGACGAATGTCGAAACGGGCCGTGTGAGGGTTTTTGAACGCGAAGAAATCACACTTGATGCGGTCATGGCATCTGCCTGCTTGCCTCATATGTTCAAGGCGGTGGAGTTGGATGGCGAGTATTATTGGGATGGCGGATATATGGGGAACCCGCCTTTGTTCCCGTTTTTCTACCAAAGCCCCTCAGATGACATCGTCATTATTCAGATCAACCCCATCAAACGCCCCGGCGTGCCTCGCTCTGCGGCGGATATTCAGAACCGTGTAAGCGAAATTACGTTCAATTCGGCGCTTTTGCATGAATTGCGGTCAATCGACTTTGTGACGCGTTTGCTTGACGATGGAAAATTGCCAGAGGGGTCATATCGGCGGATGCATATGCATATGATCGAGGCCCGCAAACACATGCGTGAGCTGGACGCCTCCTCCAAGGTCAATTCGGAGTGGGCCTTTCTGCAGCATCTGTTCAAGATTGGCCGTGAGGCCGCCGATAAATGGCTGACCGCCCATTTTGATGATCTGGGCGAACGGTCGTCGGTAGACATTCGCAAGATGTTTCAAGGTTACGGTGCCCTGCCCTCGACCTGAATGGGGAAGCGACTGACATGCTTGATCTGACCAATCTGCCGCCTGACTTTCACGACGATCCGTACCGCTATTATGCCACATGCCGTGAGGCGGGCGTGGTGCAGCAACCTGATGGTACGGTGCTGGTCGCGCGTCATGCTGATCTCGACATGATTTACCGCGACACCAGGCGATTTATCTCCGATAAAAAAGCGGTGTTTTTGCCAAAGTTTGGCGATACGCCACTTTATGAACACCACACAACGTCGTTGGTTTTTAACGACCCGCCTCTTCACACGAGGGTGCGGCGGATCATGGCAGGCGCGCTAACCCCACGTGCATTGGCCTCGATGGAGCCGGGCCTGGAGGCGCTTGTCGCGGATCTATTGGACGAGATGGATCAGAAAGCCGATCTCATTATAGCTTTTGCAGGCGCGATCCCGATTGAGGTTATTGGCAATCTTTTTGACATTCCAAGAGATGAGAGAGGCATGTTGCGTGAATGGTCGCTCTCCATTCTTGGCGCATTGGAACCGAAACTCTCACCCGAGCAGCATGAAAAGGGGAATGCCGCAGTTACAGATTTTGTTGCGTTTCTCGAAGACCTGACAGCGCGCCGACGCGCAAACCCAGGTGATCCTGATACCGATGTTTTGACCCGATTGATGCAATCACAAGAGGGTGCCCTGACGCCGGTGGAATTGTATCAGAACTGCATATTCATTCTGAACGCCGGGCATGAAACGACAACCAACCTGATTGGCAATGCGCTCCATGCTTTGTGTGTTCACCGGGATCAGCGCCAGCGCCTGCTTGATGATCCGGCGTTGATGGCCACTGCTGTTGATGAGTTCCTGCGCTATGAGTCTCCCAACCAGTTTGGCAATCGTCTGACGACCGAAGATGTGGAGATTGCGGGCCAGAAAATTTCTGCCGGAACCGATATTCATCTTTGCATCGGTGCTGCCAATCGCGACCCTGCGGTGTTTGAAAGCGCGGAGAAGCTTGACGTCGCGCGTCGCCCTAACCGGCATCTTGCCTTTGCGGGCGGGCCACATACCTGTGTTGGTCTCACCCTGGCACGGATGGAGGGGCGCATTGCGGTGGGTCGGTTTCTTGAACGCTTTCCGCAATATGAACTGCATGGCCCACCCACGCGCGGTGGCCGGATCAGGTTTCGGGGCTTTGCGGCATTGCCCGTGCAGCTCAGATAGAAAATGTGCCCGCAGCGATGACGCTGGCGAGGGCACGCCGCGCTGGCGACCGCCACGCCAGCGCAACATCGCTAGGGGGCGTCGTCAACAGGGGGCTTCAAGACGATGGCATCATTGTCTTTCAGCTCGATGATCGTGGCGATCACAGCTGACTGCGCCGCCTCTGCACTGGTGACGTCAGGCTCTGCAAGCTCCTTGATTTCTTCGCGCAGGCGTTCGGCCATTCGTTTGGTTATGTTCTCCAGAAAGAAGGTCGCAATCGGCTCGGCGCTCTCAGGTTTGAGCGCGGTCATCAGTTTGGTATCGTCGACCGACTTGAGGACCAGCGCGATATCGCGCGCCTCCACGCGCATGGGAATGTCTTCAAAGGTAAACATCAGGCGGCGCACATCATCGGCGAGGCCAGCCGATGTTGCCTTCATGTGACTGATCAGCTCATCCCGCACGCGGCCAGACACCTGGTTCAGGACCGTGGCTATCACATTGGCAGGGTTGACTTTGGAGGCCGCCGCTGCGGTCTGGGGCAACACATCACGCTCAACAACCTCTGCGATTTGCTTGATGATTTCGGGGCTGGCGGAGGGGGCCTGCCCCATCCTCAGAACGATTTGCTGAGACAGGGTCGGGTCAAATGTTTCCAAAAGGCGCGCCGACTTTTCCGACGAAATTTGCGTAAGCGTCACTGCGGCTACCTGGGGGTGCTCCTGCGCCAGCCACTCGGAAAGAGTTGCATCGGGAACATCGCCGAGGCGAGACCATACACTGCGGGGGGGGGCGGCGATTTCCTCCATCATCTGTTCGATGCTGTCAGGTTCCATAAAGGCTGAGAGATACCGTCGCGCTTCGTCCTCGCCACCGGCAATACCGCCGTCTGCCTTCAACCGGTTCATAAAGTCGTGCAGTATCGCGTTGATTTCAGTGGCCTGCATATCTCCGATCCGGGTCATCGCGCGGGCAAAACTGCGAATGCGGGCATCGCTGAACCCACTAAGCACATTTGCCGCCACATCCGGTTCAAGTGCGGTGAGTACAACAGCCGCCCGCACTGCTTCGTGGAGCGGTTGTGTTGTCGGGACGACCGCCTCTGGCGTGCTTATGGCGGGCAACATTTTGGCAATGGCATTCACGTGGCGTATCCTCTTACAAGCGCGCCGGCCAGTAACGTCCATCCATCCGCAAGGACAAAGAACGCCAACTTGAAAGGCAGCGAAACAATGGCGGGGGGCACCATCATCATCCCCATCGACATGAGGATTGATGCGACGACGAGATCAATGATCAGAAATGGCAGGAAAATCAGAAATCCGATTTCAAACCCACGTTTGATCTCGCTCAGCATGAAGGATGGCACCAACAACGACAGTGGTGTTCCTCCGTCATCCTCAACAAAAGTGCGATCTGGTGCCGCTTCGAGCAAGGTTTCGATGGTGCGCGGGTTTGTTCGCCCTTCCATGAATACCCGAAACGGGCCCATAACCTGCGCAAACCCCTCTTCGGCGTTCATCTCCCCTGCAAGCAGGGGGGCAATTCCCGCGTTCCAGGCTTCGTCAAAGACGGGGGCCATGACGAACCAGGTGAGAAACAGCGCCAGCGAAACGATCATCATATTCGGGGGGGCCTGCTGCACGCCTACGGCCTGACGCAAAATCGAAAGAACCGTCACCATGAACGGAAAGCAGGTGAGCATGACGGCGATGCCGGGCGCGAGGCTGAGCACGGTCAAAAGGGCGAACATCTGCACGATTTGCAGCGTCAGCGCCCCCTCGCCGCCGAGGTCTATCGAAACCTCCTGCGCCATTGCGGTGCTCGCCATTCCCAAAAGGGCAAAGCAGGCTGTGAACGTAAACCGCATCACCAGATCAAAGCGTTTGTGACAGGTCAGCAACCTCGGTCAGGCGCACGCCCAGGCGTCCTGTGTCATCATCCATTTCCTGTAGCTCTCCACGGGCAATCACCCGGTCGCCGACCATGATTTCAACAGGGTCTTCGATTTTGCTGTCGAGGCTGAGCACACTGTCGCGCCGCAGGGCGACCAATTCAGAAAGAAGCGGTCGCGCCTTGCCGACCGAAATGACAACCTCAATGGGAACGCCCAACACGGCCTTTTTGCGACGGTCGACAAAAGGCGTCTCAGAGGAGGCGGGTGCCCCGGGGAGCGGTGCGGTTTCGACGTCTTCACTCATGTTGAAATGTCCTTGTTTTCAGAGGTCTTGGCGGTCGTTCGCAACCGCTCATTCAGCAAGTCCAGCCCGGCTTGTATGGCTGAGCGGGGATTGATCTCATCGAAGCCCCCGCGCCATACGACACGTGCAC
Organism: Pikeienuella sp.; assembly: GCA_049608645.1. GTDB lineage: Bacteria > Pseudomonadota > Alphaproteobacteria > Rhodobacterales > Rhodobacteraceae > Pikeienuella. The sequence goes on along the minus strand of JBMYXS010000003.1, from coordinate 23,469 downwards.
TTGAAGGGCTGAGATCTGGCGCTTCGGTAAAGGTGACTCTTGGATCACCAGTCGTGAGCCTTTCCCGCAGTTCGGCCGCGCGCTTAGGGTTCACTTGAACGCAGATTTCGCCGTCCAGTTCTGATGTAATCGCCTTTGCAACCCTGTCGGCGACAAGAGTTGGCAGCATCGCGTCCGCCATCGGTGGGGCAAAGGCAGACAACACCTCATTCACGATGCGCCGGATAGCGTCGAGCGCGGCATGGTCCACCGCACGTTTGTTGTCGCTTACCGTCTTCATGGCTTCGAGGAGCGATCCGACTTGCTGTTTCATTTCGTGATCGAACGAGGCCTCTGCGCTCGCAACACCCTCAGCGAACCCCGCTGCGCGTGCTTTTCCCCTCGCCCGTGCCAGGCGGATTTCACTTTCGTCAGGTTCGCTTTCGCCGGCGCGCTGTGCGGGGGAGACAAAGTCTTGGTAGAATGTTGTTGTGGTCATGGTTTGACCTGATCTGGATCGGGTGTATCCAGCCATGCGCCGATAACGCGCCGGGCCTTATCTGTGTTTTCTGTCACCGCAGTTTCAAGCAACGCGCGTTGATCTGGTGGCGCGATGGGGGCGGAAGGCGCGCCTTGCTCACCTGTGTTGCCTGTGGCTGTGCGCCCATCGTTTAGCTGAATAGCGGGGTTGGCTTCACCGGCTGCGGTGGTCCCGGTGCCAGGGATCAGCCCATCAGGGCCGGGCGTTGGTGGCAGCAAGGTGGCCTGATCTGCCGCCGGTGGCATGATCGCCGCCGAGCGCATGATGGGGCGAATGACAAACAAGCCGAGCATCAGGGCAACGATTGCCAGAACGCCAATTTGTATCAACGACATGACATTGACCGCGAGTAGGCGGGCAAACCCATCTTCAGCAACAACGCCGGCGTCTTCGACCGCGGAAAATTCGAGGGTCTGGATGGTGACAACGTCGCCACGTTGCTCGTTATAGCCGACCGCACTTTTCACAAGATCGCTCAGCGCGACGAGCTCTTCCTCTGTGCGTGGGGTCCAGCTTGGCACACCATCGGCATCGACCGAGCGGATGCCATCAACCATGACCGCAACCGTGACGCGCCTGACGTCGCCAGCGGGGCGTACGCTTTCGCGTAGAACTTCAGACACTTCATAGTTGAAACGCTCACGAGTGCGGGAGGCCTGGCGAGAGGACTGATCCGCACCGCCATCAACGTCGCCTTCGGCAAGGTTTGAAGCGACGGAAACGGCGCTGGCCTCTCCCTCGGCAGCATCGGTGCTTTCTTCGACGTCGCGATGAATGATGACGCGCGTATTCGGGTCGACCGTGCGTTCACGTATCGTCTCGCTGTTGCGTGTTGTTTCGACGGCAACCTCAACAATGGCGGCGCCGGCACCGACCCGTGCCTCAAGCATGCGCATTACGTTCTTGCGCAATTCGGCTGCCTTTTGCGTGGCTTCATCGCCTGTTGCGGTTTCTGCTTCTGCGTCGCCGGAACGGAGGATGACGCCATGCTCCTGATCAATAACCGCAACATTGGTAAGCGGAAGACCGCCGACCGCGGAGGCAACCAGGAAGCGAATTGCCTCTGCCTGCTGGCGTGAAAGTACCCCGTTTGTGGTTGAAACAGTTACGGATGCGGTAGGCTGCGTTTCCCGCTCAAATGGTTGTCTGCGCGTGTTGGCGATATGGACGCGGGCGCGATTTACGCCGTTGAACGCGAGCAATGTTCGCGCAAGCTCGCCTTCCTTGGCGCGCCAGTAAGCGGTATCAAACATCTCTGCGGTGGTGCCAAAACCGGAAAGACCGTCGAGCAGTTCATACCCCGCCGCGCCCGCTGTCGGCAAACCTTCGCCCGCCAAAACGATTCTTACACGGTCGCGCGCGTCCGCGGGCACATAGATCGCATCGCCACGCACCTCGTATTGCACGCCCTGGCGGTCCAACGATTCGATCACGCCGCTTGCAGCTGATGAATCGAGGCCCGAGTACAAGAGAGACAGCGTCGGCGTCGCAACAATGCGAATCAGCAACCCCAGAAAGACCACGGCAGCCATCACAGACACCACCAACGCAGCACGTTTGCGGGGTTCGAGCGCCAACCAGGCGCGGTTCAGATTGGAAAACGTCGTATTCACTTGGTTACACCATTTGTCAGGCCCGCCGTTCTGGGGACGAAAGCACCTTGCACCGCAGCGGATTAATTTTCGGTTAGTCAGTCCCCGCTATTGATCATGTCATCCGAGAGAATCCGGAGATGGAGAAAATGGCAGACGCACCGGTTGAAGTGACTGAAGATGAGGGAGACGACGCGGCACCAAAGCGTTCGCGTAAACCGCTCCTGATTGGGCTTGTTTTGTTTGTGTTGCTGGGCGCGGGCGGCTTCTACGCCACGTTTTCGGGGATGCTCTCGGTATCGGCACTGCTGGGAGGTGGCGATTCGCCGGCGGAGGACGCTGCCCAACACAACGATGGCCCGACGTTCGCTTTCGTGCCGATTGGAGAGATCATCGTGCCGCTGGGGCCCAAAGCGAATTCAGACTTTCTGATTCTCGAGGCGACGATCGAAATAAACCCAGAGGAGAAAGACGCGATCGAAGCGCAAATGCCGCGCATACGCGACTTGTTCAACACTTATCTGCGCGCTGTCGAAGCGCGGGATCTGGAGGCGCAAGACGCGACCCTTCGTCTACGCGCGCAACTGCTTCGCCGCCTCATCGTCTTGCTGGAGCCACTTAAGCCCCAGGACCTTCTCTTTACGACCTTCATCCTCAGGTAGGAGCGACTGACATGGAACTTATTGCTGATGGTGTGCTTATTCTCGCCGCTTTGGCCGCGACGGCGTATTGCATGGTTTTGTCGCGGCGGCTTCGACGTCTTTCCGAAATGGATGGCGGGCTTGGTGCGGCGATCAAGACGTTGTCGAGCGAGGTCGATCACCTTTCTGCTGCTTTGGCCGAAGCCAAGACAGCAACAAGCGAAAGCGCGACAGACCTTGGCGCTCAATGCCGTGCGGCAAATGTGGCTGCACGGCGGTTGGAAGCACTGGTGAAGTCCGCCAACAAGGCGGAAATCCAGCGGCAATCAATGCCAAAGGCACCCAGTGTAGCGAAAGCGACCGAGCCCTTAAGGGAATCGCGCGAAGAAGCACCCGTAATGACTGAGGCGTCTTGCCCCGCCCCGGATAAGGCAGAGGCACCAGCCAAGACTGAGGCATCCGCAAAACCAGCGGCACCGCTGGCAAAGGATGTCTCTGCGCATCAACACGGCACCGATGTAACTGTAGCGCCCAAGCCCGCTGAAGCTGAAAATACCGAAACGGCATCGAAGGGTGAGCCTGAAGAGGAGCGGCAAGACGTGCGGGCTTCTGAAAAGGCTGTTGCCGAAGACATCGATCCGACCGCGCTCGATGATTTCATCGGCGCGATCATTTCCAAGGCAGACGTGGGCGGCGATAACGCGGCGTTGGCACGCCGATTGGTCATGGCTCTCAGCCACGCCGAAAATGAGCGTAGATCATGACTGACATTTCAGTGAATTCGAAGGGCCTTCGCCGCCCTGCCATGATGATCCTCGCGGCTTGTTTTCTTGTCTCTGCGATGTCTCGCCTGTTCGATCCGACTGGCGCATTGGCCTATGAGGTCAAGAAGCGCAGCAAGTCAGAGGTGCCCTCGGCCCCGGCTCAAGCCCCTGATACTTCCGCCCTTTTGGCATCATTGCGGGAACGTGAGGCGCAGCTGGATCAGCGTGCCCTCAAGATCGCCGAAAAAGCGAAGGTTATCGAAGCCGCAGAAGTACGATTGCGCGACCAGATGGCTGAGTTAGAGGAGGTCGAAGGCCGCCTCGCGAGCCTCATTCGTGTCGCGGACAAGGCCTCGGAAAATGATGTGGGCAAGCTCATCGCAACCTACCAGACCATGGGGGGGAAACGTGCCGGGCCGATCTTCGAAACAATGGATGCGACCTTCGCCGCTGGTTTGATATCGCGGATGGAAAACGGGCCAGCCGCTGAAATTCTCGCCGCGATCAGCCCTGAAAAAGCCTATGCAATCACGGTTCTGGTCGCGACGCAGAATGCCAGGGGGCCATCGGAATAATGGCACTCTGGCGCACAGATCCCAGAAAAACAGACACCGTCAGTTTGTTCTTTCTTAAGCCGAATCGCGAACACTCTCTTTCAGGGTCAGAAGACTTTGCCCCTTGTTTCTGGGGCTGCGTTGTGGAGGCGACATGATTGGTATTATCGGTATCGTGATAACACTCGTGATGGTGTTCGGTGGCTATCTGGCATCGGGCGGCAGCATGAAGATCATTCTTCATTCTCTCCCTTATGAGTTTGCGATGATTGGCGGCGCTGCTGTCGGCGCATTGGTGCTTTCCAATAGCGTGGCGGAGGTCAAGCACACCGTCAAAGATGTCGGCAAGGTCTTCAAGGGGCCGTCATGGAAAGATGAAGATTTTCGCGACCTCTTGTGTTTGCTGTATGCGCTCATCCGAATCGCACGCGCCAACCCGATCGATATTGAAGCCCATATCGAAGCCCCTGATGAAAGCGCATTGTTCCAGCAATACCCCAAAATTCTGGCAGACCGCACAGCTGTTGACCTAATTTGTGATACGATCCGTGCGGGCACCATGAACTATGATGACCCCCATCAAGTGGAAGAGGTTCTCGAAAAACGTCTCGAGGCCATTCACCATCATGCGCTTCATTCGAGTCATGCCCTGCAAACCATGGCTGACGGTCTGCCTGCGCTCGGGATCGTCGCGGCTGTTCTTGGTGTGATCAAGACCATGGGCTCCATTGATCAGCCGCCAGAGGTGCTGGGTAAGCTGATCGGCGGTGCGCTGGTTGGTACGTTCCTGGGGGTTTTTCTCGCCTACTCATTGGTTGGCCCCTTCGCAAGTCGCGTAAAAACCGTAGTTGATGAAGAGCAGCAGTTCTACAATCTCATCCGCGAAGTTCTGGTTGCCAACCTTTATCAGCATCCGCCGGATATCTGCGTGGAGGTTGGCCGGCAGAATACACCGAGCGGCCTTCGCCCAAGCTTTACTGAAATTAGTGACGCGCTTCAGGCCGTCAAGGCAGCTGCGTGATGGTAAAGATGCACTCCCTTTTCGCTCTGATGATCCTTTCCTTATCGGTGACTGCCGTCGCGGCGGAAGCTCCCTTCGTTGTGCGTGCTGACGAAAGCCCCGAAGACAGCATCATCACCATAGATGTCGGTGCCGCGCCCTTCATGTTGGAGCGAAAAGGCCCGCGCCAGATTGATCTGGTAACACCGGTCATATCGCGCGGATTTGATGTCAGCGCATTGACGTCAACAGGGGGCGCGCGGCGGGTTGCAACGGCACGAACCGTGAATGATGACGACATGAACCGGCTGCGCCTGACGCTGAACTGTGACTGCGCCTATGGGTTCTCGATTTCTGAGGGGACACTCTCGATCACTTTCCGCGCAGCTGAACTTGAGGCCGAACAGAAGCCGGGCAAGACGGCTCAAAAAGGGTCACGCTTCGCGCCAAGCTGGGCACCAAAACCTTTTCCTCGTCCGGCGCAACAGGCGGCTAATGATGCGACCCACTCAAAGGTGGCGCATTCGGGAAAAGACAGCGTTTCCCTCGCGCGTGAACATCTGCTGGAGCAGCTATCGCGCGCAGCAGAGCAAGGTTTGCTAGTATTTTCTGATAAATCTGAAAATACTGATAAACCTGCTGAAAAGATCAGCGAGACTACGACAGCGAATACAAGCCAAGCTGCTGCGCAAGCGCCATCGCAGAACACCGATGCTGACGATGTTGCGTCTCAGCCTGCCGCGGAGGAGCCAAATAAGCCCTTGCGCCCAAAGGCCCCCTTGGAAACGTCGCTTCGGGCGAGAACCGCCTTTGACAAGTATTTTCGAGCTGACCGCGCAGATACTTTTGTCGCTGTCGCACCTTGTATTCCGGCGGACGACCTGAGCCTGACAGGCTGGCCGGACTATGGTGATTTTGTTGGTCAGGTCGCGGCTTTGCGCGCCGCTTTGCTGGACGAATTTGATCAACCCCAGGAAAATATCGTTCGCTCACTCGCTCGCGTCTACATCCTGAACGGCTTTGGGGCTGAAGCTGTACGATTGCTGAACACTTTTGGCACCGCGCTCGATGACGGCCCTCTCCTAACAGAAATGGCATCGATTGTTGAGGGGTATCCGCTTGACCCCGAAGGCCCGATCGCGGCATCGGCTCCTTGTCATGGCTCTGCTCTTCTTTGGCGGCGAATTGCCGGTTTGCCGCGCGCGAAGGCAACTCCGAGTGAAGCTGTATGGCATGAGTTTACGGAGGCATTTTCGAAGCTGCCCCGGCGGTTACGCGAACTGGTTGCTGCACCTTTGCTCACATCCTTGGTGAATGCGGGAGAGATCGCGCAGGCCGATAAGCTGAACCTGATACTATCGCGCGCGCCGGTACAGCCCTCTGCTTCACTTGATCTTGCACGCGCCAAGCTGCTCGCGGCCGGTGGTGAGGCGGCCGCAGCAGAAGGTCTTTATGAGCGGCTCGCGAGGCGTGACAGCCCTGAATCGGCGGAAAGTCTTCTGCGTTTGTTCGATAGTCGCGTAGCGCGTGGTGCGCCGATTTCTCCCATGATGGCCGATGCGCTCTCTGATCTTGCTTTCACAGCCCGGGGGCAGCCTTTGGAGCTTGCAGCCAAAACAGCCGAAATTCGGGCGCGCGCCGCAACAGATGGCCCCGCCGCCGCACTGAATGCTGTTACAGCAGCGATGGAGCGGACCCCGGAAAACGCAGCGGTGCTTCGTGACGCCGGGCATGCAGCCTTGGAGCAAATCTCTGCGCCAGAGGGTCAAAACGCCAAGTTTGATACTGGCTATGCAGAAGCCGTCATGGCGTACCAGCCTTGGGTTTCGGGCGGGCCAGATGGTGATGCAGCGCGACAACAGGTTGGGAATGAACTGGTGTCGCTGGGGCTGCCGAATGCTGCGCTGGCCTATCTCGACCCTGCGCTGCCAAGGGGGGCAAATGCGACGCGGATAGTTGCCGCAAGAGCGTTGATTGCATTGGACCGACCGAAAGAAGCGCTGGAGTATCTTGCCGATCTCGATACAGAAACGGCGCGAACCCTGCGCGCCGACGCCCTCTCACGTACGGGTGATTTTGTAGCGGCTGCTGCGGCTGACCCGTCCAACACTGCACGTGCGCTCCGTGCCGGAAACTGGGAAGAGGCAGCAAAAGGTGAAGGGCCTCGGGCGGCCTTGGCAACCTTCATGGCGCGGCCCTCGGATGAGGCAAATCGGCAGGCACCTCTCGAAGACTTATCATTAACAGGCGCACGCGCAGCGCAAGATGCTGCTCGCGCGACGCGTGCCCTCATCAGCGAGGCGCTTAACGATGGATAATCCGTCCTATGTCACTTTGGCCCGGCAAACGGGCCTTTTGAAAAACCTCGATGTGATTTCCAACAACATCGCCAACATGTCGACCACCGGCTTTCGGCGCGAGGGTGTTGTTTTCACCGAAGTTGTTGAGCGGCTGTCGGTGATCGGCGGCTCCAGTTCGCAAGCAGGCGCGCGCGGGCGACAAACCGATTTCGGGCAAGCTGCTTTGCGGGCTACGGGCGGCACTTTTGATCTTGCCATCGAGGGAGAGGGTTTTTTCCTGATTGAGGCAGAGCAAGGGGCGGCACTTACCCGGGCCGGTGCCTTCGTCCGTAATGCGGAGGGTAATATCACCACTCCCGATGGGCGCCGTCTCCTGGATGAGGGAGAGGCCCCTGTCTTCATTCCCGCGGATGCGCAAGAGGTCGCCATTGCGACCGATGGCACGATATCGGCTGACGGCCAGCCCATAGGCCGGATCGCAGTGGTTACGGTGGATGATCTGTCAGGCTTGTCGCGGGCCGAAGGTGGTGTGTTTACGACCGATCAACCGTTCGTTCCGGCGGAAACCGCCAGCGTGTTTCATGGCTTTGTCGAGGGCAGCAATGTCGATCCTGTGCGTGAACTCACCAGGATGATCGAAGTCCAACGCGCATATGAGATGGGTCAGTCTTTTCTCAGTAACGAAGATGAACGCATGCGGCAGGTTGTGCGCGTTATCGGCGCAGCGTGATCGAAAGTAACTTGGAAACATAAGGAGGCGCAGAATGCGTGCACTGGACATTGCGGCAACTGGTATGGAAGCCCAGCAACTGCGGGTAGAGACAATTTCAAACAATCTCGCGAATATGAGCACCACCGCCTATAATGCGCGGCGAGCCGAGTTCTCCGATCTGCATTATCAACAAGTTCGACAGCCCGGAGCGGTGAATGCCGCGAATGGCGCGGTCCTGCCAACGGGCGTCCAGCTTGGCTTGGGCGTACGCGCCGCTGCGGTTTCGATGGAGGTGACGCAAGGTGCCTTGCGTCAGACTGGCGGCGAACTGGATATTGCAATCGAAGGGGCAGGTTTTCTTGAGGTTGAGCTGCCAAATGGCACGTCGGGCTACACCCGCGATGGTGGTTTGAAGCGAACAGGCGAGGGGCTGATTGTCACGTCTGAGGGCTACCCCGTCATTCCCGAAATCACGATACCAGAGGATGCGCGCGCGATCACTGTGAACGCAGATGGTGAAGTTATCGCGAGCTTTGATGACCAGGTAGAATCTCAGGTTCTCGGACGCATGACCTTGGCGAGTTTTGTGAACGACAAAGGGCTGGAGGCACTGGGCGGTAATCTTTTCAAGGAAACGGCTGCATCAGGCCCCCCGAACGTTGGTGATGCAGGGGTTGATGGGCGCGGATCCTTTAGACAGGGCTTTCTTGAGGAAAGCGGAGTTGATGCTGTCCGCGAAATCACTGAGCTGATCGAAGCCCAGCGCGGGTATGAAATGAATGCCAAGGTCATCACCGCAGCTGATCAGATGCTGGGCGCAACGGTACAGATCCGATGATACGCGCTGCGATGACACTTGCGATATTGTTGGCGCCTTTGTGTAAAAGTGTTGCTGCCGACACAGTGGTTGCGGCGCGTACGATCCCGGCCCGTACCGTGATTGGCGAAGATGACGTGCGGGCGGCAAGCCAAGTGGTTGCCGGGGCATTGTCCGATGCCACGAAAGCCATCGGCCAGGAAGCCCGGGTGACAATATACAATGGGCGGCCGATTCGGCCTGCTGATGTTGGTCCACCTGCTTTGGTCGAACGAAATGATATTGTTCGACTGAGGTTTGTCTCAGCCGCACTTGTTATCGAAGCGGACGGGCGCGCGCTTGGCCGTGGTGCCGCTGGCGAGCGGATCAGCGTAATGAATCTCTCATCGCGGACGACCGTGGTCGGGGAAATCGCGGCAGATGGCAGCGTACAGGTGGCACGATGAAAAAATGCGCATGGCTTGTATTGATGGCTTTCGTTGCGGCTTGCGGGCGCTTTGATCATGTGGGGAAGCCCCCTACAATGTCCCCGATAGGGCAAGTATTCGTTGATGCATCTCCCGTGACGCCAGAGCGTGTGGCGCTTGCAACGCCGGCCCCGGCGCAGACAGCGGTGGTTTCGACAAAGGTAACACCGCAGAGTGCTTCGCTATGGCGCTCCGGACCAACATCACTGTTCGGCGACCGGCGTGCTCAGGGCCGGGGAGACATTCTCACAGTTGTCATTGAAATAGATGAAGAAGCTGCGATTTCGAACGCCACTGAACGCCGCCGAAATGCCGATGAGGCCCTGAGGGTGGGTGCTTTGCTGGGTCTGCCCGATCTCGTCGCAGATCTGACCGGAGTGAGCCTCGATCCCGGGGCGGACCTCAGCTCCAGTTCAACATCCTCCGGTGACGGCAGTGTTCGCAGGAATGAGGAAATCACGCTCCGCCTGGCTGCTACTGTTACGAGTGTGCTCCCCAACGGCCATTTCGTGATCGTCGGCAATCAGGAGGTGCGGGTGAACTTCGAACTGCGCGACTTGCGCGTTCACGGGGTGATCCGGCCAGAAGATATTTCTCGGGCGAACGAGATTACCTACGACAAGATTGCAGACGCGCGGATCAGCTATGGCGGCCGCGGTCAGATCACCGATGTCCAGCAGGCGCGGTATGGTCAGCAGATCGCCGATATCGTCTTACCCTTCTGAGGAATTATCTTATGAAATTGCTCGTAGTTTTCTTGGCACCACTTGGTCTCATTGGCGGACTTGCGGCCGGGCATTTTGTGGCACCAGCCCCGGATGAAATTCTGACCGAGGAAACGGCAAAGGCAGAAGAGAGCGGAGGAAATGAAAAACCTGATGCGGTTGCCAGTCTCGCAACAGGGCGAAAGCGAGCGCCGGAACCAAAGGGAGAGGCTGAATACGCCAAGCTGGATAAGCATTTTGTCGTCCCAATTATCGAAAATGAAACTGTCGCGGCTCTTGTCGTGGTTACAATGGCGATAGAGGTTGAGCAGGGGACGACAGATTTAGTCTATCTTCATGAGCCAAAGCTTCGTGATGAGTTCTTATCTGTCTTGTTCAACCACGGGCGTTCCGGTGCATTTCAGAATGGGTTCACGGAGCCGCAAAATCTCGAAGACCTGCGTAATTCTTTAAACGAAGCTTCAATCCATGTGATTGGCGAGGCGTCTCGGCAAGTGCTGCTTACGTCCATCATTCGCCAGGATATGTGAAAACTGCATTTGAATTATATGGTGGAGGTTCCGCCGATTCTGGGTTTGTCAGGGCTGGGTTTTTGCGGGTGCTGTTCATCGCTCGCACCGCATGAGAAACAATTATGGCGAATTAACCTGTCGTGAAAGACGAATTATTTTGGCGTGCCGGTTCACAGCGCCGATGATTGGTATTCGCCAGCCTTTCTTCCTGCCAACACCATATTGCCCATGCGATCAGACATGCATCCGGCAATGTTTGGAAAAGAGGGGACAGGAGGAAACCATATGGTTCGGCTGGATGATTTAATCCGCCGTGGCATGAAATTATTTGTGAAAAATTGTAGTTTTCGACGGCGCGACGCAGTGTGGCAAATTACGTACCGCTGCTTCTTACTGCGGTGACGCTTTCGATTGAAACCGTCTCACCATTGGAGAGCGATAGTTGTGGTTGCTCGTTGACCAAGCGTGCCTCCAGGACCTCTATGAAAGGTGAGGCTGTCGTGGTTTCAAGTGCTTTGCCAGCAGTTGCAGCTTCGAGCGAGAAGTGATAGCGCCCTGCCGGTGGTGGGGTGCCGAGGTCATTTTCACCGGCCCACACAACGGAGTGTGCCTTGGGATCCAGACCAAGTCGTGCAGCCTCGACGCCGGCTTCATTTCTGATCACCAGAACAGCTCGATCTGCTCCCGCAGGGGGTGTCAGGGACAGTGTTATGGGCGCGCCCGAAAAAACTGCAGTGTCCCCTGTGGAAACTTTGGAGCCGAGCCAGGTCGCGAGCGAAGAGATGTCGCCGCCTTGCAAAGTCTCCAGAATATTCTTGAGCGATGTATTCGATTGGACCTGCTGCTCGACCGCCGAGAATTCAGCGAGTTGGGCAACGAATTCCGTGGAGTCCACTGGCTTTAGGGGATCCTGGTTCTTTAGTTGCGCTGTCAAAAGCGACAAAAACGTATCAAAGTCAGCTTCTATCGCGCCGTTTTCGAGCGCAGCCGTCGCGGCCGGTTGTGTCGAATTAGGAAGCGCAGGCACCGGGGTAATATCCAAGGGGTTCTCCTATAGTCTTATGTCGAGCCCGTTCAGGCTTAGGTTCACGGAATGAGCCGTTGTGTCGGGGGATGTTGGTTCGGCAGAAGAGCCGCCGAATTTCTGTTGAAAGGCACTATCGCCGTTTTGCTGCTCTGCCGTTGTGTCAGAAAAATTCAGCGTGACATCGGCATAGCCCGCGTCGCGCAAGGCACGTTGCAACATGTCTGCGTGACGCCGGAGAAGGTCATGGGTTTCCGGCCGCTCAGCGGCAACCACTGCTGAAATACTGTCATCACCTGTAGAGAGGGTGACCGATACGCGCCCCAACTCGGGTGGATCAAGGCGTATATCCAGCTTGCCCGCATCAACTTTCACGATCTGAGCCGCAACCTGAAGCACGACGGAACGTGCATCTGTTGGTGTGAGTGAAGGTTGCTGAGGTGCCCCGACTGTCGTTTGGCGAAAATTCCCACCTTCTGCGATATGTGGGGCAAGCTCTGGCAGCTCCGCGTGGCGCATCAGCCCTTTTGTGGTGTTAGCAGTGGGGCCGCCGAAAGCAGGGTGAGATACCGGAGTGGCCTTTGGTGCCAGCCCGACCGTATTTTGGGTAGTATGAAAGGCCGTGATGGTTTTTGCGGCCAAGCGCGGCTCACCCTCGGTGGTTCGGTCTGCGGGAGAATTCGGGTAGCCCGGCTTTGCCTTTGCCGGGAGGCTGAAAATTGCAGATTGCAGTTGTCCAGAAACCTGAATGCCCTTTTCCGTCAGCAGCGGCGTTTCCATCGCTTGATCGGTTGTGGCCGAAGGTTGTGGAGGGGAAGACGCTATCGTCGCGTTGATAGAGTTTGCTGTATCTTCGTCTGTCTCCCGTGTGCCTTGCGTAGCGGTGGCGATGGCCTCTTCCGCGTCGCCGGGGACGTTGCCTGAGGGGGGAGATGTGGCTGGCATGGGGTCCTCGTTTGCGGCCAGTAATTGCCCTTCAGTCAGATGATCCGCACCCGGTTCGGTCAGGGCGCTCTGGTCTGGGAGAAGCGGCAGAGGCCCAGCGGATTGCGCAATCGTTTGCCCGGTCTTTGATACAGCGGAATTTGATACAGTGGACTTTGGTAAAAGGGGCACTGGTGCTGGGGGCAGCTCTTTCGCGTGCTGCGCGGTTTCGGTCAGCGGTGTTTGATCTGCTTTCGGGTCTGAGAAAGCCAGGGCAAGCGCAAATTCCCCAGCCGCTTCCACGGTGGAGATTTCTGAACCAGCAGAGATCGCTTCTGGTTCCGCCTCTGGGGCGGGCGCTGCGGTGTGCTGCGCATTTGGGGGCCTCGTAAAAGATTCCAGGGGAATCATGCGCCATCCTTTCTCATGTGTTGTGAAGACAATAGGCGCTGAATGCTTACGATTCGTTTACATCGCTAAGGCATGTTCGACCGACGAAACAAAGGAGAACGCTATGATTTCCAGCTTGGGCGAATTGTCGGTCGCAACGCCCGCCTTGGCCGCGACCGAGAGCGTGCGAGGTGACGCCCGCCCGGACCTGCGCGAAGCCGCGGAAGCGTTTGAGGCTGTCTTTTTGACTGAAATGCTATCGCATGCGGGGATGGGGGCGCAGGGCGGCGGCGTTGGCGGGCAGGAGTTTGACGGGGGCGCAGGAGAAGATGCGTTCGCAAGCTTGCTGACACGCGAGTGGGCAACGCGCCTTACGGCAGAAGGCGGCCTCGGCTTGTCCGATGCTATTTACGAAGCCTTGTTGACGAGGGGCGTATAGAATGAGTGATCTCCGCCGATGGCGCAAAATGCTGAAAGATGCGTTCCGCTTATTGGAAAGTGACCGAAAGCTTCTGTTGGCTGGGCAGATTTCGGCCCTGGTCGCCCAGGATGCTCGGCGTGTGGAGGTGGAGGCACGCCTCGCTGACATGCCGCGCGCTGTGATAGACGCTGAGCAGGGCATCATTCTAGAGATTCAGAAACTGGCACAACGAAATAACCGATTGCTAAAGGCGTATCTGGACGGCGCGCGCGCAGCGATGCGCCGCATGTCTGAAATAGAACGCAATCAAGGGCGTATTGGAGCCTATCAAAAAGATGGAAGTCGGGTCGAGGCCGGCACCCCGTCATCGACTAGACAACTGCGCGCTTAACGCAAAATTCCCATCGGCTTGTGCCTGCTGTCGCTGAGGCAGGCGGGTTTAAGAAAAGGTTGGGATTTATTGGTCTGAAGGTCGCTATTTCGTTGGTGTTTGCCCTCCCCGCGAAGACATGCCGTGCTTGATGATAGAGCGGCGGTCTTGGCGCGCTTAATGCGAGGGCGGGGTGCTTTTCTGCGGTATCAGAATCGATTCCTCTTTTCGTGCCGAGCGCGCCATGAGATCTCTTCGGGCTGCCGTCGTGAGAATTTCGACCGCTCGCGTACGTCCGAAAGAGCGAAGGGCGATCTGTCGCGCATCCGCGATCTGGCGGGTGAGGTTTTGTTGTTCCTTCACAGCATTTGCCATCTGGCGCTGCGCATTCGTTAAATACTTCGCGTATATTTGCTGAGCAGGCAGGCTGGCCGAGGCAATCTTGCTGGCTTCTGCGCTTACATTTTCGCGAAGTGCTCTGATCTTGGCTTCAATCGCCTCGAGCTGCATTTGCAGGGTTGCCAAAGTTGCCAGATCCCGGCGTTTTCGCTGTTCCGCGAGCGTTGCAAGTGTCTTTAGCTGTTCCATCCGCGCCCCTGTTCACGCGCTTTGCGTCGCATCGCCTCTGCAAAGCGAATGGCGGCGGCGACCGCCTTGTAATGCTCGGGTTTAATTTCCTGGCCGATTTCTGTTGTTGATTCCAGCGCGCGGGCCGTTGGCGGATCGCTGTGAATGGGTACACCAGAATTGCTGGCGACTTCGCGAATTCTAAGGGCAATGCCGTCGATGCCTTTGGCCACAACGATGGGGGCACCACCGTCGCCGCGTTTCCATTTCAACGCGACCGCATAGTGGGTCGGGTTGACGATGATGACGTCTGCCGTGGGTACGTCGTGCATCATACGATTGTTGGCGATTTCCTCAGCGCGTTGTCTGCGCTGTTGCTTGGCGTGCGGATCGCCTTCGGCGCGCTTGTGTTCCTCTTTGATTTCCTGATGGGTCATCCGAAGTTTGCGCGCGTGATCAAAGCGTTGCCAAATCAGATCGACAACGGCGATTGCGGCCGCGACCACGGCGATGCGGACCAAAAGCCCGGTGACAAGGCGGGCGAGTTCGGCGGCGGCGGCGAAAGGCGCGGCATTCACACCGCCGACTATGACATCGCGTTTGTCATTCAGATAGAGCCCCAACACGGTCGCGATGATGATGAGCTTGGTCGTGGACTTGGCAAATTCAAACAGACCCGTTGGGCCAAATTTCTGTTTGGCCTGGGAAAGGGGAGACAGGCGGCTGAGTTTTGGTTCGATCTTCTCAGGCGCAAAGATGATCCCGCGTTGCGCGACTAGCACAACCAGCACCAATGCTGCAGGGAGCGCAAATAGCATGGTCAGAGGGGCCAGAGCATTCGTGATTGCACCCAGCGAAAGGCCAGCGCCGCCTTGGTTCAGAACGCGCGGCGCGAGGGTCTCCGCTCTTGCCAGAAAGCCTGAAAGTGAATTGCCAACCTGACGTACCGCGTTCGATCCTGCCAATGACAACGCGAGAATCAGGCCGATGTATGCCGCCAAAGCCGCCAGATCTTTGGAGATAGGCACGTCGCCCTTTCGGCGCGCGTCTTCAATACGTTGCGGCGTTGCCTCGTACGACTTTTCGGCACCCTCTTCAGCTTCACTCATGGCTGGCCAAAAGGGTTTGCAAGGGTTTGGTCGAGCATTTCTGCCCAGTGCACCAACATGACCGGCCCCGCCAATAGCAAGAGCAACATAGCACCAGCGGTGATTGCCGGGGCCCCCACAAAGGCGACCATCAACTGGGGCATCGCGCGGTTAATGGCACCTATCGCAACATTGTATACAAGGCCGGCTATCAGAAAGGGGGCCGCGAGTGAAAAGGCCAATGCAAAGGCCGAAGAGGCCCGCGAAACGCCCCAACTTGCAAAGTCTCCCGCGACTGGAAAGACCCCGAACGGTAACACGTCGTAGGATGAGATGATTGCGCCAATCGCTTTCAGATGGAGGCCCATTGCCATTACAAGGGCGATGCCTGCGATGGTGAGAAGATTGCCGATGGCGGGCATGGGGTCCGGTGTCACGCCCGACCCAAATATCTGCAGAACAGAAGTCGCTTGGGCCGCGATCGAAGCTGCAAATTGCAGAGCCATAACCGTCAATCTAATGGCCAGTCCCAGAGTTAATCCCGCCGCAGCCTCGGCCAGCAAAAGGCGCCCGAGTGCAAAAGGCGGGGCGGCACTGTTGCCGATCGGGGAAAGCCCACCAACCGCATCCGCTGGTGAAAGGGTTGGTGTCAAAAGCGGCCAAATAATTGCAGCGAATGCCAGCGCCGCGCCAAGCCGGACACGCACGGGCAGCATTTGCTCACCAAAGCCGGGCAGAAGGGCAACCACAGCGCCCACGCGCGTGAATACGGCGATCAGGAGGTATATCTCGGCCTCCGAGAATGAAAGAAGCCTACCGAGCAGCAAGAACAGTCGAATGGCTTCCGCTTCTGCGCCAAGGCCGACTTCCATTATGCGACACCAAGCAGGGCTGGTTTGGCGTTGGTCCCTATCTCATCGAAAGACAAGACAGAGGTGCGAACGCCCTTTGCGGCCAGGACGGTTCGCAGAAACCGCCTGCGTCGGCTGGTTGTTGCGATGATGGGGTGGCGGCCAAGGCGGCCTGCTTCGGCAATCTTGTCAGCGATGGACCCGGCGAGGCGATTGAACTCCGTTGGGGGAAGGGCCACGTCCGTAACGCCGCTTTCATCTTCCATCTGATGTTCTGTGAACAACCGCTCCCAGTCGGGCGCGAGCTGGATCATCGGCAAGGCACCGTCCTCTTCGAGGTGGTCGCGCACAAGC
Organism: Pikeienuella sp.; assembly: GCA_049608645.1. GTDB lineage: Bacteria > Pseudomonadota > Alphaproteobacteria > Rhodobacterales > Rhodobacteraceae > Pikeienuella. Next base: position 6,876 of record JBMYXS010000003.1, on the reverse strand, counting down.
TGAAAACCAAGGCGCGCGCGCACATGCTCTGCGATGATATCCTCAGCGGAGGTATGACGCTTTGCCTCTACGATCGCTTCGAGAATCATGGGAAGGTTGCGCACCGAGACACGTTCTTCCAGAAGCCGCCGCATAACGCCCTGAAGCACGTCCACCGCCACCTTGTCGGGAATGAATTCATCCAACAGCCTTCTGTTGGCAGCCGCCCGTGCCGGATCCGATACTGAGGTGAATTCCTCAAGCAATTTTCGCATGCCCCGGCGTGAGAACAGCAAGCCGAAGTTATCTTTGATGATCTCCAGAAGATGGGTCGCCACCACCTCCGTTGGTGTGATCACCGAAAGCCCCGAAAGGGCAGCGGCCTCTTGTGAGCTGGCATCAATCCAGCGCGCGGCTGCGCCGTAGACGGGTTCGGAAACATCTTCTCCCTCGGGAATGCCCACATCGCCGTCGTTGAGCAGGATCATGGCCTTGCCCACGCGCAGTTCTGCGCGGGCCATTTCAACGCCCTGGACACGTACGACATAGGTTCCAGGGCCGAGCGACAGATTGTCGGTCAAGCGTATCTCAGGAATAACAACGCCGTATAGTTCAACGATATGGTTGCGCATGCTGGTGATACGGGCCCCGAGACCAGAGGCATCGTCCATGACGCTGGACACCATATCAGCAGCAAATTCGACGTGAATTTCATCAAGATCCAGCAGGTCGCCAACCTTTTTGGGTGGTGCTTCTTGCGTTGCGTCATTCTCGGGAGGGGTAAGGGCGAGCATTTGCTGGCGTCTCGCACCGAACCATGCGGCTACGGAAAGCAAGACTGCGCCCAACAGGAACGGTGCCATCGGCAGACCCGGCACAAGCGCAATCAAGGCCATCAAACCAGCGACCGTCGCCAATGCGGCAGGGAAGCCGCCCAACTGGCTGAAGAGGGCCTTGTCTGTTGACCCAAGGACGCCGCCTTTCGACAGGAGAAGCGCGGCGGCGATAGACAGGATTACCGCGGGAATCTGGCTTACCAACCCGTCGCCCACGGTAAGAATGGCATAGGTTTCAAATGCTTCGCCAAAGGGCATGTCGTGTACGACGACGCCAATGATGAGGCCCATCACAAGGTTCAACAGCGTGATCAAGAGCCCTGCAACAGCGTCACCTTTGACGAATTTTGACGCGCCATCCAGAGATCCGAAAAAGGTCGTTTCTTCTTGCTCTGTCTTGCGACGGGCGCGGGCTTCCTCGTGGGAAATGGCACCCGCGGCCATGTCACTGTCGATCGCAAGCTGGCGACCGGGCATTCCATCGAGGGCAAAGCGTGCACCGACCTCCGCCATTCGGCCTGCGCCCTTGGTGATCACGATGAAGTTGACGATCAAAAGTACACCAAAGACCACAAGCCCCAAATAGACGGATCCGCCCATGACAAACATGGCGAACCCTTCGATCACTTCCCCCGCGGCATGGGGGCCGTTGTGACCTTCGCCGATAATCAGCTTGGTTGAGGAGATGTTGAGCGACAGGCGTAGCATCAGGGAGGCCAGCAGGATCGTCGGGAAGGCCGAAAAATCGAGGGGGCGTCCGATAAACAATGTATTGGTGAACACAAGAATGGACAGTGCGAAACTGACCGTCAGGCCAAGGTCCAGCATAAAAGCGGGCATGGGCAGGATCATCATTGTGATGACCGCGAGCAGTGCCAGCGCCAGCAGAACCGTTGGGTGGTATATGCTTTGAATATTCATCTAGTTCAGCAACGGATGAGCAGGTGTGAGAAGAGCGCCCGAGTTGCCCTCTCGCAAGAATACAAGCCCGCCGTTACCGGGTGTTTTCGGCGTGTCGCGCGGGGCTAAGGCAATCAAGGCCCCGCCAGAGGGTGGCGACAGGAACGCCAGGTGCGCCATGCCGCGTTCCTCGCCACTCATATGACGTGAAGGTTGCGGCAGTTTCTCTGGTTCGCGGAGAACATCCAATGTGTGCGCCGCTGTGGAATAGTCGGCCGTTTGTGGCGCAAGTGCAGCAAGAATACGCTCAAAACGCTTGCTGTATTTTGCGGCAAATTTGGGTGTCTTGGAGTGATACCTGCCAACCGCGCGACGCCATCCACCTTTGTTGCCACGCAATTCGGTGAGGAATGTGGCTGCGTATCTGGCGTTTGCGAGCGGGTCGAGCATGGCTGCGATGGAATCGAACGCCTGCCCGTGCCAGCGGTAGTTTATCTGAAAGCACCCGATGTCGAATGATCGCGCCCCGCGCGCATGGTGTTTCATAACAAAAGCAAGGGCTTGCGCTCTGGTTTCAAACCAATGGCCACTTCCCTCCATGTTCACCGTCCAGGGCCATGGTGTTAACTTTCCATTACGCGCGCGGCCTGTTTCGGTGCGTGTCAGCGCGCGAAGATAGTCGACAGGCACGTCTGATCCGTGTGCAGCCACCGTCGCGGCACGGTCGCAAACAGTGGCATCCGACGCGTTGGCTGGTGCAGCGGCAACGATCATCAAGAGAGACGTAATCCAGCGGTACATTTCAGCCGCCTCCGATCAGGGGGATAAGTCTGTTCTGGAACAGAGAGACGATCTCATTCGCCATGAACCCCATGGTGATCCAGAATGTAATCGCGATCGCCGCCAGCTTTGGGACAAAGGTCAGCGTCATTTCCTGAATGGATGTCAGGGCTTGAATGAGACCAATGGCAAGGCCAACAACCAGCGCGATGGTGAGCGTGGGAAGCGCGACAATGAAGGTCACCCAAAGGGCCGCCCGTGTTATGTCGACGATTTCACCTGGCGACATCGTGCTTCAGACGGGCATGCGCAGAATTTCCTGATAACTTTCCACAACCTTGTCCCGGACAGTCAGGGCACTTTGCACCGCAACCTCTGCGCTGGCGAGCGCGGTGACCACTGATTGTGGGTCTGCTTTGCCGACCATACCGGCCATTGCTGTTGCTTCTGCCTCACGCAGGGTTTGAACAAAACTCTGGGCGGCCTGGCCTGCGGTTTCTGCCGCACTGGCGTGTTTGGGCTGTTGCGCCTCTGTCGGGCGAAGGGCGCTTTGCACGTTCTGATAAAAACGGCCCGCTATTGTTGATGAAAGTTCCATGGTGATCTCCTTTCTGGCTGATCAGGTGGTGGGGTTAACGTCGCAGAAGCTCGAACAGGGAGGAGAGCATCCGCCGAGACTGATCGAACATGCGCAGGTTGGCTTCGTAACTACGCTGAGCCTCTCTCGCGTCGGCAATTTCGATCACCATTTCGACGTTCGACCCGTCGTAATAGCCATCGTCATTCGCGAGCGGATGCGCGGGGTCAAAGACCCGCTCCAACTCGGCTTTATCAAAGGATACCCGCCCCGGCGCGACAGCACGCGGGTCATCACCCGATGTTACCAGTTGCTGAAAACTTAGGGTTTTGCGTCGAAACCCCGGCGTATCAGCGTTGGCAATGTTCTCGGAAACAACACGCAGCCGTGTGGCCTGCGCATCCATCCCGCTCGAAGCGGCAGTCATGCTTTGCAGAAGATCACTCATCGCCCACGTCCAATCGTCATGCGGATCAAATCCATTGATTTCTTGAGCACACCGAGGGCCATCTCATGGCTCATCTTTGCCTCGGCGCCCCGCGCCATCTGATCCTCAAGCGAGACGGAGTTCCCGTTCGAGGAATCAGCTTCAATGCGGTGGGTTTCATAGGCGGCAGCAGCATATTGAGGTGCCCCCTGCGCCCCGGTCGGGACGTAGCCTGCATGCCCGTCTCGGGTGGCGATCGGGTGAAAGGAAGCGGTGCGCGAATCGCCACCGGATTCGGGTTTCCCCGGTCCTTTGTAGATTTCAGCAAAGGGTTTCACATCACGGGCGCGAAACTCCGAAGTGTCTGCATTTGCAATGTTTTCTGTGACCAGAGCCTGTCTGGTCGTGGCGTGATGTGCCAGGCCTTTGGCCATCGCAAGGATATGAATGTCTTGGCTCACGGCGGTTCTCCATCCGTTTCTCTCAACCCGGTCTTAATGTTCATTGGTTTACAACCCGTAAGCAGAGGCCGAGGCCAACGCAGAAAGGCGACGCATGGACATTCTGGACTTTGACCAACTGGCGAAAGATCTCGCCGCGATCCCGCGTTCGCGCCGTTGTGGGTGTGTGATAGCCGCCGACGGTGGTGCGATAACCATTGGCGGCCTCACCGGGTGGGCGCGCATTGGCGATGGGATTCGCGTCGCCAAGTCACCGGATGGCCCCGGCGCACGGGGGGAGGTGATTTCCCTATCGCACGAAGGGGCCCGGGCGATGATACTTGGCGTGGCGGAGGGGGTTGGCCTGGGCGATCACGTCTGGCTTGTGCCGGAAGCGCCGCTTAGGCCAAGTGATGCGTGGCTGGGGCGTGTTATTGATGCCTATGGTGTTCCGCTCGATGGGCGTTCGCTCGATTGTGGGGCAAAGCCTGCGCCGCTGCGCCGTGCGGCTCCACCGGCTGCGACGCGCGGTGGTCTCGGCGCGCGACTACGGACGGGGCTGGCGGCGTTGGATACCATCCTGCCGTTGGCAAGGGGGCAGCGCATTGGCATTTTCGCTGGGTCGGGCGTGGGTAAATCAACTTTGCTTAGCGGTCTTGCCCGTGAGGTATCGGCAGATGTTGTCGTGTTCGCATTGATTGGGGAGCGCGGGCGGGAACTTGGCACGTTCATTGACGAGGGGTTGGGGGAGGAGGGTATGCGCCGCGCTGTTCTCGTTGCTGCAACCTCCGATGAATCACCGCTGGCCCGGCGGCGCGCGGCCTGGACGGCCATGGCGGTTGCAGAGCATTTCCGCGATCAGGGTCGGCATGTCTTGTTGATCGTTGATAGCCTGACGCGATTCGCGGAGGCACACCGGGAAATTGCGTTGACCGCTGGCGAAACGCCGTCACTGCGCGCGTATCCCCCCTCAACGGCAAGTATGATTGCAGCCCTAGCAGAGCGCGCCGGCCCGGGCGGGCGGCGCGCGGGCGACGGCGCCATTACGGGCGTGTTTTCGGTGCTGGTTGCCGGATCAGATATGGAAGAACCTGTGGCGGACATCACGCGGGGCGTGCTGGATGGTCATATCGTCATGGATCGCAGCATTGCTGAGCGTGGGCGGTTTCCTGCCATTGATGTCGGGCGATCTGTTTCGCGCTCCCTGCCGGGCGCGGCAACAGATCAAGAGAACACCCTGATCGCGGAGGCACGCCGGTTGACGCTCGCCTATGAACGCGCGCTACCCATGGTGCAGACCGGGCTTTACCAACAGGGAAGTGATGCGGAGCTCGACAGGGCGGTTGCGCTCCACCCGGCTTTGGATGCGTTCTTTGCAGCGGCGTCGCCCTCCCCCCAAAAAGCATTCCATGAGTTGGGTGCGATTCTGGATACTGACGGATCGTCGTGAATTTGCATGTAATTATAGGTACTTGGAGTTTTGCTGGCAGGGATTCGTTAAGGAATGATCGGCTAAACAGGGCTCGGGACCACAAAGGTCTGCGTCTGCTGAAAGCTCAAAGAGTGAATGCAGGCGAAACGCCAAAAGGGCGGTTCATCTCCGGTTTGAAGACCGGCTTACATGACTGGCGTCGCCAAAGCGTCGCCCCGCCAAAGGAGACCCTATTATGGGCAGCATTCTTACCAATAACAGCGCAATGGTCGCACTTCAGACCCTGAACAGCATCAACAAAAATCTGGGCGAAGTGCAAAGCCAGATCTCGACAGGTTTGAAAGTCGGCACGGCCAAAGACAACGCCGCTGTGTTTGCAATCAGTCAGGTAATGCGGTCGGATGTGAAAGGCTTTGAAGCCATTTCAGACTCGCTTTCGCTCGGTTCCTCTACGCTCGCAGTTGCCTCCAACGCGGCCAGTTCGATTGGCGACACGCTCGAGGAAATCAAGGGCAAGATCGTCTCCGCCAATGAAGACAATGTTGATCAGCAGGCTCTGCAGAATGAGATTGCCTCCTTGCGTGATCAGGTTACCGGCATTGTTGGTGCGGCGCAGTTCAATGGCCTCAACCTGATTGATGGCACGGCTGGTACCGTCAATATCCTGTCTTCACTTGATCGCGACAGTACCGGTGCGGTCAGCACTTCGTCTATTTCTGTGGCCAGCCAGAACCTGAGCACGTCAGCAGGTGCCGTACGCGGTGGCCTGACGGGTTCAACCGGGGTGACGACTAACGCTGACGACGCCACCTTTGCGCTTGATGCCGGCTTTACGAATGACGGCAGCAACGCCCTGGTGATCGACAGCACCAACCTTGCGGCGGGCGACCAGATTTCCGTCACTGTCGGTGATCAGACAGCAACATATTCGGTGACCGCCGAAGACCTTGCAACGACCGACCCTAACGCAGCCATCGCCACCGCAGTTCGCGATTCTGTTTTGGGTCTGGGTGTTGAGGGGCTGGTCGTTGATTATGATCCAGCAGCTGAGGATACGCTCGATTTCGGTAACGACGGCGTTGGCAATGCCGATCAGGTCGTATCTGCGTCTGTTACCTCTGTTGGCACGGGCGGTTTGGCTGATCTTGCCGCGATTGACGTGACAGTCGATGCCGCTGGTGCGTTGGACTCGATTGAGACGCTGATCAACACCGTGATCGACGCGCAGGCCGCTTTTGGTACTGTTGAAAAACGAGTGGATATCCAGAACAGCTTTATGGACAGCTTGATCGACAGCTTCAAATCCGGGATCGGCTCGCTCGTCGATGCGGACCTCGAAGAGGCCTCTGCGCGCCTCCAATCTCTGCAGGTTCAGCAGCAGCTTGGTACCCAGGCACTCAGCATTGCGAACCAGGCACCGCAGTCCATCCTGTCGCTCTTCCGGTAAGCCTCAGACTATCAGCGGGGCATGACCCCGCTGATGGCACGATGCAGTCGTCGGCCCG
>JBMYXS010000002.1:0-130035 GCA_049608645.1 Pikeienuella sp. | reverse complement strand
CTCCCCGCCGCCGGTGAAAGGGGTTCTAGGGCGATTCACAAAATCCCGCAACAGCAAAATACAACAAATTTGGATTTTTTGGCGTTTTTCTTGAAATCCGTTTTATTTCAACAACTTACAGTGTGATATTTCCTGCAGAACGCCGCGAGGCACCCCTTTCATTTGGTCTGAGCACCATGAATCAACGGATAGCGTGAGTCGCGTCCTGAATCGCGGCTTTCAGTGACCCCACGGCACCATTCTGAACGTCCCAACCGGGGCGATACTACATATATAGGCCGATACTCGTGCTTCCCCCACGAGGCCGTATCCGTATAATCGGCGGCATGAAGATCCTATTTGTTCACGACAACTATCCCGCACAGTTCGGCGTACTCGGTGGGGCGCTGGCGCGCCTTGGCTGGGACGTTCGCTTCGCCACCGCCTGGGAGGGTGCCGAAGGTAAGGGCGCGCCATTCATTCATTATGCCAAGGGCCGGGAGGCGAGTGCGCAAACTCATCCCTATGCCCACCACTGGGACAAGGCCGTCATACGTGGACAATCAGCCGCCCGCGGGTTTCTTGCGGCCCGTGATCAGGGCTATCGCCCGGACATCATCATGGCCCATTCCGGGTGGGGGTCCGGTACCTTTGCGCGCGATATATGGCCGAACGCAAAGTTCGTTCCCTATTTGGAGTGGTGGTACAACTATCCGGCCCCTGACAGCCTCTCTATCGGTGACCACGAAAATGACCTGCACCGCAGATTGCTTCAGCGCGGACGCAATGCGCCATTGGCCGTTGATATGGTCGGCGCGGATCTGTGTCTGTGTCCGACACATTTTCAGGCGAGTCAGTTTCCCGCCGATCTGCGTGAACGGCTGACAGTCATCCATGATGGTGTCGACACCACTTTACACGCGCCAGCGGCCAAACCGGTGGAGACAGCCGCCGGTGTAGACCTTTCCGGTATGGAAGAGATTACCACCTTTTTCACCCGTGGAATGGAACCACATCGCGGCTATCCCCAGTTCATGCGCGCCTTGGCCGATTTACAGGAACGGCGCCCCGGTCTGCATGCGATAATCGGCGGCAAGGATCGTGTCGCCTATGGGCGGCAGCTGCCCGAAGGGGAAAGCTGGCGTCAACGAATTGAAGCTGAACTTGCTGATCGGCTGGATATGTCCCGCATTCATTACGTTGGCCTGCAACCGCGAACAGAATTCATAAAGGTGCTTCAGGCCAGCCATGCCCATATATATCTGACTGCTGATTTCGTGCTGAGCTGGTCGATGCTCGACGCCATGGCGATCGGTTGTCCGATGATCGTCTCTGACTGCCCGCCCGTGCGGGAGTTCATGGACGAGACAACCGGCGTGCTGGTCGGCCTGCACGATCATGGGGCGCTGACCGCAGCCATCGAATATTCGCTCGATAACCGGGAGGCGATGCAGGCCAGGGGTCAGGCAGCCCGCGCTGTCATAACCGAAAACTATGACGCAACGGACATATACGCGCAAAAGGATCGTATGCTGCGTGAGCTTATTGCATAGGGGCGGACGACAAGGCAGGCGTCTGCAACTATATAGTATTCAGCAAAATGCCGCGCCCGGTTGCATCGCGATGAATTTCACCCAAAGTCTTACAGGTAACGGGAGGGATGCATGACAAACGACATCGCGCATGACCGCGTCATTGAACAAGCCCTCGCATGGATCGCAGCGGGAAAGGGTGCCGCCCTTGCCACCGTGGTACAGACATGGGGGTCAGCGCCACGACCGGCGGGATCACGCCTCGCAATTTCCTCTGAGGCGGAACTGGCAGGTTCTGTATCAGGTGGGTGCGTTGAAGGTGCCGTCGCCGCCGAAGCACTTGATGCGCTTCAGGATGGGAAATGCCGCATCCTGACATTCGGTGTTTCTGATGATGAGGCCTTTGCCGTGGGTTTGGCCTGTGGCGGTGAGATCAGAGTGATGGTTGAACCAATTGGCGTAGGCGATGGTCCAACGGTCGATTTCATATCTGATCTGGCAAAAGCCCGCGCAGACCGCAACGCGGTCACATGGGCGACCAATACGACGACATGGGTTCGCACGCTTATCATGCCCGGTGACGACCACCCGTTGGAACCAGCCGCCGCCATCGCGCGCCATGCTGACAAATCGGGGTTTGAGGGCGACTGGTTTCTGGCCGTCCATAACCCGCCATTGCGCCTCGCGATCGTCGGGGCGGTTCATATCTCGCAACCACTGATGCAAATGGCGCGCCTTGCTGGCTATGACCCTGTTGTCATCGACCCGAGAGAGGCCTTTGCCGCCGAGGCCCGCTTTCCTGGCGAGACATTGATCCATGACTGGCCCGATGAAGCACTGATGTCTTATGGCCTTGATAGGCGAACCGCTGTGGTCACGTTGACCCACGATCCAAAGTTGGATGATCCTGCAATCATGGCGGCCTTGCGCGCACCGATCTTTTACCTGGGTTGCCTTGGCTCCACCCGAACACATGCCAAACGCGTCGCCCGCCTGTTGGACGCCGGTTTTTCTGAGGCAGAGATTGCTCACATTCATGCACCTGTCGGCCTCGATATTGGGGCAAAGTCGCCGGCCGAAATTGCGGTGTCAATTCTGGCCGAAATGACCGAACGCCTGCGACGCCCCGAAACACGGCCAGGTTCGCCATCGGATCCCGCTCCATGATATTTGGCCCGACACCGCTTGCGGATGCTGCGGGGGCTATTCTCGCGCATTCGCTCACCCTCGACGGAAAACGATACGGCAAGGGAAAGACAATCAGCGAAGCAGACATAGCAGCCTTTCGTGCCGCAGGTCTGCAAAGCGTTATCACCGCCCGCCCAGCGCATGATGACATGGGCGAAGATGCTGCTGCCAAGGCCGTGGCGGGTGCCTTGGTCAAGGATGCCACAGATGTCTCTGTCTCGGCACCTTTCACCGGGCGGGTAAATGTATTTGCCGAAGATCATGGCTTGTTGCGTGTTGATGCCAAAGCCATCAATGCGGCCAATGCTGTTGACGAAGCGGTCACGATTGCGACCCTGCCAGACCACGCGCGGGTATCACCCCGGCAAATGGTGGCGACCATCAAGATCATACCCTATGCCGCCCGAACACGTGCCGTTGACGCAGTGCAGGAAATATTGACCGGGGCCAATTCGCTTCGTCTGTACCCGCGCACGGTGAAAACCGCTTCGGTTTTTCTGACGCGGACGGCTGGTATGAAAGACAAATTGCTTAATAAAGGCGGGGCAGCGGTTGCCGCACGGCTGACTGCGCTTGGCGTGAATGGCGGTACGCCGCTTGTTACGCCCCACACGACCGAAGCACTGGCCAACGCGCTGCGCGGCGCTGATGGCGATATGATCGTGATATTGGGTGGTTCGGCCACCGCGGATCGACATGATATTGCGCCAGCAGCGGTAATAGCCGCAGGCGGCAGGATCGAACGGTTCGGAATGCCCGTTGATCCGGGGAACCTTTTGTTCATCGGGACACTTGATGGCCGCCCTGTCGTCGGATTGCCCGGCTGTGCCCGCTCACCCAAGCTGAACGGAGCCGATTGGGTGCTGGAACGGGTTGTATCAGGCATCAGTGTTACGGATTCTGATATTCAGGCGATGGGTGTTGGGGGGCTTTTGAAGGAAATCCCATCGCGGCCACAACCGCGTGCCGCCAACCCCGTGCCCGCCCGTCCTTTTGTATCAGGTATTCTGCTGGCGGCAGGTGCCAGCAGCAGAATGCGTGGCAAGGACAAACTGACTGAACAGATCGAAGACACGCCCCTCCTCCGCCGAAGTGCTTTGCGATTGCTGGCATCTGGCGCGGATGAAGTCATTGTGATCATCCGACCCGATGACCCCGCACGACATGCGTCTTTGCTTGGGTTGGATATCAAAGCGATCGAAAACCCACTGGCGGTGGAAGGGATGGGCGCGTCCATTCGCGCTGGGATGTCGGCCATTTCATCAAAAGCAGATGCCGTGCTGATCTCTCTGGCTGATATGCCTGACCTTACCACGGCGGGTTATGATAGTTTGATCGCGGCTTTCTCACCCGAAGATGGGCGCGAGATCATTCGCGCATCGGATGGCGGCGGCACGCCCGGAAACCCGGTCATGTTTGGCCGCCGCTTTTTCGAATCGCTTCGCGCGTTGGAAGGGGACGAAGGCGCGCGCCATATTTTGGCCGCCCATCGCGACCTGATCTGCCTTGTCGGCATAGAGGGGGCCACAACGGACCTGGATGCCCCCGAGGATTGGGCAACATGGCGAGAGGCTAGAAAGGTCTGACCGTTACCAGATCGGAGCAGCCGAGCGCGTGGCCACTAGCGCGCCAAGGGCAGTGTTCGTGCCTCACCGCCACGGGTGATGCGCATGGATAGTTCTTCGATCCGACCAACGACCCACCCTTCGACCACATCACCGCGCGATACACGTACAACTTGCCCTGTTGGCATGCGCAGCAACGCCCGTCGGGTGTTACCCTGACCGAAGGTGCCAAGCAGGCTGACATCATCCAAGGGAATCACATCAACCAGTGTCGCAGCACGCGCAAGTCCGGGGCCGGATGGCTTGCCACGCTTGGGCGCAGCGGCCGTGCGGCTGCCCGCAAAAACGGGTTTGGGCTTCGGCTTGATAGACGCGGGGCGGTGGCCCGGAACCGGCGAGGTCAGAACAGCCAGATCACTCGGCGTCATATCGAGCGCCGGCGGGCGATGAACCGGTTTGGGCGAGGTCAGAACCGAACCCGGACCAGGCCCGAGGTCGATATCATCAAGGTCATCGCTTTCGGCCAGTTCGGGAACGGGCGCGCCACCAACAAGCGCGCCGGACGGTGCAAGAAGCGCAACTTCGCTTGGGTCAGCCGCGCCAAAAACCGGGTCACCTTCCGCGTTCGGCGCATTTTCGTTGATTTCATTGCCCGTCTGTTCGCGTGTCTGTTCGCCCGTCTGATCGGCAGAAAGCGGTGCCACCGCCGCCAGATCAACCTCATCGAGGGATGATGGGTCTTCACCTGCATCGGTCAGCAACTCGCCAGCGTCGTCTTCTTCAAATGCTGCCCCGGCTGACGCCAGATCGCCCTCCGGCACCTCGGCGCCACTTTCGACTTCGGCGGCTTTTTCTGCTTCGCCCCATGCCTCAGCCTCTTTCGCGGCGAGCGCGGGATCAGTGGGGGTGATTGCCGCGGGAGCATCGACTGCACCCGCGCTGGACGGATCACCCCCCCTCCAGGCCGCACCGATTTTTGCCGAAACCTCCGGCACCTCATCCTGAACACCTGCATTTTCAACCGTCACAGATTCCGGTGGATCAACCGGGGTTTGATCGACAGTGACCGCATTCGTGAGGTCAGAGGAAATGGCCGGAGCAGCAGCAAAATTCACCGCATCATCCACGCCAATATTTGCGCGCGGCGTCTCTGACAGCGTTAACGGGGCCTCCAATTCAGGCGGCGACAGTGGTGGCGTACCGGAGGCGACGCTGAACGCCAAAAGCGTTTCAGTGTCTTCAGGTTCACTCGCGATAACAGTGTCCGAAACCTCCGGCGCCTTGACCTCAACCTGCGTGAGCGTCCCGTCATCGGGCACAGGTGCGGTTGCCTGCTCGTCAGACACCGGTTCCTGCACAGGCGTCGGCGCGGTGACAACGGTCGCAAGATCAACAGACGGCGGTTCATGCGGGCCATCTTCAATGCCCGAAAAGATGCCAATGCCAAGCGCCAGAACAACCGTCGCGGCGGCGGCACCTGCAAACGGCATCATCGCGCGAACCTGCGCTACGCCATCAAATCGCGGCGGGCGGGTAAAGGCCGCCGCTGCATGGCGAGTGGTAACGACCGTTGGGTCAAACCCCCAGGCCGCCGCGTATGCCCTTGCTTCATCAACTGTCGAAATCTCGGTTGCACATGCGGCGCGGTGCCCCCCCGCCCCTGAAACGGACAGGTCAAAACTGAGGTGTTCGGCCGGCACACCCACCGCTTCGGAAATTTCAGAAGCCGCCGCGCGACGCGCAGAAAACTCAAGGCGCGGGCTTTTTTCAAGATGAACATTTACGACCTGGCTGGCGGGTAACCAAAGTTCCGCCTGCATATCACCATTGGTGATCTCACCCGCTTTGCGCGCAAGCTCGGTCAGTTGGTCCCCGAAATCAGGGGCATCCAGCGGGGCTGCCCCAATTTCCGTCCATTCACCACCCTTCGGCGCATACCGAACGGCGACAAAGTCAGCTCCGAAATCCACGGCCAGACGAGGCCGCGCATTCAAGCTCAGAATATCGCGGAATGACGCCACGATGGAGACAACCTTTCCCAAAAGCGTTCGACAGGGCCAATCCACACCATGACCGCCAACGCAAAAGCGCGCCCGCTATTCACGGGAGCGCCATCATACCTTTAATTCACGCACGTGTGAATGGCACGGCCCCCAAAGGCGCCGCGCATTTAGGACTATTTCTTCTTTTTCTTGGATTTGACGCTGGCCGTTGCTTTGGCCAATGCCTGATCAAGATCAGCGATAAGATCGTCCGCATCTTCGATACCGATAGATACACGCACAACCTCCGGTCCGGCACCAGCAGCCACGCGCTGCTCATCGGTGAGCTGGCGATGTGTGGTCGATGCCGAGTGAATAACCAGTGACCGCGCATCACCAAGGTTTGCAAGGTGAGAGAAGATCTCAACGCTTTCAACCAGTTTCACGCAGGCCTCATATCCACCCTTCACACCAAAGGTGAACAAGGCACCTGCACCTTTTGGCGTGTATTTCTGGGCCCGTCGCGCATAAGGGCTGTCTTCCAGGCCCGCATAGGAAACGTAATCGACCGATTTATGATTCTGCAGCCATTCGGCGACCTTCTTGGCGTTTTCCACATGGCGTTGCATACGCAGGCTCAGGGTTTCGATGCCCAGCAGGGTCTGGAAGGCATTCATCGGCGCAGCACACATACCAAGATCACGAAGACCGATCGCAATACCATGGAACGTGTAGGCCAGGGGGCCAAACGTCTCGTGGAATTTCAGGCCGTGATAAGCTGGCTCGGGATCAATCATTGATGGGTGTTTGCCAGCCGCCGTCCAATCGAAGGTACCGCTATCAACAACACAACCACCCATGGAGGTGCCATTGCCAGACAGGTATTTGGTCGTCGAATGCACCACGATATGTGCGCCATGCTCAAACGGGCGGCACAGGTATGGTGTGGCAGAGGTATTATCAACGATCAGCGGCAGTTGCGCCTTGTTCGCCAATTTCGCGATCTTTTCCAGATCGGTGATATACCCGCCGGGGTTACCAATGGTTTCTGTGAAGATCGCCTTGGTGTTGTCATCAATCGCCTTGCGCACCGCAGAAGTGTCATCAAGATCGACAAAACGGCATTCCCACCCAAAACGCTTGAACGTCTGGCTGAACTGCGTGATGGAACCACCATAGAGACGGGTAGATGCGATGAAGTTCGCGCCCGGCTCCATCAATGGGAACAAAGCCATGATCTGCGCCGCGTGACCAGATGAGCAAGCCACAGCACCAACACCGCCTTCAAGGGCCGCGACACGTTCCTGCAACGCCGCAACGGTTGGGTTTGTCAGGCGGGAATAGATGTACCCCAGTTCCTGAAGGTTGAAGAGCGCGGCAGCGTGGTCAACATCACGAAACACATAGGCTGTGTTTTGATAGATCGGAATCTGTCGCGCGCCAGTGCTCGGATCAGGGTGCGCGCCAGCGTGAATTTGCAGCGTATCAAAGCCATAAGACTTATCAGCCATGGGGACTCCATTGATTGAGAAAATTTGGCGCTATACTTTACGAAATTTAGAGGAAATCAATCCCGTATTGAAACCGCCCATCGCAAGTTCGCCACAAAGACGCTGATATTCGATCTTTGGGCACCGATTCATCACAACACGCACGCCTTTTGCCTCTGCGCGTTTGGCGGCGGCTTTGTCTTCGACGCCTATTTGCATCCAGATCGCCTTCAACCCCCTGTCGAGCAAACGGTCCAGCGCCTCGTCCACCACGGCTCCGGCCTCCTCTGACCGCCGAAAGATATCCACCATGTGAACATCTTCCTTGGTTTTGCGCAGCTTCTTCAGTGATTTGTGGATCTTTGTCCCGAACAGGCTCTGCCCCGCATAAACCGGATTCACGGGCAGCACCTTGTACCCTTTCAGGCTCAGATACCGCCCAACATAGAAAGACGGGCGGACAGGGTTGGTCGATACGCCCACCATCGCGACGTTTTTCACGTCATCCAGAATCGATTTCAGGTATTCATCTGAATAGTCCATGCGCGCTCCCGCTTCAGCCAGCGTGATTTGGCGGATTGGATGGGGTCAGGTCAATCGCCATTATGGGAATCATTCTCCCCGGTATCGACCCTGACGGGCTTTCCCCAATGACTGAAAAGCCCATCGCCTCATAAAACCCGACGGCGCCAGGGTCAGCATCAAGGGTCAAGCGGTGCCACCCTTTGCCACGCGCAGCCTTTTGTATGATTGCCCAAAGGGCGCGCCCCACGCCCTGACGTTTTGCTTCGGGCGCTATGAAGAACGCATGTATCTCACCCGTTTTGTCGTCGGCACCTTTTGCCATCGCGGCACAGCCCAACAGCGACATATCCTCAGCAACCCAAAACGACCATTCAGCCAGTTTGGTTTCAGTGACACGCAGTTCAGCGCGGCACGCCTCCATAAAGGCATCATCATATCCGTTGGATTTTTTGGACCGGAAGATCATCGCTGACAAAGCATCTATGTCATTGACGTTTGCTGATCGGATCGCGATCGACATGGCATCCGTTCCCCTTCCAGTCATAAGGCTTGGCTAAAAAAAACGCCCGCACAAGGCGGGCGCAGTCAGAACGAGGGACAGTGAGTGGATGAAAGCCGACCATGGCCTGCCTTCAAAACTCATATAGACACTATAGCGCAGTTTTCGAGTTCTGCCTCTCCTAAATATGTCTAATTGTTGCAATTAACGTGACGGATAGCACATTTAGCCAAACTCACCCTAAGGTGGTGTTAGAAAACCCCATGTAGATCAGTCAGTTAGCAATCGTTGCCTAATCAACTAATTGAAAGCGTTAACAAAAAACAATTTTGTGAACGCAAGAATTCAGCCCGTTTATCACCCCTGACGGCGCGTTGCGGCATAGAGCGAAACCGCAGCAGCATTTGAAACATTCAGCGATCCAAACGCCCCCAGAAACGGGATTCGAGCCAGCGTATCGCATGTTTCACGGGTCAATTCACGCAGGCCGGGGCCTTCGGCGCCAAGTACCAGGGCAAGCGGCCCATCGGGCAGATTGTCTGCCAGTTCGGCTTCGGCCTCACCGGCCAGCCCGACCAGTGTATACCCCATTTCCTTCAGCGCGCCCATCGTGGCCGCAAGGTTCCGCACCCGCAAATAGGGCTGCCGCTCCAACGCGCCAGAGGCCGTTTTGGCAAGTGCACCTGTTTCCGGTGCCGCATGGCGAAGTGGTGCAATCACCGCCCGTGCGCCAAAAACCTCTGCCGAGCGCAGAATCGCGCCAACATTATGGGGGTCTGTCACGCGATCAAGCAACACAACCAAAGGGGCCGGATCAGCTTTGTGGGGTTTGCAAAGATCACCGATGGAGCCCCAATCGAGCGGCTGCGTCAAAAGCGCAACGCCCTGATGCACTGAACCCGGGTCAATAGGCGCAGGAAATTTGCGCGGGTCTGCCATTTCGGGCGTGATCCCGGCAGCATTTACCGCTTCTTCCAATTTGGCGAGCGCATTGCGGGTGATAATCAGCCTATCGTGGCTCCGCGCTGGATTAGTCAGCGCATCACGAACCGCATGCAAACCGAACAGCCATACAGGCTCCGGCCCTTTGCGCCGCGCCTTGTCCCGTTCAATCGCCCATTTCGGTTTTTCAGTTTTGTAATCAGCCATGACCGGGGTCTTACAGCGAAGTGCACACGATAGCTACACTGGTCGATCGTGGGCCAGTGTAAACTCTCGTCACGGCGCAGCCTCAGGGTCAGGCGGGCCGGAAACCGGGAGCGTAAACCAAAACTCCGTACCGACGCCGGGTTCCGACGTGAAACCGATATCACCACCAAGTGCCACAGAAAGCCGTTTGCAAATCGCCAAGCCAAGCCCAGATCCGCCCTGACTTCGGCTTTGAGACTGATCAGCTTGCATGAAATCACCGAAAATCGCGTCTTGCGACTCAAGCGGAATGCCAACGCCCGTGTCTTTCACCGACAGCCGCACGAACCCATCATCCTGTTCGGGTTTCACCGAGATCGAGATCACGCCCTTTTCGGTAAACTTCACCGCATTACCCACAAGATTCAGCAGCACCTGACGAGTGCGTTGTTCATCCCCGAGAATGGTCGAAACACCGGGCGCGATGTCGAGTTCCACTGCGACGCCACGGGTCTCTGGTTCGGCCGACATCAGATCAACGACTGATTTCACAACGGTCGGCAAATCAAAGGGCGATGCTTCAATGTGCATGCGCCCCGCTTCGATCTGGGAGTAATCAAGAATGTCATTCAACACCCCCATCAACGCCGACCCGGATTCCATCAGTCTTTCGGTATAGAGCTGCTGCTTTTCATCAAGGTTGGTGGTGCGCAAAAGCGCGCCCAAACCCAAGACGCCGTTCATAGGCGTGCGAATTTCATGGGACATCATCGCCAGGAACTGGCTTTTCGCAACGGTCGCCTGTTCAGCCTTGATACGAAGATTTGTCTCACGGATGCGCGCCTGCTGCATCGACTCGGCCATATCATTGAAAGTCTCGCCCAGATCCGCGAATTCATCAAACAAAAGACCATCGTGACGCGTTTCCACCCGCGCATCGATTTCACCGCCCGACATGCGATGCGCCGTATCCGCAACCAGCCGGATAGAGGTCGCAAACCTGTTAGCGATAATCACCGCCAGAACACCCGCGAAACCCAAACCGATGAGCAAGATAATCAATGCTGACTGCAGCACGCTCGCGGCGGCTTCTTCCAGCTCCTTAACCGGTTGGGGCACCATAACACCCCACCCTGCCGGCTTGACGGCGGTGAAGCCCGCAATCATGTCGCCCTTGAGGGCAGGTGAATAGAATTTCTGCACACCACTTTCACCGCGCAGAATTCGGGCAACCGCAGATACTTTGGAGATGTCTTTGGCGGCCTCTTCCCACGATTCCAGAGGATGGGCGAGCACACGTCCATTTTGATCGACAATGGCCGCATGCCCCTGCCGTCCAAAATTGATACGCCCACCCAGTTCCCGAAAATATTCAGTGGTGACCGCGCCGATCACCATGTCGTTGCCAATCTGCTTTACCAGATAGATTACCGTGGCCTGGTCCGGTGTTTGTGCGACGCCGGACATAACAGTTTGGCCATCTGACGAGGCAATCAGGTCCAGGAACATCTTTGCACGCACGGGCGGCGCCTGGTCCGGGCACGGATTTTGCTTGGTCAGATAGCTTTGCGACAGACGTAGATCATCGATGTTGAAAATGCAGATATGTCTGAATTGTAGCTTTAAGAACAAATCCCGCGCAAACGCCGCATCCCCACCTGCCGCCATAGGCGCTGCAAAAGCATCGAAGGCGGAAATGAGGTCATCATAGTAGCGATCAAGCGCATGGCCGAGGTTGCGGGCCAACAACAAATGCCGTTCCCGCACTTCTGCTTCTTCGTGTTTGATAATGGCATTGTATGACCAGTACCAAAACCCGACGATGGGCGCGCCGCATGCGACCAGAAACCCAACCAGCAGTATCCACCTGATGGAAAAGCGCCATGCAAACCCACGCGACTCCACGACGCGGATAACATCAGTTTCGGGATTCGATTCAGGTTTCAGAGCGCGGTCTCCATTCGTTCCATCAGTCTCCATTCGTGGCATCTTTGTTTGATAGTCGCTTGGCTCTTCGCAGATGTCCAATAAGAAGCCCTTAAAGTGTGGTGCTGGTGTGTGAAATCAGACGTGAAAACACCCTTTGCGCTTTTTCTTCAACTGGCGGTGGTGCTCTTTTCGTTCGACATCTCTGGGCATTACCCTTTGTGGTCGCCTATATGAGCAACATGGGTAAACGCGGGTATCATCATGGGAACCTCAAATCGGCTTTGGTCGAGGCGGTTCTGTCACTGATTTCGGAAAAGGGGCCAAATGGGTTTTCCTTTGCGGAAGCTGCGCGCCGCGCCGGTGTGTCGCCAGCCGCGCCCTATCGTCATTTCAAGGACCGCGATGATCTGATCATCGAAACGGCAAAACGTGGGTACGAGCTGTTTTCCGCCAGGTTGGAGGCGGCGTGGGACGAAGGGCGCCCATCGGCACTATCTTCGTTTGAGCGGGTTGGCCGGGCCTATATCGGCTTTGCCAAGGCAGAACCGGCCTATTTCGCCGCCATGTTCGAAGCAGGCGTCTCCCCCGATGATGACCCTGACTTGCGTGCCGCCGCAGATCGCGCATTTCGCGCGCTGAACAGATCTTGCGAAGCCCTCGCGGCTCAGATGCCAGAGGCAAAGCGCCCGCCTGTCCTGATGATGTCCTACCACCTGTGGGCACTGACCCATGGGGTAACGGCCCTGTTCGGGCGCACCGATGATGCCCGGCGCAAGGCACCGATTACTGCCGAAGATTTGCTGGAGGCTGGTGCAGGAATCTACCTGCGTGGTCTTGGGTTTTTGGGCGATAGCTGAGCGAAACAGCGCGCGAAGCCTTCACCATTTCCAGAAAATGCGCTGGGCCACGGAGGTGCATCCTGACCCGGTTTTTTGCGCATAGCCACCGGAATGCCCGACCTGCACAAGGCACGTAAACCGCTGATTTGTTTATAAACTTCCCTACGCATGGGTGATCATTCAGCCCATTTCCCGTCGTGGAAATCAACACAAAAACCTTGCCACCCGCCACCCACCGCTGACCAAAATCAAAGATTTTCACCGGAATCCGCAGAATCATCCGTTGACAATACAGGACGGATTACCCACCTATGTAAATGTGATTAACATTAACATTGAAACGGAGGAGACAAACGTGAACTGGTTCACCAACGCATTAACCCAGGCGCGAAATTGGCTTGATGAGCGGGGCAAAGCCGCTTGGATCACTGCCATGGTGCTGGGGTTCATTTTCGTCTGGCCGCTTGGGCTGGCAATTCTCTTTTACATGATCGGGAGTGGTCGCATGGGACATAAATCACGCTATTGGCGTCGTGGGTGCAGCGCGATTGGCGCACATGGTGCCACAGGCAACACAGCCTTTGATGAATATCGCGCCGAAACGCTGAAACGCCTTGAAGAAGAGCAGAACGCATTCACCGGGTTCCTCGACGAATTGCGCGCCGCCAAGGACAAGGCAGAATTTGACCAGTTCATGTCTGAACGCGGTCGCTCTGATGAGGCCAAGACAGCGCCTGCTGTTTAACCCATTTACGCGCTCACAGATTTCGCCGCTCCGTATCGGGGCGGCGTTTTGCGTTTCCGGGCGATCACTGCAAAATTCTCTGGGTTGTGTTGCGTCATATGTTTCACCCACTGACCCCTTTCGCGCTATGACGACGGGGTAAGTGATTCGTGTACCTTGAGTTCAACGACAGCAGGTCAGATATGAAGCCCCATCCCAGCATCAACCGCCTTTCAGGCATCGCCCTCCTTGTCAGTGCAACTATTGCTCTCGGGGCTTGTTCCTCGCTTTCGTTGGGCGAACAGCAAAATGCTGAGATCGAAACCCTTCGAACCGACGCGCAAAGCGATTACGATATCCTGTCTTGTAGTGACCTTGCGGTAATCGACATCAATACCCGCCAACGCCTGGACCGCTTGCGCCCAACGACGGAAAACCGCGTGGAGCAAGAGTTCCTTTTGCAAGCACAGATCCGCGAAATTACGGCCAATCAAGAAGTGAAAGGCTGTGCACCATCCCGCTACGCCGGTTTGGCCGACGCTCAGGCCGAACCCGTGATCCTGACACCTGCGATCAAGGCCCAGGATGATCAACCAACACCGACCGCCACCGCACAGACCACAACCGCAACAGCCGCAACAGCACCGCGTTCTACGGGGCGGTTTCTCCAGATTGGCAGCTTTGCTGATGCCGCAAATGCCGAGGCCGCGGCGGACTATTTTGCCGCCGAAGGGTTCCGCAGCGAAATTCGGTTGATCAACGATGGCCGCGGGCAGGTTCACCGCGTTCTCATCGGCCCACTGAACAAACAAAGCGAGGCATCGCAGGCCGATGATACGGCCCGGGCGCTTGGTGTGTTTGATGCCTTCATGGTCGATGGCTGAGAAAGCGGAATTCGCTCGCACCCGGTTTCCGGTTTGCGCTCACATCTCTACGCCAGCGCGCCGTTCCTGAATGCGAATCCAAATATTTGCCCCGGTTGACGTCAATAGCTCTGGCGGCAATCGGGTGGGTTTGTCTGCATTGAGCATCGCGTGCGCGGTCGGTGATGGTGCATCTGCCGCCAGTTCAGCGGCGCACATGCCTGCCAATGTGCCTTTGGCGGTTCCCAAGCCATTTTGACAGCACGCCGCAAACAGACCCGGTGCAACTTCCTCAACCACTTGTGTGTTATTGCGGCTAAGGCACAGGCGCCCGCCCCACCTGTATTCAACCTCAACACCGGAAAGCGCGGGGAACCGGGCCGCGAAGGCACGATCATGGTCGCGCCCGACCTGCGCAATACGGCGGGCAGGTACCTCCATCGACTGATCAAGGGTGAACCGGTTTCGCGTTACGATCCGGTCGCCCCCAACGCCCGAGATGCGCCTAACGGTCGTTCCCATTGGATCAGCTGGTGTCAGACCCCAAACAGCACTCCCACCAAGGCGTGCGCATTCCTCAGCGGTAAGCGCCCGCGTCATGGATGCATAGGTAAACACATGCATCAGCCGCCCGGAATAGTGGCCAAAGCTGTTCAAATGGCCATTCACAGCCAAAATCACCTTGGGCGCAGTCACGCTGCCTTTCGGCGTTTTTGCCACCCAATCTGCCCCTGCGGTCAGATCCAGAACCGGGCTTTCTTCATAAATAGAAACCGTGCGGGAGCGGATACCATCAGCCACACCGCGCACAAACATCGCCGGTTGGATCATCGCGCTACCGGGGGTGAACAAACCACCTTGATAATAATCCGTCCCCGTCAGGGCCTGCATTTCGGCAGCATCCAACATCCGGTGATCTTCGCCCAGCGCCGCCAGATGCCGGGCATAGTCGATATTATGTTGATGACCCTTGGCCGTTGCTGCCCCGTTGATTTTCCCTGACAGCGCAAATGCCTCAGACGGCAGGCCATATTCAGCCGCCATTTCACCGGCAAAAGCGATAGCCACCCTGTTGGTTGCAGTTTGCGCGCGGTCTTTTTCCAACGACCCGCCATAACCATCCGACGCTAGGTCATGTGGCAGGTCAATCATAAACCCGGAGTTGCGCCCCGCCGGACCATCGCCCACGCGTACTGCATCCAAGACAACGATGCGCCCGGTCGGGTCGAGTTGTGACAAGCGCCGCGCCGCCGCCAGACCGGCATAACCTGCGCCGATCACCAGCCAATCAGCGGTAATATCACGTTCCAGACGCTGCGCCGGGGCCGGCCTCGGCAACAACCGGTTCCACCCTGCGGGGCCTGGATCGACGGGAAGACGTTTTACCTTCATGGCAAGCTCAACTGGGCCGTGCGGCCCCCATCAATGGTCCATATCTGACCGGTGACGAAACGCGCTGCATCGGATGCTAACCAACAAATCAACTCCGCGACCTCCGCTGGTTTTCCTGTACGCCTGACCGGGTGGATACGCCCCACTTCGGCGCGAAATGCCACCGGATCGCCAAGCGATTCGATGAAATCCTCATTAAGCGGCGTGTCGATCCAGCCCGGTGCAACAGCATTGCACCGCACACCATCTGGGCCGTGATCCACCGCAACGGCACGGGTCAGCCCGTGCAATCCCGCTTTCGATGCGCCATATGCCGGGTGACGAGGGTTACTTCCCACCCCCTCGATAGAGCCAACATTGACGATGCATCCTTGTCCCATGCGCAGCCACGGCATCGCATGGCGTGTCAAAAGGAATGGCGCAGTCAGGTTCAGGGCGATCTGGTCATGCCAATCGGAAAGCGGCGTTTCCTCCACCGTGCCTTCGCGCATCATACCCGCATTGTTTACGAGGATATCGAGACGCCCAGCACGCGAAGTGACCTCATCGATAACCGCTTCGGGCGTGGATGGGTCGCGCAAATCAGCCTCAATCGCGTCATGTGCCGCTGCGCCGCGTTGCGCGGTGAACACCCGCGCGCCCCGGCCGGCCAAAAGCGCCGCTGTCGCCTGCCCCATGCCCGAAGACGCGCCCGTAACAAGTGCGACTTTGCCCTCAAAATTCATACAACCGGCTTCCCGCCATTCACTTCAACCAAAGCCCCACACATATAGCGCGCCGCATCGGAAGCGAGGAAAAGAATCACATCCACGATGTCTTGCGGCTGCGCGATGCGGCCAAGCGGAACTGTTGCGTTCAACTCATCAATCGCCCGCTCTGCATCCAGCCCACGAATGGCAAAGCCGGAGCGGATCATCGGTGTGTCGACCTCATTCGGGCAGACCGCATTCACCCGGATATTTTGGTGCGCATGATCGCGACCAAGACACTGGGTCATAGAGGCAAGCGCCGCTTTGCTCATCACATAAAGCGGGTGATCAGGGCCAGGTCGTAAGCCCCAGCAAGACGATGTGTTCACGATAACACCGCCCGCCTCCGCCATAAGTGGAATAGCCGCGCGGGAAAGGCGAAACGGCGCCTCCACATTCACACCCATGGTCAGGGCATAATCTGCGTCGGTCACATCGGTGATCTTGCCGCGCGTAATCACGCCTGCATTATTGCAAAGGATGTTGAGCCCACCCAGCGCCGCCGCAGCCCGGCCTGGCAGCGCATCACAGAAAGAGCTGTCCGTCAGGTCGCCATCGAAATGAGCGTCCGCTTCTATATGGCCGCAGGATCGGTCCGTTACCGCAACCTTTGCCCCCTCCGCGCG
Source organism: Pikeienuella sp. (assembly GCA_049608645.1). Taxonomy (GTDB): domain Bacteria; phylum Pseudomonadota; class Alphaproteobacteria; order Rhodobacterales; family Rhodobacteraceae; genus Pikeienuella. The sequence goes on along the minus strand of JBMYXS010000002.1, from coordinate 113,025 downwards.
CAATGCGGCGACCAGAACGGCACCAACACCCCCCGCACCCCCCGTCACCAGCGCATTTTGACCTGCGAATCGCATGTCAAAGCGCCTGATTGAGCGCATCAGCGGCGGGAATTTCACGCTCTCGCCTTGCGATATAGTCAAGCAACGCCTCGTTCACGCCCTCATCCAGTTTCGGTTCCTCATATTCATTGAGAAGATCGCGGGCACGTTTCAGGGCGCGCTCGTTGATCTCCACGGCACCGCCCGCTTGCCATTGTTCAATGCTGTCATTGTCGAACATTTCAGGCATGAAAAACGCCTCCTGAAATTTCTCCAACGTGTGCGGGTGACCGAGGTAATGGCCACCGGGGCCAACGTCGCCGACAGCTTTCAACGCCTCGTCAAAATCATCCCACTTGATACCTTCGGCCATGCGGTAGGCCATGGCGCATTGCTCCGCATCCACGATGAATTTGGCGGTTGAACAATGCATTCCCGCCTCGTTCCACCCCGCCGAATGCCAGATGTAATTGGCCCCCGCCATCATGGCCGCCATCAGCGTCGTCGCGCTTTCATAGCCTGCCTGTGCATCAAAGGTCTTGGCACCACCAAGGGTGTTCGATGTGCGCCACGGCACCTCATAAAACCGCGCCATCTGACCGATCATAAAGTTCATCAGGCTGATTTCCGGCGTGCCCGCCATGGGGGCACCGGATTTCATGGAAACGGTCGACAGGTAATGGCCATATATCGCCGGGCACCCCTTGTTCACGACCTGCGTGTACGCCAGCGCGCTTAACGCTTCGGCATTCAACTGCGCCACCGCTGCCGCCGTGGAGGCAGGAGTGTTCGCGCCACCTAAAACGAAAGGAGAGCAAAGCACCGGTTGATTGCGCCGACAGAACGCGCGCATCGCACCCAGCATGGTTTCATCCCAAACAAGCGGAGAGTTACCATTGCAGTTTCCCGTCACAACCGGGTGGTCGATCAGAAACTCTTTCCCGAACAGAATTTCCGCCATGTCCAACACGTCTTCGGCGTTTTTCGGGCTGGTCGTCATACCCATGAACATCTTGTCTGAATGCTTCATGGACGAATAGGTGATGCGCAAATGCCGCTGTGAGATCGGGTGATCATATGGCTCAACAATGTGGTGCGCGGATGAATGCATCGCCGGCAGCATATGGCTGAGTTTGTGAAAATTGTTGAGGTCTTCCATCAAAGGGTTGCGCCGCACGTCATCCAGATCACGCAAGTAGGGCGCGCCTGTCATCGGCACGAACACCGAATGGTCCTTGCCAAAGGGCAGGTTATTGGCCGGATTGCGGGCGTGATAGGTAAACGTCTCGGGAATGCTCGCGATCAGCTCCCGCACCAGTGCGCGGTCAAGGTGAATACGATCACCATCGCGTATATCCGCCCCGGCACGCCGCCAGTCTTCGACCGCGATGGGATCACGGAAGACAACGCCGACCTCCTCCAGAATGGTCATGGAGGCATCGTCAATCCGCGCGATCTGTTCAACGTCCATCGGCTCTGTCAGGGGCAGACCGCGCTTGAGGGCGGGCAACATCGCAATGTCCCGCGTTTCCCGAATTGCGCGGCGCGCACCTCGGCCCCTGCGGGTGGTTCCGACCGCATCGACGCTCATCAGATCACATCCGTTTCGCGGGGATCTGTCAGGTCGATCCAGATGGTTTTCAGTTGGGTATATTGATCATGGGCATGCACGCCGTTGTCACGCCCACCAAACCCGGAGAGGCCAAAGCCACCAAAGGGTGTAGCCGCGTCCCCCTCGCCATAACAATTCACCGTCACCGTTCCGGCCCGAATGCCGCGCGCGGCGCTGATCGCTTTTCTGACATTGCCGGTAAAAACAGAAGCCGCCAGGCCGTATTCCGTGTCATTGGCCATGGCCACCGCCTCATCATCGGTTGCAACCTCGATAACGGAGAGTACGGGGCCAAAAATTTCTTCCCGCGCGCGAGGGTCGTCTTTGGCGACCTCCACCATCACAGGTGTGATGAATGGGCCAGATTCGCCGCTATCGAGATAACCTCGAACCTTTGCACAATGCGCCGCATCAATCATCGCACCCAGCGCATTCACCGGGTCGAGCGGGTCGCCAATGCGCCAGTTGCGCATATGCGCTTCCAACTTTTCCATCAGCGTTGCTTTGACATCGCGATGCACGATCAAGCGCGACGCGGCGGAGCAATTCTCCCCCATGTTCCAGAACGCCGCCTGCGCCACATGGCTTGCCACATGGTCGAGGTTTTCGGCATCAGACAAGACCACGGCAGGGTTCTTGCCGCCACATTCCAGAACCACCTCTTTCAGGTTGCTATCAGCCGCATAATGCAGGAACCGCCGCCCGGTTTCGGTTGATCCGGTGAACGTCACCATATCGACCCCCATATGACGGCCCAGCGGCTCCCCCACCGCCGGGCCGTCACCCGGCAGGACCTGCAAGACGCCGCGCGGCACACCCGCTTCGGCGGCCAGTTCCGCCAAACGCAGGGCCGTGAGCGACGTTTGCTCCGCCGGTTTCACAATGACCGAACAGCCCGCGGCCAGCGCCGGGCCAATTTTCCACGCCATCATCAGCAACGGGAAATTCCACGGTAGTATCGCCGCGACCACACCAATGGGTTCGCGGGTGATGATCGACAAGGCATCATCACCAGACGGTCCTGTCTGGTCATATATTTTATCAATGGCTTCGGCATGCCACTTCAGACAATGAATAACCTCTGGAATATCTATCGTCTCGCAATCACGGATGGGTTTGCCGCTCTCAAGGCTTTCCATAACGGCCAGTTCACGCCGATTGCGCGTGATCAGTTTGCAAAGACGGATCAGCACATCCTTACGGTCGGACGGGTGTTGCCTGGCCCATACGCCCTGATCGAATGCTTGGCGCGCTTTGCCGACAGCAAGGTCAACATCATCGGCACCACAAGCGGCAATCTCGGTGATCACATCACCCGTTGCAGGGTTGGTCGTGACCAGCGGCGCACCCGTACCGGGCCGATAACGCCCGTCGATAAACGCGGCGCGGGGCGGGTCGAGAGCGTCCGCAAGGGCCTGATATTCAGCATGCGTCAGAAGATCGGTCATATCGCCTCTCCGGTGATGTTAGAAATGGCGGCGTTCATGGTGGTGATAACCTCGGCCAGTTGGCGTTTGTCATCCTTGTTGAGCGGTTGCAGCGGCTTGCGCGGCGGCCCCGCATCTATCCCGCGCAGCGTCAGCCCATACTTGATGCACTGAACAAACTTGCCGCCCTGCTCCAACACCCGCATCAGCGGCAGCATCGCCGACATGATGGCCCGGCCCTTGGTGAAATTCCCCTCCACCGCGCAGGCTTTGTACATGGCGATATGGGCTTCGGGTGCGAAGTTTGAGCCCGCGCACACCCACGAACGGGCACCCCACGCGAAGAACTCCAGCGCCTGGTCATCCATGCCGCAAGACAACGCGATATTGGGATAATCCCGCGCCAGCATATGCAGGCGGTTGATGTCGCCAGAGCTTTCCTTCACCGCGCAGAAATTGGGGGAACGGGACACACGGTCAAGCGTATCTTCATCCATATCCACGCTCATCCGCCCAGGATAATTGTAAAGCATGATCGGCAGATTCGCGGCGCGGTCCACCGCCAAGGCATGCAAGGCAATTTCCCGCCCCGTCGGATAGGCATAGGGCGGCGTGGTCACAAGCAACGCATCGGCCCCGTGCTTCCTGGCCTGTACAGCATATTCAACAGCATCTTCGGTTCGGATGGCCCCCGTGCCGACAATCATGGGGACGCGGCCCGCGATCAACTCACGCAAATGGCCCATCGCCCAGATGCGTTCTTCCATCGTTTGGGCGTAATATTCACCGGTGGATCCGGCCACGACGATACCATTCACACCTGCGCCGATCAGGTGTTCCACCGTTTCTGCCAAAGCCGCTTCATTGACGGAGAAATCATCGTGATAGGGGGTGACGATGGGCGTATAGATGCCTTCGAATTTCATGGTGTGTGGTCTTTCATGGAAACGACGTTCAGCGGCAGGGGGTCAGGTTTGACAAACCGTTCCAGGCGATCTTTCGACAGATCCCAATGCTGTAATGTCAGGTCGATGGCTAATGCAGGCTCCTGCGCCTCAATGGCGGAAATCATGGCGTCATGCTGGTCACTGGCCTTTATCACCAGCATCGTTTCGGCCGGTGAGGCCGGGTTATAGAACGTGTGGCCAAGGCGTGTATGGTCGATCAGCATGCGGTTCAGGCTGGCGACAAGGTAAGGGTTCTGCGCCATCTCTCCGATCAACTCGTGAAAACGATGGTTCAACAGCGGGGCATCCCCTGTTGAACCATTGCGCGCTGCCTTGGCGAATTTGACCTGCACGGCCTTTAGCTCATCAACTTGCTGGCTGGTCCGGTTTTCGGCAGCAAGGCGTGCGATGTTGGAGTAGATCAACGGTGCCGTTTGGAAAAAGACCCGCAACACTCGCACATCCATCGACGCGACCTTGGCTCCCCGGTTTTCGGCAAGGGTGACAAACCCGTCTCCCGCCAACCGCTGCAAGACCTCCCGCAATGGCGTGCGTGAAACGCCGTATTGGGCTGACAAACCTGCCTCATCCAGATCTGCGCCCGGCGCAATGTCCTGGGAAAGAATGCGTGCGCGCAGATCTTGCAGGCATTTCTGTTTCGGATTTTGCGGCATCGGTACCCTTCTCTGATCTTTGTATACATATATTATACAAAACGAGAGATATCAGCCACCAGCGACGTTAATGTGACGTTTTTCGTCGCGCGCGATATTGAAGGCCCATAAGCAAAACAGCACATTCGCGGCAAAGCCCGCTCAGAAGGATAACGACCCATGACTGTTGAATGGATTGCCGTGGATTGGGGCACATCAAGGCTGCGCGCCTGGGCCATGAATGGGGACAAGCCCATTGCATCAGCCATCAGTGATGATGGTATGGGCGGGCTTTCGGCCGATGAGTTTGAACAAAAATTGCTATCCTTGATCGAACCATGGCTGGGGGATCACGTTACCCCAGACATCTCAACCCCTGTCATCGCATGTGGTATGATCGGGGCCCGCGAAGGGTGGGCAAGCGCACCCTATCGCGCCGTGCCTTGTGCTCCACATGCCGAAACGATGACCAGAGCACCCGCGCAGGATCCGCGGATATCGGTTTTTATGATCCCGGGATTGAGCCAGCCGCAACCAGCCGACGTGATGCGCGGAGAGGAAACGCAAATTGCTGGCTTCCTGTCACAGAACCCAAAGTTTGACGGCGTTTTGTGCCTGCCCGGCACCCACACCAAATGGGCACACATCAGCGCGGAAGAGGTCGTCAGTTTCCGCACCTTTATGACAGGTGAAATATTTGAACTGCTGACCACCCGTTCAGTGCTTCGCCACAACATCGGAGAGGGGCTGGACCAACCTGCATTTACCGAGGCCATCGGTGACGCCATGGCCAAACCGGAGGCGATTGCCGCCCGGTTGTTTTCGCTTCGCTCTGAAAGCCTGCTGGCGGGGCTTGACCCCGATGTGGCGCGCGGGCGTCTATCGGGGTTTCTGATCGGGATGGAGCTTGCCGCATCGCGTCCCTATTGGCTCGGGCGACAGGTCGCCGTAATCGGCACACCACAACTTTCCTCACTCTATGGCGCTGCGCTGGCAACTCAGGGTATAGTGGCAGCAGAATTTGAGGGGGGTATTATGAACTTGATAGGGCTAGTATCTGCGTACCGTTCATTCCGGTCGCAAACCGGATGAAACGAAACATTATTGCCATTTTGCGAGGTATTACGCCCGCAGATGCCTATGACATCGGTGCTGTTCTGATTGAGGCGGGCATTTCACAAATCGAAGTGCCGTTAAACTCACCTGATGCATTCGACAGCATTTCCATCATGGCGCGGGAGTTTGGCACCCATGCAACGATCGGTGCAGGAACCGTTCTTGACGTTGATGATGTGAACAGGGTCGCTAACCTTGGCGGTCGCCTGATTGTGTCCCCGAACTTCAATCCTGACGTGGTTGCCGCCACAAAACGGGCGGGTCTTACCTCCTTGCCGGGGGTTTTCACCGCAACTGAGTGTTTTGCTGCCCTCAGCGCACATGCTGATGGCCTGAAACTGTTCCCCGCATTCCAGATGGGTGCCATGGGTATCAAGGCCCTGTGGGATGTGCTTCCCACAGAGGCAAAGCTGTTCGCGGTCGGCGGCGTCAATCGGCTTGATTTTGACAACTGGTTGAATGCCGGAGCGACCGGGTTTGGCATCGGTGGCGCACTCTATCGCCCGGGTGCAACGCGGTACGAAGTGGCCACGCGTGCGATGGAAGTTGTACTGGCCTATGATCAGGCGATGCGCGACCGTTAGCACGTTGCAAACGGGTAAATCAGCAATCACTTAACTCATTGCGTTGACATAGCCCGGGCGCGACCACATTTTGCCCGGCACAACAAAAATACGCGAAAGCGAAAGCGGAGCAGCGCCCCACATGCCAGTCGTCGTCGTCGAAAGTCCGGCCAAAGCCAAGACCATTAACAAGTATCTCGGCAACGATTTCACCGTGTTGGCCTCATATGGCCATGTGCGTGACCTGCCGCCAAAAGATGGTTCGGTAGACACCGAAAACGACTTTGAAATGAAGTGGGAGGTCGATTCGAAATCGACCAAACACGTACGCGCCATCGTCGATGCGCTGAAAGATGATCAGAATTTGATCCTCGCAACTGACCCTGATCGCGAAGGCGAAGCGATTTCGTGGCATTTGCTTGAGGCATTGCGCAAACGCCGCGCCATCAAGAAAGACACCCCCGTTCAGCGCGTCGTTTTCAACGCCATCACCAAATCCGCCGTGACAGAGGCCATGCGCCAGCCGCGCGCTGTCGATATGGAACTGGTGAATGCCTATCTTGCCCGCCGGGCGCTGGACTATCTGGTTGGCTTTACTCTATCGCCTGTCTTGTGGCGCAAACTGCCCGGCGCAAAATCCGCGGGCCGCGTGCAATCTGTTTCCCTGCGTCTGATCGTTCAGCGCGAAATGGAAATCGAAGCGTTCAAAGCGCGTGAGTATTGGTCAGTCAAAGCCCTTCTTGCCACGCCACGCGGCGATACTTTCGAAGCCCGCCTGACCACGCTCGACGGTACCAAGCTCGACAAATTCGATCTGGCGAACGAGGCTGATGCCGCAAAAGCGGTTGCCGCTATCGAAACCGGTGACCTGAGCATCGACAGCGTTGAGGCCAAACCTGCCCAACGCAACCCCGCTGCGCCGTTTATGACATCAACCTTGCAGCAGGAAGCCTCCCGCAAAATGGGGTTTGGTGCAAAGGCAACCATGGCCGCCGCACAGCGCCTCTATGAAGCCGGGCACATTACCTACATGCGGACAGACGGCATCGACATGGCCCCCGAGGCCGTGACCGCCGCCCGCGATGCGATCAAGGCGCGCTATGGCGAAAGCTATGTGCCATCCGCTCCCCGCGTTTACAAAAACAAGGCCAAGAACGCGCAAGAGGCCCACGAATGTATCCGCCCCACAGTGATGAGCGCCGCACCCGATGACCTGAAAGGGTTGGAGCCTGAGCAAGCCAAACTTTACGACCTGATCTGGAAGCGCACACTCGCCAGCCAGATGGCTGCTGCCCGGCTGGAGCGCACGACCATTGAAATCAAGGGCCCGAAAGCGGGTCTGCGGGCCACGGGTCAGGTTGTGAAATTCGATGGCTTTCTGAAGGTCTACGAAGAAGGGCGCGACGAGGTTGTCGACGACGAGGATGGCGGCCTGCTGCCAGAGGTAAACAAGGGCGAGACGGCCACCCGTAAATCGGTCACACCCGAACAGCACCACACCCAACCGCCACCCCGCTACACAGAGGCCACATTGGTCAAGCGGATGGAGGAGCTGGGCATCGGGCGCCCATCGACCTATGCGTCGATCATCACAACCATCCAGGATCGTGAATACGTCCGCAAAGACAAGAACCGCCTGTACCCCGAAGACAAAGGCCGTTTGGTGATTGCGTTCCTTGAAAACTATTTCAAACGCATAATGAACTATGACTTCACCGCGTCCCTGGAAGAGGAACTGGATGACGTTTCCGGCGGTCGCGCGGATTACAAGGCCCTGCTTGGCAAGTTCTGGAAAGAATTCTCTGCCGAGGTCGAGGAAACCAAAGACCTTCGCATCACCGAAGTGCTGGAAACCATCAACGACGTGTTGGCACCGCACCTGTTCCCCGATCCGGGTGACGGGAGCGACCCTCGTGTCTGCAAGAAATGTGGTGCCGGGCGTTTGTCGATGCGCACGGCCCGGTCAGGTGGCGCGTTCATCGGGTGCTCCAACTATCCCGAATGCCGCTACACACGCCCGATCAGCGGCGAAGATGAAGGCGCCGTCGATCAGGTGCTCGGCCAGAACGAAGATGGCATTGATGTCTGGCTAAAATCAGGCCGCTTTGGCCCATATGTGCAGCTTGGCGAACAAGACCCAGACACGAAAGACAAACCCAAGCGCGCCTCTATCCCCAAAGGTATGGCACCAGAAGCGGTTGATCTTGCAAAAGCGTTGGAGCTCCTTTCGCTGCCTCGACTTGTCGGCCTGCACCCCGAAGATGGCGAGCCAATCGAAACCGCAATCGGGCGTTATGGCCCCTACGTCAAACACCTCAAGACCTACGCGAATCTGGCAGACCCGGAAGAGGTTTTCACCCTTGGCATGAACCGCGCGGTAGAACTGATCGCCGAGAAAATCGCTAACCCCGGACGGGGCCGCACCGTTGCAAAAGCGTTGAAAGAACTTGGCGAACACCCGACTGAGGGCGGCCCGGTAAACGTGATGGACGGGCGCTATGGCCCATACGTCAAATGGGGCAAAATCAATGCGACCCTGCCAAAAGGCACCGCGCCGGAAGACGTCACAATGGATGCCGCGGTAGAGCTGATCACGGAAAAGGCCGGCAAAAGCAAAAAGAAAGCGCCAGCCAAGAAAAAGGCCCCTGCCAAAAAAGCAGCCGCAAAAAAGCCAGCGGCAAAAAAGGCACCAGCCAAGAAAACCGCCGCAAAGAAAACGGCTACCAAAAAGACAGCAACAAAGGCAAAGCCTGCGAACGATTCGGATGATGTGGTCGAAGAGTGATCCACCCGGATAATTCGACAGCGACACCTGTAAACATCCACCCCGTCACAAATGGCTGACCGGGAGACGATTAAACACTGACCGGGGCAAAACGGCACGAACCGCATGCGCCCCATTTGCGACGTTAGGGGCAAACATGGCTGATGCGATGGGACCGATGAAAATTGCTGTACTCGGTGCCTCCGGGCGTATGGGGCAAATGTTGATCAACGCGGTTGATGATGCCGAGGGCGCAAGCCTAGTTGGCGTAACCGAACGCGCGGGCCACGCGTGGGCTGGGCGTGACCTTGGTGAAGCTATGGGCGGGGCCCCTCGCGGCATCATGGTTGATACTGACCCGCTGGAGGTCTTTGCCAAGGCAGAGGCCGTTATCGACTTTACCTCCCCCGATGCGACGGTTGCGCATAATGAACTGGCGGCGCAAGCGCGGTGTGTGCATGTCATCGGCACCACAGGTTTTGACGAAACACACCTCGCCGCTTTTGCCCGCGCCGGCCGCCACGCCACAATCATTCGCGCAGGAAATATGTCACTCGGTGTGAACCTGCTTACAGAACTCACGCGCAAGGTCGCCGCCGCCCTTGATGTGGACTGGGATATCGAGGTGATCGAAGCACATCACAAACATAAGGTTGATGCCCCCTCCGGCACCGCGCTGATGCTGGGTGAAGCCGCCGCTGAGGGGCGCGGCGTTGCGCTCGCATCGGTCGAAGATCGCGCCCGCGATGGCATCACAGGCGCACGCGAACAAGGCCACATCGGCTTCAGTGCCATTCGCGGCGGCGATATTGTCGGCGAACATGACGTTCTTTTCGCCGGCGAAGGTGAACGGATCATCCTCCGCCACGTTGCCTCCGACCGGATGCTGTTTGCCCGTGGCGCGATCAAGGCCGCACTTTGGGGACGGGGCAAAAAACCCGGCGAATATTCCATGCTTGATGTGCTCGGCCTTGCCTGAGCGTCACTTTTCCGGATCTTTGTTCCCAAAATATCCGCGCCGCAGGCAGACGAGCGAAAGCTCGTCTTTGTGCGAAGATGCGTTGTTTGCAGATCAAGTTTCTAAGAGGGTGCGATGACAAGTCTCACATCCGTGACCAACCCTACGTTGCCTGTCTCTCGTTAAGGCGCTACCTGTTTCACCATGTCCATATGGCGCTACGCAAACCCCGCTGAATTCATGCGCATTTCGCGCCCCGTTGTTCCGGTAACAACGGTTCTGGGCATTTGTTGCCTTGTTATCGGTGTATCATGGGGCCTGTTCCTCACGCCCACCCATTCAGAACAGGGTGAAAGCGCGCGGATCATCTATATCCATGTGCCCGCCGCAATGTTGGCCATTAACATCTATTTCCTGATGGCGATCTCTTCGATCATCGGTCTGGTACGCCGGCATCATGTGTCGTTCCTCGTGGCAAAGGCTGCTGCGCCGATCGGGGCGGGCATGACGGCACTTGCGCTCATAACCGGGGCGCTTTGGGGGGCACCGACATGGGGCACCTGGTGGGTGTGGGACCCTAAACTGACTTCAGTTCTGATTATGATGTTCTTCTATGTCGGCTACATCGGCCTTTGGGGTGCGATTGATGATCCTGAAAAGGGCGCTGATCTGACCGCCGTTCTTTGCCTTGTCGGCGTCGTATTCGCTGTGATGTCGCGCTACGCCGTGGAGATTTTCGACGGTCGCACGCTTCACCAACCTGCCTCACTGTCAGCCGATAGCGAAGAAAACGTGGCAAATGTTTTCTACATCCCGCTGTTAATCAGTATCGCCGGGTTCTTCTTTGCGTTCCTGTCCATTTTGCTTGTCCGGGCACGCACCGAAATCAGGCTTCGGCGCATTCGCGCGATCACCATGCAGGAGGCCAGACGCTAATGCAGATCGTGACTGATATGGGCGCACATGGTGCCTACGTATGGCCATCTTATGCAGCGTTTCTGCTGATCTTCGGCCTGCTGGCCTGGTGGGCTGTTGCAGCCAACACCAAAGCGCGTAAACGGCTGGAAGAGCTTGAAAAGATCCGCCAAACAACACGGTCGAGCAATCAACAAGGAACACCAGGTGAGTGAAGAACAGAAACGCGGTGGTTTCATCCGGTTTTTACCTGTTTTGGTGTTTCTCTCTGTCGCGGGCGCCTTCTATTTCGGCCTGAACAGGGAGGACGCCAGCACCCTGCCCTCCACTTTCATTAACGACCCTGCGCCACAAACTGACCTGCCGGCACTTCTGGCTGACAAACCGGGGTTCAACAGTGCTGACCTTGCTGATGGTACGGTAAAACTGGTGAATATCTGGGCCAGTTGGTGCGGCCCCTGCCGTGTTGAACACCCGTTTCTCATGCAACTGGCTGAGGAAGGCGTTCAAATTCACGGCTTCAACTACAAAGACACACCTGACCAGGCAAAAGCATTCCTTGATCAGCTTGGCGACCCCTATACGCGCGTTGGCGAAGATCGTTCCGGACGCGCCGGGATCGACTGGGGTGTATATGGTGTGCCCGAAACTTTCGTGATCAACGGCGATGGTGTCATCGTCTATAAACACGTTGGCCCGATCCAGAACCGCGACCTGGAAACACGGATACGGCCGGCCCTTATCAAAGCCGCCGGCGGAAATTCCTAAAATCCGAACTAATCTGCGGTCAGCTGTTAACGTCTCGTGATCTTTCAAGGGACTAGCATTCCTCCTCGACATGTTTCTCGAAGAGGTTTGCGATGGCAGAATCAGGCACCGCGCTAAAACGCTATGCGGCGCGTTTTACGCGCACTTATCTGATCGCTTTGTTGGTGATCGCTGTATTGGTGACGTCAGCACATCTCGTCGTTCGCCACCTGGTCATATCCCAGTCCGATACGGCGGCGGAAATGAATGCGCTTGGCACCCAGCAAATGCTGTCCCAGCGCATGGCGTTACTGTTGACCGAACTGTCAGCCTCGCCCGGCAATGCCGCCTTGCTGGCAGAAACGGGCGCAGCGCGGGAAGAGTTCATTGCAGGGCATTACATGCTCTCCACAAGGGTTGAATCCTTGCACACGCCCCTTGGCGCCAATCCCAATGGTCTTTCAGGCAAGATCGAAGGCGTCATGTCGACGATTGACAGGATATTGGCGCAAGGGGCCTCCCCCGCCGAATTCACATCAGCCATTGCAATGCTAAAGGGCCCAATTCTAGCAGATCTGGAAAAGGTTATAGCCCACCGCGAGGCAGAGGCCGAAGCAGATATCATCTATGTTCTTCAGATCGCGACCAGTCTCGCCATGTTGACCGTGTTTGCCCTGCTTGCCGAAGCCGCGCTGATCTTCAGACCACTGACCAGACGGGTGCGGAAAAGCGCAAATGATCTGATCGCGGCCCATGATTCGCTCCAGAACAGCGTGCGGCGGGACTCGCTCACAGGCTTGCCCAACCGGAACTACCTGCATGAACACCTCGCGATTACCCTTCACAACGCCGCCCGACAATCTCAGGCTGTTGGCATTTGCCATTTTGATCTTTGCGGGTTTCGGCGGCTGAACGAACGCATGGGCCATGAAGCAGGCGACCGCGTGTTGATCCACGTCGCAAGCGTGATCAAGGCTGAAACGCGCCGTGGCGATTTCATTGCCCGTGTCGGTGCAGATGAATTTATCGTCATTTCCCCACATGTACCGGACGAAGACGGCTTGAAATGGCTGGGAAAACGCATCGCAGGCCGCATGTCGGAGCCAATCACACTGGATGGTGGCGTTTGCCGCATTACAGGTGCCGTCGGCATCGCCATTGCACCGCCAGGTGCCACAGCGGTACGGCGACTATTGGCGGATGCTGACCTGGCGCTGCGCGAAGCCAAAAGATGCGGCGAACCGACCCTATGCACACCAACGCTCCGCAATGCGCATGATGACCGCCTGACATTGCGGGATGACCTTGATCGTGGACTGGACCGCAGTGAAATCGAACCATGGTTCCAGCCACAAATCTGCGCGCGCACTGGCGCAATCGACGGATTTGAGGCGCTGGCGCGCTGGCGCCACCCTGAAAAGGGGCTGCTTGGCCCCGCTGTTTTCATCGATGCTGCGACGGAGTTTGGCTTTGGCGACCGTCTGGCAGAGGCCATCCTCGATAAATCCCTGAGTGCTTTGGCGGCATGGCGCAAAGACGGGCTGGTCGCCCCATGTATCGGCGTAAACTTTGCCGCAGAACACCTCAGCGACCCTTTCATGGTTGAAAAGATAAAATGGGCGGTGGAGGCACGTTCACTCGCACCGGAAGATATCTGCATTGAAATCCTGGAATCAGTTCTCGTTGACGATGAACGCACTGACACGGCCCTGAACCTGACTGCGCTGTCTCGGGCGGGGTTCAGGGTAGATCTGGATGATTTTGGAACCGGTCATTCCTCCATCTCGACCTTGCAACGGTTTCCGGTGGATCGCATCAAGATTGACCGATCCTTCATCACCAATATCGATACCGACATCGACCAGCAGAAACTAACCGGCGCAATGATCGACCTGGCACATTCCCTGGGCGTAAAAGCCCTTGCCGAAGGCGTCGAAACAGAAGGAGAATGGTCCAAACTGGCCCAACTCGGCTGTGATCACCTACAGGGATTTTGCATTGGTCGCCCCATGCCATCCGCTGATATCGCGCCCTGGACAAAGGAATGGACCAGAAGACTGGCGGCGACCGGGTGAACGTCGGGTTAGGTAGGTAAACACAAAAAGGTGCCGCAACGGTTATCCCGCGCGGCACCTGATAATTAGCTGGACGATCAGGTCAGGCCTGCATCTCAGCGCGGATTTGCTGGCGAAGCACATCAATCGGCACGGTTTGGCCCTTCCGGCGGAAGTGCCAGAACGTCCAGCCATTGCAGCTTGGCGCACCTTGAACCGCCGCACCGACCTGATGGATCGACCCGATGTTTTCAGCCGAAATCAACGAACCATCTGCACGCACACGCGCCGAATGACGCCCGTTCGGGCTGATCAATACATCACCTGCGGTCAGCATTTGACGCTCAACCAAAGACCCAAAGGCAACGCGCGGCTCTTTACGCTTGGACCGTGTGACCTGAATGGCGTCAGCTGATCCTGCTTCGACCGCAGCAATGCGTTTGCGTGCCACCTTGATATAGGCCGCTTCCCGCTCAATACCGATCCAGTTGCGGCCAAGGCGTTTGGCAGCCGCACCCGTGGTGCCCGTACCAAAGAAGGGGTCAAGAACCACATCACCAGGCTGCGTCGTGCCGATCAAGATACGGTGGAGCAAAGCCTCCGGCTTTTGGGTTGGGTGGGCTTTTTCGCCCTCGTCATTCTTCAAACGCTCGTGCCCGGAACAAATCGGCATTTCCCAATCGGAACGCATCTGCGTGCCTTCGTTGAGAGCTTTCAGCGCATCATAGTTGAAGCAATATTTGCCCGCTTCGGATTTACCCGCCCAGATCATCGTCTCGTGCGCATTGGTCAACCGTTTCCCGCGAAAGTTGGGCATCGGGTTGGACTTGCGCCAGATCACATCGTTCAGAATCCAGAAACCAAGATCCTGTACCGCCGCACCAACACGGAAAATGTTGTGATACGACCCAATGACCCAGATCGCGCCATCAGGTTTCAACAAACGGCGCGCCGCTTTCAGCCAAGCGCGGGTGAATTTGTCGTAGGCCGCAAATGACGAAAACTGATCCCAGTCATCATCGACCGCATCAACACGGGAATTGTCCGGGCGATGCAGGTCGCCCTTCAGCTGAAGGTTATAAGGTGGGTCAGCAAAGATCAGATCAACGCTGTTCGCGGGGAGCGCGTTCATCGCATCAATGCAGTCGCCGGTAAGGATCTCATTCAACGGCAAAGCCGTCTTTGTTTTGGTGTCGCTCATTGCCTCAATCGCCCTGTTTTTCGAATCGGGAGTTGAGCCTAAAATGAGTCAAGCGATTCCCCACGTCAATAAGTTCTTTTGAATCAATGACTTGGCAATATTCCTTCACACAACATCTTGTGTATCGGCTTGAACGAACGTCTATGATGAGGGGTCACACCTAGATTTCGAAGGGCCTCCGCGTGGGCCGCAACACCGTAACCAGCGTTCCGCTCCCAGCCATAACCTGGCCATTCGGCGGCTAGCGAAGCCATCATCCGGTCGCGCGTAACTTTCGCCACGATTGAAGCCGCCGCGATTGAAACCGACCGCCCATCGCCCTTGATGATCGTTTGTCCCGGACAAGGCAGATCAGGCGGCAAGCGGTTCCCATCAACCAAGGCAAAGCCGGGCACAGTCGGCAGCGCGGCAACGGCCCGCCGCATCGCCAGATAGGTTGCCTGCAAGATGTTCAGGCGATCAATCTCCTCCACCGAGGCGATGCCAATACCGATGTCATGGTCTTGCAAGGCTTCAAACAAGGCCTCACGCCGGCGAAGGGTCAGCTTTTTACTATCGTTCAATCCGGGCGGAATACGCGTTGGATCAAGAACAGCGGCCGCAGCCACGACCGGGCCGGCCCAGGGCCCACGTCCCACTTCATCAATTCCACAGACAGGGGTTGCGGGGGCAGCAGTCTCTAATGAATAATCTGGCATACCGCGACTATAGCGCCCACGACAGATACGTCACCAGCCGTTATGGTAAAGAAAATGAACCACATGAAAAGGCATACCCATGACCGCCCCAAAAGTCGCTCTGTTTGTCACCTGCCTTGTCGACATGTTCCGGCCAAGTGTTGGGTTTGCGAGTGTAAAACTGTTGGAAGACGCCGGGTGCGTGGTTGAGGTGCCGGAAGCGCAGACATGCTGCGGCCAACCAGCATACAATTCCGGCGACCGCGCGACGACCAGGCGTATTGCACAGCAGGTCATCGAGGTTTTTGAGGGGTATGATTACGTGGTTGGGCCGTCCGGTTCATGTATGGCGACGATCGTGAAAGATTATCCCCAACTGTTTGAAGGGGATAAAATATGGGGCGAACGCGCCACGGCGCTCTCGTTAAAAACATATGAGATCGTCGCGTTTTTGCATGATGTAATGAACCACCGCCCACAGGCCACCCATCAGGGCAGCGTGACATACCATGACAGTTGCTCTGGCCTGCGAACGCTGAACATCCACAATCAGCCCCGCGCAATGCTGGCCGATGTGGAGGGTCTGACACTGACCGAAATGAAAGATCCTGACGTCTGCTGTGGGTTTGGCGGCACATTTTGCGTCAAGAACCCTGATATCTCCAACAAGATGGTTCAGGACAAAACCGCAAATATCGAAGCAACGGGCGCCGATACCATTCTCGCCGGTGATCTTGGCTGCCTGATGAACATGGCAGGAAAACTAAGCCGAGAGGGGCGCAGTATTCGTGCCCGCCATGTGGTTGAAGTATTGGCCGACATGACCAATTCGCCAGCGATCGGAGAAACCAAATGACCGCGCATCAGCCCACCACCCGCGCGTTCAAGGCCAATACCAAAGCGGCGCTCGCCAACCCCAATCTGCAACATGCAATGCGGTCAGTTGGTACCGGATTTGTCGGCAAACGCGCCATCGCACGGGCGGGCGTTCCCGAATTCGATGATATTCGAGATGCTGCCCGAGATATGAAGAACCACGTGCTTTCACACCTGGACCTGTATCTCGAAAAATATGAGGAACAGGTCACAGCCGCAGGCGGGCACGTGCACTGGGCCGAAACCGCCGAAGACATGCAACGCATCGTTCTCGACATTTGCCGCTCGGTCGATGCCAAGACCGTCAACAAAGGCAAGACGATGATTTCCGAGGAAGCCGGGATCAATGCCTTCCTCGAAGAAAATGATATCAAGCCGGTCGAGACCGACCTTGGTGAATACATTATCCAGCTACGCGGCGAAGCACCCAGCCACATCATCGCCCCTGCGATCCACGTCACTACCGATGAAGTGGATGAGCTGTTTCGGGAACACCACACCCATCTGCCCAAAGATCGAAACCTTTCAGAACTGTCTTCGATGCTGTCAGAGGCCCGAACCGTTCTGCGCAAAAAGTATTTTGAGGCCGATGTCGGCATTACCGGCGCCAACATGCTGGTCGCAGAAAACGGGCGTTCAATTATCGTCACAAATGAAGGCAATGGCGACCTGAGCCAATCCTTGCCAAAGGTGCATATCGTGCTTGCCTCGATTGAAAAGATTGTGCCGACAATGGAAGACGTGTCGACGATCCTGCGCGTGCTGGCGCGGTCTGCGACGGGGCAGGAAATTACCGTCTATACAACACTGTCTGGTGGCCCAAAGCGCGCAGAAGACCCTGACGGCCCCAAAGAATACCACGTTATTCTGTTGGATAATGGCCGTACAGATATGTTGGGTACGGAATTTCAGGAAATGTTGCGCTGTATTCGCTGTGGCGCCTGCATGAACCACTGCCCCGTGTACCAAACTGTTGGTGGGCATGCTTATGGGTGGGTCTACCCCGGCCCGATGGGCGCGGTTTTGACGCCTTCGCTCATTGGTGTTGAAGAAGGGGGGATGTTGCCGAATGCATCTACATTCTGTGGGCGGTGCGAAGCGGTTTGCCCCATGCGAATACCCCTGCCGAAAATGATGCGCCACTGGCGGGAGCGGGAGTTTGAGCGAAACCTGACACCCACCGCCGCACGTTGGGGCCTCGGCCTTTGGGGATGGGTCGCCGCGCGGCCCACGCTTTATCGGCTCGGTACATCCGTCGCGATGCGGGCATTACGATTGATGGGCCGCGGGATGCTGAAAAAGGTCCCTCTGGCCTCTGGCTGGACAGACCATCGTGATTTCCCGGCACCCGAAGGGCGAACATTCATGAACCAGTGGAAGGATAAACGATGAGCGCGCGCGACCGTATTCTCACCAAAATCCGCCGCCAGGTCGCAGAAGGCCCGCAAGAAGAACGCGTCGCCACTGTTTCCGCGCGCTTGACCTCAACCACGCAAACAGCCCCTCGCCCGGCACAGTCCAAACCTGAGCAGGCGGCATTGCTACAACAATTCGAGGCCAAAGCCATCGCCGCAGACGCGAGCGTGAGCCACATCGCGTCTTTCCGCGATCTTCCCACAGCCTTGTCGAATGAGCTGCGCGCCAGAAACATGGGCAAGATGGTTCGCATGGGGCAAGATCCTGCGCTTGCTGATCTTGATTGGTCTGGTCTTGAAGTCAGTCATGGCGTCGGTCGTATCGAAGAACCCGCCACGCTTTCGGTTGCACCGATGGCGATGGCCGAAACAGGGACGCTTGGCCTGCTTTCCGGCCCTGATAACCCGGTCACACTCACGTTTCTCGGGGAAACACATTTCGTCGCTGTCCGCGCCGAGGATATCACACCGGGGCTAGAGGAGATGTGGGCAAAATTCCGCGCATCCGGCAAAGACCCCCGCACAATCAACCTCGTGACGGGGCCATCGCGGTCAGCCGATATCGGACAGCAACTACAACTCGGTGCGCATGGGCCTGTTGCGCTGCATATTTTCATCGTGAGTGATGGCACGGGTGCCACTTAACCCACAATCACGTGAACTCAGGGACTGTTTTTCGCCATGAATCGCCCCTATGTGTCAGCGCATGAACAGACGAACACTCCTCGCGGCCGCATCAGCCGCGCTCATGGCCGCCAGCCTGCCTGCCTTTGCGCAAGACGGCCGCGACCTCGCCCGTATTTCCGCTTATCTGAATGGCATTTCCACGCTGAAAGGCGGGTTTGTACAGATTGACCCGGATGGCATCCTGTCCGAAGGGCAGTTTTATATGCTGCGCCCCGGTCGTATTCGGTTTGAATACAATGCGCCAAACCCGGCGTTGGTGGTGGCCGATGGCTTTTGGGTCGGTGTGATCGACAAACGCTATGATAGTGTCACGCGCTATCCACTGTCGGAAACGCCACTGAACCTTATCCTGAAAGAAGACATCAATCTCGGCAAGGAAGGCGCAATTACCAAGATTGAGCGTTCCGACGGCCAGATGCGTGTTCATGCCCAGGACCCGGATTACCCTGAGCGGGGCAAGATCATCATGGTATTTGGGGACAATCCGCTGGAATTGCGCCAGTGGATTATTGATGATCCACAGGGCGGCGCAACAACAGTGGCCCTTAGCGACATTCGTGCCGGTGTGGATGTTCCAGGCAGCCTGTTTATCGTGCCCAACAATGGGCCGAGTGGCGGCGCCAACAATGACCGTTAAAGCGGGATCAGTGGGCGTTTAACGTCCTTTAAAATCGGGTCGCCGCTTTCCCTGAACGGCGGCGAGCCCTTCTTTCATATCGTCTGACGCCCATGTTTCCGTGATGCGCCCACGAATAGCCGCTTCATCCGTGATCCCTGACGCCATTTCTGAAAACGTGCACTTCATGCCGTTGATCGCAAGCGGCGCGCAAAGGCGAATCATGTCAATCATGGCCTCCACCACGTCATCCAAGGTTTCCTGCGTGGCAATGCGGTCGAGATATCCGATCTGTACAAGGCGTTCCGCGTCGCATGGTTCAGCCAGCACATAGATACGTTTGGCTGCTTGCGCACCGACGCATGATACCGCGCGACGAAGACCAGACGGTTCGTAGTGAATGCCAATACGCGCCGCGGGCACCATCAGTTTCATACCTTCAACGCCAACACGAAAATCACAGGCCAGGCTAAGCTCCGCCGCGCCACCAATCACCGCACCATTCAGACGCGCGATTGTGGGCTTCGGGAAGGCCTGAACAGCATCACAAAGCGCGCTGAGCGGATTTACGCCCCAATCTTCGGTAGACCCAACATCAGACAGATCAACACCAGCGGAAAACGCGCGATCACCCGCACCAGTGATGATCAACGCACGAATGTCGGCATCAGCTGCCGTGCTCAAATGACCGGAAATTGCTGTCAGATCACCCAGCGACAGCGCGTTTCGCTTATCGGGATTATTGATGGTGATGCGTGCAACGTCGCCTTCGATGGCAAAAAGAATGGTTTCGGACATCGCTAATTATTGCCTCAGATATCAAAGGTCGCAAAGACGGGTGCATGATCAGATGGTTTTTCCCAGCCACGCGCCTCTCGCAGAATGCGGGAACCACCCTGGCCCGGTGCTGGTGCAATATCTGGCGTCGCCCAGATATGATCCAGGCGGCGGCCCTTGTCTGCCGCGCTCCAGTCTTTCGCCCGGTAAGACCACCAACTGTACAATTTTCCTTCGGGTAGATCACCACGGGTAACATCCACCCACCCACGGGCCGCGCGGGCCGCTTCAAAGGCTTCAACTTCTACCGGGGTGTGCGAGACAACTTTCAACAATTTTTTATGTGACCACACATCATCTTCCAGCGGCGCGATGTTCAGATCACCAACCAGAATGGCAGGCCCGGTGGCACCGGCGCCCCATTTTGTAATGTCAGCGGTAAACCGCATCTTGTGGTCGAATTTTTCGTTTTCAACGGGGTCGGGGATATCGCCCCCGGCGGGGAGATAGACATTGTGAATCTCAACACCTGATTCGAGCCGCCCGACAACGTGCCGCGCATCACCCTTGCCACCGAAATTTTGCGGCTCAACCGGTTCCATCGGCAGGCGGGATATGATCGCAACGCCGTTATAGCCCTTGTCACCACGTGCAATCACGGTCTCGTAGCCAAGCGCGGCAAACCCTTCGAGGGGAATTTTATCAACCGGGGATTTTGTTTCCTGAAGGCACAGCACGTCTGGTGCTTCTTCCTTCAACAGACGCAGCACGATCGGCTCCCGCAGGCGAACAGAGTTGATATTCCAGGTGCAAATCGTAACGGGCATGGGGCGTCCTTTGGTTGTGGCGCGCCACCATGGCCGGAAGGAAGAGAAAAGAAAAGCGTCCGACGAGAGGGGGGGCGCCGGACGCTCGCCTTTTTCAAGGCATACCCGACCTGACGGTCAGCTCGGGTGGTACAGGCCCGACATGTAGGGGGCATCGCGCCTGTTATTAGTGACATGGGAACTCAATGGCCCGGCGACAAGGCCGCCTTGAAAATGCCTTGTTTCCCACACGCCTACGTTACGATGCGAGGCGATATCCGCCGCTTTCTGTTACCAAAAGGCGCGCATTTGACGGGTCTGGTTCAATCTTTTGACGCAAACGATAGATGTGCGTCTCAAGCGTATGGGTCGTTACGCCCGCGTTGTATCCCCAGACCTCATGCAACAAGATATCACGGGCCACAACCTGATCATTTGCACGATAAAGAAACTTCAGAATGTTGGTTTCTTTTTCCGTCAGGCGAATTTTCTTACCCGCTTCATCTGTCAGCATCTTCACCGATGGGCGGAACGTGTATGGCCCGATGGTGAACACGGCATCTTCTGATTGTTCATGCTGGCGAAGCTGCGCCCGGATCCGCGCCAAAAGCACAGGAAACTTGAACGGTTTGGTGATGTAATCATTCGCGCCGGCATCCAGCCCAAGGATGGTGTCGCTGTCGCTGTCGTGGCCGGTTAGCATAATGACAGGGCACCGAATACCCGTCTTGCGGAGCAAGCGGCAAACCTCACGCCCGTCCATGTCAGGTAAACCCACATCGAGAATCACGAGGTCATAGAGCTGTTCCTTGGCTCGTGTGATGCCATCGGCACCATTCGCGCCCTCAAACACATCGAACTCTTCACTCAGGATCAGCTGATCAGCCAAGGCTTCACGCAGATCATCGTCATCGTCAATCAAAAGGATTTTTTTCAGGTTCGACATTTTTTCAGCCCCTATCTTCGTCTTGGTAATAATGCATGTTGCCATCAACCCGATCCGTTCAACCATCTGCAACATCATTTCACGCAAGCGTCAGCGAGGGCCGGGCATTGTTTCATTCTGCTTCTCACCTGATATAGACAAGGCGCTGAATAAGAGGATGCGATGTTCGCACTGACCCCAGAAGAACGCCTTTCACGCGCCCGTGCCGATTTGCGCATCGGGGCGCCCATTGTTGTCATCCATGATGCCCAGGCAGTTATCGCGATTTGTGCCGAACTGATCACCGATGATCGGCTCCACACCCTGCGGAGCCTTGGCAAAGCAGAGATCGTTGTCACCAGCCGCCGCGCCACGACGTTAAAGGCGCGCGCCTATGATGGGGATGTGGCGCGTATTGCCGTGCGCGATGATATGCGGGCATCGGACCTGACCGCGATTGCGGACCCTTCGCTGGCGCTTTCGTCTCCCTTGCTTGGGCCGTTTGTAACCGCGCGGGGCGGCGATGCGGAGGCACATCGGGCCGCTGTGAAATTGGCAAAGTCCGCAAGGCTGTTGCCGGCGGTGATTACGGTCGAGATGTCGCCAAAGGCAGCGCATGACCTTGCGACGGCTGAAACTTTGTCAGTTGTCACCCACGACGATTGGAATGGTGCCGAAGGCGCCGGCGTTGATATGACCCGCGTTGCCTCTGCACGGGTGCCGCTTGAAGTATCCGAGGCCGGGCGCGTTCACGTGTTCCGCCCCGGCAATGGCGAAGAGGAACACTACGCTATTGAAGTCGGTGCCCCAGACCGGAGCGCGCCAGTTCTATCACGGTTACATTCCGCCTGTTTTACGGGTGATCTTGCAGGGTCACTAAAATGCGACTGCGGCCCACAGCTTCGCGCGGCAATGGCGCAGATCGGCACCGAGGGTGCTGGTGTATTGTTATACCTCAATCAAGAAGGACGCGGCATTGGCCTTGCCAACAAGATGCGCGCCTATTCTTTACAGGATGAAGGTTTCGATACAGTCGAAGCGAACCACCGGCTTGGGTTTGAAGATGATGAGCGCGACTTCCGCATCGGCTCAGCCATTCTGCGGTCATTGGGGTTCAGCGCCGTACGGTTGATGACCAATAACCCTGGCAAAGTGGCGGCGATGGAGGCCACGGGCGTAAAAGTGACCGAGCGCGTGCCGCTCATCGTTGGTGAGAACAGCCACAATCACGCCTACCTGGAAACCAAAGCACGGAAAAGCGGCCACTTGCTGTGAATAACACAAGGGCCCATGACCTTGTTGTCACCAAATGGGGTGCACAGTTTTTGGGGCGCAGGATGCCATGCTCTATTGGGCGCGGCGGTATTTCAACGGTGAAAATCGAAGGCGATGGCGTTACCCCCGCAGGGACCTGGCATTTAACAGGAGGCGGGTGGCGTGCTGATCGACTGGCCAGACCAGCCACCGCTTTGCCGATGAAACCCTTTGGCCCGCGTGACCTCTGGTCAGATGATTCGCAGCATGACGGATACAATCAACCTTTCCGCGGGGTTCACCCGGGGTTTAGCCATGAAAGACTACGCCGCGGCGATGGTCTTTATGACGTGGTATTATTCAGCGACTGGAACACAAAGCCGCCCCTGCCCAATAAGGGCAGTGCGATATTCGTTCATTGCTGGAAAGCTGCGCGGCGCCCAACAGCGGGGTGTATTGCATTCGCTCGGCGCGATCTGTTGTGGATCATCGAACGCTGGCAGCAAGATTTCAGAATTGTTGTTCAACCGTAATCGCGCGCACCAAAAACGCCGGAGCCGACGCGCACATGCGTGGCACCCATCGCCACGGCGGTTTCAAAATCTGCGCTCATCCCCATCGACAGACTCGTAATTCCATTTCGGGCGGCAATCTTTGCAAGAAGCGCAAAGTGAAGCGCGGGTTCTTCGTGAACTGGTGGAATGACCATTAACCCGGTAATCGGCAGATCCATCGCACGGGCTTCGGCGATAAAAGCGTCAGCATCAGCCGGCAGGACACCGGCCTTCTGATCTTCCTCGCCTGTGTTTACCTGAATGAAAAGATCAGGGCACTTTCCCTTTTCCTGTGCGGCATCAGCAATTTTTCGGGCCAGCTTTGGGCGATCAACCGACTGGATTGCATCAAACAGGTCGAGCGCCTGCCCCACCTTGTTGGTTTGCAACGGCCCAAGTAGATGCAGGACAATACCATCATATCGCGCCCGAAGGTCAGGCCATTTGCCAGCAGCTTCCTGAACACGGTTTTCACCGAAAAGGCGGTGCCCTTCATCAAGGACCGCGATGACACGCTCCAAAGGCTGAACCTTGGAAACGGCGACAAGATCAACCGCATCGTCGCGGTTTGCAGCGATGCGGGCAGCTTCAATACGGGATTGGGTATCTGAAAGTGACATATCAATAGGTTATCAGCACAACCCTTTGACGGTCGATAGCCGCCAGGCGGTTAACCGTGCTGTAGGCAAAGAAAAAGGGAGCGGGCCAAAGCCCACTCCCTTCCGATTCTTATTCAATTCCGTCTTATGACGGGATCAAATTAGAAGCTGAGAGCCAGGTAGGCCAAGCCACCGATGCCTTCAACGCCAGCCTGGTTGTCGTCGAAGTGCTCGACAGCAACGGTACCGGAAACGCCTGGTGCGATCGCGTAGGTGAGCCAGCCAGCGATGGTCTGCTCATCAGCGCCCTGACCGTCAGAGTAGCCTGCTGCTACAGTGATTGGGCCGGTTTTGTACTGAACGCCGATTGCGTACTCTTCAGTCTGGTCGTCTTCGAAGGTACCAGCAAGCGTGAAGCCAGCTGCAGAAACGTTGGCGCCAATGGTCCAAGTTTCGTTGTTGTTGCCTTCAGAGTCGGTGTAGCCAGCAGAAACGCCGAAGCCGAAGCCGTCGAAGTCGCCGGAGTAGTTAGCACCGAGTGCCCAGAAGTTCTGGTTGGAGTTTGCTGGGAAGTTGGTGTCGCCAGCGTTGTCTGCACCCGTGTTAGGGATGTAGGTTACACCAGCTGAGAAGCCGTTGAAGTTAGGCGTGGTGTAGTGGATGCCGAGCGGGTCAACACCTGCTGCAGGACCGTTGGTGAAACGGTTTGCACCGCCAGCACCGGTGTTCAGGCCGAATGCATCGTAGTAACCGATACGTGCGCCTGGTGCGTAGAGAATGCCGACGTTGTGGTTGTAAGACTGGTCGTCGTTACCACCGATCATTACCGTACCGAAAGAACCGGAGACAGACGCCCAGTTTTCATCGATCTGGTCGCCCGTGGTGAAAGCTTCCAGCTCAACGCGTGACGTGAATGTCAGGCCGTTGTCAGCTTTCAAAGACGAACGGAAGTGGATTTCGCCGTCGCGGAGAACGCCAGCACCGTCGTTTGCGCCGATGGAGTTGTCAGTTACGGACATACCAACAAACCAGTAGCCGTTTACTGATGTTGACCATTCAGCAGCAGATGCTGCGGAGGCGAGGCCAGCTGCTACGATGGCAGTGGTCGCAAAAAGTGCTTTCTTCATTGTGTCCCTCACAGATTTGAAGACTTGTAAGATGCTCATCTTTATGGAGCCGCCCTAATTTCCCCGAACGGCCTCTCCGGTCAAGCGAGTTTGAGCCTTTGATGAAAGTCGCACCCCTATATGTGTTTTTTTCGCAACAACGCAGATTTGCGGCAACATTGATTAAAGTCTCTCAGGGAACACTGAACAGTACCCGACAGACCTATCTTACTTTACACGATTCATAGGACACTTTAGACAGCCAAGTGTCTTTGGGAGCGTTTGCCATGAAAATCTCTGTCGTTGTCGGTGTTTTGGTGACTGTGGGCCTCGGTCTTGCAGGGTGCGGAGGAACTGCATCCAAGCCACGGGTCGACCCTCAGGATAGCACAACCGCTGGATTGCCAGCCGAAACTGAACAGCGTCTGTCTGATATTGCCGGGTTCGACTTGCTGGGCAACGGCAATGGCGGCGGCGGTCTTGGCACGGTTAATCAGCATCTGTGGCGCGCATCGCTTGATACATTGGCGTTCTTACCTTTGAACACGACCGACCCGATCACGGGTGTGATCGCTACCGACTGGGCCTCTACGCCCGATGCGCCGGAAGAGCGGTTCAAGGTCACCGCTTATGTTCTGGGCAACGCGCTTTCGCCAAACACGCTGAAGATTGCTGTGTTCCGCGAGATCCGCGACCCTGCGGGTGCCTGGACGACGGCAGCTGTATCTGGTGCAACGGCCCGTCAGCTTGAGGATGCTATCCTCGTCAAGGCACGCCAACTCCGCATTGGTGAGCGCGAAAGCAACGAATAACCCGCCGATCATCAACTCTGTCACGCGTTGACGTTGGCTGCGGTTGAAACCGGAGCGGCGCAGTCGTATCACGCATTCCTGTAATTCACCTCCGCCGATGCGGATGATTAGGGAGTGCGGGCATTATGGCGCGCTATAACGCAAAAGAAACCGAACCAAAGTGGCGCGCCGTCTGGGATGAGCGCGAAGCCTTCAAGGCTGTTCGCGATCCTTCCAAACCCAAATATTATGTGTTGGAAATGTTCCCCTACCCCTCCGGGCGTATCCACATGGGGCATGTGCGCAATTACGCCATGGGCGATGTTGTCGCCCGGTTCAAGCGGGCGCGGGGGTTCAACGTGCTTCATCCGATGGGGTGGGATGCTTTTGGAATGCCCGCCGAAAACGCCGCGATGGAAAGAGGAGTCCACCCCGGTGAGTGGACATACCAGAACATCGACGCGATGCGCACGCAGCTGAAATCCATGGGCCTGTCACTCGATTGGTCACGAGAGTTCGCGACATGTGACCCCGAATATTATGCCCAGCAACAGGCCTTGTTCCTCGACATGATGGAAGCCGGTTTCGTTTATCAGAAATCTTCCATCGTGAACTGGGACCCGGTCGACAATACGGTGCTTGCCAATGAACAGGTGATTGATGGCAAGGGTTGGCGCTCTGGCGCGGCGGTTGAGCGGCGCGAGCTGGTACAATGGTTCATGCGCATTTCCGATATGGCGGATGAATTGCTGACCGCCATAGATGGCCTGGAAGCCTGGCCGGAAAAAGTGCGGCTGATGCAGCGTAACTGGATCGGCAAATCAACCGGCCTGCAGATGCGGTTTGATGTACAGCCAAATGACCTGACGGATGAAACGGAATTGGAGGTCTATACCACCCGGCCTGATACGCTGTTCGGTGCCAGCTTCTGTGCGATTTCCGTTGATCATCCGCTGGCAAAGGCCCTGGAAAGCAAGATCGATGGCTTGGCCGCGTTCAATGCTGAATGCCGGAAAACCGGAACCTCTGAAAAAGAAATTGAAACTGCCGAAAAGCGTGGTTTCGATACCGGTATCAAGGTTCGCCATCCTTTTGATCCTGAATGGGAACTGCCCGTTTATATCGCGAATTTCGTGCTGATGGATTACGGAACCGGGGCCATCTTTGGGTGCCCTGCGCACGATCAGCGTGATCTCGACTTTGCGCGCAAATATGATCTGGACGTTACACCAGTTGTTTGCCCTTCGGATGCAGAGGCAGCAACATTTGTCGTCGCCGACGAAGCCTATGTCGGGCCCGGACGGATCATTAATTCGAAATTCCTGGATGGAATGACGATTGAAGACGCAAAAGCCGCCGTTGCCGAAAAGATCTCTGGCGCGGGTAAAGGCGAGCCGAAGGAAAACTTCCGCCTGCGGGATTGGGGTTTCTCCCGCCAACGCTATTGGGGTGCGCCAATTCCGGTCGTTCATTGCGATTCATGCGGGATTGTACCTGAGAAAAAGGAAAACTTGCCTGTTCGCCTGCCCGATGATGTAACCTTTGATCGACCAGGCAACCCGCTGGACCACCATCCAACGTGGAAACATGTGAACTGTCCGAAATGTGGCGGTGCTGCAGAGCGTGAAACCGATACGATGGACACTTTTGCAGACAGTTCATGGTATTTCGCACGCTTTACGGCACCAGATTGTGCGGAACCAACCTCCGCCGAAGACACCGAATATTGGATGAATGTGGACCAGTATATTGGTGGTGTTGAGCATGCTATTCTGCATTTGCTCTATTCGCGGTTCTGGGCGCGGGCGATGCACAAGACCGGATGGTTGCCCGAAACGGCAATCGAGCCATTCAATGCCCTGTTCACGCAAGGCATGGTTTGCCATGAAACCTATCAGGCGCCTGATGGTCGGTGGGTCAGCCCCGATGAATTGACGCGCACAGACGATGGGTATGTTGTTGAGAAAACCGGTGAGGCGATCACTGTCGGCCCGTCTATCAAGATGTCAAAGTCGAAAAAGAATGTGGTTGATCCTGCTGATATCATTGAACAATTTGGCGCAGATACCGCACGTTGGTTCATGTTGTCAGACAGCCCGCCTGAGCGTGACGTAGAGTGGACGGTTGCCGGCGCCGAGGGTGCGTGGCGGTTCCTTCAACGGGTTTGGCGCCTGGTTGATGAGGCCGCGGATAACCTTCCGGCCGCAGGAAGTGATGCGCCTGCGTTGAGCGATGCCGCCATGAGCATGCGCAAGATCACGCACCGTGCCATTCACGGTGTCATTGGTGATATTGAAGGGTTTGCTTTCAACAAGGCCGTGGCCCGGATTTACGAACTGACCAACGCGGTCACCAAGCTTAAAGGCGAAGGCGATGATATTGGGTTCGCACGGCGAGAAGCTCTTGAAGCGATTGTGCGCCTGATGACCCCAATGACCCCGCATTTTTCCGAAGAATGCTGGTCGCGGTTGGGGCATGATGTGATTTTGACGGACATGCCATGGCCAGAAGCAGATCCGGCAATGCTTGTCGATGATGAGATTACCATGCCTGTTCAGATCAACGGCAAACGACGCGCAGAGATTCGTGTTGCGAAAGATGCTGATAAATCAGCCGTGGAAGAGATCGCCATGGCGGATGAAGCTGTTCGGCGTTACCTTGATGGCGCGGTTCCAAAGAAGGTGATCGTAGTTCCAGGGCGGATTGTTAATGTCGTCATGTAATCGCAGATGGGTTTTGGGGGCGGGCGTAGCACTCGCCGGGTGTGGCTTTCAGCCGGTGCATCAGTCTGGTGGTGCCGGGTCTGTGCTTCGTGGAAAGATCACATTGGCTGAAGCACGCACCCCTGTTGGGTATGCTTTTCGCGAGCGTATGCGCCGAAAATTTGGCGATGCCGGTGGTGCAGCTGATTGGCGGCTTGTCTATGATCTGAACCTGACTGAAAGCGGTGCTGCGATTGCGCAAGACCTTGATATCACAAGGTTTAATATCACGGGTGTCGCGCGGTTTTCGTTGATTTCACTGTCTTCGAAGGCGTCCCATGAAGACCTTACGGTAACTGCCACCGCCAGTTTTGATGCAATCGCAGAAGCTTTTGCGACCCGAGCCGCGCGCCGCGCTGCGGAGACGAGATTGGCCGAAGAACTCGCAGAGCGCGCGTCGGCCCGTTTGTACGCACTGGCGGCTTCTTGAAACTTTCAGCACGGGATGCAGCGCGGTTTTGTAACGCGCCGGACCTGACCCGCGCTGGGATTTTACTTTACGGTGCTGATCCTGTCGAAATAGCAGAGCGCCGCCGAAAGCTGGTCACCACCCTGCTTGGTAATGATGATGGCGCGGACATGCGATTGACGCGGATGAGCGGGGCAGAGCTTCGAAAAGACGGGGCTGCCTTGTTGGACGCGCTCAAGGCCCAAGGCTTTTTCGGAGGGCGGCAAGTTGTTCTTGTCGATGATGCGACGGATGGGCTGGTGAAGGTTTTTGAATCAGCCCTTTCGGAAATTCAAAGTGACGATGCGTTTCTTGTTGTCACTGCGGGAATGTTACCCGCCCGTTCAAAGCTTCGTAAGCTATTTGAATCATTAGGTAATGTAGCGGCGGCGGCATTTTATGGTGACGCACCTGATCGTGGTGCGATTTCAGATATGTTGCGCGATGCTGGCGCGCGAAATGTCGATGATGAAGCACTGCGAGATCTCGAAGCCTTGGCAATGACGCTTGATGCCGGGACATTGCGGGATCTTGTGACACGTGTTGCTCTCTATACGCTGGATCAAAACGAACCTGTTTCTTCATCTGATATCGCAATCTGCGCGCCTGGTGCCGGTGACGCAGCGATCGACGAGGTTCTTTCCGTTGTTGCGGAAGGAAAAGTTGCTGAAATCGGACCATTGATGGGCCGGCTGGAAGCACAGGGACAAGCGCCGACAAGCCTGGCAATATCTGCAGCGCGGTTATTTCGACAGATTCATATGGTCGGGTCGGTAAGCGGCGGTGATATTGATCGCGCAATTTCTGCGTTACGTCCCCCGGTTTTTGGGCCAAGACGGGCTGCGCTGGTAAGACAGTGTCGAATCTGGCGGCGCGACAATGCCGAGGCTGTATTGAAACTGCTTTTGGAAACCGATGGTTTGCTGCGTGGCGGATCAGGTGCCGCCGGGTATGCCATTCTGGAAAGAGCTTTCCTCAAGATAGCAATGACAGCGCAACGCGCTGGTCGCGCGCGCTGAGCCGTCATAGGGTATCAGACGCTGAGAAGCTGGCAAATGCCGTCAAGTTCTTCGAGATCTTTATATGTGATCCGAAGCGTACCGCCCTGCCCTTTGTGATCAATTGAAACTGAAAGCCCAAGAGCGGCTGACAGGTCTGATTCCAACGCGCGCGTATCAGCATCTTTTTTCGGTTTTATTGGCTGTTTACCTGCTGCCGGGTGCGCCACATGCTTGGCCAGAGCCTCCGTCTGGCGTACAGACAAACCTTTCGCCAAAACATCCCGTGCCAATTGGGAGGGATTATCAGCTGTTATCAGTGCTCTTGCGTGGCCGGCACTGAGCCGACCAGCGGCCAAGTGGTCACGCACATCTTCCGGAAGCGACAGAAGGCGGAGGGTATTTGCGATGTGCGAGCGGCTTTTTCCCATCGCATCAGCTAATTTCGCCTGCGAATGACCGAAGCGATCAATCAGTTGTTGATATCCGAGAGCCTCTTCCACCGGGTTAAGGTCAGCGCGCTGTACGTTCTCGATAATCGCCACTTCAAGCATTTCGAGATCGGTAAACTCACGAACCACGATCGGAACGCTATGAAGACGCGCTGCTTGAGCCGCCCGCCAACGGCGTTCACCTGCAATGATCTGGTAACGATTGGAATCATCAGGATCTGGCCGCACCAAAAGAGGCTGAAGAACGCCCTTTTCACGGATTGAATTTGTGAGATCTTCCATCTCCCGCGGGGGGAAATCGCGACGAGGCTGATCGGGGTTTGGGCGGATCAGATCCAACGGGCAATCACGCTCACCCGCGATCTTTTGATCACCTGAGGTGCCGGAAGCCGCTGAGACATCATCCAGAAGCGCCGACAATCCGCGACCTAGCCCTCTTTTTTGTTTTTTTTCAGCCATTTGAGCCTTCAGTCGGTTGTGTCAGATTCGCGCCGCAATAATTCTGCCGCTAGTGATTGGTAAGCACGGCTGCCAGCGCAGGCATGATCGTAGATCAAGGCTGGCATTGCGTGAGATGGCGCTTCGGAAAGGCGAACATTTCGGGGCACGACCGTGTCATACACAAGGTCACCGAGTGCATCACGTACGTCGTCTTCGACCTGTTGTGAGAGGTTATTTCGACGATCAAACATCGTCAAAACCACACCCTGTACCACCAAGGTCGGGTTGAGTGATTGTTTAACGCGATCAATGGTTTGCAAAAGCTGCGACAACCCCTCTAGCGCGAAAAACTCACATTGTAACGGGACCAGAACTGAATTTGCCGCAGTCATCGCATTTACAGTCAATAGGCTGAGCGAAGGCGGACAGTCTATCAGTATGTAGTCATATTTGGAGGAGAGAGTTGAAAATGCTCTTTGCAGCCTATGGGCACGATCTGATTCCGTTACCAGCTCCATATCTGCGCCACTCAAATCAACGGCACTAGGAGCGAGATGAAGGCCAGGAACCTGTGTTTCTGTTATGATATCTGCAAGCTCGACGCCGCCTGTCATCACATCATAGGTAGAGCCATCTCGATTACGCGCGTCAGAACCCAGCCCAGTGCTTGCATTACCCTGGGGATCTAGATCGACCAACAATACAGCACGGCCGACCGCCGCAAGAGCTGTTCCAAGATTGATCGCAGTCGTGGTTTTTCCCACCCCACCCTTCTGATTGGCTAATGCAATGATCATCGGCTGTTTACGCATGGCGGTTGCGATATTGGCAGGTGAGTGATCGGTGGTTTGAGGTTCAAGCGACACGTTCGAAGGCCCTTATTTCGAGAATGACTGACGCGTCGTCTGTTACGCTGGGGTGAAGTTTAACCGTCATATGCCAATGCTTACGCGCATCGGTCAACTCCTGATCGACGTTGGCACCTTTTGGAAACAGGCAAACAGCGCCTGGTGCACGGAGCGGTGCCGCATATCCCAGCAGCTTATCGAGTGGGGCCAACGCCCGCGCAGAAATCGTATCGAATTCATCATGTTTCACTGTTTCGATCCGCTTGTTCAAAATGCGCACTGATATTCCCATCTTTCGGGAAGCCTCCGCCATGAAAGCACATTTGCGTTGGTCAGATTCCACAACGGTCATTTGAAACTTTGGCTGGATATCAATACGAAGCGCCGCAACTATAAGGGCTGGAAGACCTGCACCAGAACCAATATCAATCCAGTTCTGCGATTCAGGTGCGAAACGGTTGAGCTGTGCACTATCGATGATATGGCGCTGCCAAACCTGATCAGCGGTTGCCCGGCCGATCAGGTTGATCTTCTTGTTCCACTTGAGAAGCGTTTCAACATAAGTCGAGATACGTTCCTGTGTTTCACGTGAAACATGTTCGCCAAAAAGCGGATGAGAAAGATCCACCGCCTACCCTGCCTTCTTCAGGTTTTTGATATGAGCCAGGATCAGCATGAGCGCGGCAGGTGTAGACCCCTCAATCCGGCCAGCCTGTCCCAAAGTCTTTGGCCTGATACGATTCAGTTTTTCACGAAATTCGTTTGAAAGCCCGCGCATCTCAGTGAATGACAACTCCTCAGGAATGGCAATTTCTTCGTCTCTACGAAGGGCGTCTATTTCCGCTTTCTGACGCGATGCATAGGTCGCGTAAAGCGCGTCATTTTCAACCTGCTTTCTAATATTTGTATCGATCGCAGCAAGATCCGGCCACACCATGCAAAGCACAGACATATCGATATCGGGATAGGCGAGCAGATCATAGGCCGACCGTCGAACACCATCCTGATTGACACGAATGCCTGCAGCCCGAAGAGCGGTTGGGGTTTCGGAGAGATTGCAAAGGGTTGCCTTTGCCGCTGACAGTTGATCACGCTTTTTCTCAAACGCCTCTCTGCGGCTTGGCCCTACACAGCCGATTTCCACCCCGTTAGGCGTTAACCTTTGGTCAGAGTTGTCAGCACGCAGCGTAAGTCGATACTCCGCACGGGAGGTAAACATTCGATATGGTTCCGTGACACCCCGGTTGATCAGATCGTCGATCATCACGCCTATGTAGCTTTCCGAACGACTAAAGAACACGGATGCCCCGCCCGCCGCCTTTCTGGCCGCGTTCAGACCAGCGACAAGCCCCTGCGCAGCAGCCTCTTCATAACCGGTTGTGCCGTTTATCTGGCCGGCCAAAAACAATCCTTCTACGGATTTAACGCTCAGATCTGCAGCAAGCGCACGCGGGTCGATATAGTCATATTCAATTGCATAGCCCGGTTGTAGAATTTTGGCCTCTTCAAGCCCAACAATGCTTCGCACATAATCATGCTGAACGTCCTCAGGCAGAGACGTTGAGATACCATTGGGATAGATCGTATGATCATCCAACCCTTCAGGTTCAAGAAATATTTGATGCGACGTTTTATCAGCGAAACGCATGACCTTATCTTCGATAGAGGGGCAATACCGCGGCCCTACGCCTTCGATGTGCCCTCCAAACATTGCTGAACGGTCGATGTTTTTTCGAATAATATCATGGGTTTGTTCAGAGGTATGGGTAATCCCGCAAGATAGCTGACGAGCGGTTGGTGCCTTGTTCATAAATGAAAACATAACTGGTTCATCGTCACCTGGCTGCATTTCGAGACGATCCCAGGCGATCGTTCGCCCGTCCAGCCGAGGGGGGGTTCCCGTTTTCAAGCGCCCCAGCGGCAACCCAAATTCATCAATGCGAGCCGCTAGTTTATCTGATGCTGGATCATGGACACGACCACCGGAATGCGAAACATCGCCAATATGGATCACGCCCCGCAAAAAGGTTCCTGTTGTCAGGATAGTCGCATAGGCATGCAAAGTGAGATCTGCTTTGGTTTTTACGCCAACAATTTTTCCATCGCTCTCAACAAGATCACAAACCTCATCCTCAATAACCGTCAACCCTTGATGTGTCTTAACCTCATTCTGAATGGCGGCACGGTATAAAGCACGATCACATTGCGCTCGTGGCCCTTGGACAGCCGGGCCTTTCCGTCGGTTCAATAATCTAAATTGGATGCCAGCCATATCGGCCGCCCGGCCCATGACGCCATCCATCGCATCAATTTCTCGTACCAGGTGACCTTTTCCAAGACCTCCGATTGCCGGGTTGCAAGACATCTCGCCAATACGATCAAAACGATGCGTGACCAGGGCAACCTTCGCGCCCATTCGCGCAGCCGCTAGCGCAGCTTCGGTACCGGCATGTCCGCCACCAACGACAATTACATCAAATTCAAAGCCAGACTGTTTCACGTGAAACACCCCTATTTGCCCATGCAGAACCGAGAGAAGATATCATCGAGAATATCCTCTACACCAACTTCACCCAAAAGTCCGCTGAGATGTCCAATGGACGAACGGAGCAAGGCCGCACAGATTTCTTCCCGGGTTTCTTCCCGCGCCCGACTTAACTCGTTTAAGGCCAACTGAACAGCCACTTTCTGACGCTCCCGACCAAGCAAGCTCGCCCTACCAGCACGGTCTTTCAGCTTTTCACCAATAAGCGCCCGAAGGTCATGGAGCCCTTCCCCTGTTTTGACAGATACACAGAACCCCGCAGGTCTAGCCAAATCTGATTTGGTAAAGACCTCGATGTCACCTTCCTTCTTTAACACACCCGGCGCAGGCATAATGTCAGGCGCGGTAAGAAAAATACGAAGATCGGCTTCCCTCACTTTTTGAAGCGCCCGGTCGACCCCAATACCCTCAACCTCATCGCCGGTTTCACGTATCCCCGCCATGTCAGTCAGGATCACCGGGATGCCATCAAAATCACAGACAGCTTCGATAATATCCCTTGTTGTTCCCGCAACGGGAGATGCGATTGCTGCTTCTCTCCCGATCAGCGCATTAAGCAAACTTGATTTTCCCGCATTTGGCGGACCAACCAAGGCCACCACAAATCCATCACGTATTCGTTCTGCTGCCCCTGCCCCCTCAAGCACCTTTTCCAACTCCCGCAGAACCGCCGCGATCATGCCCGCAACATCATCGCTGACATCAACCGGCGCATCTTCTTCATCAGCGAAATCAATGGACGCTTCTAGCAGCGCAAGCGCGCCAATGAGGTCTTGCCGCCACCGGTTCGCATCATCAGACAATTCGCCCTTCATCAACGCCATCGCCTGCTCGCGCTGCGCTTCGGTTTCGGCGTCAATCAGATCAGCGAGGCCTTCGACCTGGGCAAGATCCAATCGACCGTTTTCAAGCGCGCGTCGCGTAAACTCTCCAGGCGCTGCAGAACGACAATAATTAAGACCAGACAGAACAGCGATCACACTGGCGGCCGTGGCACGTCCTCCATGAACGTGCAGCTCAACCATGTCATCCCCTGTGAAACTCCGCCCTTTTTCAAACCGGACCACAAGTGCCTCATCCAATAGCACATCGTCAGAAAACAACCGCCGAACAACCATTTGCCGAGGAGCCGGAAGAGGTTTTCGAGTTATCGCTTCAAGTATCGGGAATGACCGTGGCCCCGAAACACGGATCACAGCCACCCCTGCACGACCAGGCGCTGTTGCGATGGCAAATATTGTGTCAGTCGTTGACTTGTTAATCATAACACTCACGCCTAGCCTCTCACGATCCAACAAGGCCACATAAAGCCCCGCAGAGTTTCCAGCGTATCAGAACGAACGCTCGCCTGCCTAACAACAGAAGGTTCCAATATGGTCAAGAGAATACAGATCACAGAGTTCGGCGGCCCAGAGGTCATGCAACTTGTTGATGAACCCATGCGCGCGCTGACACCGGGTGAAGTGCTTATCAATAACAAAGCGATCGGGCTAAATTTCATCGATACTTACCACCGTACCGGCCTGTATCCCATGCCGTTGCCAATGGGCCTTGGCCTCGAAGGTGCAGGTGTGGTCGAATCCGTGGGCAAAGATGTAACCGATCTCAAACCGGGTGATCGCGTGGGATATTGCGCGGGTGCCATCGGCGCTTATGGCGAAAAACACATCATGCCCGCTGATCGCGTTATTCGCACACCTGATGGTATTAGCGACGACATCGCAGCTGCTTCTCTTCTGAAGGGCTTAACGACCCAATATCTGATCCGGCAAATTTATCGGGTAAAGGCAGGTGAAACTGTATTATTTCACGCCGCCGCTGGCGGTGTTGGCCTTATCGCTGTTCAGTGGTTGAAACATCTTGGTGCAACTGTGATTGGCACAGTTGGATCGCAGGAAAAAGCGGCGCTCGCCAAGGCTGCAGGGTGCGACCATATCATCTTCTACAACCACGAAAACATTGCAGAAAAAGTATCTGAAATAACCAAAGGCGCTAAAGTTCCTGTTGTATTTGATGGTGTCGGAGCCTCCACATGGGAGGCGTCCCTCGACAGTCTCGCGCCACGTGGCCTGATGATCAGTTACGGCAACGCCTCTGGCCCAGTTACTGACGTTAATCTCGGTATACTTGCGGCAAAAGGGTCGCTGTTTGTCACAAGGCCAACGCTTTTTGCTTACACAGATACCCGCGAAGCACTCCTTTCCGCTGCTGCCGATCTTTATGAGGTAATACAATCCGGTGCGGTCAATATCGACATAAATGCTGAGTATGCATTAGCCGACGTCGCACAGGCTCATCGCGATCTTGAGGGGCGAAAAACCACTGGTTCCACCCTCCTCCGCCCATAAATCAAAAAAGGGCGCTCTTGTTTCGAGCGCCCTTCTCAATATCAGTTCACCTGAACCCGTGATCAGGCATTCATTGAATCAAAGAAGTCCGAGTTGGTTTTGGTCTGTTTCAATTTCCCTATCAGGAATTCGATCGCATCTGTCGTCCCCATCGGGTTCAGAATACGGCGAAGCACAAACATCTTGGTCAGGTCTGCTTTCTCGATCAGCAGATCTTCTTTTCGCGTGCCAGATTTCAGAATATCAATGGCCGGGAACACCCGCTTATCCGCAACCTTGCGATCGAGAACAATTTCAGAGTTACCCGTACCTTTGAATTCCTCGAAGATAACCTCATCCATCCGGCTGCCAGTATCGATAAGCGCAGTGGAGATAATGGTCAGTGAACCACCCTCTTCGATGTTACGCGCCGCGCCAAAGAACCGCTTTGGACGTTGAAGCGCGTTGGCATCGACACCACCCGTCAAAACCTTACCAGACGAGGGTACAACAGTATTGAACGCGCGGCCCAAACGCGTGATTGAATCGAGCAAAATTACCACATCACGGCCATGTTCGGTTAGGCGTTTTGCCTTTTCGATCACCATTTCCGCAACTGCAACATGTCGCGTGGCCGGTTCATCAAAGGTAGAGGATACAACCTCACCCTTCACCGACCGTTGCATATCCGTGACCTCCTCTGGCCGTTCATCAATCAACAGCACGATCAGGAAACATTCAGGGTGATTACGCTCAATCGAATAAGCGATGTTCTGCAAAAGAACCGTTTTACCAGTACGCGGTGGCGCCACAATCAAACAACGCTGGCCCTTACCAATAGGTGCGACCAAATCAATGATACGCGCTGAACGATCTTTGATGGTCGGGTCTTCAATTTCCATCTTGAACCGCTCGTCAGGATAGAGCGGCGTAAGGTTATCGAAGTGAACTTTGTGGCGTGCTTTTTCAGGCTCCTCAAAGTTGATGGTGTGAACCATCACCATTGCGAAATATCGTTCGCCTTCTTTTGGTGCCTGGATGATACCTTCAACGGTATCGCCAGTGCGCAGCGCAAATTTGCGAAGCTGTTCAGGTGAGACATAGATATCATCAGGGCCTGGAAGGTAATTGGCCTGCGGCGACCGCAAAAACCCAAACCCATCCTGCAATACTTCAAGAACACCTTCACCGATGATCTCAACTTCCATATCCGCCAATTCTTTGAGAATTGCGAACAGCATGTCCTGCTTACGCATCGAAGATGCGTTTTCAACTTCCAATTCTTCTGCAAAAGCCAACAATTCTGTTGGGCTTTTTGCCTTCAATTCGGCGAGCTTCATCCGCTCAATATCCATGGGAAAACCGTTCACATAGGTCAGCACATCACGAACATCTCGTGCAGCGACAGGGAGTGGGAAACGTCACGGCGAACGCCGTGCGTGATTTCATTACCCTATTTCCATTGGCAGTGCAATAAATCGCTTAGAACGGCCTGACGATTACCATGATCACAATGACCAGCATCAGAACCGTCGGCACTTCATTCATCAAACGAAAAAATTTGCCGGATCGTTCATTCTTTCCAGCAACAAAATCCTTCCGCCAAAGCGCAAGTGAATGATGAAAGCCCGTCATGCCCGAAATGGCCGCAAACTTTACCCACGGCCAAATCTCGGTGAAATCCACCAGACCAGGCGTAGCCGCCAAGGCCAATCCGAATATCCAGGTTGAAATCATGGCCGGGTTCATAATCACCCGCAGCAGTTTGGATTCCATTTCCTGATAAATCAGATCCAACTCTTTATTATCTTTAGCTTTTTCAGCATGATAAACAAAAAGCCGGGGCAGATAGAACATTCCTGCCATCCATGAGATTACAGAAATCAAATGAAGCGCAAGCGTCCACGGGTATAATGGCGCCAGAATGTCCTGTATCCAACTCATCCCTGAACCAGTCTCACCAGTTTTTCTACATTGGCTGGGTCTGCATCTGGCGTAATACCGTGACCAAGGTTGAATATATGTGGCCCGTCAGCAAAGGTTTCGATCAGCTTTTCAGTCTCACGAACCAGCGCATCGCCACCTGTGACCATCAGCGCAGGGTCTAGATTACCTTGAACAGCCGTAATCGGTTGAAGGTTGTCACGCGCCCAATTTGTATCAGCACCCTGATCAATCGCAATCGCGGCAACTCCAGTTGCCTTTGCAAATTCCAATGCACGTTCACCCACACCACGTGGAAACCCGATTACGGGCACGTCAGGGTGCAATACCCGCAATGCTTCCACAATCTTGAGACAAGGACGCAAAGACGCGCGTTCAAAGGCGTTACCTTGTAATGAACCTGCCCAGCTATCAAACAGCTTTACAACCTCTGCCCCGGCCTGAATTTGCCTGCTCAGATATTCGATGGTCGCATCCGCTACACGATCGATGATGGCATCAAATGCCTCAGGCGCTTCATTCATCAGTTTATGTGCAGCGGCCTGATCAGGGCTACCACGCCCGGCAATCATATAAGTAGCTACCGTCCATGGTGCGCCAGCAAAACCAATCAGTGTTACATCCTTTGGAAGCTCCTCTGAAAGACGTCCCACTGTTTCATAGATAGGTGATAACACTTCATGGACATCAGAAGCAGGTTTAAGCTCGTCAGGTGAGGAAACGGGCGTAAGGCGTGGGCCTTCTCCGGTTTCAAACCAAAGCTCCATGCCAAGTGCTTGTGGTATGAGTAAAATGTCAGCGAAAAGAATAGCTGCATCAAAGCCGAACCGCCTGATGGGCTGTAATGTGACTTCAGTTGCAAGATCAGGGTTGTAACAAAGGTCAAGAAAGCCACCGGCCTGCGCACGGGTGGCTTTATATTCAGGCAAATACCGACCGGCTTGTCGCATGAGCCAGATTGGTGGGCGAGCCGTCGTTTCACCGCGCAAAACGCGTAGAAGTTTTTTGTCTTTGCCTGTCATCATAAGAATTTTTCTTAGCCTTTTTTGGAAGATGTAGATGGCCGCTGAGTCATGGGGATTAACCCATTACCCATATTTACCCACAATAAAATGCACTGCCAGTCGGCTTGTTGATTTTCCTGTGGATGAAATCATTATGCTTCCTTGTAAGTGATTGTTTTTTATAAATAATAACGTCCATAGAATAATGGGAAGGAATCAGAAAAATTTCGATTCGCCCCCGCTGGTTCTGATTTACGTCATATGTTTTCTCCCCCGTAGGATGGATCGCGCGTTTTCCACCCTTTGCATGACGGCTTCGCTGGTCATCCCCAGCTTTCACATTTATCCTCAGCCCTTTCAGAGCCATTGGCGAGCGGTATGCGAAACACAGTCCACCTTATTTCTGATAGTACAGGCGAAACGATTGCCAAGATCGGTGAGGCAGCACTGGCTTTGTTTCCGCCTGATATGGCGCAAACTCGTCTTTATGTATTTGTGCGCAGTCGCGTTGACGCAGAGGCCGTGATCAGTGCCATTGCTGATGATCCGGGGCCGGTATTGGTAACCATGGCGGATCGTGATCTCAGTGATTTGATCCTGAAGAAATGCGCAGAGATCGGTGTGCCGGCCCTTACGGCGATCAATCCTGTTGTGAAGATGCTGGAGGCGCATTTTCAGGAACCCGCTTCGGACCGTACCGGGGGGCAATACAAGGTTGATGATCTCTATTTCAAACGTGTCGATGCTATTGATTATGCAATAAACCACGATGATGGTGCTGTTTCTGACCGACTATCGCGGGCAGATGTCATTCTGACGGGCGTTAGCCGAACATCCAAAACGCCTACATGCATATATCTGGCGGTTCGCGGTATCAAAGCTGCAAACCTGCCTTTGGTTCCGGGCATTGAGCCGCCCACGGGTTTTTTTGCGGCGATTGCGAAGGGCGTGCCGGTGGTGGCGCTTACCGCAAGCCCGAACCGTCTTGCCCAGATACGCAGCCAGCGTCTTGAAACAATTGGCCATGACAAAGCAGCTGAATATGCTGCGCTCGATGCAATTCGTGCGGAGGTTTCCGAAGCACGCCTTTTGTTTGAACGGATTGATGCGCCGGTAATTGATGTTACCCGCCGGTCTATCGAAGAAACGGCCGCGGCGATCATGGCCATTCTGCGCCAGAAACAACTTTGCGAAGGTGATGCAAAATGACCCTCATTCTCGCATCTGCAAGCCCTGTACGCGCCGCGTTGTTGCGCAATGCGGGCGTAGAGATTGATGTCATTCCTGCCCGCGTTGATGAGGATGAAGTCAAAGCTTCGTTGCGCGCCGAAAAGGCCCACCCACGTGATCAGGCTGACATACTGGCGGAAATGAAAGCGGTTTCCGTATCCCGTGCTCATCCTGGGCGTCTTGTATTGGGTGCCGATCAGATCCTTAGCCATAAGGGTACGGCATATGACAAACCACGTGATATGGCAGAGGCAGAAACGCACCTCAAAACGCTTCGGGGGGAGCGGCATGAGCTTCAAAGCGCGGCTGTGATTGCCCTCGATGGGGCCGCGATCTGGCGTCACGTTGGTGTCGCACGATTGATCATGCGGCCTTTCACGGACCAATTTCTTCAAAGCTATCTGGATCAGATGGGTGATGATACTCTAACAACCGTCGGTGGCTATAAGCTCGAAGGTTTAGGGGCGCAGCTCTTCGCGCGGGTTGATGGTGATTATTTTGCCATTCTTGGCCTGCCATTGATTGAAACACTGGGTTTCTTGCGTGTCCGGGGGGCATTGACTGAATGAATGACAAATTGCGCGCAGGTGTTTTTGGCTGGCCTGTCAAACACTCCAAATCACCCCGGTTGCACGGGCACTGGCTGCAGAAATATGGCATTTCGGGCAGTTACGAGCATATTGAATGCGCACCGGAAGATTTCGAAACCCACGTCCGCGCCCTATCCGCAGACGGGTGGCGTGGTGCAAATGTCACCATTCCCCATAAAGAGGCCGCCCTGGCATTAGCCGACAGCAGCAGTGATATCGCGCGCGCCATTGGGGCTGCAAATACGCTGATTTTCATGCCGGATGGCAAAATTCATGCCGATAACACCGATGGTTATGGGTTTATTGAAAACCTCAGGCAGGGTGCTGGTTCGGCATGGGTTCTGGCCCGGCCTGCGGTTGTGCTTGGCGCTGGTGGGGCCGCGCGCGCCATCATTCACGGCTTGCTTGAGGTCGGTGCCTCAGAAATTCGTCTGACCAATCGCACTCTTGCTCGTGCTGATGCATTGGCTGGTCAGTTTGGTGAACGTGTAAGGGTAATTTCGTGGGAAAAAGCAGCCAGCGCCTTGCCGGGTGCGGGTCTGATTGTAAATACAACGAGCCTTGGCATGAAAGGCGCGCCACCTCTCGACCTGGACCTTAGCGGCGCAGACGATGATGCCATCGCGACAGATATTGTTTACACGCCGCTGGTCACAGGCTTTCTACAGGCGGCAATGGATCGTGGTTTGAAAACCGTCGATGGCCTTGGGATGTTGTTGCATCAGGCACGACCCGGTTTCGAGGCCTGGTTCGGCACGGCCCCGGTGGTTGATGAAGAGCTTAGACATCTAATGTTGGCACCATGATTGTCATTGGCCTTACAGGCTCCATTGGCATGGGGAAATCGACAACCGCACAGATGTTCGCTGATGCGGGTGCAATGGTTTGGGATGCGGACGCTGCGGTGCATCGTCTTTACGCCAGAGGCGCCGCCGGTTCGCGCGCGATTGCTGAAATCGTGCCGGAGGCGGTCAAGGATGGTGCGGTTGACCGCATTGCCCTGCGAGATGCGATTATCACCAATGATGTACTTCTCAAACAGGTCGAAGCGGCCATTCACCCCCTTGTGGGCCAAGACCGTGCCGCCGCGATGGCACAAGCGCGGGCTGATGGCTTCGCCGTTGCCGTGTTTGATATTCCCTTGTTATTCGAAGGCAGATCGGCCGATGGGTTTGATGCGGTTGTGGTTGCCTCTGCGCCAGCTGATGTTCAACGAACGCGGGTTCTGGCACGGCCGGGGATGACGGCTGCGGCGTTTGAGGCAATTCTGGCAAAGCAGATTCCCGATGCGGAAAAGCGTGCGCGGGCCGATTTTGTGATAGATACCGGATCAGGCCTGAGCGCGGCCCGTCAACAGGTTGATGCGGTTATGGCCTGGGCCAAGGCACAGCCCGCAAATCCATCGGATGAGGGAGATACCAGT
Organism: Pikeienuella sp.; assembly: GCA_049608645.1. Lineage (GTDB taxonomy): Bacteria > Pseudomonadota > Alphaproteobacteria > Rhodobacterales > Rhodobacteraceae > Pikeienuella. The sequence continues at coordinate 69,934 of JBMYXS010000002.1, read as the reverse complement.
GCGTGAAATCGTAATGGACACGGAAACCACTGGCCTATCCCCGAACGAAGGCCATCGGATCGTTGAAATCGGGTGTGTGGAGCTAATGAACCACGTGCCAACGGGCAAGGTTTATCATCAATATATCAATCCCGAACGCGACATGCCGGCGGAGGCCTTTGCCGTTCATGGGTTAAGCGAAGAACGCCTGCGCCCTGAGCCTGTCTTCGCCAAGATTGGCGACGCGTTTATTGATTTCATCGGTGATGCAAAACTGGTGATCCATAACGCCGCCTTTGATATGAAATTCCTGAATGCGGAGCTGACCCGCATGGGGCGCCCGGCTCTGCCGTGGGAGCGTGCGATTGATACGCTGGCGATTGCGCGAAAACGCTATCCCGGCTCCCCCAGCAGCCTTGATGCCTTGTGCCGGCGTTTCAATATCGACAACAGCTCACGCACATTGCATGGCGCATTGCTCGACAGTGAAATTCTGGCCGAAGTCTATCTTGAACTGATCGGGGGCAAGCAGCCGGATTTTGTTCTGGCGGGTGCACCGCGCAAAGGGTCTGCAAACCGAACAGGCAGCACATCCACCACTGTTATTGGCGCAAGGCCCCGCCCATTGGAAAGCCGCCTGTCCCCAAAAGAACAGGCGGCCCATGAAGCTTTCGTCGAAAGCCTTGGTGAGGATGCGGTCTGGAACAGAACCTAACGCCAATGGCGTAAAGGATCAGGCGTTGCCTGCGGCTGGTTCATTTTCCAATTCTGCCGCCGCGCGCCGCTTTTCCAGCTCAGCCCGGTAGATGCCTGCAAAATCCACCATGTCGAGCATCAATGGCGGGTAACCACCATCGCGCGTCAGGTCAGATACGATGCGGCGTGCGAAGGGGAAGATAATGCGTGGGCATTCGATCATAAGCACAGGGTGCAGCTGGTTTTCAGGCACATTCTTGATTTCGAACACGCCTGCGTATTCCATTTCAATCAGGAACATCATCACGTCTTCACCCTTTGCGGTCGCGGTGACCTTCAGGATGACTTCATAGGTATCTTCGCCACGCTTTTTCGCGTCGAGGTTAACACCCACCTGAATTTCGGGTTTATCGTCGAGGCGTCCGCCAGCTTGCTGAACGGCGACATTCTCGAATGACAGATCGCGCAGATATTGCGCTTTGATTGAAATACTTGGTGCAGGTTTTGAAACTGCTTCAGCTGCTGTCTGATCGGCTTCGGCCATGTCTGGTTTACTCCACTACTCACAAAATCCTAGGTGTCAGGTCTTGACGTTCAGCTAACATGCCAGCGCCGCCTGCTGCAATGCACGGCGCGGGGGTCAGTTGACAGGGGGCGGGTCAATTCGCGGGGGGGTCATTGGGATGGCGAGACCATCCGCTGCGTCCGGAACGGTGAGTGCCCTTGGCATCATCGTTGGTTCCCGTCAGGTCGACGTAGTCCACATCAATCGGATCATCGTTGCCAGTGTGTGTGTGAGCGCCTGCGCTCATCCCACCCATACCCCCGCTCTGCGCCATGCCTTGTGTCACGACCCGTTTGGCGACCCATGGACCAATCGCGGCAATTATTGCTGTGCGGGCTGGCGGCACCAATAGGGTAAATCCGACGGCATCGGTAAAAAATCCAGGTGTGAGCATCAATAGCCCGGCAATCAGGATCAAGATGCCATGCGCCATTGGTCCGCGTGGATCACCACCCTCGGCCATGGACCGTTGCATCCGCTGCATTGCGCTGAACCCCTGAGCGCGTAACAGAATGCCGCCGATAATTGCGGTGATGATCACCAAACCGATGGTTGGCCAAAGGCCTACCCACCCCCCTAATTCAATAAAAAGGGCAATTTCGATGATCGGTATGGCGACAAGCACCAGAATGATCCACATGATAAGGGCCTCTCGTCGTAGACAGCGTGCATCCCGCCCCCTACATAGTCGTGAGACCTTCGCGGCGCCATGGGTGTCGTTTAATGTAACAGGCACCAATACGGGCCATGATCGGAGAAGCAGGATCAAATGCAGGATTATACGACATTAATGGTTCTTGCTGGGGTCGCGGTTTTCTTGCTGTTCAAGCTCAAGAGTGTGCTTGGCACAAAGACAGGGCACGAACAGCCGCCCGCCAGTGCTCGCCGTGATCTTGATGAAGGTGCAGAGGTTACGCCAATTCAACACCCTGCCGAGCCTGTTGATGAAGGGCCATTTGCCGACGCATTTGCTGATATGCGTCGGGTTGAGCCTGACTTTTCGCCAACGGTTTTTGTGTCTGGCGCGAGGCAGGCCTATGAAATGCTGCTGATGGCCTTTGAAAATGGTGACAAGGACACGCTGCAAAAATTTCTCTCTCCCGATGTGTTTCAGGGGTTCGCCGCCGTTATTGATGCACGGGCCGATGAAGGCCTGACGGTCGATGCCCGGTTTGTTGGTCTTCGCAAGACCGAAATTGTCGGGGCCCGTTTTGATCCCGAAGACAATGTCGCCGAAATTGACATGAGCTTTATTGGTGAGCTGATCACCGTTGTGCGTGATAGTGAGCACCGTGTTGTTGAAGGTGATCCAAACGAAGTGCGCCGGGAGCATGACCGCTGGACATTTGGTCGCCAATTGGGGGCGCGTGATCCGAATTGGCTGCTGATTGCCACGGGTGAATGACCTCGGGGGTCGTTCTTGAAGGCGCTGACGGTCTGACACGTCCGACGCGGCGCGAGTTTGGTGCCTATCTTGGTATAGGTGCCAGCTTGGGCGCTGGTGTTCTGGCAGGCTGCAGCACCGAGAGTAAAGGACGGGCTGACGTGGTCATACCGCTTTCTTTTGACGATCTGTCCGGGTGGGCTGATGATGACCATGCGACGGCCATGTCTGTTTTCCTGTCCACGCTCGATATCGCGCGCGCCGCACCTGTCGGACCGGTTGAAGTGCAGGATTGGCGAAATCTGAGTAACATTGCGGCGCGCTCACGGTTTGCCAGCGCCCGTGGCTTTTTTGAAGCGTTGTTTACACCTGTTCAAATCGGATCAGATGAGGCGCTTTTCACGGCGTATTATGAACCAGAGATTGCGGGCGCGCGTGAGCGTGGCGACCATTATCAGACGCCGATCTACATGATACCGCCTGACCTATCGCCTGAGACACCCTATCTGACACGAGCAGATATCGCGTCAGGGGCGCTGGCAAACAAAGGGTTGGAAGTTTTCTGGCTTGCGGACCCTGTGGAGGCGTTTTTCCTTGAGATTCAGGGGTCAGGGCGTATCAGGCTGCCCGATGGTACCGCCGCACGTGTTGGGTTTGCCGGAAAAAACGGTCACCCCTATCGTGCGATCGGCAAGGTTCTGGTCGATCGTGGCGAGATGACACTGGCCGATGCGTCAGCCCAGTCAATTAAGACTTGGTTGCGCGCGCATGCTGATGATGCGCAAGATTTGATGAATATGAACCCATCCTACGTGTTCTTTACCGAACGGACTGAATTGGCCGGCGACAGTGGCCCCATCGGTGCAATGGGTGCGCCGGTGACCGCTGGGCGAAGCCTTGCCGTTGATCCGGCATTTCACCCACTTGGGGCACCGATTTGGGTGGAAACCGATGGTGAGGTGGCAACTCACGCCCTTATGATTGCGCAGGATGTTGGCGGGGCGATCAAGGGTGCGCAAAGGGCTGATGTTTTTGTTGGTTCTGGTGATGCCGCGGGTGAAATCGCCGGTCCCTATCGCCGGGGTGGGCGTATGGTCACCCTGCTGCCAAAACCTGCAGCGGCGCGATTGTTATTGGCGTGAATGATGGCACGGCGCGGAAGACAACCAACTGAGGAGGAGCGCGCGTTGTGGCGGCAGGTGGCTGACACCGTCGCGCCTCATGCAGATCGGCCCGCGCCCCATGTTCCGCTACCTGAGGCGGCCCCGCCCCCGGTTGTGGTGCACCCTCGTCCCGTTCGAACGCCAAAGATTTTCAAGCCAACCGGGTCAAGCACAGGCCCTTCGCTGACATTGCCGGAAACAGGATCGGCGCCTGCATCCGGTTTGGATCGGCGGACAGAAGAACGCTTGAAAAAAGGTCGCCGGTCGCCTGATGCACGCCTGGATCTGCACGGCATGTCGGCAGCCCGTGCGCATCGTGTATTGATTACGTTCATTTCTGATGCCCGCGCGCAAGGCCATCGCTGTGTTCTGGTGATCACCGGCAAAGGCGGGCCGGGTGAGCGCGAACCCTTTGCGCCGGAGGCTCCGGGTGTTCTGCGGCGGGAAGCGCCGATGTGGCTATCTTCGCCACCTCTGGCGCAAATGATTGTCAACGTCAGTCAGGCGCATCCCCGTCATGGGGGTGGTGGTGCGCTTTATGTCTATTTGAAACGTATTCGGTGACGACCGGGCGATTATGTACTGCCCTAGCGTCCGAACCGATCAATCCAACTGCGTAGTAATGCGCGTTGAAGGCGTTTTGCCCGTGCCCCCCATGTTCGTGCCCCCCTTGGGCGTTCAACAGCAGGGTTTGCCGTTGCCGCTCTTCTGGGAACGTCGGCAGAGATAATCGCAAATATGAGGCGGCGACCGTCTTCAACATCGACATAACCGGCAAGCGCGCTTGTGAAATTCAGCGTCCCTGTCTTTGCGCGAACGATTGAAGGATATCTTGGGTCGGCTGTGCCACGCTCTGTTACCGGGAAAGGTTTTAACAGGCTTGAGAACGGGGCGTTGTTGATTGGTTTTGCCTCTGCAGCCAAGAGGAGCGCGGCCAGTCGCCCCGCTGATGCCCGACTGTCGCCGCTTAGACCTGAATGGTTTGTCATGGACAACACGCCGGGGCCGGGCCCGATGAAGGCGTGGGCCCATTCGTTCATTGCCCGTGCGGACGTTTCAAGACGTGATGCGCTTTGTGTTGTCCGTGTTGCGGTAACGCCGATGGCTTCTGCCGTGAGGTTGGTTGAGTATTTCAGCATCGCGCGAACGGTGTCGATCAGCGGGCGCGAAAGATGCGTTGCGATCACAGTGCCCTGTGCGCCTGTGGTATCGCCAGACAGTGGAAGTGTGAGGCCCCTATCGGCGGCCAAAGTGCGAAAAACATCGCCAACATGACGGTTTGCGTTACGCACAGGCAGCCACCGCCCGCCCTTTTTGCCCAAGGCAGAGCGTGCAACCTGCCATGCTTCTGCCTTGTCGGTCATTCGATGGTGGAAGACCTCTCCACCATCTGTTTGATCGACGATTTTCATTGTCACCACATTCACCTGAGGGCTGACGGTTTCGGCACGCGCCTCCATCACCATATCGTAGCGACCGTTACGGCGTTTCCATTCCATATAGACGCGGTTGAAATTGAGGTTCAGGCCAGAAACGGATGGGTTATAGGCGGCTGTTATGGGCTGGGTGTTATCGATTTGTTCAGCGATTGTGCCTGGCCCTGCGTCGATCAGAAACTGCCCGGACACAGAGCGCAGGCCGGATGAGGCAATCAGTTCAACCAAATCATCGCTATCAAGCTCCGGGCCGCCCTGGCCTTTCAATATCAAATCACCCCGCAGGTCGCCGGCGTTGACCGTTCCGCGCGCGAGCAACTGAGTTTGAAACCGGAAATCTGGCCCAAGTTGATCGAGCGCATATAATGCGGTGGGCACCTTGGCGACGGATGCGGGTGGTAGAGGCAGGTTCGGCTGAAACGCTTCGAAAACAGTGCCTGTTTGCGCATCAATTACAATGAACCCGGTCTGGCCCGTAAATCCCGCCGCTTTGACAAGATCAAACCCTGTTTTGGCCATTGCCAAGGGGCGTGGTTTTGGGGCCGGGGCATAATCTGGTGCTTTGGCGCCCGCCGTGCTGGCGATCAGTGCAAAAACAAGTCCGAAAATGATGCGGCTTTTCATGGCCAATCGCCTCTGTCGCGGATGGCTGTGGATGATGCCGAAGACATTGCACCGGTCAGCAATGCCCATGCCGGTGCCTGACAATCGGCAAGCCGCGCGGCCTCAAACCGGCGAAGGCGGCTTTGACGGTAGCGGCGGGCAGCGGGCGAAAGCCCTGCCCTGACCTGTGAGCCGGGACGCGCAAGAACGCCAATCGGAAAATTCTCGATAATCCAACGCCAATCAGCCCATTTGTGAAACTGTATCAGGTTGTCCGAACCCATCAGCCATACAAAGCGCACCTGAGGATAGCGGGCCTTCAAAGCGGCGAGTGTATCGGCGGTATATTGGGTTCCAAGGTGGGTTTCGATGTCTGTTACATTTGTGCGCGCTGGCGCGATATCGCGCGCGGCGGTCAGCCTGCGGTTCATGTCAGCAGGGCCACGTTGTTTGAGCGGGTTCCCGGGCGAGACAAGCCACCAGACCGTATCGAGGCGAAATCTTTTCAAGGCGACACGTGTGATATGCGCATGACCTTCATGCGCTGGATCGAATGACCCACCGAGAAGGCCTATCCGCTCACCCCGTCGTGCACTTGGGAATTGATCACCAATCTTCATGCTGGCCACCTCGCCGGGATAGGCATGTGAAGTCAACGGGGTGGTTTCACGTGAAATACTCAATTTTTACCAAATAATTTTGCGAGCCTGTCGATTGGCTCTCGTCTCGCCCGTCATGGAGGTGAAGGCGCTTTTGCTTTCGTGGATATAAGTAGAGACGAGATGAATATGTTTTTGACCATCGGGCTGGGGGCAGTTGCCTTGATTGCCATTGCGCCCCTTGCCCTTCCCGGCACGGTGACGGTGGAGCGTGAAGCGGTTCTGTCGGCTGACAGTGATCGGATTTACGGGCTATTGGCCAGCAATAAGGGGTTTCAGACTTTCAACCCCTATCGTGATGATGACCCACAACTTGCCATCACGCTAAGCGGTCCGGATCAGGGTATCGGCTCAGCCTTTGCGTTCAAGGGAAATGGGGGCCAAGGCACCCAGACGATCACGGCATTGGAAGAGGGTCGTACAGTTACGATGTTGATTGATCTTGGCCCGATGGGCCAGCCTGTGCAGACCTTTACTTTGACGCCCACAACGAATGGCACGATGGTAAACTGGAGCACCAAAGCCACCTTTGGGATGAACCCCATTGGTAGGGTTTTTGGCCTGTTCCTCGACGGGCAGCTTGGCCCTGTTTACGAACGCGGCCTTAAAAACCTGGAAAAAGCGGCGCAGCGCGCCTGAGGGGAGGAATACATCAATGCGTTACACATTCATGCTCCACAGCAACGAAGCTGATTCTGCCGATCAAACCGAAGCGCAAATGGCTGAAAACCTCGCGATCTTTGGGGCCTATATCAATGATCTGCGCGAAGCTGGCGTTTTTGTAGATACAGATTGGCTCCAACCTTCCGCCACGGCCACCACTGTGTCCCTGAAAGACGGAGAAATTAAGGTTCAGGATGGCCCCTATGCCGACACCAAGGAGCAGATCGGCGGGTATTTTGTGGTTGAGGTTCCTGACCTTGATGCCGCGCTGGCCTGGGCACGGAAATGCCCTGTGGCCTATTATGGTCATGTAGAGGTTCGCCCCTCCGCCATGCCCGAAGGGCAGCTTTAAGCCATGAATGACGATGCACGTGCCGCAGCGACGTTTGCGGCACGTGATAGCCGGGCTCGATTGCTTGCGTTGCTTTCCGCGAAAACCGGCGATGTGATTGCGGCCGAAGATGCGCTTGCTGACGCCTTTGAGACGGCGCTGCGGAAATGGCCGGTTGATGGCGTGCCAACCAAACCAGAGGCATGGTTGCTGACGGTTGCGCTGAATCGCGCGCGTGATCGGTTTCGGAGCGCCGCCCATAAAACCAGCGCCCCGATTGAAGCGGCGGAGACGATCGCGATGGATATGATTGATCCCACTGATATTCCTGATGAGCGCCTGAAAATGATGTTTGTATGTGCGCATCCGGCGATAGATGCCGCAATTCGCACACCGCTGATGTTACAATGCGTGTTGTCGCTGGAGGCTGATCGTATTGCACGGGCCTTTTTGTTACCGGCTGGGGCGCTCTCGCAACGCCTCGTTCGGGCCAAGCGTAAGATCGCAGCTGCACGTATTCCCTTTGTCAAACCTTCACGCGCCGACATGGCCGGGCGCATGGATGCGGTGTTGGAGGCAATATACGGCGCTTATGCGATTACCTGGGACGGGGCGGATGAGGATATCACCACAGAAGCACTCTACCTCGCTGATCTTGTTGTAGAGTTGTCGCCGGAGGAGCCAGAGGCATTGGGTCTTGCGGCATTGTTATGCTTTTCCCATGCCCGAAGTGACGCCCGTCAAGGCAGTGAATACGTGCCGCTTTCCGAGCAAGACACTAATGTATGGAATGCTCAACTTATTGACAGGGCTTCAAATTTATTGGCCAGAGCTAACAAACATAAATGTATGGGCAGGTTTCAGCTGGAAGCGGCAATTCAGGCCGTACATTGCAACCGAAGGCAGGTGGGTCACACCGATTGGCGCGCGATTGTTGCGCTCTATGAAGGGCTGATTGCCCTTGCACCATCAACAGGTGCCTATGTCGCACGGGCCGCCGCCGTTGGTGAAGCTTCTGGGCCAGAGGCAGGTTTGAACGCTTTGGACGCCACACCGTATCGCGATAACCGCCAGTCAGATGGCCACCAATCCTATTGGGCGACGCGGGCTGCGTTGTTGAAAGCGGCCGATCACGATGCGCATGGTGCCTATGCCAAGGCGATTTCGCTGACGACTGACCCACGCATTCGCCGCTTTTTGCAGCGAAAACAGGCCGAATGAGCAGCAATAGCAGACCAGATCGCATTGCACGGCCTGCGCCAATCCGCTACTCAGCGCCAAACCTGATTTCCAGTGGAGAACACAGATGGCCTCGTATCAGTATGTCTATCACATGGATGGCGTCTCGAAGACCTATTCGGGCGGCAAGAAGTGCTTTGAAAACATCCGGCTGAGCTTTTTGCCCGGCGTGAAAATCGGGGTCGTTGGTGTCAACGGTGCCGGTAAATCGACGCTGATGCGCATTATGGCTGGCATGGACAAGGATTTCACCGGTGAAGCCTGGGCCGCTGAAGGTGCCAAGGTTGGCTATTTGAGCCAGGAACCGGAGTTGGACGAAACCAAAACCGTCCGTGAAAACGTGATGGAAGGCGTAGCAGAACAGCGCGCCATTCTGGATCGTTACAACGAACTTGCCATGAACTACTCTGATGAAACCGCAGAGGAGATGGGCAAACTTCAGGATGAGATTGACGCCAAGAACCTTTGGGATCTCGACAGTCAGGTTGATGTCTCGATGGAGGCATTGCGCTGCCCCCCCGATGACAGCCCTGTTACGAACCTTTCAGGTGGTGAGCGTCGCCGCGTTGCGCTTTGCAAGTTGTTGCTCGAAGCGCCTGACATGCTGCTGCTCGATGAGCCGACCAACCACCTCGATGCCGAGACAATCGCCTGGCTGCAACGTCATTTGATTGCCTATAAAGGTACGATCCTGATCGTAACCCATGACCGCTATTTCCTTGATGACATCACCACGTGGATTCTGGAATTGGACCGTGGTCGCGGCATCCCCTACGAGGGGAACTATTCCTCCTGGATGGAACAAAAGGCCAAACGGCTGGAGCAGGAAGCGCGCGAAGACAAATCCCGCCAAAAGGCGCTGTCGCGTGAATTGGAATGGGTTCGCCAATCCGCCCGCGCTCGTCAGGCCAAATCAAAGGCTCGTATCAGCGCCTATAACGAAATGGCGAGCCAGTCAGAGCGTGAATTGCTCGGCAATGCCCAGATCATCATTCCCCATGGGCCGCGCCTTGGCTCCAAGGTGATTGAGGTTGAGGGTATTTCCAAGGCCTATGGCGACAATGTTCTGTTCAACGATTTGTCGTTCAGCCTCCCCCCTGGTGGTATTGTCGGCGTAATCGGGCCGAACGGCGCGGGTAAATCGACCTTGTTCCGTATGCTCACCGGCCAGGAACAGCCTGACAGCGGTGAGGTGTCTTTCGGAGACACTGTGAAACTGTCCTATGTTGATCAGTCACGTGATGCGCTGGATGCCAAGAATACTGTTTGGCAGGAAATCTCCGATGGTCTGGACATCGTGAAGCTGGGCGAAGCGGAGATGAACTCCCGCGCTTATTGTGGCGCGTTCAACTTCAAGGGCGGTGATCAGCAGAAGCCGGTTGGGCTGCTTTCAGGTGGTGAGCGCAACCGCGTTCACATGGCAAAACTGCTGAAATCCGGCGGCAACGTGTTGCTGCTCGATGAACCGACCAACGACCTCGATGTTGAAACCCTGCGTGCGCTTGAGGATGCCATCGGCAACTTCGCCGGTTGCGCCGTGGTGATTTCCCATGACCGTTGGTTCCTCGACCGTCTCTGCACGCACATCCTTGCGTTTGAGGGCGACAGTCACGTGGAATGGTTCGAAGGCAACTTTGAGGACTACGAGGCAGACAAAATCAGACGCCTTGGTGCCGACTCGATTGAGCCTAAGCGGATCAAGTACAAGAAATTCACGCGCTAACATCACGGCTGTCCCGGCCTTTGGTCGGGGCAGCGCGAACTTCGGGCGTCAGATATTGAGGGCCTGGGTAATGTGCCGGGGCACCGGCTGTGATTTTAGGCGACTTTATAAACAGTCGCTGAACACTGCCTCAAGCGCATCCAAATCCTCCGGCCGCCCCGCGCTTACGCGAATGCAGCGGTTTTGCGGGTCCACAAAGGGCATGCGTGCGAAGATGTTGTTCGCGATCAGCTTGTCCAGAACCGCTTTGGCGTAAGCGCCATCCCGCCCGCAATCTATCGCGACGAAATTGGTCGCTGATGGGATCGTGGTCAGCCCGTTTGCCTTGGCTATTGCCGCTATGCGGTCGCGGGCTGTTGCCACCTGCGCCACCACAGACGCCAGATAATCCTGATCTGCCAGTGCCGCCAACGCTCCGGCTTGGGCAATGCGGTTGACGCCAAAATGGTTGCGGACCTTGTTGAAGGCGGTCGCGAGGCCCTCTTCCGCGATGGCATAGCCCACGCGCGCGCCGGCCATGCCATAGGCCTTGGAGAACGTGCGCATGCGGATCACATTTGGACGGCTCACATCCAACGCGGGGCAGGTGCCATCGGGGGCAAATTCGCTATAGGCTTCGTCGAGGATCAGCAGCGCACCTTCGGGAACCGCATCAATCATCGCCTGCATCTTGACCGCATCATGCCAGGTGCCCATCGGATTATCGGGGTTGGCAATATAGATCAGCGTCGCCGCCTCACGCTTTGCCAGCGACAGCAGGCTTTCGGGGTCTTCGTGGTCATCGACATAGGGTGCCGTTACCAAACGCCCGCCGAACCCCGCGACATGAAAATTGAATGTGGGATAGGCACCCAGCGACGTTGCAACGGTAACACCGGGCTCCACAAACATCCGCACAAGATAGCTCAACAGGCCGTCTATCCCTTCCCCTACCACGATATTCTCCGGGGCGATGCCATGATGAGCGGCTAAAGCAGTCTTTAGGTCGTGGTTTTCGGGGTCGCCGTATTTCCACACATCTGATGCGGCATCTGCCATCGCCTTTATCGCCAGGGGGGAAGGGCCAAAGACACATTCGTTTGCGCCGAGACGTGCCCTGAACACACTGCCGCGCGCCCGTTCCTGTGTTTCTGGGCCGACGAAGGGCACGGTTGAAGGCAAGCTGGCAACAAGGGGCGTGTAACGGGGCATGACAGTCCTTTAGCGAATAGTGCCCGCGATAAAGCCGGGTGGTGTTGGCAGGATCAAGGGGTTTCTTGGTTAGACGCCCGTTACGTCACTTCAATTTCTATATTGACGTTTACGTCAACGTCAATTAATTCCAGCAACAGTGGCGCCTGACCGCGTCGCAGCCTAGGTTACCTAACACCATCTTCCGCATGGCGATCTGGACATCGCCACCCAAGACCGACTGAGGAGCGAAGCGCATGGAAACGAAGCCAAAGTATAAGTCGATCCCGACGCCACCAAAGGCACCCGTGGTCGGGAATATGCTGTCGTTGAACCTTGATGCGCCGCTGCAAAACCTGATGGAAATGACCCGCGACCTTGGGCCGATCTTCAAGCTCGACATGATGGGTAAACCGCTGATCATTGCCTCTGGCCATGACATCGTTGATGAACTTTGCGATGAAAATCGTTTCGACAAGGCGGTGCGCGGTGCCCTGCGAAAGGTGCGTGGCATTGCGGGCGATGGTCTGTTCACGGGCGAGACGCAGGAACCGAACTGGCAAAAAGCACATAACATTCTGCTGCCGACGTTCGGGCGGCAGGCAATGGCGAATTACATGCCCATGATGCAGGACGTGGCAGGCCAGCTTGTTACCAAGTGGGAGCGTTTGAACGCTGACGATGAAATTGACGTTGTCCATGATATGACCGCCGTGGCGCTCGATACTATTGGCATCTGCGGCTTTGACTATCGTTTCAACAGCTTTTATCGCCGTGATTATCACCCCTTTATCGATGCACTTAACCGCAGCCTGGAGACCGCCATGGTCCAGCGCGGGTTGCCGTTTGAGGGTGCTATCCTGCGCTCCCGTCTCAACAAGATGGAAGCTGACACCGTCTACATGAACAAATTGGTTGATGATATCATCAAGGAGCGCCGCGCCAGTGGCGCGGTTGCCAATGACCTGCTCAATTACATGCTCAAGGGTGTGGATAAGGTTACGGGCGAGAGCCTTTCTGATGAAAATATCCGCTATCAGATCATCACCTTTCTTGTGGCTGGGCATGAAACGACATCGGGCCTGATGTCATTCACGCTTTACTATCTGATGAACCACCCTGACGTTCTGGCCAAAGCCTATGAAGAAGTTGACCGGGTTTTGGGCCGTGATATCTCAACTCCGCCAACACTCAAGCAGGTCAACCAGTTGACCTATGTGCAACAGATCCTGTTTGAAGCTCTGCGCCTGTGGCCGACAGCGCCAGCGTTCAGCGTATATCCCTATCAGGATGAACAGCTGAAATCGGGCCATGGGATCCGCAAAAAGAATTTTGTGACCGTGCTGTCGCTGATGCTCCACCGCGATAAATCGGTTTGGGGTGAGAACGCGGAAGAATTTAACCCCGACAACTTCACCCGCGAAGCGATTGCAGCGCGTCCTGCCAATGCTTACAAACCGTTCGGCAACGGTCAGCGTGCCTGTATTGGCCGCCAGTTTGCAATGCAGGAAGCGACCCTGATCATGGGTATGATCCTCCAGCGGTTTGAGCTGATCGACCACACCAATTACGAACTGAAGATCAAGGAAAGCCTGTCTATCAAACCTGATGGCTTCAAGATGAAGGTGCGGATGCGCGATGGCGTAACCCGCAGTCATCTGGTGCCTGGCGCTGCAATCGAAGAAGACACAGGGGCAAATCTTGCAACCGCGGCTGATCGCCCGACCCATGGTGCGCCCGCGCTTGTGCTTTATGGGTCGAACCTTGGCACCACCGAAGATTTTGCGCGCACCATTGCGCGGGACGCGGATGCCAATGGGTTTGAAACCACACTTGCGCCGCTTGACGATTACGCAGGGAAATTGCCCAGCGAGGGTGCAGTGTTGATTGCTTGCGCATCCTATAACGGTCAGCCGCCTGATAATGCGGGTAAATTCCTTGGCTGGCTGTCTGATGCGCCCGATGGGGCGGCAGAGGGCGTGAAGTTTGCGGTCTTTGGTGCGGGGCATTCCGATTGGGCTTCGACCTTTCAGGCAACGCCGCGCACAATAGATGATGCGCTTGAACGCCTCGGCGGCGAACGGATCATCGACCGTTTTGAAGCGGATGCACGCGATGATATTGACGATCAGTTCCACGGTTGGGTCGGTGATCTTTTCCCCGAGGTTGCCAAGGCGCTTGATCTAGATGTGGATCTTTCAGGCGGAAGCGCCGCTGCGCCATTATATCGTGTCGAAGTGCTAGACAGCGTTAGCGATTCGCTTGTCGATACATCTGATGCCCTTCCGGTGACGATCACGACAAACCGCGAATTGCAGAACAGCGATGCCTCTGGCCGCTCAACCCGCCATATCGAGGTAAAGCTCGCGGAGGGAATGACCTATCAGACAGGTGACCATCTGTGTGTAACGCCACGCAATGCGATTGATCTGGTGAAACGGGTGGAAGCGCGCTTTGGCTTTGGTAGCGACACACAAATCAAGCTCAGTGCAAACACTGATGGCCACAGTCAGTTGCCAACGGGCAGGCCGATTTCCGTACGTCGCTTGTTGACCGAGGCGCTTGAATTGCAAACAGTCGCCAGCCGCAAGGATGTGCAGGCGCTGGCCCACCACACCGAATGCCCCCGCTCCAAACCAGCATTGGAGGCTTTGGCAGGAGACGGGTATCGCGACGGTGTGTTCCTCAAAAAGTTGTCCGCGTTGGATATACTGGAGGCCTACCCAGCCTGCGAAGCCCCGTTTGCGGCATTCCTGGAGATGTGCCCGCTGATGGCACCGCGCTATTACTCAATCTCATCATCCGCGAAGGGCGATGGTGGCGCATGTTCGGTCACGGTTGGTGTCGTGAGCGAAGCTGCAATTTCTGGCGAAGGCCAATTCCGTGGCGTCTGCTCCAACTATCTGGCTGATTTGCCAGTCGGGGCGACCATCATGGCCAGCCTGAAAGAAACCAAGGCCAATTTCCGTTTGCCGGAAGATGCCAGCAAGCCCGTGATCATGGTCGGGCCGGGCACAGGTGTCGCGCCGTTCCGTGGGTTCTTGCAGGAACGTGCGATCCGCAAGGCAAATGGCGAAGGCCTTGGCGATGCGATTCTGTTCTTTGGGTGCCGCCACCCGGATCAGGATTTCCTGTATCGTGAAGAATTGGAAAAATACGCCGCTGACGGCATTGCCGACCTTCGCGTGGCGTTCTCGCGCAAGGAAAAGGCCAAGGTCTATGTGCAAGACCTCGTGCGTGAAGACCGTGACAAACTGTGGGCGATGATCGAAGCGGGCGCCAATATCTATATCTGCGGCGATGGCGGCCGGATGGAGCCGGACGTGCGCCGCGCCCTCTCCCGCATCTATTCCGAGGAAAAAGACGTGAGCGCCGATGTGGCCGATGCCTGGATCGACAAGCTGGTCGCCGAAGGGCGGTACAATCTGGATGTGTGGGCTTCGAACTAGGGAGAGCGGGCATCGATCGGCGGTCAGAACTTCAGCTTCAGCATAAGTCATCGACCGTCGTGCCCCCGGACCAAGACCGGGGGCACGGGCATCGTTCCAGACCATACGGCAGATCAATACCTGTCGTTCGCCGGCAGAACACGAAACCAAAAAAGGCCCGCCGGATCGATCCGACGGGCCTTTACTGTTCAGCCCCGTTACGCAGGGCGTCTGCTTACCGATGCGCCGATCAGGCGGCTTTTTTGCCGTATGGCAGCATGTCGGATGCGCCTTCGCGGATCGTTGCTACGCCTTCGGAAACGGCGTCGCGCGTGGCTTCGAAAGCGGTGCGGGCGCGGTCGTAGTTGGCGGCAGAAGCTTCACGGTAGAAGTCGACCTGAACCTGCGCAGCTTCGGTCAGTGACGTTGCTTTGGCAGTTTTCTCAACCGTTGCGAGTGCGTGGTTGACGTTTGCGTGGGTGGCTTCGGCAACTTCACCGATGATGCCGACATATGCGCCGAGCATACGGGACATGGCTTTTTCCAGACCAGAGTTGAATTTCGTAACGCCCTCATATGCATCGTCAGAGCGCTCTTTCGCCGTGGCGGCGGTGCGCTGTACGTACTCACGTGCAGTGTCGGTCATTTTGGACGCGTTGTTCTTGGTAGCTTCAACAGCTTCTTCGACTTTGGAAGCGGTTTTGGCTTCAGTGGCTTTTGCAGATGCTTTAGTCGCGGTCATGTCAGTCTCCATCCTAAGAGTAGCTATGGTTGGTGGGCCCCGTCTGGTTTTCCCGGCCCGGGGATAGGCCTAATATGGATATTCTTTTCGCAGATGCAACATTTATTTACGTTAACGTAAGCGTAATATCTCCGATCCGAAATAATATATATTTTTATCAGTGGTTTAGGTGACCGCCGGACGCCCAGATATCAACGGTTTACCTAGCGCAACCCAATCGAAAAACCCCTTTGTGCTGCATTGCAGCATAGCTATCTGACGAATCAGGGCATATGTTGGATGGATGGGCAAACGCCGCATCCCTGAAACGGAGACAAGTAAGCCATGGCAGTGACGCTTAACGCGCAGGATCGCAAGAAACTGGCTGATTTGCGCCGTATCAAAATCGTTGCGACCACTGCGCTGTTTCTCTGCTTCGCTGTTCTGATGATTGCACGTGCTTATACGGCAGATATTCCAGCGTTGGCGCTTGTGGCTGCGTTTGCAGAGGCGGCGATGATCGGTGGGCTTGCTGATTGGTATGCTGTGGTTGCCCTGTTTCGGCATCCGATGGGGCTTCCGATACCGCACACGGCGATTATCCCCAGCAATCAGGACCGTATCGCGGACAATCTTGGTGCGTTCATCGAAGAGAATTTTCTGGCACCTGACCCGGTGGCGCAGAAACTGAACGAAGTTGATTTTGCGCGTGAGATTGTGACGTGGCTGTCCGATCGCAACCGCGCACGTGGCCTTGCTGCATTTCTGGCCCGACTGGCGCCACAGATCCTGTCAGCGATAAATGAAACGGGGTTGAAGGATTTCGCGGCTGAACGCGTGGCAAAGCAGCTCAAGAAAACAGATCTCTCGCCCATGGTGACAGAGATGCTTGGCGGGATCGTCAAACAGGGCCAGCATCAAAAACTGCTCGATGAGATCATCACCGCGCTACATAAATTCCTGAATAATGACGACGCGGTCGAGGCCATTCGCAAACGGGTGAGCGAGGAATTGCCCTCGGTATTGATCGTTTTTCGCGCTGATGAGGCGATCCTGAAGCGGATTCTGAAAACCGCGTCTGCGTTGTTGAACGAGGTAAAGGCAGACAAGGACCATGAGCTTCGCCACGAGTTTGAAGGGTTCTTTCGCAAATATGTGCGCCGCCTGAAGCGCTCCAAGACCTTTGCGGCCCAGATCGAGGCGATGAAAACCCAAGTGCTTGACCGCCCGGAACTGGCAAGCATTGCAGATCAGATGTGGCAGGCCCTGACTGATTTTGTTGATGCTGATGTGGGAACGAAACCGGGGGCAGAGCCATCTGTCATTGTCGATACGCTCACCGATCTGTTTGTGGATATGGCCCATTCACTGGAGGCCGAACCGACCCTGCGGCGCGATATCAACAGCGGCATGGTTTCAACCCTCAGCACGTTTATCAGCACACAGAAGCACAAAATTTCTGCCTTTATCGCGGAACAGGTCAAAAGTTGGGATTTTGAACAGCTTACCGTGCTGATCGAGGCGAATGTGGGTAAAGACCTGCAATTCATTCGCTTCAATGGCATGTTCATCGGGGGCATCGCCGGGGTCATCCTGCATATCTTCATGGAATTTGTATTCTGAAACGCGCTGCCCGTTTCGAATAAACCCGGAATATATTTGCCTATTACGCCCCGATGGGCCACGGTTTTGACAATGGCGAAAAGCGAAAGGCGATGAAATGGCTGACAAGAACCCAACCAACATGTTCATGGATATGTTCAAATCGTTCGGCGGCGACCTGAACTTGCCGGGGCCGCAGGTTAATGACGTGCTTGATTATCACCGCCGTAATATTCAGGCGCTGCAAGACGCGGCACAAACGGCATCTGCTGGTGGTCAGGCCTTGATGGACAAGCAACGCGAAGCCTTGGAAGAGGCACTGGCGGACATCACAGATATGGTTCAATCGGCAGGGCAGGGCGGTGTGGACCCTTCGCAGATCATGTCCGACCAGACAGAGTTTGCCCGCAAATCATTTGAGACGACGGTCAAGAATGCCACTGAAATGGGCGGCATCGTGCGTGACAGCGGGGCAGAGGCCTTTGGCGTTCTGAAAACGCGGGTTGAAGAAAGCCTGTCTGAAATTAGCGGTGGCCTGAAAAAGGACTGACCCTGTAATTGACGATGTTGCCCGGCAAATAGACCGGGAAACGAAAAATGCCCCGGATGCATCTCCGGGGCATTTTGGGTGGCAATGGCAATTAGCGTGATCAGGCGGCGTAGGCCGCGCGCGGATAGATAAAGCCAAACACGCCAGAGCGATCAAATGGTCGCCACTGTCCCTCTTTACAGGCAAGGCGGTCTGCAATCGCATAGGCCGCAGCTGGGTGGTGGCCAAGGCCGCAATGGCTGCTTCTGACTTGAATGTTTTCGGTGTGGTCAGTCTTTTTTTCCAGACAGTTTTGCCATGCGCATATGCCGTCTGTTTTGCTGTAAATTGCGGTTGTGGGAACCGGGGGCGTGGTGGCGAGCGGCCCGCCCATATGCTCGTCTTTATGTTCAACTGTTTCGCCGCTGGCCATTTGATAGACGCGCCAGGCGTTTGTCGCGTGCGGATCGCCGTTAAAGGGAGAGCCAAGCGTGATGACCTGGCGAATATGTTCTGGCATCAGTTTGGCAAGTTGCCGCGCATAAATGCCGCCAAGGCTCCATCCTACAATACTGATCTTGCGGCCGTGTTCTTCAGCGAGTGAGATAACACGTTCCTTCATGCCCTCCTCAATACCGGGGAGCGGCCCATAGTTCCGGCCCAGCTCCCACCCATAGGTCGGATACCCGAGCGTATTGAGGAGCGACCGCAGCGCAACCGTAGACCGGTCGGAGGTGATCAATCCGGGCAGGACAAGCACCGGCTGACCATCCCCGCGCGGAGAGATGGTTGCCAAGGTTGGCCAGGACATTGAAAACCCGAAAAACTCGGGCATTGCACGCATTTCCATCATCAACAGCGTTTTGCTGGGTGGGCGAACGGCGGCGTTGGTCATCATGTTTCCTCCCCGGTTCGGCACCGCACCACACGCGGCAGGCAATATTGCAGTTAGTCTCCGAACCCGTGAGATCAGCTTTACGCAGGCATTCTATGTATTCCAGTAAATAGAATGTCTCCTTACGTGACGTTATGAACCTGATTTTCACCTTACCCATAAAAAAACGCCAGACCAACACGAATTTTCGCGCTTTAGTCTGGCGTCCAGTGTTTCATCAGTTTGATTACTGACGTTTACGTAAGAATGATTAAGGTAAACGTGAGTATCTTCTATTTTTCACCTGATTTCGTTGCAGGTTTTCGCGCACGCGGCTTCGCCGGGGCTTTGGCCTTTGGTTTGGGGGCCGCTTTGCTCGCCTTGGGTGCGGTTTTTGCGCGTGTTTTCGCAGGCGCCTTGGTCCTGGCCTTTGAGGCAGGCTTCTCTGCGGTTTCTGGCATCGGTTCAGGCGTGGGCTGTTTGGTTTTTACCGGTTCAGCCTCCTTGGCGGGCGCTGGCACCGGTTCAGGTTCTGCGCGCGGGCCGAGAACCGCCGTTACCAACTCATCGAACGATGCAACCAGCAATTCGCCCAGGTATTCGATATCAGGCACGGATGCGGCATCTGCCGTAAGACCAAAGTCGAGCTTGTCGAGGTAACTCGTCACCGTAAAATTAAGACCAACACCATGAGTGGGAATTGAAACCGGGTAAAGCGCGGTCACCTTGGCGCCGGCACAATACAGCGGGATAGGCGGCCCGGCGGTGTTGGAAATTACTACATTCACCGGGTTTGGCAGCACGTCAGCCAGTTTTGACTGGCCATAAAGCTGCATCAGCCCCGGCAACAGCATCGGCGCGCCCAGAACTGTATAATCAGACGGGGCAACGCCCTTTGACCCATCTGCCACCATTTTGGAGGATCGCGACTCTGCGTTGATCTTCTGCAATCGTTTCAGCGGGTCGCCATAGTTGGTCGCCAATGAGCAGTTCATACCAAAGACCTGGTTGTTCAGGTCGGTATTGCCGGCTTCACGAATGGAGATCGGTACAAAGGCAATCAAGGCGGCATCAGGCAGTTGATGCTTGCCGTCTAGATAAGATCGCAAAGCCCCTGAACAGACGGCCATGACCACATCATTGAGCTTTACACCCGTTGCCTTGCAGATTGCCTTTGTCTCGGACAGCGAAATAGACCGCGCAACATAGGACCGCGCCGCACCGATTGTACCATTGAAAGGCGTTTTTGGCGCGATGAGTTGCGGGATGGGTACGCCCTGCGTGATGGCGGGCGCGATCAGGTCGGTCAGTTGGCCCGCCGCCTTCGGGAGACCTTCCATAAGCTTCAGCTGCTGGCGCATGACGTTGGAAACGATGTCATTCAGACCCAGAATAGCCCGTTCCGGGGTGGTTGGTTTGCGCTCTGCCACTTTGGGTTTCGGTGGCTCGACCACCCGCGGTTCGGGCGTTACATCATAGAGCGCCTTGGTGATCACCATCCCCGCCCCACCGTCGATGGCGGCGTGGTGCATCTTGGAATACAGGCACACCTGACCCGATTCCAACCCTTCAATGACGGTAAACTGCCAAAGCGGCCGCGTGCGGTCGAGCACTTCGGAATGAAGGGCCGCAACCATGTCTTCGAGCTGTTTTTGCGTACCTGGTTTGGGCAGCACGGCCCCTTTGATGTGATAATCAAAGTCCAGCTCGCCCGCATCGACCCAACCGGGGTGATCCATCTGAAACACGGCCTTGGCGAGTTTCTTGCCGAAAATGGGAATCAAATGAACACGGGTTTTGAAAAATGCAGTGAAATGGGCATGAAACGTACCAGTAAACCCCTCTGGCAGTTCATACATCGTCATACCAGCGACGTGCATTGGGGTTTCGGGCGTTTCCATGTAGAGAAAGGTCGCGTCCATTCCGCTAAGTTGTTTCATCGCCATTTCAGTATTTCCTCGGGTCAAGACGCAGCGCATTCGCGTGTTATGTTCTGGTATTTCGCAGAACCATGCAAATGACGGCAAGGTCAACTTTGGAACTCCGTTACGTAACCTTTTGGCCAACTGCCTTTTCGCAGGTGTGGTGTAAGTGCTATCTTGCCCCGAAATTTGTGGTTGGTGGCGATTTGGCACCAATGGCTTGCCCACCCTGAGAATGACCTTGTGGGAACACCCATTCAGCCCGGCGCTGTAGAAGGAAACACTAGATGTCAGATAATTCGTCCAAGAAGCCAGGAACAGGCACACCCGCCGATGATATTGCCAAAAGCGCGTCTGAAAACACACTCGCGCTGAACCCGATTGTGGGCGTTCGCGGGCAGGATATGTTTGCAGCCGGCGCCAATGTCATGCGCGCAATGGCAACACAGCCACAGATGTTGGCGAACCAATGGATGTCTTTTGCGGCTGAATTTGGAAACATCGTCACCAACAAATCAGATGTTGCACCCGCCCCGAAAGACCGCCGCTTCGCTGATCCTGCGTGGCGTACCAACGGTGTTTCGCGTGCTTTGATGCAATCTTACCTGACATGGGCCGAAAAGGTGACCGAAACGGTTGAGGATCTGGATCTGCCAGACCGTGATGCCGCGCGCGCTCGCCTGGTGACGTCGATCTTCGTTGATGCGATGGCACCGTCGAACAACTTTTTTGCCAATCCAACCGCGATAAAGACGCTTTATGAAACGGGCGGAAAAAGCGCGGTGAACGGGCTGAAGAATTTCATCGAAGACATGACAAAGGGTGGCGGCCTGCCTGCCTCGGTCGATGTATCGAAGTTCAAAGTGGGTGAAAACCTCGCAGTTACACCAGGTAATGTGGTATTCAAGAACGAAGTGATTGAACTGATTCACTACACGGCGACCACAGAAACCGTCAGCCAGGTGCCCCTGTTGGTGGTACCGCCGCAGATCAACAAATATTATTCGGTGGATATGGCACCGGGTAAAAGCATGATCGAATTTCTGCTTGCCAATGGCATTCAGCCCTATTGCATCAGCTGGCGTAACCCGACGCCCGAAATGCGGGATTGGGATTTCCAGACTTATATCGAAGCTTTGGATGAGGCCTGTGATGCCGCGCGGGAAATTACGGGTTCTGACACCGTGAACATCATGGGGTCATGCTCCGGCGGTATCACGCTTTCGGCCTATCTCGGATGGTTGAATGCGCAGGGCATAGGCGACAAGATCAATGCCGTAATCCTTGCGGTTTGTGTGCTCAACACCGAAGCAAAAACCGATAGTGATTTTGCGGCCCTCGTCTCACCAACCACCACAAATGCGGCCAAGGAAGCCTCCCGCGCGAAAGGTGTGCTTGATGGTCAGGACATGGCGAAGATGTTCGCGTGGATGCGCCCGAATGATCTGATCTGGAATTATTGGGTTAACAACTACCTGCTCGGCAATGCGCCGCCCGCGTTTGATGTGTTGTATTGGAACGCCGATACCACGCGCCTGCCGATGGGGCTGCACCACGATTTCATCGACATGATCTGGTCAAACCCGTTTATGAAACCGGGCACTCTGGAAATTGGGGGCCACAAGATCGACATGAGGCAGGTAAATTACCCCACCTATGTCATCGGTGGTACGACAGACCACATCACGCCGTGGAAAGCGGTCTATGAAACGGCGCGGCTTTATGGGGATGATACGACGTTCGTGCTTTCCAACTCAGGTCATTTGCAAAGCTTGCTGAACCCCCCCGGCAACCCGAAGTCATGGTTTGTGAAGGGTGTTGCAGACAAAGACAACGCTGACAAATGGTCTGAAAGTGCGACCAAGCATGAGGGCACATGGTGGCTCGATTGGGCCGAACACCTGAAGGCCCATGGTGGTAAGCAGGTTCCTGCTCCAAAAACCCCCGGCAGCAAAAAGCACCAGCCGCTAGGCCCGGCACCGGGCACATATATTTTCGAACCCTGATCACCGCGCAATGAGGGTGACGCCACGTTTTGGCTGCACCCGTCGCCGTTCTGGGTTTCAGTGTTTCCAACACATGGCGTTGGGAGAGTGAAAAATGGCTGCGGCTAAACAGATGACGTCAAATGATAGGGACGCACAGATAGACATTCGACTGATTGACGTGGGCGATCAGGTGCTGAATGTCGCGATCAAAGAGGGGCCGACAGACAAGCCACCTTTGCTGATGTTCAACGGTATCGGTGCCAATCTGGAGCTTGGGCTGCCCCTGCTGGCGCAGTTAACCGACCGCCGCGCGGTTATCTTCGATGTGCCGGGTGTCGGCGGCTCCCCTCTGCCGAACCTGCCTTATCGCCCGCGAACCCTTGCCCGTTGGGTAAAACAGTTATGCGAAGTGCTGGGGTACGAGCAGGTTGATGTCTCAGGTGTGTCCTGGGGGGGCGGTATGGCGCAACAGTTCGCGCATCAGTACCCCAAGCTCTGCCGCAAACTGATTCTTGCGGCTACGTCGGCAGGCTTCACCATGATTCCGGGAAAGCCGAATGTGCTCAGCAAAATGGCCAGCCCGCGCCGCTATTCCGACCGCAACTACATGAAATCTATATCGGCGGAAATTTATGGCGGCGACTTTCGCGATGGGGGTGATCATATTCGCCTGCATGCCGCGGGCATGAAACCGCAGTCGCAAAGGGGATATGTCTATCAGTTACTCTGCATGACTGGCTGGACGAGCGCACACTGGCTTTGGTCATTGCGCCAACCAACCTTGATCATGGCTGGCGATGATGATCCGTTGATCCCGTTGGCGAATGCGCGCCTGTTGCACAGCCTGATCCCCGGTTCTCAGCTGGAGGTGCTGAATAACGGGCATTTGTTTCTGGTAACACGGCCCGAAGAATCGGCCCGGATGATCGAAGCCTTCCTCGACAGCTAGCGCCTGTCTTTATCTCAGAAATATCCGCCCCCGGCAGGGAAACATGCCGCGCGAGCCGCACGCCGATACCGGGCAAATCCGCTCCGCCGACCCCGACTCAGGCAGCGATCAGCGACGCTGCCTTGGCATCCGCACGATCCGCACGTGACCGATCGCCCAGCCCCCGGAAGGCCCGCGCAACAGCGCGCCAGTTCTGCGCAGAGGTGGGTTTCAGCGCAGCACGTTCATTGGCCAGACCCAGTGCAAGATCAAATCGTTTTGCGCGCAAAGCGGCTTCCAGCAAGGTCCAGCCGATAATGTCGCGTTGGGCGAAGCTACCGCCGAGGCGATGGGTCATGTAGCGGATCGGGAGAAGCCGATCGACGCATTCGCCAAACTCTTCAGCCTGAAATGACTGCACAGCGCGGCAGAACGGAAGGCCGATTTCGCGGGTCATCGCGACATTGGCATCAGAGGCGTTCTCTACATAACGCTCATTTGCAGTCAGCAGTTTGCCCTGTGCGCCGACCCGGTTGTCGGCCACATAGGCCATCATCGCATGAACATCGTTAAAGGCATAAAGCGTGTCCTGCGCGGCGGGTTCCCATTTGTTCGCCAGATGTTTCCACCTGTCGCCCACATCGGCACCTACCAGTTTCAGACGCCACAACAACGCTGCGGCATCCAGTTCTTCATATTTGTCGCCCGCTTTGCCCTCTGAAGACAGGTGCGCATCATAGATTGCAAACGCCTTATCTGTTTGCTCCAAATCAAGGTGATAAAGCGAAGTATGCCACCAAAGGTGATTTGCAAAATTGGAAGTGCCCCAACGGTCAACATTATCGGCCATGAACCGAATGCCGCCTTGTTGCCGCCCCCGCATTTCCATCACATGCGCCACTGCGTGAACGGCATAGGGATTATCAGGCCGTATCGCGAGCGCGCGACGCCCCATTTCTTCGGCGAGGGAAAAGTCACGATTTTCTTCAAGACCGAATGAATAGAATCCAAGTACAAATTCGTATCCCGGCATCCCTTCGTCCCAAAGGTTAAAGACACGGGCAACCACATCGCGCTGCCCAACGACATCACCGAGTAGCACATCTGCAAAATGCACCAGTTCAAGCGCAAGCAGATCAAGCGGATAGGCGGTGAGGACTGCCTCCCATTTCTGGACAGCGCCATAGAAGTCGCCGTTGATCCAGGCCATGACCGCTTCATAATGGCCGCGTTCGCGGTCATTGGCGTTTGCCAACCTCTTTTCTGCTTCTCTGGCGGCGGCAACCATTTCGCCATAAATGCGCGTTTCCATGGCTTGGGTCAGCCATCCGGCCTTGAAAAGCCATCCCATGATGAAATCAGGGTGGTCTGCCAATGCCGCATCAATCACCGCAATCGCATCGCCCCGGAACGAAAGTGATGTGATAATCGCTTCCTCCAAAGCATCAATCGCTGACGGGTTGCCGTAGGAAACCGGTACACCCCGTGAGTCAAAGCCACTGCGTTTACGGCTCTTGGTTTTAGATGCGGCCATCGTAGGCATTCCTTCCAATCACGGCTGAAATCACGGTGAATGTATCGCGCGTATGTGCGTTTCTGATTGCGGTATTGAGGGCCTCGCGATCATGTACGGTTACGCCCTCGCCCCCCATTGCTTTGGCAACGGCGGTGAAATCGGTGCCAGGGAATTCCACGCCAAGGTTGGCCATTTGCGAACCGCGCTGTTTGAGTTCAATCAGGCCAAGCTGTTCATCGATGAACACGACCACCGGCAGGGCGAGCTTGAGATCGCGCGCGGTCGCCAGTTCGCCGAGAAACATTTCAAGCCCCGCGTCACCGACAAAGGCAATTACGGGTCGATCAGGGTCAGCCAGTTTCCGCCCCATCGCCAAAGGTACCGCGCACCCCATGGTGCAAAGGGCAGAAGATTGCAGCAAACCCCCTAGGTGATCACATTCCCAAACATGGGATGCGACGATGCGATGGGCGCCACTATCAGCGGTTGCGACAGTACCAGCCGGGCAAGCACGGCGGGCCTCATTCACGATTGCGGCTGGTCCCCATGCTTCATCAACGTGAAATGCCTCACGCAATGCCGATTTCGCTGCGCCAATTTCCCCGCCAGCCCATGTTTCACGTGAAGCCACTCCGGCGGCCAGCGCGCGCAGGGTCGCGCCAACATCACCGACAAAATTCAACGGTGCCTGATGCATATAATGATCATTGGTTACAGCCGCGATATCAATCACCCGCTGACCAGCACCAAAGGGGTCGCGCCAGCCGATGCGCATTTCGATCGGGTCATAGCCTGCCAAAATCACGCAATCAGATGCCTGCACGAGAGGCAGTAATATCTTGTCAGCTTTGGGCGAAAGCCCGGCACCACCAAGCGCGAGCGGGTCGCCCTCGGGTATTACACCCTTGGCTTTATAGGCGGATATGACCGGGGCACCATAGGTTCGCGCAAAGGCTTCAACCGCATCACCTGCGCCCTGGGAAATGATATCCAACCCGGCAATGATCAGGGGGCGTTCTGCTTCTGCCAGCCAGGACTGAGCGGTCTTCAGGGCGTCGCCAGACGGCACCATTGGGGAATCGGCGGTGTGTAAGGCACTGTGAAAGGCAAGCGGTGCCTCACGTTGTATGTCAATCGGAATATCGAGAACCACCGGGCCGGGCCGCCCTGATGTTGCGATTTTCAATGCCTTGTCGATGGCAACGGCCGCTGTACCAGCTTCAACACGAATGGCGGCTTTGGTCACCGGTTTCAGAAAGGCAATGTGATCGAATACCTGGTGGGTATAGGTCATCGCTTCCACCGCCGGGACACAGCCTGTCAGGACAATCATGGGCACCCGATCCTGCCATGCGTTGGCAATCACGTTGGCCGCATTGGCAATTCCGGGCCCAATCGTGGCAAACAGGACACCCGGCGCACCCGTGGCGTGATAAGTGCCTTCGGCCATAAACCCGCCGGCATTTTCATGCTTTACCAAGGTGATACCAAGGCCAGCACGGTCAAGCGCATCCATCAACGCCAAGACTTCGCCACCCGGTATGCCAAAGGCGTGGCGGCACCCTGCTTCGAAAAGGCGTTGTGCGATGACCTCAGCAGCCGTTTTCGGGGCCGAATTGGCGTCTTTCATGGTGTTCATCTGCTCCATATCGCTCAACTATAATCCATAGCCTGCACGCGTTTGCGGTGTTCGCATTCCAAGTACACCGCCCGCGATCAGATTTCTCAGCATTTGCGCGGTACCTCCCCCGATTGTGAACATTCGTGCGTCACGTACCATCCGCTCCAACGGCAGATTTCGGGAATACCCGCGCGCCCCATGCATCTGCAGGGCATTATTCGTAACTTCGACGGCCATTTCAGAAGTGGTCAGCTTGGCCTGTGCTGCCAGCATGGGGTCGGGAAAGCCACTTTTTGTAACATCTGCGCTTTGCGCTGCGCGCCAGATCATCAGGCGTGCAGCGTCTATCTTGACCGCCATGTCAGCAACCATCCATTGCAGCCCCTGAAACTCAGCAAGGGGGCGGCCGAATTGCTCCCGTTCCTTCAAAAATGCGCAAGCCTGTTCAAAGGCACCACGTGCAATGCCCAATGCCACAGTAGCGGCACCTACGCGCTGGGCGTTATAGGCATTCATCAGCCCTGCAAACCCTTTCTTCAGCCCTTCTGGTGGGGTGATCAAACGTGATGCGGGCAAGCGTAAATC
Organism: Pikeienuella sp.; assembly: GCA_049608645.1. Lineage (GTDB taxonomy): Bacteria > Pseudomonadota > Alphaproteobacteria > Rhodobacterales > Rhodobacteraceae > Pikeienuella. The sequence goes on along the minus strand of JBMYXS010000002.1, from coordinate 42,609 downwards.
ACGCATGACGACCTGCGTTTCGGGAATGCCGCGCAGCCCCATTGCCGGTTCGCGCGCGCCGATTTCCAGACCATCCTCACCCAAATAGGCAATGAATCCCCCGATGCCCTTGTCTTCGCCGTCTTCCGTGACACGCGCGAAAATCAGGTGAAGACGGGAAACGCCGCCGCCCGTTATCCAGTGCTTCATGCCGTTGAGAACATAATCATCGCCCTGTTTCACCGCGACTGTCGTCATGTCGGTGGCGGCGCTGCCTGCGTCAGGCTCGGTAATGCAAATCGCGGGTTTGTCCCCTGAAAGGACATGCCGCGCGGCGCTCTGGCGTTGGCCGGGGCTGCCATAGCTGATGATCGCTCCGACCGCGCCCATGTTTCCTTCAACGACGATTCGCCCTGTAACCCCGCAGGCGGCCGCCATTTCCTCAACCACCAGACACGCCTCCAGGTAGCTGTGGCCCGGTCCGCCAAGATCCTCTGGAACGGTCATGCCCATAAACCCATTGGCCGTCAGCGCCTCGACAACACCTGCTGGATAGATTTCAGAACGATCCGTCTCAGCGGCCTGTGGCGCGGCTGTGCCCTTTGCCAAAGCGCGCGCCCGTTTTTGAAGCGCCAGTTGATCAGCAGAAAGTTGGAAAATCGGGCCTAACGTCGGCGTTTGGTCATACATTTCGGCGGTCCTTGTTCACGGGTATGTGAACAGGATGCTAATGCATTCGATTTTCTCACGAAAGCGAGTTTATTTTACCCATTACATGAGTTTTACACACTGCGAAGCGCATCTATGAAGGTGTCGATCATGGAGGCGGGTGCACTGTCCGGGGCAATCAGGGCACCGACCTCACGTGCATATTGTGGGTCGCCAAAAGGGGCGGTGCGCAGACCATCCGGCAGTGGCATCGTGCCTTTACAGACGGGAATAATCGAAACACCCAATCCGGCTAAAACCATGGAGGCGATGGCATCAAGCGAATCGATCTCCATGTCTGCCCGCACGTTGATGGCCCGCCGGTTCAATTCGATTTCAATGCCGCGGCCAGCCCATGTCTTGCGATTGAACCAGATAAATGGATGCCCGGCGAGTAGCTCCGCATCGGTTTCACCCTTTGCATCGGCTGGCGCGATAACAACAAACGGTTCGGTTGCAACGTGTCGCCAATCCAGTTCAGGCGCAGGTTCCCTTTCCGGCCAGGTGCAAACCGCCACGTTCAATTCACCCTGTTGCAATCGCGCTGCCAGGTTGGCGGAGGTCCCGCTTTGTACTTCGATACGCAGTTCCGGGTGTTTGCGTCGCAGAGCCGATAGGGCAGGTGGCAGGATGCTGGACAACGTGGTCGGAACAGCACCAACCCGCAGTTTCCCCGAAACAAGCTCACCCGTGGCGACCGCGCGGGCTGCGTCAAACAACACGAGGGTTTTGCGCGCGTGCTCTGCCAACGCGCGACCGCGGGTGGTTGGCGCAGGCGGGCGCTTGGTACGATCAAAAAGCGATACGCCCAGCTCTTCCTCCAGCGCCTTGATCTGAAGACTGACTGCCGAATGCGATACACCGACAGCTTCACCCGCGGCTGCAAAAGAGCCATCTTCAACCGCCGCGAGAAGTGTTCGTAGATGCCGTATGTTCATGCGCTGAACCCTATCGCGGCACAACGGTTTTGCCCAGACATCTGTACAGTCACGAAATGATTGCCTGTTGCCCCGAAAAGCGGGGCGCAAAGCTACCCTTTCGAACCAAGTCCGAGCAGACTGCTGGCCATGCGCCAAAGAGCTGTTCGCCCCTCGGGATCGGCGGCGATTTCGAGCGCATTGATGATCGTTGACGCGAGCAATGAAACACCAAGCAATGTTACCCCGCACACCATCACAATGAACATGACAAAGCCCAGCGTTTCATTTGCGGGCGCACGCCGATTGTCCGCTGCATTCAGCGCATCGCCGCGTTTGTCTTTCCCGGCGATAAAGTTCAGATAGGCCCGCACACCGGGCGCAGGTACAACAGCGCGTACATCGACCGGATGGGGCCGTGTTATTTCCGCAAGATCAATGGCTTTTGCGACGCGGTTGCGTTCATCTTCGGTCAGATCGTCAAGCATCTCGCGATCTATTCGTGCCATGACCCGTTCAGCCAGTGGGCCTGCATGCGGCGCGCCAATATTGCGTTGCCGTCGGGCAAGGCCTGCCTGAAACACGACGTAATATCGCCCTTTGCCAAGTGCAAAGGTCGTGCGCGCCTCGATGCCATGGCGGATGCGAACGTGCGCAGCGCCAAGCGCACGCAGCAACGCCACACGCCGGATGCCATCATCGGGCATCGTTTGATCAAGATTTGCGGCGACATTTGCCTCAAAAGCTGCACGACGCTTTCGCGCAGCGGAATAGGATTGGGTACCTTCCGCGAACGCGGAATACACATTTGCTCCGGTCATAACGACCTCCACACCACCGATTTCAACACATCCCTTCACAGCCACCCCAGACTGTTCACGAAAGGACGCTTCAAACTTATGGTGCGGTCACTCCACCCGTCTACAAATTAGTATTTGTGATTTTCACACGCTATAATGCAAATTTTTTTAAAAATTTTGAGGTATTCACGTCGCCATGAATTCGAGAATGGTTTCCTGATGATAGACCTCTTGGGGTCTGAGGATCATGGATGGAAAATTCGGCTGATTAATTGCATCGGGCCATGATTGCGGTTCCAGACATATGCCTGAACGCGGCCCAAACGGCGGTGTATTCAACATATCAGCGGTATAAATCACCAAACCCGGTTCGGTAGTTGAAAGCCTCATCGAAACCGATTCGGATGACAGCGCCGCCGCAAAACGTGGTTCGCGGCGTGTATCGGACAGGACGAAATGCGCATCTATTGCCGTGGTTCCGATGGCGCGTCTTTGCAAAAAATCCAGATCCTTTGGCGCGGTTTCTATGGTGCCGGTTGGTAAAAGATCAGCGCCAAATGGGGTAATCTGATTTGATGCCACCAGCAGGTTGTGATCATCAATCACGCCCGCGCCCGACAGATTGAAATAGCTGTGCTGCGCCAGGTTGCACAGCGTCGGGCGCGCTGTTGTCGCCTCCAGCGTGATCGACAGCCTGTTATCGACAACCTGATAAAGGCATGAAGCCTGCATGGGGCCGGGAAATCCCGCCGCCCCGTCGTCACGAAACAGGGTCAGCAGGGCAAAATCTGGTCCGCGCTCTGCAAGCGTCCAGTCTTGGCACCCAAAGCCCTGACCCCCGCCATGAAGTGTGTTTTCGCCATCGTTTCTGGTGGTGTGGCTGACACATCCGTCAATCTCAAACCGTCCACCCGCAATGCGCCCGGCAACAGGCCCCGCAATCGCGCCGATATGGGCATCATCGCGTTGATAGGCTTCAAGAGATGGCAGGCTGAGCGTGAGGCCATGGGCGACGCCATCAAGGCGCACATCGGCCAATACCGCACCGTATTCCATCACGTCCGCTGTTAACACACCGCTCGATATGCGTGCCCGTTTGATGTGAGTGCCGTTCATCTGTCTGAAGTTTCCCAGCGCGGGTTTATCCATGGTTCTGCGTTTGACCGGGGCAGCATATCTCGCCCCAGAATATGATCAGCGGCTTTTTCTCCGACCATGATTGACGGTGCGTTCAGGTTGCCGTTTGGAATGCGTGGAAAGATCGAACTGTCGGCAAGGCGCAGGTTGTCGACGCCAATCACCCGGCATTCGGGGTCAACCACGGCCATTGGGTCATCGCGCCGCCCGATTCGGGCGGTGCCTGAGGGGTGATAGGCGCTTTCGACGTGTTCGCGGATGAAGTCATTCAACTCATCATCGGTTTGCACATCAGCGCCTGGTTGGATCTCCTTACCGCGAAAGGGATCAAACGCAGCCTGGCCAAAGATTTCCCGCGTGAGACGGATACAATGGCGGAAGTCTTCCCAATCCTGTTCGGTGGACATGTAATTGAACAGGATTTTCGGCGCGTCCTTTGGATCGGCGCTGCGCAAGGTCACTTCCCCACGTGAGGGTGAGCGCATCGGCCCGACATGCGCCTGATAGCCATGCCCCTCTGCCGCGGCCTGTCCGTCATAGCGCACAGCGATGGGCAGGAAATGGTATTGGATATCGGGGTACTCGACACCAGGTCTGGAGCGGAGAAACGCCGCGCTTTCAAATTGGTTCGATGCGCCGTGCCCCGTCTTGGTGAACAGCCATTGCGCGCCGATCATGGCCTTGGAGAACAGATTCCAGTGTTTGTAGAGTGTGATGGGCTGGATGCAGGCCTGTTGGATGTACAGTTCCAGATGATCCTGGAGGTTTTGGCCCACACCAGCGCGATCAGCGACAATATCAATTCCATGTTCAGCCAGATGCGCCCCCGGCCCAATTCCGGACAGCATCAGCAATTTTGGGGAGTTGATGGAGGATGCCGCGATGATCACTTCGCGCCGCGCTTTTACGACACTGATTGTACCACCTGTTTCGACCTCAACACCGACCGCGCGGCCGTCTTCAAGGACAACCTTGCGCGCCAAACACTTGTGCATGGTCAGGTTTGGCCGTTTCAAAGCCGGTTTCAGGTAGGCATTGGCAGCGGACCAGCGGCGGCCTTTCCAGACCGTTTGCTCCATGGGGCCAAAGCCTTCTTGCTTTTCACCGTTATAGTCGGCTGTCAGCTCAAACCCCGCTTGCGCACCGGCATCGACGAAGGCCTGAAACAATGGGTTTTCACGGGGGCCGCGCGTCACATGCAGTGGGCCATCTTTGCCGCGCCAATCAGGGTCACCCCCATGGCCACTGTCGTGCCAGCTTTCCATGCGATTGTAATAGGGCAGCACATCGGCATAGCTCCACCCATCGGCACCCTGTTCGGCCCAATGATCAAAGTCGCGGGCGTGCCCGCGTACATAAACCATGCCATTGATGGAGGATGATCCACCCACCACCTTCCCACGTGGGCAGGCAAGGCGACGCCCGCCCAGATGCGGCTCCGGCTCCGACTGATAACCCCAGTCATAGCGGGACATATTCATCGGGTATGACAACGCCGCCGGCATCTGGATAAACGGCCCGGCGTCGGTGCCGCCATACTCCAACACAATGACGCTATGCGTGCCGTCTTCTGAAAGCCGCGCCGCCATGGCTGATCCGGCTGACCCTGAACCGACTATTACAAAATCAGCTTCCATCAGTCTTCCTTCGCGCGCAGCGGCTCATACGAAACATTGTTGAATTTCACGTAGGCGGGCCGTTCGCACAGCCGATCATAGTAGGCCCGCAGGTTTGGCGTCTCCGCGCGGTCAAATTCATGGGTGAAATAGCGATAGAGCAGGTTGCCGCCGATGATGTCGGCAAAGGTGAAATGCTCTCCCGCAAGATAAGGCCCCTCGCCAATCCGCTCATCGAGCATACGCGCCAGCGGTTTTGTCGCCTCTACCGCGCGCGCAATCGCTGCGTGGTCGCGTTGCGAAGGGGGTGTGCGAATGGAGGGGACGAAGACCTGATAATTGAAAACAGGCCCAAAGGTGTTCTTGCCCCACTCTGCCCACATATCGAGGCGCGCGCGCTCGCCAGGGTCGTTGGGCCAGAACGGTGCCTTGCCGTATCTGGCGCAGAGGTAACGAAGGATCGCCGCGCTCTCCCACATGATCAGGTCGCCATCCTTCAGGACAGGTACGAGGCCATTGGGGTTCATCGCGAGATATTCGGGCGCGTCATTGCCGCCATAGGAGTGGCCGATGTCATGGCGCTCGGCGGTCAGGCCCAGCTCCGCTATCGTCCACATAACGATCTGTACGTTGGAAGAGGTGTCACGACCGTAGACGGTGATGTGGGTCATTTCTATATCCCAACTTTCAACAGTGAGACGAAGAGTTTAGGGCAGTGCCCGACCCTGGCTGGGTGCAGAATGCGCCCTCCCATGGGGAGGGTCGGGCGCTGGCCGGTGTTACCATCGGGACAACGGCACCAATCACCTCACTCTCCACGCGGGAACCTCTGGTTTTCTTCCAGCACGTTCAGGTCCATGTGGTTGCGCATGTACCGTTCGGACGCCTTTTGAAGCGGTTGGAAATCCCACGGGTAATAGCCACCCTTGCGCAGCGCCTCATACACCACCCAGCGGCGGGCCTGACTTTCGCGCACGTCCCTGTCGAATGCGTCCAGATCCCAGCGGGCTTCGGATTTCGCGCGCAATGAATTGAGCGTGCCTTGATGATCCGCATTACCGGCGAGGTTCACGCGCTCCTGCGGGTCTGCTTCCATGTCGAACAACTGTTCAGGGTCCAGCGCGCAGCGGTTGTATTTCCACTTGCCATAGCGGAGCGAGACCAGCGGCGCATAGGATGCCTCCGCCGCATATTCCATCGCCACGGGTGAGGTGCGTTCCCCACCCTGACCCAGATGCACAAGGCTTTCGCCCTCTGTCCAGGGCATGACCTCATCCATCGAAATTCCTGCAAGGTCAGCAATCGTCGGGGCCATGTCGATGGTGGAGACAGGCGCTGTGATCAGGCCCGGTTCCATCTGCGGTGCGGCAATCATCAAAGGCACCCGCGCGGAGCCTTCATAGAAGTTCATTTTGAACCACAGACCCTTTTCGCCAAGCATATCCCCATGATCAGCCACAAACGCGATGATGGTGTTGTCGGCCTGGCGTGTTTCATCAAGAACCCGCAGCAACTCACCGATCTTGTCGTCGAGATAGGAGATATTGGCGAAATACGCCCGGCGGGAGCGGCGCACATCCTCGTCCGTGATATCAAACTTGGTGTAGTCATTTGCCAGCATGATGCGCTGGGAATGGGCGTCGAGATCATCAAAGGCATAAGGCCCCTCCATCGGGTCCAGATGCTCGCAATCCTCATACAGATCCCAGTATTTCTTGCGCGCCACATAGGGGTCGTGCGGGTGGGTGAATGACACCGTCAGCGACCATGGCCGCTCATCCAGCCCACGTGATAGCTGATAGAGCTTCTGCGAAGCCATCGCCGCGACCTCGTCGTCAAACTCCAGCTGGTTGGTGATTTCCGCGACGCCTGCGCCGGTGACCGACCCCATGTTGTGATACCACCAGTCGATCCGCTCCCCTGGTTTGCGATAATCCGGGGTCCAGCCGAAATCGGGGGGGTAGACGTCTGTCGTCAGCCGTTCCTCAAACCCATGCAACTGGTCCGGGCCGACGAAGTGCATCTTGCCTGAAAGACAAGTGTAATACCCGGCGCGGCGCAGGTGGTGAGCATAGGTGGGGATCGAAGAGGCAAATTCAGCGGCATTGTCATAGACCCCTGTGCGGCTGGGTAGCTGCCCCGACATGAACGATGCACGCCCCGGCGCACAAAGCGGAGACGCAGTGTAAGCGTTCTGAAAGCGGGTCGATCGCGCCGCCAGTGCCTTGATGTTCGGCGCATGCAGCCAATCAACCGGCCCGTCTGGAAACAACGTGCCGTTCAGTTGGTCGACCATGAAGATCAGAATATTTGGCTTGCTCATCACATTCTCCGGGCCGTCAGCACTGAGTCCATGGCCTGATATGGCAGGGTTTCTGATGCCCCTCGTAGCAGAATCACTTCATGTCAGCCATAAAAATTGAATGCGCGTTCAAATTAAAGATTTTTGGTTTCATTGCTGATATGTCAGATTCCGCCTACCAGTCAGCTATGAGAAAAAGCATTCGGGATATCCGCCGGGATGAGTTGATCGCAGCAACGATCACAGCGGTTCATCGGCATGGGTTTGCGGCGGTCACGATCAGTCAGATCGCGGAGGTCGCCGATGCGTCGGTTGGTTCGATCAGCTATTACTTTGGCGGCAAGGACCGATTGCTCGAAGGGGTCATGCGCCGTTTGTTGACGATCCTGCATGAATGTACAGTCGAACGGTTGTGCGTTGCCTCAACCCCCCGTGAACGCGTGACCGGCATGGTACTTGCCAATTTTGATGATCGGCTTTTCAGTCAGGAAAAATGTAGCGTTTGGATGCAGTTCTGGGCCTTTGCGCCCTATACGCCACGGCTCGCCCGGCTGCATCAGATCAATCGGAGCCGGGTGGCAACAAACCTGCGGGGGGAGCTTCGGGTGTTGTTGCCGGAGGCCGAGGTGGAAAACGCACAGCGTTCATTGCAGGCCTATATGGACGGCATCTGGCTTGAAGCATCGCAAGGTGGTGGCCCGGTTGATGCGCCTGCGGTAAGGCTGGCGGCGGGGCGGTTTCTGGACACGCTCTTGCCGCTCCAGACTGACGATAAATAACGCCAGTCGACATATCATGTCGCAGTTTGTGTTCAGACCCACTATCGGGGCTTCCTACGGGCCAATGAAAGTGCTAGAGGCCAAACCCGGTTTGTTTGGGGACAGTCTGCGTGTGCAGGCTGCGTATGCGGGCGATGCAAAGCGCTGATGAAAACTTGCTGATGGCCGCCCCTACGGAGAGCGGCCTTCCTTTCCGCCTTGCGGACTTCGACACATTTGTCGAAGCGTTGGACTATGCCGCAACGGGCGCCACCGGCATGACCTATTATAATGCCAAGGGAGAGGTCGTTGACCTTCTGCCTTATGCTGATCTGGCTGCTGATGCGCGCAATGTTGCCGCGCGCCTGCTGGCCGCGGGCCTTGTGCCCGGTGATCACGTGGCGTTGCTGGCTGAAACCAATGCTGATTTTGCGCGCACGTTTTGTGGCTGTCTTTACGCGGGCCTGGTGCCTGCGCCCCTGCCGCTGCCTGTCGCGTTTGGTGATCGGTCTGCCTACAATGACCAACTCGCGCGTATTGTTGACGTGGCGAAGGCACGGGCGGTTTTCACAGGCGATGAATATGCCGATTGGGTGAAAGAGGCGATGACGCCCTTTGATCTTGCCTACGTCGGTCCGCTTGCTGATCTGCCAAATGATGCTGCGCCGATTGATCATGTAAAACCCAATCGTGATGCGCTTGCCTATCTTCAGTTTTCGTCAGGTACGACTGGTGCACCAAAGGGTGTTGCGGTCACTCATGGCTCGATGATGGCGAATCTCCACGCCATTGCGAAATATGGATTGAAACTGAAAGAAGGTGACCGGGGCATAAGCTGGTTGCCGCTTTATCACGACATGGGCCTGGTGGGGTGCTTCCTGACGCCGATCGCCACGCAATTTTCCGCCGATTACATTGCCACGAAAGATTTTGTGCGCCGCCCGCTCTTGTGGCTGGAGTTGATGCACCGCAATCGCGGTACGATCACCTATGCGCCGTCATTTGGGTATGATCTTGCCATGCGTCGCGCGCGCGGAAAGGCCCCGGAGGGGATGGACCTTTCATCATGGCGCGCTGCGGGTATCGGTGGCGACATGATCAAGGCACCGATCATTCGGGCTTTTTCCGAAGTGTTCGCCGATGCGGGCTTCAAGGCTTCATCCTTCGTGCCCTCCTACGGCATGGCCGAAACCACGCTCGCGCTATCCTTCGCGCCAGAGGGGCAGGGCCTGCGTACCGAACGCCTCGATCTGATGGCGCTGGAACGTGATATGGTTGCCAAGGCCCCCACTGGTGATGGCCCTGCGCGTGATTTCGCGCTTTGTGGTCCGGCACTGGCCGATCACAAGATCGAAGTGCGCGACGAAGACGGCACGCCCCTGCCCGAAGGTCGCGTTGGCAAGATTTTCGCAGCTGGCCCCAGCCTGATGCGGGAGTATTTTGGCGACCCGGAACAAACCGCAGCCTGCCTGAAAGATGGGTGGCTTGATACGGGTGATCTTGGGTTCTTCCTTGAAGGTCAAATCGTCATTACGGGCCGTGCAAAAGATCTGATGATCGTCCACGGGCGCAATCTGTGGCCGCAGGATCTGGAATGGACGATTGAAAAGCAGGTCGATGCTGTGCGTGAACACGGTGCCGCTGCCTTCTCGGTCACGCCGGACGACACGGGCAAGACGGTTGAAGAAAAAGTCATCGTCGTTGTTGAATGCCGTCTGCGCAATGATGAAGACCGCGAAGCACTGCGTAAGCAGGTTCACGGTGCTGTTCGCGAAATCCACGGCGTCGAAGCGATTGTGATGTTGGCGGGGAACAACACCTTGCCCAAGACCTCTTCGGGCAAACTCAGCCGTGCCAAGGCGCGTGTGATGTACCTCGAAGGTGCCTTTGCGTGAGGCCGCTTGCCGCCCTCACCGGCGGAACGGGTTTTCTGGGCCGCCATACGATTCGTGCTCTGCATGATGCGGGGTGGGATGTTCGCATTCTTGCCCGCCGTACACCCCAACTACCCGAACTCAATGACCTGACTTGCGAAGTTGTTAAGGGTGATTTGAACAATCAGGCAGCCCTTCGCACGCTATGTGATTGCGCTCATGCGGTTATCCATATTGCTGGCGTGGTAAAGGCCCCTGATGAGGCAGCGTTCATGGCCGCTAACGCGCAAGGTGCCGCGAATGTTGCCGCCGCCTGGCGTGCGGCTGCGCCCGGCGCACATTTTGTGCATGTTTCATCCATGGCTGCACGCGCGCCGCATCTTTCCCATTACGCCACCTCAAAGCGCGCGGGGGAAGAGGCAATCAAGGGGACCGGCGAATGGCGGATCCTGCGCCCCGGTGCGATTTATGGTGCCCATGACAGCGAATCGCTAAAGGTGCTCAAACTTGCGAATGCCCCGGTGCAACTGATGCTCAATGCCGCTGAGGCCCGTATCGGCATGATTGATGTGCGTGATGCTGCGCGCATGGTTGCTGCCGCTGCTGGTGAACGGCACCCTGATGCGGTGCATGAACTTGTGGATATGCGCCGCGATGGGTACCGCTGGGATGAACTCGCCCAAACGGCGGCAATCGCGCTCGGCAAAACCCCGCGTGGGGTACGCTTGCCTGCTGCCGTGTTGAAAACGGCGGGTGCAGTCGGGGGCGCGCTTGCCCGACTGACAGGTTCGGCAGAAATGCTGACACCCGGCAAGGTGCGCGAAATATTGCACCCCGATTGGTCCGCTGATCCGACAATGCCCGCTGCGTCTGATCTGCCAGAGGCGCGCATTTCCTTGGCGGATGGCCTGAAGGATATGGTGATCTGGGCCAGACGCGCCGGGCGGCTTTAGGCATAATTCTGCACCGATTGCGCCGACAATTCCCGGTCTTTCGTCGCAAAGGGGGTTGCGTTGTTGGCTCAGAGTTGGAACCTGTCGAACGTCAGGTCCGAATGGGCCACTCCGTTTTCCCAAATGGCGAGGGAGCCTTCATGCAGTACCACGCGCCCGACAGCTTTGATCAGGCTGTTTCCCTTCTTTCTGATGCGACAGGTGTCACCCGTGTTTTGGCGGGCGGCACCGATGTGCTTGTTCAGTTACGGTCCGGCATGGTTGAGCCTGCCATGATCGTCGATATCAAACGCATTCCCGGTGTCTATGACATTGCCCGCGAAAATGGCGGCTGGCGCATTGGTGCGGCGGTTCCCGGTGCGGCGCTGAAAGAACATCCTGATTTGCATAAAGACTGGCCCGGTGTTGTTGAGGCGGTGGACCTTATCGGTTCCACGCAGGTTCAGGGCCGGGCCACGTTGACGGGCAATCTTTGCAATTGCTCCCCGGCTGCTGACAGTGTGCCTGCGATGATCGCGGCGGGTGCGATTGCTGCCGTGACTGGCCCGAACGGGTCGCGTGATGTGAAGGCCGAAGACATCGCAACCGGCCCCGGTAAATCATCATTAGCCAAGGGAGAGGTCGTCACCTCGATTTTCCTGCCCGAACGGGGCGCAAACGGGGGCGACGCTTACCTGCGCTTCATTCCCCGCACTGAAATGGATATTGCCGTTGTCGGTGCTGGTGTCTCGCTGACATTGGATGGTGACAAGATTGCCTCTGCCCGTGTTTCACTCGGCGCTGTTGGGCCGACTGCGATGCTGGTGGCAGAGGCGGCTGATGCCATCATTGGCACGACGCTTGATGATGCCGCGCTTGAAGCACTGGGCAAAGCTGCGTCTGCTGCGGCGACCCCGATTTCTGATAAACGGGGTACGGTCGAATTCCGTACCCATGTTTCCGGCGTGCTCGCTAAACGCGCCGCCAAGATTGCTTACGAACGTGCGAAAGGCTGAACCCATGATCCACGTCAACACAACCATCAATGGCGACGAGACAGAGTTCCTCTGTGATCCGCGCGAATCTCTGCTCGACGTTCTGCGTGATCGCCTTAACCTGACAGGTGCCAAGGAAGGCTGCGGCACCGGTGATTGCGGGGCGTGCTCTGTGACCATCGACGGGCGCCTTGTCTGTTCCTGCCTCGTGCTCGGTGCCGAAGCGGAAGGCAAGGAAATCGGTACGATTGAAGGGGTTGCGGATGGTGAAAACCTCCATATCCTTCAAACTAAGTTTCTTGAGCATGCGGCCCTGCAATGTGGGATTTGCACGCCGGGTATTCTGGTCGCTGCCAAGAACCTGTTGGAAAAGAACGCCAACCCGACTGAGACCGAAGTACGGTACTGGCTCGCGGGCAATCTGTGTCGCTGCACAGGCTATGACAAAATCATCCGCGCCGTCATGGACGCCGCCGAAGAAATGCGGGGGGCTGCATAATGGCTTTTGATGAAAGCAAAACAGGCAATTTCAACGTCGTTGGCACCCGGCCCTTGCGGCCCGATGGGTTGGATAAGGTTACCGGCAAGGCGCAGTTTGGTGCCGATAAATCCGCGCCGGGTATGCTGCACGCAGCGGTTGTCCGTTCCCCCCATGCGCATGCGCGCATCGTAAAGATTGATACCTCCAAAGCGGAGGCGATGAAGGGTGTAAAAGCTGTCGTCACCCGTGCTGATTTCTCAACCGCGCTGAAAGGTGGCGATTGGGATGTACTGGAAAATATCATGGCGGGCGAAAAGGCCCTTTATGATGGGCACGCCGTTTGTGCCGTTGCCGCGACATCCGCGTTGGCTGCGCGGGATGCGGCGAATGCGGTTGAAGTGACCTATGATGTGCTGCCCCATGTCACCGATGTGGATGAGGCGATCAAGATGGATGCGCCTGTCATTCGCGAAGGTGTCGCGGATGCTTCCGTTCCCGCTGGGTCCGGCCCCAATGTCGCGCGCTATTTCGAAAGCGGGCATGGTGATGTGGAAAAAGGCTTTGCCGAAGCTGATCTGGTGGTCGAAGACACATTCAAGACCGAAGCGACCCATCAGGGTTACATCGAACCCCATGCGTGCCTCGCGCAGATGGGTGCCGATGGTAAGGCGGAGTTGTGGTGCTGTACCCAGGGCCATTTCAACGTGGCGAAAATCTGCGCCAAAACCCTTGATACAGATGCCAGCCAAATTCGCGTAACGGCCTCTGAAATTGGTGGTGGTTTTGGTGGCAAGACAGCGGTGTTCATCGAACCTGTTGCCTTGGCGCTGTCCAAGAAAACCAATCGCCCGGTAAAGCTGGTGATGAGCCGTTCCGAAGTGTTTCGCGCCACTGGCCCGACCGCGTCCACCTCGATGGACGTGAAAATCGGCATGAAAAAGGACGGCACGATCACGGCCGCATCAGGTGTGTTCCGCTTGCAGGGCGGCGCCTTTCCCGGTGCGCCGATGGAATTTACCGCGATGTGCGCCTTTGCGCCCTATGCGCTGGAAAATGTGCATCAGATTGGCTGGGACGTGATTTCCAACCGACCGAAACAGGCGGCATACCGTGCCCCCGGCTCCCCCATGGCGGCCTTTGCCGTTGAAAGTGTTATTGATGAGTTGTGCAACAAGCTGGGCCTTGATCCGGTTGAAGTACGCCTGAAAAATGCGTCCCGTGCGGGCACGCGTGCCTCTTACGGGCCGACGTTTGATCAGATTGGCCTGGTGGAGACTTTGGAAGAAGCCAAGGCGCACCCGCATTACTCCGCCCCGCTGGCCGAGGGTGCCGGGCGCGGCATTTCCTGCGGGTTCTGGTTCAATCACGGGGGTGAGACGGCGGTGTCACTGGCGCTGGCCGAAGATGGCACGGTTTCGCTGTCTGTTGGTACGCCTGATATTGGCGGTTCCCGCGCCTCCATGGGGCAGATGGCCGCCGAAGAGCTGGGCATCCCCTACGAGAAAATCCGCACCACAATCGCCGATACAGCAACGCTGGGGTATAATGAGGTTTCTCACGGCTCTCGCGTGACTTATGCCTCTGGTCTGGCAACGATCGAGGCAGCGCGCGACACGGTGCGCAAACTTTGCGCGCGCGCGGCAAACAAGTGGGGCATCGACCCGGACGCTGTCATTTGGGAAGATGGCTGTGCCAAACCATCCGGCCCGAATGCCGGTGATTTTGAACCGATGAGCCTTGCGAAAATCGCTCGGTCGATGGGGCGCACCGGCGGGCCAATCGTAGGCCACTACGAAGCCACACCCGAAGGCGCGGGCGTTTCCTTTGCTACACATATCGTCGATGCGCATGTGGATCGCGAAACCGGGTCAACCCGCGTGACGCGGTACACGGTTATTCAGGATGCGGGCAAGGCGATCCACCCGTCCTACGTCGAAGGGCAATATCAGGGCGGCGCGGCGCAGGGCATCGGCTGGGCGTTGAACGAGGAATACATCTATGGCGAGGATGGGCGTTTGCAGAACGCGGGTTTCCTCGATTATCGCATTCCGGTGGCCTCTGACTTGCCGATGATCGACACGGTGATCGTAGAGGTGCCGAACCCCGGCCACCCGTATGGGGTGCGCGGTGTTGGGGAGACGTCGATCTGCCCGCCATTGGCCGCCATCGCGAACGCGGTATCCAATGCCTGTGGCGTGCGGATGAAACAGTTGCCAATCTCGCCGCCCCGCATCGTTGCGGCGCTCGACTAAGAGCATGGTAAAGGTCGCGCTGTGGGGCAATCTGCGGCCCTTTGCCGATGGCAATGAGACGGTGGAGGTTGAGGCCACCACCGTCGGCCAAATGCTGGATAGGCTGGAGACAGCCTACCCCGGTCTTGCCCCCCACATCGAAGCGGGGGTTTCGGTGTCAGTTGATGGGCGGGTGATTGCCTCGTCTTTGACCGAACCTGTCAAAGAAGACAGCGAAGTGGTGCTGCTGCCCCGCCTGAAAGGCGGTTAACTTTTCCTGTCTAAAATCCGGTTAGCTATTCCCGCCTGAAGGGCGGTTAAGCCACCTTTCAGGCTATTTCTGGTTTGAGCAGCGCCGGGTCTTTGAGAATGGCATCAGCGGCATAGCCAGACAGTGCCTGCGTCATGGCCGCATGCAGTGGTGTTGCAACGAATTCTGGCAGCAGTTCGTGAAACAATGTGCCGTCAATCTGATGTGGTTTTTCCCAGAGATAGCGCATCGCCTTAACTTCGCGCATCAGGGGGCTGAAGGGCGCAATCAATGACAATGCCCACCACGGGAACCGGGCCTGTTTCATGGTGTGGCCCATGGCCGTTTCAGCGGCGGCGCTCAGGGCTGCACCTGAAAGTGTATAGCCGGGGAAATTGACCTCCTGAAAGACCGGCAATGTTTCGCGGCGGTCGGCCAACATCACCGCAGCACGTGCCATATCCGGCAACCATGCCCAGGCATGGGGTTGATCGGTTGGGCCGGGATATGTGATGCGCCCCTCGTGCGCCTTGTTGGCGATGTAACTGTCGAGCCAGTTCCCGCCAACAGTATCATCAATGAAATCACCAGCGCGCAGGATGATCGTGCGAACCCCGGCGGCGCGATACGCCGCCTCTGCCTCGATCCGCAGGCGCGCTTTCTTGTGATCGCCATTGTGAGGCGTCGTTTCCTTCAACAGTGGCGGTAAGGTTGTGCCGTAATTGTAAAGATTGCCGGGAAACAGAATGGTTGCATCGGCTTGCTGCGCCGCCTTGATCACCGCATTCGTTTGCTTGGGCAATTCCTGCGCCCAATGGTGATAGGGCGGGTTCAGGGCATTGACGATCAGATCAGCACCCTTTGCTGCCGTTGCGATGTCGTCAAGCGTTCCGAAATGGGCATCAGTGCCCTTGATTGCGGTGCGGCATGGGCGCTGGAAACTGCGAACGCGCCATCCCGCGGCGAGAAACGCCTTGGTTGCATGCCTGCCAAACCGACCAGCGGCGCCAAGTATGAGAACAGTCTGTGTCATGTGATGCTCCATCGTTGTGATGGGGCATTGTTAGCAATTCATATATATATGAAGAATATCAATTTATGGGGAATTGTTATTCACAAATGAATTACTGTGCTAGAAGCGATCAGGAAGATTCTGATCGTCCTGTTGGTTTCGTTTCCTGAGGGAAATGCGAACGAACCAGGGGAAAACCGCCCAAGCGATGAGGAAATGGACCAAAAAAATGATGCCAAAAATCATCGCCAGCACTGAGGAGTCGGCCACCGCGTTGAGCATGTCGCCAACACCGGGAATGAACATCGTGATGGCGGTTACGACACCGATGGCCAAGGTAATGAAAAAGGCATGTTTCAGCGCCTCCAGACCGCGGGGGGATGAAACATGATTACGGGCAAAACGGTCAGCACTGAGTTGCAAGGCCGTCACCAGCGCGACGATGGAGGTTGTTGTCGCTGTGATTTCAAAGCCAAGCAAAAGATCCGCCGCAATCGTGATCGCAAACATGATGATCTGCATAAGCAGGTAGAACGCGCCGAAAGTCAGGCTGGTGCGGATATAGTCGTGCATGGCGTTTCCTCTATCCTCACCCTGAAAAAGCATATGAAAGAAGGCGTAGTGACTCAATGATGTATAATTGGGACGACCTGAAGACGCTCATTGCCTGCGCAGAGGCTGGGTCGCTCTCTGCGGCAGCTACGCTGTTGAATGTCAGCCAACCAACGCTGGGGCGCCGATTGGATGCATTGGAAGCTGGGCTTGGCGTTCGCCTGTTTACCCGCTCACCTCGTGGTATGGTGCTGACAGCGACCGGGCAAGACATGCTTGCCCATGCGCGCGAAGTGGAGGCCGCCGCCGCGCGCCTTTCACTCGCGGCTACTGGCCGTGGAGAGGCATTGGAAGGTGTCGTGCGCATTTCGGCCTCTGCGGTTATGGCAACCTTTCGTTTGCCACCGATCATCACCCGCATCATTGAAGCCGAACCGGGCGTTGAAATCGAGGTGGTGGCATCTGATGCCACCGATAATCTTTTGCTTCGAGAGGCCGATATTGCCATTCGCATGTATCGCCCCGAACAACCTGGCCTTATTGCGCGCAAGGTCACCGAAATGGGCACAGGCCTGTTTGCGGCCCATAGCTATCTGGAAAAATACGGTGTTCCTGAAATGGATGGTTTCGAAGGGCATCGCATGATCGGATATGACCGTAGCCCCGTCATGCACCGTGCGATGACCGACCTTGGTGTCACTCCGCCACCATCGTTTTTTCGGGTCCGAACCGATGATCAGGTTGCG
This sequence comes from Pikeienuella sp., assembly GCA_049608645.1. Taxonomy (GTDB): domain Bacteria; phylum Pseudomonadota; class Alphaproteobacteria; order Rhodobacterales; family Rhodobacteraceae; genus Pikeienuella. Next base: position 25,319 of record JBMYXS010000002.1, on the reverse strand, counting down.
AACTGGCACATGACATTGGCCGGTGCGGGCATCGGTGCCACGCAAAGTGCGATCGGGAATGCAGAACCGGGCGTTGTGCGCGTGTTGCCGGAGCTTGCCTTGCCACGGCTTCCCGTCTGGCTGACGGTGCATGAAGAGGTACGAACCAGCCGCCTGATTCGGCGTGTGTTCGATATGCTGGCCGATGAGATTGGCGCATTGGAATAAGGTGTGAGGGTTCGAAGGTGAGTCAGAAAAGCACCCCACGAATCATGCGCGGCCTACCCGAAGACCTTCGCACTGTTGCAGCTGAGCTGTATCTGGAGGCGTTCGGGCAAAAACTTGGCCCGATCCTTGGCAGGGATGACCGCGCGGCCGCGTTTCTGGCCCATATCTTACGCCCAAGCCACGCCATCGTTGCCTTGGGTGATGATGGTCAGTTGCTGGGCCTTGCAGGGTTCCATGATGCGGAAACCGGATTGGTTGGCGGCAGTTTCGCGGATTTGTCCGCTGTTTACGGGTTTGTCGGTGCCGCATGGAGAGCGATGGCACTGTCGATATTTGAGCGCACGCCGAAACCGGGTGAATTTTTGATGGATGGGATCGCCGTGGCGGCAGAGGCACGGGGCGCTGGTGTTGGCACTGCATTATTGGCCGCGGTGCTGGACGCGGCGCGCGCGGATGGGGCGTCATACGTGCGGTTAGATGTGATTGATTCCAATCCACGTGCACGCGCACTTTACGAAAGAACGGGTTTCAAGGCCTTAAAGGAAGAACGAACCGGGTTTCTGACCCGCCCCTTTGGGTTCACCAGTTCCACCACAATGATCTATTCGCTGAAGCCTGCGAAAGACGCCTAATCCGGGCTTAAGCCGATATGAATGCGGGCTAATTTTTCCTGATTCGATAAGCTAACGGTTTTTCCGACCATGGACTGGTGAAAATACCCTTGTGTTTCGCATTGTGTATTTTCCTCCATAGGTAGAGTTGACGGATCTTAATTCGGACGCAATATTGAATTTCAATGAATTGACGCGAGTTCGGATAAACCCTGTCCGGCTGAGCAGGACACTGCCCGTCTACGAAAAAAGGCGCTAACGCCCCACCAGCGCCTTTTGTACCCTCCCTGGCGATCCCCCTTGCTGGGGAGGGACTCTCCCCCACTATCAAAGCGTATGATGTTGCGAAACAGGCTGGCCCTTGAGTTTGTAAGGTGAGACGCGCACAAAGACGGTCAGAAATGGCTTATCGGCGGGGGACGAAACGATGGATGCCGCACTGATCATCATTGATGTGCAGAATGATTTTTGCCCGGGCGGCGCCCTGGCTGTCGCCGGTGGTGATGAAATTGTCCCGGTGATCAATGACCTGCAGATGCGGTTTGAAACGCGGGTGCTGACGCAAGACTGGCACCCGGCCGATCATTCCTCCTTTGCGGACAACCATGATGGTGCCGCGCCGTTCAGCATGATTGAAGCGTCTTATGGGCCGCAGGTTCTTTGGCCGCGCCATTGTATTCAGGGCAGCGAAGGTGCCGCGTTTCATGCTGATCTGCGCGTCGATGCGGATTTGATCATCCGCAAAGGGTTCCGCAGTGCCATCGACAGCTATTCAGGGTTTTATGAAAACGACCACGAAACCCCCACGGGTCTGGACGGGTATCTGCGTGAACGGGGCGTGAGCCGCCTTGTGATGGTGGGTCTTGCCACTGATTTCTGTGTGCGCTTTTCGGCGGTTGATGCGGCGCGCCTTGGGTATGACGTAACGGTGGTGGAGGATGCGTGCCGCGCCATCGACCTTGATGGATCGCTGGCGGCGGCGATGGATGAGATGCGGGAGGCAGGCGTGACAATGACCACCGCCGCCACCCTTTGCGACTGACAGGACGCCTAGATGACCGATATTGCCGGACGGGTTTATAACCATCACTGGAAGATTGACCCCATCGTGCGATCATTGATCGACACGGATTTTTATAAACTGTTGATGGCACAGACCGTATTCCGGCGGCATCGTGATGTGCAGGTTGAGTTCAGTCTGATCAACCGATCCAGGCACATTCCCATGGCCGACCTGATCGACGAAGGCGAACTGCGTGAGCAGCTTGACCATATTCGTTCGCTCCGCCTTTCGCGCGGGGAAAGCACGTGGCTTCGGGGGAATACCTTTTATGGCAAACGCTGGATGTTCGGGCCTGATTTCGTCGAGTGGCTCGAAAACCTGCGGATGCCTGCCTATCATCTGGAGCGTAAGGGCGACCAATATGAACTGACCTTCGAAGGCACATGGCCCGAGGTGATGATGTGGGAGGTTCAGGCCCTGGCGGTCTTGATGGAGCTACGCTCCCGCGCCGTGACGCGCAGTATGGGCAAGTTTGAACTTCAGGTGCTCTATGCGCGTGGCATGGCAAAAGTCTGGGAAAAGATCGAACAGTTGCAGCACGTGCCAGATCTGGCGATCGCTGATTTTGGCACCCGCCGCCGCCATTCGTTTTTGTGGCAGGATTGGTGCGTACAGGCGATGATGGAGGGGCTTGGTAAACGGTTTACAGGCACTTCCAACTGCCTGATTGCGATGCGCCGCGAAGTTGAGGCAATCGGAACCAACGCCCATGAACTGCCGATGGTTTATGCCGCCCTGGCACAGGGTGACGCCGCGCTGGCGCAATCGCCCTATGATGTGTTGGCTGATTGGCAGAAAGATTATGACGGTAACCTCCTGATCATCTTGCCTGACACGTATTCCTCCCAAACCTTTTTTGACCGTGCACCTGATTGGCTGGCTGAATGGACCGGGGTGCGTGTTGACAGTGGCGATCCGGCCACAGGCGCGGAAATTGCGATCAACTGGTGGAAATCCCACGGGCAAGACCCTCGCAAGAAACGCGTGATTTTCTCTGATGGTCTGGATGTGGAGAAAATCCTGTCCCTGCATGAGCAATTCAACGGCCGGGTAAATGCGAGCTTTGGCTGGGGTACGCTGTTGACCAATGATTTCCGGGGTTTGGCATCAGGTGATACCCTGTCGCCGTTTTCACTGGTTTGTAAGGCGATCAAAGCCAATGGCGCGCCTACGGTCAAACTGTCGGACAACCCGAAAAAGGCGATGGGCCCGGAAGCCGAGGTGGCGCGCTATAAACGTGTGTTTGATGTTGCTGAACAGTTGTCAGAAGACGTGATTGTCTGAACGGCGGTTGCTGCCCCCTTTGCGGGGGCCACGCGCCCTGCGGGCGGGCGGATATTTTTGAGATAAAGACGGGGCGAGATAAAGACGGGGCCGTCGATGTGTTGCTATTCGTCGGGCGGTCGTTGACTTGCTGCAACGCAACATTATAACGCAAGCAAGCACATCAGCGACATATCCTTACCTTTCTGAAAGGCCCTAACATGAGCTTCAACGTCCAGCCCGCCGGACCTGCCCGCCCGAACCGTTGCCAGTTGTTTGGCCCAGGCTCCCGCCCGCAGATTTTCGAAAAAATGGCGGCTTCTGCGGCAGATGTGGTGAACCTTGATCTGGAAGACAGCGTAGCACCTGCCGATAAGGCGCAGGCGCGCAAGAACGTCATTGACGCGGTGAATAACCTCGATTGGGGTACCAAAACCCTGTCGGTGCGCATCAATGGTCTCGACACTGAGTTTTGGCACCATGATGTTGTCGAAGTGATTGAACAGACCGGCGATCGGCTGGATCTGATCATGATTCCCAAAGTGGGTAACGCCAAAGATATCTATGCGGTTGATGCGCTCGTGAGCGCCTGCGAAATGGCGGCGGGCAAGACCAAGAAAATCGGTTTTGAAGTTATCATTGAAACAGCTGCGGGTGCGCAGAACGTCGATGAAATTGCAGCGGCATCGCCCCGGATGCAGGCTATGAGCTTTGGTGTTGCTGATTACGCTGCCTCTATGGGTATGGCGGTGACGGGTATCGGCGGCACACAGGATGAGTATTACATGCTTGCTAATGACGAGGCGCGCTCGGTCAGCATGGGTGATCCTTGGCATTACCCGATCACGCGCATGGTTGCGGCCTGTCGCCAGCATGGCATTTTGCCGGTTGATGGCCCATTTGGTGATTTCTCTGACGATGCAGGTTATCGCGCGCAGGCGTATCGTTCTGCGACGCTTGGTTGTGTTGGCAAATGGGCGATCCACCCCAAACAGGTTGCGCTGGCCAATGAAATCTTCACGCCGCCGGCTGCCAAGGTAGAGCAGGCCCGGCGTATTCTGGCGGCGATGGCCGAGGCCGAAGCCTCCGGTCAGGGTGCCGCTGTGCTTGATGGCAAACTGATTGATCTGGCATCTTCGCGTCAGGCGCAGGTGATTGTGAAGATGGCGGAGCTGATTGAAGCAGCTGGCTAATATCGAAAATCGCGACATTATTCTGCGGTCAGCCCCGTGTGGGCTGGCCGTTTTGCATGGTGGCAGATTGCAATTTCCACCCAAACGCCCCTATATCCGCTTCGAGTAACGGAGGCGAAGATGCAGTCTTATCTGGAATTCGAAAAAGGTTTGGCAGAGCTTGAGGGCAAGGCGGAGGAAATCCGCGCCATGGCTCTGAAAGACGAGAATATGGATGTGGAGGCCGAGGCAAAGCAGCTCGACGCCAAATCCGGTGCATTGCTCAAAGAACTTTATGGCAAATTGACCCCTTGGCAGAAATGTCAGGTTGCGCGCCATCCCTTGCGCCCGCACGCCATGGAATATGTGGATAGCCTATTCACCGAATTTACGCCGCTTGCTGGTGACCGCAACTTTGCCGAAGATCACGCTGTGATTGGTGGACTTGCACGGTTTGACGATCAGCCTGTCATGGTGATCGGTCAGGAGAAGGGCCACGACACCAAATCGCGGTTGGAACGCAATTTCGGCATGGCGCGCCCTGAAGGGTATCGCAAGGCTGTGCGCCTGATGGAAATGGCCGACAAGTTTGGCATTCCCGTTATTACCCTGATCGACACGCCCGGTGCTTATCCCGGTAAGGGTGCAGAGGAGCGCGGGCAATCAGAAGCGATTGCGCGTTCCACTGAACAATGCCTGAAACTAGGTGCGCCGCTGATTGCGGTGGTGATCGGTGAGGGCGGCTCCGGTGGGGCGGTGGCGTTTGCAACGGGCGATCGCGTGATCATGCTCGAACATTCGATCTATTCGGTGATCACGCCGGAGGGTTGCGCTTCGATCCTTTGGAAAGACAGCGAAAAAATGCGCGAAGCAGCGGCGGCGCTTCGGTTGACGGCGCAAGACCTGCATGCGCTTGGTGTCATTGACCGTATTGTTGCAGAACCGCTTGGCGGCGCGCAGCGCGGGCGCGCGGAATCTATCGCAGCAGTGGGCGAAGCGATCCGGGCGGAATTGGGCGTCTTGTCCAAACTATCGCCAGAAGAGCTGCGCAAGACACGGCGCAAGAAATTCCTGGATATGGGCTCCAAATCGCTGGCGTAAGCTGGCGTATCGCCCCGAATTATCAGATCTCGATACCAAGCTCGGCCCGCAGTTTGCGGGTCAGCTTTTGCGCGTTGATCTGATAGCTGCCTTCGATCAGCGCGCGTTGCTCATCACCTGACATGGCGTCGCCGTCAATCTGTATCCACCCGGCGCGGCCGAGATAGGGCGCAAGGCGCACACCTGGTGCATCGCGCCAGATCTCTCTGGCCATGTCGCTGGGCTTCAGGACAATCGCATCTGCATCGCGACCCCAGTCCCCACAGATCGCGAAGACCTTGCCGCCCACTTTCCACACACTGGAATTGCCCCATTGCACCACATTGGTCGTAGCGGGGAGCGATGCGCAAAAGCTGTTAAATTCATCTCTGTTCATCGCGGGCCCGTATCGTCAGCGGGAATGTAGCACGCTCACCAAGGTGAACAAACGCCGTGATGTGGCCATGTCGATGGTTGCCTTGCCATCAAGGCGTTCCTGTAACACGCGCGCGCCTTCATCGTGAATGCCACGGCGGCCTTCGTCAATCGCTTCGATCTGAGCGGGGCCAAGGCGCTTGACGGCGTCGAAATAGCTTTCGCAAATTTCGAAATAGTCTTTGATGATCTGGCGAAACGGCGTCAGCGACAGATAGAAATCGGTAACGGGTGCGCCGGATTCTGTGCGTAAATCGAACGTCAGGCGGCGATCCCTGGCTGAAAGCGTCAGGGCGAAGGGGCCGCTTGTATCAACATTCGGCAGGGCGAAGCTGTTCTCTTCAAGCAGGTCAAATATGGCGACCTGACGCTCTTGCATCATTTCCGGCGTCGGTGCCGGCAGACCATTGTCATCCAGCGTAACGGCACATAATCGATCAGTCATCGCCACGCTCATTCATACGTTCCAACCGTCTAGTGACAGAAAGGCCATGTGCCTCAAGGCTTTCAGATTTGGCGAGAATTTCCGCCGATGGACCGATCGCCGCCAGTGCACCCGGTGACATTCGTGCCAGTGTCGTACGTTTCATAAAGTCGAGCACCGAAAGGCCAGAGGAAAACCGCGCAGACCGCCCTGTCGGCAAAACATGGTTTGGCCCGCCGACATAATCGCCAATGGCTTCGGGCGTATAGGCACCAAGGAAAATTGCGCCTGCATGACGAATTTTCCGCGACAGACCATCCGGGTCCGCAACGCATAGTTCCAAGTGCTCTGGCGCGACACGGTTTGAAAGGGTTGCGGCCTGTTCCAGGTCACGGGTGACAATGACGGCCCCAAAATCACGCCAGCTTTTGCCTGCGATGTCCCGGCGCTCCAAGGTCTGTAACGCACGATCCACGGCGTCAGAAACCGCATCGGCAAATCCGGCATCATCGGTCAACAGGATGGATTGCGCGCTTTCGTCGTGTTCGGCCTGTGCCATGAGGTCCATGGCGATCCAGTCAGGGTCATTGTCGCCATCGGCAATCACCAGAATTTCTGACGGCCCGGCGATCATGTCGATGCCAACTTGCCCGAACACACGCCGTTTGGCGGCAGCCACATAGGCATTGCCCGGCCCGGTGATCTTGTCGACAGGGGCAATCGGCCCGGCGCCATAGGCCAGTGCGGCAATCGCTTGCGCGCCGCCGATCCGGTAAACGGCATCCACTTTGGCAAGGCGCGCCGCCAGCAGCACAAGGGGGTTTATTTCATCGTCAGGCGTTGGGCAGGCGATGACCAGACGTTCCACCCCCGCTGCCCTTGCCGGAATGGCGTTCATCAGCACAGAGGATGGGTAGGATGCCAGGCCACCCGGCACATAAAGGCCCGCGCTGTCCACTGGCCCCCAGCGCCAACCGAGCATCGCGCCCGCGTCATCTGTCCAGCTTTCGTCTGGGGGAACCTGTTTGATGTGATAGTCGTGAATGCGTTTTGCCGCGAGTTCCAGCGCCCGCCGCTGATCATCTGGCACTGTCGCGATTGCAGCATCTATTTCTGCTTCGGACACCTGCAAACGATCTGCGGTAAGGTCAAAGCGGTCAAACTTGCGGGTCAGTTCAAGCACCGCGTCAAGACCGTGCGCGCGCACATCAGCAATGATGCCCGCAACTGCATCGTCTACGTCGACCTCCATCTCCCGTTTCAGGGAAAGAAGATCGTCAAAGCGCGCCTCGAAGTCGGGCTGATCGTAGGACAGGCGAATGGTCATATCAGTCTTCGTGCTTTGGTGCGGCGGCGGCGGCCCAAGGTTGGGTCAGATCGGTCAGCGTGATGTTCAGGGCCTCAACCTTGAAGATAAACGTCGTGCCACCAGAACAGCGGATGGTGACAGCACCTGAGCCATCTTCCCCGGCTGCAAAATCAAGCCCCAGAATGTTGAACACAAATTCTGGGTCCGACTGGTCAACGCCTGTGGCCTTCACGCCCATAACATCATCGACAATCAAGGCGGCTGAAACGCGCTCAAACTGTCGTTTCTGCTTTTCTGCGTTGGCCTTGTCTTCCCAGCGGAACCGATAAAGCATGAAGGAAAAGCGCCGGAGGCGCGGCATGTACTGGATGCGGCCTACCTTGCACACCGCATCCTGTGCCAAGGCCGAAATGACCGCGAGGTCATCAGTCGTCGCCGCGACAAGGCGCACCGCCTGTTCGGCACCGTCCTGAAAACTCGCATCTGTTGTCATATCACTCGCTCACACGTTCGATTTTTGCGCCGCAGGCTGACAGTTTGTCTTCGACCCGCTCATACCCCCGGTCCAGGTGATAGACCCGGTTCACAACGGTTTCACCTTCTGCGGCAAGCCCCGCCAAAACCAGTGAGGCCGATGCGCGCAGGTCCGATGCCATAACAGGGGCGCCACGCAGGCCCTTGACGCCTGTTACAGTGGCCGAAGACCCATCAATGTCGATACTTGCACCCATTCGGATCAACTCAGGCACATGCATGAAGCGGTTTTCGAAAATCCGCTCCTCGACCTTGCTGACACCATCCGCAAGGGTCAGCAGCGTCATCAACTGCGCCTGAAGGTCTGTCGGATAGCCGGGAAAGGGTTCGGTTTCAAAATTCACGGGGCGAACCGGGCCGCCCGCGTGGACAACCCGCAGACCGCCTGCCACATCTGTAACCTCAACGCCTGTTGCCTCCAGCTTGTCAGCAAAAGCGGCGACCAGCGCGCGTTCTCCGCCCTCCAGCACCACATCACCGCCTGCAATGGCCGGTGCGATCATGTAGGTGCCAAGTTCAATCCGGTCGGTAACAACGCGGTGGGTCGCACCATGCAGGCGATCAACACCCTGAATGGTAAGGGTGGATGTACCCTCCCCCTCAATTTCAGCGCCCATGGCGCGCAGGCAACGCGCAAGGTCGACGATTTCCGGTTCCCGCGCGGCATTTTTCAGCACCGTCGTGCCTTTGGCGAGTGTGGCCGCCATCAGCAGGTTCTCGGTCGCGCCCACTGAAACAAAGGGAAATTCAAAGGTCGCGCCGTTCAACCCGCTGGGGGCCTCTGCGTGCACATAACCGTCTTTCAGTTCAAATTCGGCACCCATCGCCTCCAACCCCTTTAGGTGAAGGTCCACAGGGCGCGCACCAATCGCACAGCCACCGGGCAAAGACACAACACCCCGCCCGACCCGTGCCAGCAATGGCCCAAGCACGAGGATAGAGGCGCGCATTTTCCGCACGATGTCATAATGCGCGAGATGGTTGGTAATTTCCTGCGTGCCGAGCGCCAGAACGCGGCCCCCTTGCAGGGATGCAATCTCGCAACCGAGAGAGGCCAGCAGTTCAGTCATCGTCTTGATATCGGCCAGCCGAGGCGCATTGGTCAGCGTCAGCGGCTCATCAGTCAGCAATGCCGCTGGCATCAATGTCAGGCAGGCGTTTTTTGCCCCGCTTATTGGGATGCGCCCAGATAGCGGCGTTCCGCCAGTCACTACGATCTTGTCCATACCCGTCTCGCTTTATGTCTGTTGGTCGTCGGTGACGGGTGACGCGGGATCAGGGCGCTCATTGGGCAGGGATGCAGAGGCATCGCCCGTTTGTTGTGCAGACCCTTGTTGCAAGAGCGTATCCTTGCGTTTCGGGTCACGCCCCGAAAGGTCATCACGCCCCCGCTGCTGCCCTTTTCGGCGGCGCAGATTGGCGCGAAGCGCGGCCGCAAGCCGCTCTGCCTTCTGATCCTTGGTCTCAGTCATGTCAGGTCTTTACCGAACAGGCGCACGGGCGTCCAGTTTGGCGCGCGCGTTGGGTGAAAATTGGGGTGCGGTTTGCAATGTTCCTGCTCACGCATGCAGGCCGATCTTCACAATTTGCCGCATCAGGCCCCGCCACCGACAATCGCACTATATCTCAGACATCTTCCTTAATGAACGGAATGCCCAATGGAGCAGATATTCGCATTCATCCAAACCTATGGTGTGTGGGTTTATGCGCTTCTGTTTGCCTATTGCGCTTTGAAAAGCGGGGCGTTGCCCCTGTTCGCCGGATTGGCGGCGCAGGCGGGTGCCTTGGATGTGGCCCCGGTGCTTTTGGCCACATTTCTTGGCGGCTATCTGGGAGATGAGGCGCGTTTTGCATTGGCTCGAAAATATGGTGCGCCCCGGTTCGCCAACTGGCCGCGTTTGGCCCGGCTGATGTCGGCTGCTGGCGAATTGGCAGACCGTCATGGCCCCCTTTACATATTTTTGTATCGTTATCCCAAGGGTATACGCACGATTGGTGCCATTCCGGTTGGCCTCGGCAAAATGGAATGGCGCGTGTTCACCGTTTTGAATGCCGCTTCTGCCGGGCTTTGGGCCGGTTTGCTTGTCGGCGCTGGCGTCCTTTTTGGTGCCCAGATCCAGCGGGCAGTTGAAAGCGGGTGGGGGACGTTAAGTGTTGTTCTGCTGGTGGTGATGGCAACAGCCATCTGGCTGGCGTGGCGTCGAATGACCAGGATGTCGGTGAGCGGCTGATCTGCCTGCGCGCGACGGTGCGGCGCGGTGAAATCAACCCGACCTGAAAGGTCAAAACTTTTGCAAACGAACAGCGTCCAGATTCCCCCTTGCATTTCCCAGCCGATTGAACGAAAACCCGCGCGCTGAGGTTAAAACCTCAACATCGGTCGCTGCCGTGGCTCAGGGGTAGAGCACCCCCTTGGTAAGGGGGAGGTCGAGAGTTCGAATCTCTCCGGCAGCACCACCGAATTTCCAGAAACTGAAAATTCGCCCTTCTCACAGAAATCGTACCTGGCGGCAGATGTTTCGCAAAAACGCCAAGAGTTCGCGAATTTCCGTCTCTTGCCGCCTGTCTACGCGACTGCGGCCCCCGTCTAATGAAATATGGCCGACCGCGCGCGCACGTCGTTGCGCCTGGCCAAGACCGCCTTTTATTGCAGCAGGACGGGTATCTGCACCGGGCCACGAAAGGCAAAGCCGCGCCAGATCACGTCGTCTAGTCTTGGGATGGTCATGTTGGGAAAGCGGTCAAACAAAAGTGGCAGCATGATTTGACCGACCGCGCGGCGGGCGACGTGGGTGCCCTGGCAGAAATGCGGGCCGTTGCCGAATGCCTGGTGCCCGACCTTGTCACGGTAAACCATGAAATCTTCGCCGTTTTCGTATAGGTCTTCATCCCGGTTGGCGCTGGCCTGAATGGTCATAACTGTGTCGCCCTTGGGAATCAGGTATCCGCGAATTTCGGTGTCTTCTTTTACCAGCCGGGCCGAGACAGATATGGGGGCAACCCAACGTATGCCCTCCTCAAACGCTTTGTCCCAGTCGTCCTTTCGCTTTACTTCCGCTAGCTGGTCGGGGTTGGTCAGCAGGCCGTAAAGGATGGTGTTCAGCGCATCGCGCGGTTCGTTGATACCACCGCCAATCGCGATTTTGATGTTGGCGTAAATCTGGCTCATTTCGATGGGGTTATCGCTGTTGAGCATTACCGACAGGGCCGAATTATTTGGCTCTGCCCGGTGGCGTTCATGTAAGCTGTCAAACAAGCTGTTCATTTCAACATGCGCAGCATCAGAGGCCGCAAAAAGATCATCGCGCCATGCAAAATTGCCTGCGCCGTCAATCAATGTCTGGCTCCAGCGTTGCATTTGCTCATCCGTTGCGCCGTCCAGACCCAGCAAAACCGCAAGACCGCGCGCGGCATAGGGGCCCGATAGGGCGGGGAAAAGGTCAACCACTTCACCGCGGGGCAATCGCGCGACATACTCCTCCGCGATTTTCGCATAGCGTGGTGCCCATTCGTTCAGGATAACTTTTGGCGCGAAGGTAGGGGCCATCGCCATGCGTTCCCGCATGTGGGCCTCGCCATCCTTGCGCATCAGTGTATGGGCCTGAAACGCGCGCTTCATGGGCGTGTTCGGGTCGTCGGAGCTGAAAATTTCGGGTGTGTCCTTGACGTATCGGGTGTCGGCAGCCTTGGTCAGAAAGGTCCGCCCGGCGGCTTTCACGCGAAGTACCGGGGCCTCTGCACGCAGGCGCCGATAGATGGGGAACGGATCCCGATTGAGGTCAGGCAAAGTGATGTTTGTGTCGATTGGGGCCAGTGACGCCATGGTGATTGCCTTCGTGAACCACCCCAAATCAGCCGGGGCATTGAGGAGCCTATGGGGATTTCATCGGCGTTTGAAGGGGTTGGACCGATGCACGACGCTGATTGGAGTGCTTTGCCCCGCCTCCGTGAGTGGTCTGGGCGATTCTGCACGTCAGGGTTGTTTGGTGTGCTGATACCCCAACAGTTTTGGGGAAAATGACGCTGCAAATAGGTCAGGGTTATGCCACTCACGTTGTCTCGATATAAATAAAAGTGTAGGGATTTCCCGGTGTTCTTAGTTTGTCGGAGTGCTTGATATGACGATTTTTACAGCAAATGTTCCTTTGCCCCTGCGCAATACCGTGGATTTTGGACTTGGTGCTGTTGTGCCTACCGTCTTGTCAGAAACGCCCGAAGCCATCACGCTCGACTTTGGCATCAGTCCGACGTTCGGGGCCATTACGGTTGAATTGATTGGCGAAAATTTCCTGATTGAAGAAGATCGCGGCACCGTTTTTCAGATGCAGATTCTCGCTGATGGCGTCGTGTTGATCGACTATTCCGAAGCCAGCGTCCGGCTCGAAAACCTGCTCGGCCTCCTGCTCGACCCTGGCGGCATTCAGAAAGAGGATTATCAGATTCTGTTGTTGCAGCAGGGCGATGTTGTCAACGGCAGTGATGGCGCTGATCGGCTTGGCGGTTTCAATGGCATTGATACGCTGTTCGGCGGCGGCGGCGATGATACCCTGCAGGGCTTCAACGCTGCGGATAGCATCGAAGGTGGTGAAGGCCGCGATCGGATATTTGGTGCTCTCGGCGATGATACGATCCGTGGTGGCGATGATGGCGATACAATTTTCGGTGGCGAAGATGATGACCTGATTGCCGGCGAAGGCGGTGGTGACAACATTCGTGGCGGGATCGGCAATGACACGATCTCCGGCGATGGCGGTAACGACCGCGTGGTTGGTGGCCTTGGCGACGACATTATCACCGGTTCTGACGGTGAAGATTCGCTTGCCGGCGCGGAAGGCAATGACAGCATTGAAGGCGGTCAGGATAATGACCTTCTGCAAGGCGGCGATGGTAACGACACCATCCTGGGCGGTGCGGGTGCCGACCGCATTTTTGGCGGCGAGGATGATGACCTGATCAATGGCGAAGGCGGCGGCGATAACATTCGCGGCGGCATCGGCAATGATACGATTTCGGCTGATGGCGGGAATGATCTGGCGATTGGCGGCATAGGGAACGATGTTCTTTTCGGCGGTGATGGTCAGGATACGTTGCTGGGCGCGGTTGGCGCAGATTCCATTGATGGGGGTCTCGACAATGATTCGATACGTGGCGGTGACGGCATTGATACGCTGAATGGCGGCATTGGTGACGATACGCTGGATGGTGGTGCCGGCGCTGACGAGATTGATGGCGGCGACGGGTTTGATTTTGTCTCGTTTGAAACGGCTGAGGCGGGCGTTGTTGCTGACATCACAAATGCGGTGCGCGCACGTGGTGCCGCCGTGGGCGATACTTATGAAAACATCGAAGGGTTCATTGGCACGCGGTTTGCCGACAGTCTGCGCGGTGGCTCCAGCGATGATGACCTGCGCGGCGGCAACGCCAGCGACCGCCTGTTTGGCCGGGCCGGGGATGATACGCTTGATGGCGGCAGCGGTTTTGACGTGCTCTACGGCAACAATGGTGCCGATGAAATGACAGGCGGCGGCGGCCGTGACCGGTTTATCTTTTTCCGCACAAGCGACACAGGCGTTGGCGATGGCGAACGCGATGTGATCACCGATTTTGATGCAGCCGGTAACGAACGCATTGAATTCAGCCGTTTTGACGCGGATTCGACCCAGGCCCGCAATCAGGCGTTCACCTTCATCGAGGACAATGCCTTCACCGCAGCTGGTCAGCTTCGGTTTGATCAGTCATCAGGCCTTGCGACGATTGTTCAGGGCGATATTGACGGCGACGGCGCAGCGGACTTTGAGATTGAATTGACCGGGTTGATTGACCTTACGGCTGCAAATTTCGTGCTTTGAGGCAATCGTAAAATGCTGAAGGCGTGCGCGTGGTGAACGCGTGCGCCCTTCGGGTCGTATCTTCCCTATCTTCGATCCGGGCCGGGTTGATCTGGGCTGCATAACTAACCTAACTCATCGGTAATGGTATGGCGGGCGCGGCGCGCAGCGGGAGAGAAGTGTCATGTGGCAGTTTTGGGTAGATCGTGGTGGTACCTTTACCGACATCGTGGCGCGAAAGCCGGATGGCTCTCTCTCGACGCATAAACTGCTAAGCGAAAACCCCGAACGCTATCGCGATGCGGCCGTGCAGGGCATCCGCGAAATGTTGGGCCTGTCGGCGGGTGAACCAGTGCCAAATGGCACTATCGAAGCTGTCAAAATGGGCACCACTGTTGCCACCAACGCGTTGCTGGAGCGTAAGGGCGACCGCACATTGTTGCTGATCACCGAGGGGTTCGGCGACCTTTTGCGCATTGGCCATCAGGCCCGCCCGCAGTTGTTTGATCTTCATATCGTATTGCCCGAACTGCTTTATGAGCGGGTCGCAGAGGTGACGGAGCGTTTGGACGCAGCGGGTGCAGTGGTCACGTCACTTGATGAAGCAGGTGCGCGTGAGGCCCTGAAAGCAGCCAAGGCGGACGGTATCGACAGCGTCGCCATTGCCTTCATGCACGGCTATCAAAACCCGGAGCATGAGGCGCGCGTGGCCGCGATTGCGCTGGAAGAGGGTTTCGGACAGGTCAGCACCTCGCACCAGACATCTCCACTTATGAAGCTGGTACCGCGCGGTGATACAACGGTGGTGGACGCATATCTTTCCCCGATTCTGCGCCGCTATGTGGATCAGGTTTCGGATGCATTGGGCGATGACACACGGCTGATGTTCATGCAGTCAAATGGTGGCCTGACGGACGCGAAACTGTTTCAGGGAAAAGACGCGATTCTGTCCGGTCCGGCGGGCGGCGTTGTGGGTATGGTCAAAACTGCGGAACTGGCCGGGCATGACCGCCTGATCGGCTTTGATATGGGCGGCACATCCACTGATGTATGCCATTATGCCGGAACCTATGAACGCTCGTTTGAAACCGAAGTGGCAGGCGTGCGTATGCGCGCGCCGATGATGAATATTCACACGGTTGCGGCGGGTGGTGGTTCGATCCTGCATTTTTCTGACGGGCGGTTTCAGGTGGGCCCTGACAGCGCGGGTGCCGACCCTGGCCCCGCTTGCTATCGCCGGGGTGGGCCGCTGACGGTGACGGACTGCAATGTCATGTTGGGTAAACTGCAACCGGCGCATTTTCCGGCTGTTTTTGGCCCCAATGGCGACCAGCCGATGGATGTGACGGTTGTGCGCGCAAAATTCGAAGCGATGGCGGCGGACATTGCGGCAGAGACAGGCGATGCCCCCCGCGCGCCCGAAGACCTTGCCGAAGGTTTCTTGCGCATCGCGGTCGAGAACATGGCCAATGCCATCAAGAAAATCAGCGTGCAGCGGGGCTATGACGTTACGAAATATACCCTGCAATGCTTTGGCGGCGCGGGCGGGCAACATGCGTGCCTTGTGGCCGATGCGCTGGGCATGGAGACGGTGTTCGTGCATCCGTTCGCGGGTGTATTGTCAGCTTATGGCATGGGCCTTGCCGAAATTCGTGCCCTGCGGGAACGGCAATTTGAGCGCGGGCTAAATGACTTGGCCGAGGCGGCAGAGGTGCTGGAGGTTATGGCATCGGAAGCCGCCGATGAAGTTGCGGCGCAAGGCGTTGAGGCGGACCAAATTCGTACCGAACGCCGCGCGCATTTGCGTTACAAGGGCTCCCATCAGGCGTTGGAAGTTGCGTTTGGTGATATGGATGCCCTGCGGCGCGGGTTCGACGCCGCCCACCGCGCGCGGTTTGGCTTTTCGGCAGGCGATCGGGAGTTGGTTTTCGAAGCCCTCGCGGTAGAAGCCGTTGGCGGCGCGGCGGAGATTGCCGATGAAGCGGGCCCCGCAACTGACGCGCCGATCGCACCCGTCGATCATGTCACGAGCCATTTCGGCGGCGAAGCGACGCCGCTTTACGACCGGACGACCATGCGCCCTGGCCAATCGGTCGACGGTCCTGCGATCATCAAGGAGCCAACCGGCACCAATGTGATTGAACCGGGCTGGAACGCGGCGGTCAATGAATGGGGCCACCTGATCCTGACCCGCACCGTCGCGTTGGAACGGGCTGAGGCGCTGGGCACGCAGGCTGACCCGGTGATGCTTGAGGTGTTCAACAACCTGTTTATGTCCATCGCGGAGCAAATGGGCGCGACGCTGGCGAACACCGCCTATTCGGTGAACATCAAGGAGCGGCTCGATTTTTCCTGCGCCCTTTTCGCGCCCGATGGGGGGCTGGTTGCGAATGCGCCGCATGTGCCGGTGCATCTTGGCTCCATGTCCGAAAGCATTCGCACGATTATTCGACTGAACCCGGATATGAAGCCGGGTGATGTGTTCATGCTGAACGCGCCGTTCAATGGCGGCACGCACCTGCCGGATGTGACGGTCGTGACGCCGGTTTTTGATGGCGATAAACCGATCTTTTACGTCGCTTCACGGGGGCATCATGCCGATATCGGCGGCAAAACGCCCGGCTCTGCTCCGCCTGATAGCCGTCATATCGAAGAAGAAGGCGTCGTCATCGACAATTTCAAGATGATTGCCGGGGGAAAGTTCCGCGAACAAGCGACGCGCGATCTGCTTGCCTCTGGCAAATATCCCTGCCGTAACATCGACGATAATATGGCCGACCTTGCGGCGCAGGTGGCAGCGAATGAAACAGGCGCGCGCGAAGTCGGTAAGATGATCGACCAGTTCGGCCTTTCAACCGTTCATGCCTATATGCGCCATGTGCAGGACAATGCCGAAGAATGCGTGCGCCGGGTGATCGACGCCTTGAAAGATGGCTCGTTCGAATATGAGCTGGACAACGGCAAGTTCATGCGTGTTGCGGTTCGTGTTGATCGCAGCAACCGTTCCGCGGAGATTGATTTTACCGGCACGGCCGCCAACGAGTTTAACTATAACGCGCCCTTGGCGGTGTGCCATGCGGTTGTCCTTTATGTGTTCCGCACGTTGGTGGGTGCGCCTATTCCGTTGAACGAAGGCTGTTTCAAGCCGCTGAAAATCATCGCGCCCGAAGGGTCGATGGTGAACGCGCAATACCCTTCCGCCGTGATTGCCGGGAACACGGAGGTCAGCCAGCTT
Source organism: Pikeienuella sp. (assembly GCA_049608645.1). GTDB lineage: Bacteria > Pseudomonadota > Alphaproteobacteria > Rhodobacterales > Rhodobacteraceae > Pikeienuella. Next base: position 8,158 of record JBMYXS010000002.1, on the reverse strand, counting down.
GCGTGTAACACATTGATGCTGGCGCTGGGCGCGATGGCGGGCAGTCAGGCGACCATGAACAATTATGTTTGGGGCAATGAACGGATCCAGAACTACGAAACGATCTGCGGCGGCACTGGTGCCGGGCCGGGGTTTGATGGATGCTCGGCTGTGCAAACCCATATGACCAATACACGCGGCACCGACCCGGAAGTGTTGGAGCACCGCTTTCCCGTACGCCTTGAATCATGGTCGATCCGGCGCGGGTCCGGTGGGGCAGGTGCGAATGTCGGCGGCGATGGAATCACCCGCCGGATGCGTTTCTTTGAGGAAATGACAGTAACCACGCTCTGCTCTCACCGCCGTATCGCGCCCTTTGGTGCCAAAGGCGGCGCGCCGGGTGAAGTGGGTCAGGAATGGGTCGAGCGTTCAGATGGCAGCCGTGTGGAGCACAAAGGCAATGATCAAAACACGGTCTATCCCGGCGATGTCTTTGTTATGAACACGCCGGGTGGTGGGGGCTACGGGCCAGCCTAGTTCAATGGGTTTTGCTTGAAGGGCTGCTTGTGCCCGCCTGTCATGTGACCGGCTGTGCCGAATAAAAAGGGGGACTGGTGGATACGGGTGATCCCTTCTGGATCGAGCGGGCGCGAGCGGCGCTGATCAGTGATGGGCGCGATACTGCGCCCCCGCTGACGCTGACCCGTGTGAAACCGGGGCAAACGGCAAATTATCGCTGTGGCGATGCGGTGGTTAAGTTGTTCATCGGTGAGGCAGCAACGGCTCAGGCCCTGCGCGCGCACAACGCACAGCAAAGGGCGGCACGCGTTGTTGTGGATGGCCTGCCCATTGCGCCCCGCCCCGGCCCGCTGACAGATGCGGCCTTTGCGATGGATTGGCTGGAGGTGACGACACTGGCCAAGGCGCTTTGTCACCCGTTTGCGGCGCGCGCCGACCTGATCAAAGGGGCCGCAAAGGTGTTGAGGGCGAACCATGCGCCCCGGGCGGATCACCTCCTGCCGTGCGGTGGTTGGCCAGCAGATCGCTTACGCAAGGTCGTGGCACGTGCTGGGTCTTTGCCCTGGCCGGGTTTTCAGAAACAAGTTGACGATACGGTGGATGCTCTTTGGCAAAACCGCGATGCCAAAGGCCTGGCAGGCTTTGCCCACGGTGATTTTCACATTGATAATGTGTTGGTCGATCACGGCAAACGGATGAGCCTGATTGACTTTGATCTGGACACGCAACGCCCGGTGGTTATCGACGCTGCGAATTTTCTGACCTCTCTCGCGGCGCGTACACCGTTGTGGCGGGTTGGCATGCGGGGTGCGCTTGGCATTGCAAAGCGCGACAGCGATGCCTTTTTGGCAGGTTATCGCGAACTTGCCACGCAGGAGGAATTATTGGCCCTGCACATGCTGCGTTTTGCGTTAAGGCGCGCCGTGGTTGCAGGGCGCAGCGGATGGGCAAGACGGGGTTTGCGCTACACACCACAGGTAAGGCGCCTGCACCGAGTCGCTGACCGGCTGCACACCACATTGTTTGGGTAGGTTTCACCCAAAAATCACGTTCAGGCCGGGGCGAGTGATAGATTGCACACGGCGGGTGTCGTCGTTAAGGTGCCGAAACGGCTCGTGGCCGTAATGCATGCAACCGGGGGCAGGAATGGCCACAATCGCTCTGGTCGATGACGACCGCAATATTCTGACGTCCGTCCAGATGGCACTGGAAAATGAAGGGTATGAGGTTCGCACCTATACCGACGGTGCCTCTGCGCTTGCCGCGCTGAGCCAAACGCCGCCGGATATGGCCGTGCTGGATATCAAGATGCCCCGTATGGACGGGATGGAGCTGTTGCGCCGTCTGCGCCAGAAATCTGATTTGCCCGTTATTTTCCTCACCTCCAAGGATGAAGAAATTGATGAGGTTCTGGGCCTGCGCATGGGTGCCGATGATTATGTGCGCAAACCTTTCTCCCAGCGCCTTCTTATCGAACGTGTGCGCGCCGTTTTGCGCCGCCGCGAAGCGCAGGATGACACCGCCGAACGCACAGAGGCTGATAAGGTTCTGACACGCGGCAAGCTGGTGATGGACCCATTGCGCCACGCCTGCACGTGGAATGGCGAAGGGGTAACCCTGACCGTTACGGAGTTTCTGATTTTGCACGCTTTGGCGCAGCGCCCCGGTTTTGTGAAAAGCCGTGATCAGCTGATGGATGCGGCTTATGATGACCAGGTCTATGTCGATGACCGGACCATCGACAGCCACATCAAACGCGTGCGCAAGAAATTCCGCGTCGTCGACAAGGAATTCGGCTCTATCGAAACTCTTTATGGTGTTGGTTACCGCTATAAAGAGGTCTGATGTGACATCATGCAGGGCCGCGCCACATTGCGGCCCTTTGATCCTGCATAACGTCGGTCTGCACAGGGTTGCGAGGCGCACAAGCAGATGACTTCAAAGCAGAAAGATCCAAAGTCGAAAACGTCCGACAACGCGGGCGCGATGGATGATTTTCTGTTTCCGATTCGGGATTTTCTGGGCCTTATTTCCGATGATCCGCGAAACAGTCGGGAAAGCGCGCGCCTGCGGCTGAAGCGCATCCGTTCCAAAATGCGCCGGGGTGGAGTGTCGCCCGGTGCGTCGCTGTCGCGCCGGATTGTGGCGTTCAACCTGATCGGGCTGGGTCTGTTGGTGGCGGGGGTTCTTTATCTGAACCAGTTCCGCACCGGCCTTATTGATCAGCGAACGCAAGCCCTTGAAACGCAGGGTAAAATCATCGCCGTTGCGATTGCGGAGGCTGCTGGATCAGGCCCCGGCGGCACCAAATTTGACCCTGTGCGCGCCAATGTCGTGCTGAAACGCTTGGTCAATGCCACAGGGGTGCGGGCGCAGATCTATGACCGTGCTGGGCGCCTGACGGGGGACACACGAAACCTGTTACCCGGCTCCGGCCGGATTGAAACCCTGCCCCTGCCCCCGCCCGGTCAAATGCCCGACGAAAGCTGGTTGTCAGTCATCGAAGGATATTACGAGGCTGTGGTGCAATTTTTTGTGGGCAAGCCACAGATCTATCGCGAAACACCACTGGCTGGCGTCGCGAAAGAGAAAGAGGTCTACACCGCCCTGCGTGGTGGCGTCGCAAAGTGGGAGCGCGTCAATTCGGAGGGGGAGCTGATCGTTTCGGTAACTGTTCCCATTCAGCGTTTCAAAGCGGTTCTGGGTGTGTTGATGTTATCAACCGAAGGCGGTGACATTGATGAGGTCGTGCGCGCGGAGCGTATGCAGATTCTACAGGTGTTCATGGTCGCATTGGCGATCTCATTGGCGCTGTCGGTGTTGCTGGCCAATACCATCGCCCGCCCCATCCGCAGGCTGGCCGAAGCGGCGGAGGCAGGTGGCGCACGGGAAGCGCGCCCCATCAACCCGCAACGCATCCGCTTTCCTGACCTGACCGCGCGGCCCGATGAAATCGGCTATCTGTCATCTGCCCTGCGTCGTATGACCGAGGCGCTATATGATCGGATAGACGCGATCGAAAGCTTCGCGGCCGACGTTGCGCATGAGATCAAGAACCCGCTGACGTCACTCCGCTCTGCGGTTGAAACCCTGCGTATTGCAAAGACGCCGGAAATGCAGGCACGCCTGCTGGCGGTCATCGAGAAGGATGTGCAACGGTTGGATCGGCTGGTCACAGATATTTCCAATGCCTCACGTCTTGATGCGGAGCTGACGCGCGAAGAAATGGACGCGTTTGATATTGGTGAGCTGGTGCGCACGATCGTTGATCTGAACACCTCGCAGGCGGAGGCCAAGCAGGCCACACTGGCGATCACGCCGATGCCCGAGGGGGTGATCGTACGCGGGCTGGAAGGGCGGATTGCGCAGGTTTTACAGAACCTTGTTGGCAATGCGCTTTCCTTTTCCTCGCCAGGTGATGAGGTTACGATCAGCGCCTTCCTGACCGCGCGCGGTGCCCTGCGCGTTACTGTTGAGGATCAGGGACCGGGTGTGCCCACGGACAACCTGCGCACCATTTTTGAGCGGTTCTATTCCGAGCGGCCAGACCATGAGGAATTTGGTAACCATTCTGGCCTTGGTCTGTCGATTTCCAAACAGATCGTCGAAGCACACGGTGGCACCATCTGGGCGGAAAACATTTTCGCGGCCGGTGATGACATGACGCCAACAGGGGCGCGTTTTGCGTTTGATCTTCCTGCATGAACACACGCATAGGACAGCCAGAAACCGTGACCCGTTCGCGCCATGCCACCGCCGTTGCGGCGGGTGGACATGGGTTGTTGATCACGGGGCCGAGCGGATCGGGTAAATCAACACTTGCGCTGGAGATGATGGCGCTGGGCGCGGCGCTGATCTGTGATGATCAGGTCATGTTGACGCGCCGCGGCAACCGCATCATCGCGTCAGCCCCAAATGGCGCGCCTGCCTTGATAGAGGCACGCGGCATCGGGTTGATACCGGTTGCCGAGCTGGCACAGCCAACGCCATTGTCCCTGATCATTGATCTTGGGATCGAAGAGGGTGACCGCCTGCCGCCTGCGCGCGTGGCCTCGCTTCTGGGGGTTGGCATACGCAGCCTTCGAAAGCCGGCGCATCTTGTGCCTGCCGCGCTTTTTCTGGCGCTACAGGCTGGGGGGCCGTTGAATGCTGATTCCCATGCGGTCCGTATCGAAGGTCACATCAAGCGAAATTGATTGGGTCGACTGTCAAAGAAACGCCCACATTCGTGATGTAAGTCCGGCGAGAAGCGGGCGGTTCTTGACCCACAGCGGCCTCGCCCTTACACCGCCGCCGAAGGGCGGAGCGATAAATACCACCGTGAGCGCCCAATCTTGGCCTGCGGGTGAACGAGGAGACGACGACTATGGCGCGCACCGATTATCTCTTTACCTCTGAATCTGTGTCCGAAGGGCACCCGGACAAAGTCTGCGACCGGATTTCAGATGCGGTGTTGGATGCCTTCCTTGCCGAAGAACCCGAAGCGCGCGTCGCGGCGGAAACCTTTGCCACCACCAACCGTGTTGTCATTGGTGGCGAAGTTGGCCTCTCAGACCCTGATAAGCTCAAGGATTATATGGGTCGCATTGATGCCATCGCGCGTGAGTGCATCAAGGACATCGGTTACGAACAGGACAAGTTCCACCACGAAACCGTTGAAATTACCAACCTGCTGCACGAGCAGTCTGCGCATATCGCGCAGGGTGTTGATGCTTCTGAAAACAAGGACGAAGGCGCGGGCGATCAGGGTATCATGTTTGGCTATGCCACGACTGAAACCGAAGCCCTTATGCCTGCGCCCATTCATTATTCGCACGCGATTCTTCGCCGTTTGGCCGAAGTGCGCAAGAACGGCACGGAGCCTACGCTTGGCCCGGATGCAAAATCACAGCTTTCCGTGCGCTACGAAAACGGTGTGCCCACGGCGGTAACTTCGATTGTGCTGTCCACGCAGCACCTTGATGCAAGCATGACATCTGATGATGTGCGCGATGTTGTAGAGCCCTACATCCGCGAAACATTGCCCGATGGCTGGATTTCGCCGGAAACCGAGTGGCACGTGAACCCAACTGGTAAGTTCGTAATCGGCGGGCCTGATGGCGACGCGGGCCTGACAGGCCGCAAGATCATTGTTGATACTTATGGTGGTGCTGCCCCGCATGGTGGTGGTGCATTCTCAGGCAAAGACCCGACCAAGGTTGACCGTTCTGCGGCCTATGCGTCGCGCTATCTGGCAAAGAATGTTGTTGCAGCGGGTCTGGCGCAGCGGTGCACCTTGCAGTTGTCTTATGCCATCGGTGTTGCGAAGCCGTTGTCAATTTACGTCGACACCCACGGCACTGGCCAGGTTGATGAAGTGGCGATCGAACGCGCTGTGGCAGAGGTGATGGACCTTACACCGCGCGGCATTCGTACCCACCTTGGGATGAACCGCCCAATCTATCAGCGCACGGCAGCCTACGGCCACTTTGGCCGCGCGCCAGAGGCGGACGGCGGGTTCTCCTGGGAGAAAACCGATTTGATTGACGCGATCAAAGCAGCGATTTGATCTGTTTGGACATGTGATGAACGCCCGGGCCAGCGCCTGGGCGTTTTTCTGTTATGGTGATGGGCGGACATGCTGACCCGTGAATTGCCCCAAGGGCGGGCCTTTCAAAGGGAAAGTGGTTCAGATCAAACGCCCATTGCTGATAGGAGGCCTTTATGGGCGAATTGACTGACCGCGAAGATGGCGCGCCATGGCGCAACTTCTATGGACGCCGGCACGGCAAACAGCTTCGCCCCCGGCAGGTCAAGCTGTTGGAAGAATACTTGCCAACCATCGCGCCGAAAGGTGTGTCCTGGGAAGAAAACCCCGATCGCAACAAGGTCAATTTTCAGGAAATGGTGCCCGGTGCCCGCGCAGCCTGGCTGGAAATCGGTTTTGGCGGCGGTGAGCATTTGGTGGCAATGGCAACGGCAAACCCCGATGTGGCCATCATAGGCTGTGAGCCTTTTGTCAACGGCGTTGCTATGTGTTTGAACACACTCGACAAATCTGGCGCGACCAACGCCCGAATTCACGCTGGCGACGCGCGGGAGGTGTTCGATGTGGCACCCGATGGTGCCTTTGAGCGGATATTCGTGAATTACCCTGATCCATGGCCAAAATCGCGTCATCACAAGCGGCGTTTCATTGGCGATGACAACCTACCGCATCTTGTTCGTGTGGCGGCAAAAGGTGCGCGCCTGCACATCGCGACAGATATTCCCGATTATGTTCGGTCTTCATTGGAAACCCTGCGCCGCTTTCCTGAATTTGCCTGGACAGCGGAAGAGCCTTCAGATTGGCGTGAACCATGGGCCGATTGGCCCAGCACCCGGTATGAGGCAAAGGCCCTGCGTGAAGGGCGCACGCCCCATTATCTGACTTTTATACGCAGCTGAGCTGCGAATCGGTCTATTCTGTCAGCCATGACAGAACAAACTGAACTTTCCAAAGACAAGCAGGCCTTTGTCCTGAGTTGGGCTGAGGCCGTTTCAGGGTGGGGCCTGGCGCGTAGTGCTGGCCGACTGCATGGTCTTTTGCTGGTCGCGGAACAACCATTGGCGGCCGATGAGCTTGCGGTGATGCTGGGTATCGCGCGGTCCAATATCTCCACGTCCCTTCGTGACCTTCTGGCGATGGGCGTGATCGAAGCGGTTCCCGAAATAGGCGAACGACGCACGCGCTATGCAGCGGTTGGCGATGCTGAGGCGATGGCTTTGGCGTTGTTTGCCCACCAAAAGGCACGTTTGTTTGACCCTGCACGTGATGTGTTGGCCAATTCAGATGTAGGCGGAGAAGCGGGCAAGCGGCTGGCCAGATTGAGCGCGTTTGCCACGGGTTTGTCTGACTGGCTGGATAGCGGCCCCGGAATTGCCGCCGATGTTGCCGCCGCCTCCAAGCCCAAGAAGAAAAAGAAAAAGAAATAGCACAACGGCGCTGGGCCAATCCCCGGGCGATTGGTGTTCGTTCCACAGGTGAAACACCCCTTGCCGCGCCGAAAAGCTACGGCACGACAAGGGGTTATGACGTGTGCCTGTCAGATTATTCGGCGGCCATGACCTTTGGCCTGTCTGCGCCATAGGCATCGCGAACGATTTCTGCGAAGCGTTCAATCAGGTCACGTTTTGGACCGTCTGAAAGATACATGTTGATGGAAATTCCTATCAGGTCGGGGAGCGTGCCCTGATGCGGGACCGCTTCGAAATACGGGGGAATTGCGCTTTCGATACAAGCGTGAATGGCCAGATCGGCAGAGACGGTTGCCTCCACTGTTCGTGATGAATCTGACTCAACCGCCATTTGCCAGGGGATGCCGACGGTGCCGAGCGCGGTTTGTACCGGCGCGCGGAAATAGCAGTTCCGTTCGAACGCCAACCGCAACGGGCGCAATTTGTAAGCTTGTCCGTTCGGGGCACCAACCCATACAAGCCGACCACGTTCCAGCGTTTCGCCGCCGGCATCGGCCTCTGGCTCGGTTGTCAGAATCAGATCGGCTTCGCCCCGCGCCAACTCGGCTTTCAACTTGTTGGTGTAGGAGGACACCATGTTGACCCGTACACGCGGAAATTCCCGTGCAAACCGCTGCAAGACTTCCGGCGCGTGGGGGTAAACGATATCGTGGGGCACACCAAA
>JBMYXS010000001.1:0-161250 GCA_049608645.1 Pikeienuella sp. | reverse complement strand
GCGCCGGGCCCTCTGCGGTGTCCACCACCACAAAGCGGTCATCGCTGAGGGTAAACACCACGTTTGAAAGGTCGGTTCCTTCGAGAGGTTGCAGAAGACCGATGATGGCCCCGTCGTGATTTTCCTGAACGATATCTGTTTCGAGTGAATATTTCAGCGGGTTGATCTGGTTTGTATCTACTTGGCCCTCAGGCAGAACTTGGGGGACGGCTGACGTAGCGGGAGGTGTTGGGCCAGTGGGTAGCTGCGCTTGGTTGAGAGCCAAGAACTCTCCCTGTGCAGGTGCCTGGGCGGGAGAAGGGCTCGCTTCTTCCGGTGCCTTTGCGGCGCGTTGTTCAGATGAGGCATTTTCCGTGCTGGATTTGGCAGACTGCGTCGAGGCCGCCTCCTTCGCGGGTTCAGGAACGGCGCTCCGTTCGTCAGAGTCAAATGTGATCGTGTCCAGGTTTGCGGCACCGGGAGCAGCCTCAGACTGTTTGTCGGTTGCAAGACCTTCGGGCGCAACTTCCTCACCATAGTGGAGGACCACACGCGATTTGTCCTCGGTTGTGGACCCGGCACCTGAAGATGGCGTTTCATTAAGGGTTTCACGAGATTTTCGCGCCTGTTCGCTGGCTGTTAGGTCGCCTGTGGTTGATTTCGTCCAGCCATTTTCGGTGCGTTCAGCCATGATTCTTCCTCGATTGTTCCTCGTGCAGGTTGGTTCGGGAACGTCAAGAAAAGCTGAATGAATAGGCGCGTTTTTAGGTAAATCTGAAAGCTGGGCTGACGTTTTCTCAACCTTTGAGGCCGAGAGTTGCCCGGTGTTTCGTTTGGAGGGCCGTGATTCGTGCCGAAAAGACAGCCAAGGTCAGGAAAGTGGATTGTGAAGGCGCCGCCGGTCGGCGGCAGCGTTATGTTGGGGGCCGGGGCCATCAACCTTCTGTCGCTCGGTTTGCCTTTGGTAATGTTGCAGATATTCGACAGGGTCATACCGTTTCAAGCGCTTGAAACACTTTCAGTTTTGGTCATTGGACTGCTCATCGCTCTGGCGCTGGATTATGTGCTGAAGTGTTGTCGTATTGTCGTTATGGCCCACGCGGCAGAGCGGTTTGAACTCGAGCTGAACGATCGCGCGGCTGCCGTTGTGTTGAACGCAGAAGCGGCAGATTACGCGAACCACAAAGCGGTCGATCGTTTTGAAGAAATCAGTGCGGTGGCGCAGTTGCGTGACCACTATGGTGGCCAGGGGCGATTGCTGGTCATCGATTTGCCTTTCGTTGCTGTTTTCGTCGGCCTTATCTGGTTTGTAGGTGGGTGGCTTGTTGCAGTTCCGATTACCTGTTTCCTCCTCCTTGCCGGGTTAAGCTTCATATTGCGGCGATTCCAGGCGGAGTTGTTTTCATCGCGGCAGGCAATCGACGGCCGCAGATATTCGTTTCTCACCGAATTTCTGGAGCGGATGGTCACGATTAAGGCCAATACAATGGAGGCACCGATGCTCCGCCGATACGAATTGCTTCAGCAGCAATCCGTTGCGGCGAGCCGGAGTCTCATCTTGTTGTCCAGCGTCTCTCAGTCATTCAGCGCCGTAATCAACCAGGCCGCGGTGGCGGCGATGGGTCTGCTCGGGGGGTTTTTGGTCATTCGCGGCAACATTGGTGTGGCGGAACTTGCGGCATGTACGTTGCTGAACGGGCGGGCGCTGCAACCGTTGATGAAGCTGACCGGCATCTGGGTTCAAGCCGAAAGCGTGGCGGCAGCGATGGAACGCATGCAGCAGGTTCTGTCCCTGCCGCAAAGGGCGTCGACACCAGCGCGGTCAATTCATGGCGACATCGCCGCAGACCGTGCCACGCTGCATCTGAAGTCGCGTAGCAAGGCCTTGTTTTCTGACCTTACATTCAAAGTTGAACGTGGCCGTTGTTTGGCTGTGACGGGCGCTGATGGCGCGGGAAAATCGAGCTTTTTGCGATTGTTGCTGGCAGAACAGCATCTTAGCGCCGGAGCCCTGTTTATTGATGGCAATTCACCCACCTCGTTGAGCCGAATGCGCGGAAGAGGAGGTATCGCTTATGTGGATGCAACACCAGTGATCTTTCAGGGTACGATCTTGCATAATATCGCGCTGTCCGAAGACGTTGAGGCGGTGCAATCGGCGCTTGAAGTTGCCCGTGTGCTGGGAATGAATGACGCGATAAACCGTCTGCCGCATGGCTTTGAGACGGTCATCGGACCTCAGGCGAGGGACGCTCATTCGCTGGGGTTCTTTCAACAAATTGCCCTGGCGCGCGCGCTTGCGCATCGGCCCAAAATCATGCTGTTCAATGAAGCTAACATTGCCATGGACAGAGCCGCTGACACCGCTGCGCTCGCGGCATTGAAGGCGCTGCGCGGAAAGACGACGCTGGTACTGGTCAGTCGGCGCCCTTCTTACATCGCGCTTGCTGATTACCAGGTGCACATAAGTGGCGAGCTGAGTACCTTTCAGAAGTTGTCCCATGGTGCCCCCAAGGCCCCTGCGTTCGGGTTTCCGGGTGTATCGGGCCGGGTCGAAGGTACCCGGCGGGTGGCAGGGCCACGCCCGGAGACAACGACGGCACCTGCCGCCCAGTCGTCATCATCGGGCCCGTCGGCCCGAATCGCAAAGGCGCGGGCTGCTTCAAGGCTTGCGCAAAAAATGCGTGGCCTGGCTGTGCAGGAACAGAAAAACGGTCAAGCGATGGCCCCCAAATCCGCCAAGATGGCAACCGAGCGTCAGTCTGATAGGGCGGCGGCAAACGTCGCGCAAGAAGTGGTGCCAGAATGACAACTCCCGCTTCCATCGCACTCCTTCGGCGCCTTGTCGTTGCCTCCGGCTTTAACGGAGAGGACTGGGCACTGAGCGGCGCGTTACCCCATGACGCTGATGTGGGCGGGGGCATCGACTATGCGACAGCATTGGAGAACCTTGGGCTCCCCCTATTCAAGGCCAAAACCGAACTCGACCAAATTGCGGAGGAAGACTGCCCGTGTCTTTTTCTGACAGACAAAGGCGCAACGTCGATCATAATGGAGGTCGGGAAAGGCCGCATTTTGGCAGCACCCGATGGGGTCGCCACGCCCAACTGGCGGCGAGCGGAAAAACTGCGCGGAACGCTTGTCAAAATCTTGCGCAAGACAGAGGCACAGCCCCCTGTCACAACACGCGAAATAGGGGCTTTCATTCGTGAGTTTCGCGGCGTAATCGCCTCTCTGTTTGCCGCTTCGTTTTTCACTAATGTGATGGCAATGGCGGCACCTGTGTTGATCATGGTGATCTATGATCGTGTGATCCCGACAAAATCATCAGACCTGATCTTTTCGTTGGCAGTTGCTGTTTCAATCATCGTTATTGCTGACCTTGCACTGCGGATCGTTCGTGCACGTCAGGTGGCGTATATGGGCGGGAAAGTCGAAAAGGCGCTTGGCCTGGCACTGTTCCGAAAACTCTCGGGTCTACCGTTGGCGCAACTCGACAAATCGTCGGTGCATGAACAGATCTCGCGGCTGAGGCAGTTTGAAGGCTTGCGCGACATTTTCACGGGCCAGTTGTTTTCCACGGCGTTGGATTTGCCGTTTGTTGTGATGTTCCTGGCGCTTATTTTCGCGTTTTCGGTCAATATTGGCCTTATGCTCTTGGGGTTCATCGGGCTTTTCCTGGTTGCGACATTGGTCGTCACGCCTATTCAAAAAATGCAGAATGCTGCGGTTGGTGCCGCCAAAACGGTCCATCAACGTCTTTTATTCGAGATGACCCAAAATCAGCTTTCTCTCCAACGCTTGGGCGCAGAAGATGTCTGGCGTGCGCGGATAGCTGAGGCTGCTGCGAGAGCAGCCACGACCAGTCGTCGCGCGAAACAGTTCCAACTTATGGCCCAAACATTTGGGCAGACACTCATGATGGTAGCGGGGGTTGGTACCATCGCTTTCGGTGCGACCTCCGCGCTTAACGAAGACATTACATTTGGTCAGCTCATCGCGATCATGGCGCTCGTTTGGCGTGTACTTGGCCCTGTTCAGGCGCTGTATTCCAGTGTCTCGCAGATGCAGGGATTTGTGCAGAGTAACCGTCAAATCGCGCGTGTTTTGGCCCTGCCGGAGGAGTTTCGCCGCGCCGGAGCGGAGGCACGACCAAAGGTGTTCGAAGGCTGGCTGGAGATAGCAAACGTCACGCATCGTACTGATCCGACGCGTGATCCAGTTCTATCGGGCGTGTCGCTCTCTGTCGAAATGGGGGCGTTGGTGATGCTGTGCGGGCACAGCGGGGCGGGGCGTTCTGCGTTGCTGACGCTGATAAACCGGCTTCACCAACCTGGTTTCGGTAGCATTCACCTCGACGGGGTCGATTATCGGCAAATTGCTGCGGATGAGTTGCGCAATGCGATTGCCTATGCAGCCCCGGAGCCAGCGTTTTTCCACGGCACGGTAAGACAGAATTTCCTGCTCGCCAATCCAACACTTTCCGATACTGATATTCGCGAAATGCTTGAGGTTATGGGGCTTTGGCAGGAGGTTGAATCCCTCCCATCGGGCCTTGATACGCGCATGGATGAAGCCTTTCAGAAGCGTATGTCTCGTGCGGTGGCCAAAGGTCTTGCTCTGGCGCGCTGCTTGCTGCGCGACTCTCCTGTTTATCTGTTGGATGACCCGTGCAGCGGCCTGGATGAGGAGCGTGAACACCGCTTTCTCCAGCTTCTGTCAGCCATGAAGGGGCGCAAGACAGTTTTGATGAAAACAGATCGTCCATCTCATCTCTCTCTTGCTGACCGGTTGGTCTTTTTAGACCGGGGTCGCCTTGTCCTGAATGAAAAGCGGGAGACGGGATTGAAGAAGATCAAAGCTCTGTATGAGGTCGGAAGGGAGGCGCATGATGCCAAAAACTGAGCGGAAGCAACGCCTCGGCGTTCAGGCGTCAGTCCGGGCGAAACGCCAGCAGGCCGCTCCACGGGCTGCGCGGAGTCTCATTGTCGTGATTGGTGCCCTGATTGTGACCTTGTTGGCCTGGGCTGCGTTAACCGATTTGCAAGAATTGGCCCGCGCGGAAGGGGAGATTGCCCCGACCGGTGCACTCCGGCGCGTGGATCATTTCGATGGCGGTATCATTCGTTCAGTTCATGTAGATGCTGGTGACGTGGTTCAGGCCGGGCAACTATTGGCAAAACTGGATCAGCCGGGCTTGGCGGCGCAGACCCGAGAGGCCGCGCAGCGGCTGGAAGAGGTTTCTGCGGATATCCAGCGTCTGAACCAGTTACTGGCGGATGCTGATAATCCTCCTGATCTTGTGAGAGATCAGCAGGTGATTGCCGAAAAGAGCGGCGCGGAAGATGTGTACTCGATTGCGCAACATCACCTGTTTCTCTCGCGGCAGGCTATCCTCGCGGAAAGGGTAACACACCGTAGCGCGGCGGTTACCGTGGCACGTGACTTGAAGCAGAATGCGGCCACCCGCGTGGCCTTGAGCGATCGTTCGCTTGCCCGGTTCAAACGCCTTTATGACCGCGGGGTTGTAAGCGAAGCACAATTTCTTGACCAAACCGAAGTAACGGCGGCCGTTCGCGCCAATTTGATGGAAGCGGAGGTCGAAGTGGCGCGTGCCCGTATTGAGCAAAAAGAAGCCGAAGCCGCTTTGGCAGAGGCCAGGTTGGCATATCGGGAAGAGCATCTGGAACGTCTGCACGAGCTTCAAAAAGAACAAAGACTGCTCATCGTAAAAATGGGGGACCTGGCCACGCGCAGCGCCCGTTTGGAGTTAACGGCCCCGGAGGCCGGCATCGTTCAGTCGGTATTGGTCAGCACGGTTGGTGAGGTTGTCTCACCCGGAGGCACCGTTTTCGAATTGTTGCCAACGTCAGAGACGTTGGTTGCCGTCGTAAAAATCAGCCCAAAAGACATCGGGCATCTCGAACCGGGGGCATCGGTCCGCATAAAGCCATCTACGTTTGACGCGCGCCGGTTTGGCGAGGTTACCGGCGTGATTGCAAGTATTTCGCCGACCACTGTCAATGAACCGCCCGAAGAGCCATACTTCAAGACGATCGTGAAACTCGACAGTGATCATATCGGTCAGGGGGCGCTGCGCAGACAACTGCGCGCGGGTATGATCGTAAGCGCCGAGATTCAAACCGCATCGCGCAGTGTGCTGAGCTATCTGCTGAAACCCATCAATCGCAGCCTTGAAAAATCACTAACTGAACGCTGAGTTTTTACTTTGGCTTTTTTCGTCGCTGCCGATGCGCGGCGGCGACGATCTGCAAAGGGCATATCTTGGCGAGGTTGGTTTACCTTGTGTCGCCGGAAGGCGGCCCGGCGAGTGCCCCTTCTTCTTCAACCGCGCGCCTTGCGGCGGCACCGATTGCGCGTTTGTCATCGTCGTTGAGCGCGCTTGGGTCGCGGTTTTGCATCTCCGGGATGCGGACGGTGACCTCTTTATGGGCAAATTTGATCCCATTTTCTTCGAAGAGCTTCCGAATTTCCGAATAAACCAGTTTGCGGGTTGTCCATTGGTCGCCGGGCCGCGTCATAAACTTGACGCGAATGATCATAGCGGAATCTTCCATCATGTAGACACCTTGCGACTTCAACGGCTGAACAAATTTGTGGCCCTCTGTTTCATGGTCCAGCAAGCGCACGCCAAGTTTCTTGACCAGCTTGCGTACCTTGTCGACATCGGTGTCATAGGTCAGGCGCAACGGCAGTTTCATCATAACCCAGTCGCGTGAATAGTTAGTCAGATGTTTGATCTCTCCAAAGGGGATTGTGTTCAGCGCCCCGAGGTGATGGCGTAGTTGGAAAGACCGGAGCGAAATTTTTTCGACCGTTCCTTTTACTTCGCCAACATCAATGTATTCGCCTTTACGAAACGCGTCGTCAGACAAGAAGAAGATCCCGCTCAAAATGTCCCGCACAAGGGATTGCGCGCCGAAACCAATGGCCAGGCCAACGACACCAGCACCAGCAAACAAGGGGGCCACATTCACGCCGAGCTCCATGAAAAAGAGCAGAACCGCCGTGACGGCGATAACCAGCAGAACGAATGTACGGAAAAGGGGCAGCAAGGTGCCAAGACGCGAAGCCGCGGCGCCGGCGCCCCCTTCGTCGCCCGGCTCCGGCGCGGCTTCCGGCCCGCCCTCCTCGGCGATTTTCTGGTCCATCCAGATCCGAGCGGCGTGAAAGGCGATATAGCCCACGAAAGCTACGTCAATCAGGTCTTGCGCGATGTCAAAAAACGAACCCTCCGCAAAAGCATCATCGCCGCCCCAGATTGTAACCAGCGCCCAGGCTGCGGCACCAACCGCGAAAAGACTGGCAACGCGATTGGCCAGGTCTTCGAATGTACGCATGCCCGGCCGGGTGACTGGCGGGGTATAGGCCATCGCGACCGGGCCAGCGCCGCCTTCCTCATCAACATCTGACAGCGCCTCCCTGATCGCGATTTGATCAGGTGTCATTTCATCGAAATTCACTTCTTCAGCGAGATCTGCGCGCTCTGCCTCGAGATTCATGGCCCGGATGCGGCGGCTTCGCGAAAACAATCGTTCAATCAAGTAAGCGGTCACCGAATATACGATGAGCGACGCGAGAATGGTCATGACCAAACCGGCCAGCAGAGGCACACCCAGTTCCAGCCCCATGATCAGACGGAAGCTCATCTCGAACCACGCAAAGCCGAGGTAGAGAATCAGGGCAGGACGCCAAAAGATAGACGCCGTTGCCGCAAGCCATGTGGCCGCGCCGCGTTCCTTGCCGCCAAGGATGGCCTTTGTGACGGCTGCGCTGCAGCTGCGCATAGCGAGAAAAAACAGCATGACCGAGATAAAGGTGACCGTGATCATGGTGATCACAATGACCTCTTCATCGACTTTCATTTCTTTCAGCCAGTTGGTGAAACCCAGGGTCACGATCGAGACAAACGCGCCAAGGGATGCCCAGCGATACAGGCGGCGTGCGTCTCTGTCCGAGATGTCGGGAATGCGATAATCGGGGAGAAATGGCGAAAGAACCATCCGCCAACTCACGTCAACGACCTGAATGACCGCGAATAGGATCGCGATTGAAAGGACAGTTTTCAGCGTGGCTTCATCTTCTTGATAAAAGCCTGACCCGACAAGCGCGGCGACGGTCAAGGCAATGATAATCCCGGCAAATTGCATCAGCACGCGGGTCGCAAGAACGGGTAGTTTATCAACGATTCCATGAGGGTTTGGTTTTTGCACGCCGCGCATGACAGGCAGTGCAATAAACAGCGCAAATATCATCGTAACAGCGCGGCCAATGGCGATCAGCAGCACTACGAATATGAAAACGCCAAGAAAATAGGAGCTGTCTCCGGTCGGGCTTTGCCTATCCAGCGCGTCGTTGATGAGCGAGAAATAATTGGGAACGGCTCCGACAATGCGGCGCAATTTTTGTCTGAAAACGCCAAGTTGTTGCTGCGTCATCTCCAGCGCCGTTGGTTCCTGAAAGATTTCGGCAACCTGTGCATAGGCGGCAAGGTCTGGCCCATCCTGCGAGCCTGAAACCGCGCCATAATTGGGAGCGGGCGCTTCGGTGGTCGTCGTGCCGCTGGCGAGGGCACCGTAATCTGCTGCCGAAGCACCAGATTCTGCTTGGCTCGATTCTGGCTGGGTTGTTTCTTGTGCAAACCCGGAAGGTGCCAATAACAGGCTTACTAGGAAAACCACGGCAAACGCTCGGAGGGCGTTGAAGAAAGTACGCATGAGTCAGATGCCCCAATTATCGGCGGTCGTTCGCAAAAAAGCAGCGGCGCATGGAAATGCGGCGCGTTAACTTCGTAGTTTAGGCTTTCGAAACCTTGAGCGCCAGTTTTGATGTACGCTTGAGGTGCCTGTGTTGGTGGTATGGCGATTTAACGGCTGCCGTTGGGTAATCCGTCGCGTAAATTGCACATGCAGGTTAGATAATAACGGCTAATGCTGGCCTTTGAAGAAAACAGCGGATATGCCATTATGCAGCAAGCGGGTTTCGACGCGCATACTGCATTTGGGGGCGGGGAGACCTTGGATGAATGAAGACGTGGGTCGCGGACCCGCCCGTCACGGATTTCATGCCGGGCAACGCGCTTTACTTTATAGCCATGACACATTCGGTCTTGGTCACCTTCGCCGGTCACGGACGATCGCGCAGGCAATGACCGCCGACAACGAAACGATGTCTGCCTTGATCATGACAGGCTCGCCCATCGCGGGTCGTTTTGATTTCCCTGACAGGGTTGATCATGTACGCCTCCCCGGTGTCGTGAAGCTCCCCGACGGTACGTATGCATCTCATAACCTTGGGGTGGAAATCGACGAGACGGTCAAGCTGCGGGCCGCTCTTTTGGAAGCCGCAGAGGAGGCCTTCGATCCCGATATCGTGATTGTCGACAAAGAGGCCTGGGGGTTTCGAAATGAGCTGTCGGCGACCTTACGCACGGCCAAGGACCGCGGTGCGCGTTTGGTCTTGGGTATTCGCGATGTGCTGGACGACCCTGATACCCTGCGTGCCGAGTGGGACCGGAAAAACACCGTTGAGGCGATTGAAACCTTCTACGATGAGATCTGGATCTACGGCCTGCCTGAAATTTGTGAACCCCTTGCCGGGATCCCCATTTCCGACCGGATGCTGGAGCGGGTGAGCTATACCGGTTACCTGCGCCGCGCGACACCTGACTGGCCGATGCTCGGACCTGCCCCGCCCGAAGACCCCTATGTGTTGATCATGACAGGCGGCGGCGGCGATGGCGCAGACCTGATCGACTGGGGTCTGCGCGCGTATGAGGCTGACCCGGATATTCCCTTGCACGGCGTGTTTGCCTATGGCCCGTTTCTGAATGCAGAGCGCCGCGCCGAGTTTGATCGCCGTGCCGCCGCCTTGGATGGGCGCGTTACGGCATTCAGTTTCGATCCGCGTATCGAACGCCTGCTCGCCGATGCTACCGGCGTGATTGCAATGGGTGGGTACAACACGTTCTGCGAAATTCTGAGCCTTGATAAACCCGCTGTAATCGCGCCCCGCACTTCGCCCCGGTTGGAGCAATATATCCGCGCTGAAGCTGCTGAACAGCTTGGGTTGGTGCGCATGCTTCATACGCCGCGTGATGGGCACGGCGCGAACGTGATGAGTGACGCTATTCGGGGCTTGATTGATCAACCGGCGCCATCGCAGGTCAATATACCGGGGTTGCTGGGTGGGCTTGATATTATTGCAGAGCGCGCGTCATCCTGGTTGATGCAGGCCGCCGAGTGATCACAATATGACCGGGCGTCTTGCGATTATCCTGAAAGGCTATCCACGCCTGTCGGAAACCTTCATCGCTCAGGAACTGAAGGCCCTTCAGGACCGGGGTGTCGATTTCGACATCTGGTCGCTGCGGTTTCCTTATGATGACAAAAGCCACCCGATTCACCGGCAGATTACCGCAAAGGTGCATTACCTGCCCGAGTATTTGTATCAGGAACCGTTGCGTGTTTTGCGGGGGTGGATGCGGGCGCGCAAATTGCCGGGGTATAAACGCGCACGCGCGCAGTGGCTGGCCGACCTGAAACGGGACCAGACAACCAACCGGGGCCGCAGGTGGGGGCAAGCGATTGTCATGGCAGCAGAAATGCCTGCCGATGTCCGGTTTCACTATGCGCATTTCCTTCACACGCCGGGATCGGTAGCGCGTTATGCGGCGATGATCCGGGGGGTAGAGTGGGGGTTTTCCGCCCATGCCAAGGACATCTGGACGATCCCAGAGTGGGAAAAGCGCGAAAAACTGGCTGACTGTCGGTTCGGGGCAACCTGTACCGGTACGGGCGCGGCGCATCTGAACGAACTGGCCCCCCATGCTGAAACCGTCGACCTTGTTTATCACGGGTTGGACCTTAGCCGGTTCCCGGCACCTCCTGCCACCAGGCCGGAGCGTGATGGCAATGGCGATCCGGTCGTTCTGTTGTCTGTGGGCAGGCTGGTTGCCAAGAAAGGTTATGATGACCTGTTGGCGGCACTGGCGAAAATTCCTGCCGATTTGAATTGGCGTTTTGTTCACATTGGCGGTGGGCCGCTCAAGGATGAACTGAAACCAATGGCTGACAAACTTGGCCTTTCGGATCGCATTGAGTGGCGCGGCAAGCGTGATCAAACCGAAGTGATCGAGGCACTTCGCGAATCAGATGTTTTTGTTTTGCCGTCAAAAATTGCCGATGACGGGGATCGCGACGGGTTGCCGAATGTCCTGATGGAGGCGGCATCCCAAAAATTGCCGATCGTTTCTACCTCAGTTTCCGCGATTCCAGAGTTCATTAATGATGGTGAGCAAGGTTTGCTTGTATCGCCTGGCAACCCAGAGATGTTATCTGATGCATTGACACGCCTCATGCGGGATATGCGATTTCGCACTACGTTAGCTGAATCGGCTTATGATAGGGTCTCCCAAGAGTTTGGCATGGATCGGGGAATAGATATGCTTGAGGGGCGGTTGCGCGCGGCGGTGGCGCGATGAATAGGCGTGTGGCGTTTTATGCCCCGATGAAATCACCAGATCACCCGAATCCCTCTGGGGACCGGCGCATCGCGCGTCTCCTTATGAAGGCTTTTGACCGTGGCGGCTGGGACACGACCCTCGCATCGCGATTGCGTGCACATCAGCGCGACGGGAATTGGGTTGGGCAAGGGTATCTTTTTGATGAGGCAGTAAGGATCAAACACAAGCTCATCGAGGATTACCGCGAAAATCCACCAGCTGTCTGGTTCACCTATCATTGCTATTACAAGGCGCCTGACCTTATCGGGCCGGATGTCGCCGCAGCATTGAATATTCCCTATGTGGTTGCGGAGGGGTATCGCTCTCGCAAGCGACTGGATGGCCCGTATGCCCGTTTTGCGGCCCTTGCTGAAGAGGCGCTGGATCAAGCGGCGATTATTTTCCATCTGACTGACCGCGGCCTCGATGCTTTGGAACGGGATAAGCCCGAAGGCCAACGACTGATCCACCTGCCACCATTCACAGCACTCGGCGAAGATCCGGAGCGCAAGTCATCGGATGGCCCGCTGAAACTGCTCACGGTCGCCATGATGCGCCGGGGCGACAAGATGAAGTCTTATGAACTTCTGGCAGCCGCATTGCACGATCTCGAAGGGGATTGGGTGTTGGACATTATCGGCGATGGGGCCGGGCGCGCAGAGGTGGAGGAGATGTTCGCTTCCTTCGGGCCGCGCGTGAATTTTTGCGGCCTGATCGACAACCGGGAAGATATGCGCGCGGCCTATGAAGCCGCAGATATCTTTGTCTGGCCGGGCGTGAACGAAGCCTTTGGAATGGTCTATCTGGAATGCCAGGCAGCTGGCACACCTTGTGTTGCACAAGACCGTGAAGGCGTGCGGGAGGTCGTTGGCCCGTCTTCCCGGTTGTGTAACCTGGAAAACTCAAACTCGATGGCCGATGCGTTGAACGAAATGGCCAGCGACCGAAAAGCCCTGCGCGAAGCCGGGATGGCCGCGCGTGAATATGTGCGCTCACGTCACGGGATAAACGCGGCTTCCGCTACGATTACCAAAGCACTGGAGAGCCTTCTGTGACGGTAACGATTGGTCTGATGCGTCATTTTCAGACCGATTGGAATGCTCAGCACCTATTGCAGGGCCGCACAGATCGCCCGCTTACCGCAGCATCGCGCGCGCGCCTGAAGGAACTGCGTATTCCGGCACCTTGGGACAAGGCGCGCCTTATTGCGACCCCGCTAAGCCGGGCCTCTGAAACTGCGGAAATTCTGTCAGGGAAAAGCCCCGAAATTTCACCGGGTTTGATTGAATTGAGCTGGGGCGATTGGGAAGGCCGAAGTGGCGCTGACCTGCTCGAAGACCCAACATCAGGGTATGATCACGTGGAAACCTGGGGGTGGCACAAATCTCCGCCCAATGGCGAAAGCCCGCATGATGCATGGGCGCGGATCGGCCCCGTGCTTGCCGACATTGCGGCCAAGGGAAAACCAGCCCTGTTGGTCGTGCATCGCGGCGTTATGCGTGTGATCATGGCCAAGGCCTGGGGCTGGGATTTTGATTGCCCGGAGCCATTTCGCATCAAGCGCGAAAGACTCTACCCGATAGACCTTAACGCAGCAGGCCTTCCCATCGCCTATGGCGCAGAAACGCGGCTGCCAGAACGCCAGTCGTGACGGTGATTGTGTCCAAAAAGGTGATGTTTGTTGTCTCCAGCTTGATGGGGGCAGGACATTTGCAGCGTATTTTGCTGATCGCGAGGGCGGTAAACGCGGCGGGCGGCCGGGCGGTTGTCGTGTCCGGTGGCAGGCCAATCTCGCATCTCATTGGCGCAGGTATCGAGGTCAAAAACCTACCGCCCGTCTGGAGCGATGGGGTCGATTATTCAAAGTTGTACACACCCGATGGCCTAGCAAGTGACACCTATCTAGAGCAGCGCGCAAGGCAATTATGTAACTTGTTCGATCTGCATAAGCCGGATGTGCTGGTGACTGAGCTTTTCCCTTTCGGGCGTCGCACTCTTGCGTTGGAATACACGACCCTTTTGGAGCATGCGGCCGGCAAGGCACGTATCTATGCCTCCATTCGAGATGTGTTGGAGCCGAAGAAAAAGGCCAAGCGCCACGCGGAAACGGCAACTCACCTGCGCCGCTGGTATGATGGGGTTCTGGTGCACGGCGATCAGGCTGTTGTTGGATTGGATGCTACCTGGCCCTTGGCACCTGAATTCACGGATCGCCTTCATTATACGGGGTATGTCTGTCAGGCACCCGTCGAACCTATTCAGACGGACGAGGTTCTTGTGGCTGTTGGCGGCGGTGTAATCGGGCGTGCTTTGCTGCGCGCTGCGGTCGAAGCTGCGCGCGAAAGTGACCGGCCCTGGCGTCTGCGGGTTGGTGGCGCAGATGCTGATTTGGTGATCGCAGCGTTGCATCAGAAAGCGCAAGGTGCCCCTGTTGTCATCGAACCGGCAGCAGCGGACTATCGCGCGCGTTTGGCCGGGTGCGCCTGTTCCGTCAGCCTGTTTGGCTATAACACAGCGACCGATTTGATGCTTGCGGGCTGTCCTGCAGTTATTTCACCAATGGATGAGGGCGGGGAGCGCGAACAGATCATTCGCGCGGATGCTTTTGGTATGGTGCCTCGCTTTGTTCGACTGCCCAAAGTGACGCCGGAACAGCTTCGCGATGCCATCGAGCAAGCCTTGAAGGCCGTTGATCAGGGCAGCTTCCCGATCGCGCTGGATGGTGCATCCCAAAGCGCCAAAATCCTTATGCGTTAGGGACAGGAAGACTCTGCCTCCGTAAAGGTGTCTGTCATCCTTCTGTGTGTGAGCAAGGCAAATCGCGACGATGGGCGCGAGACATCGGTTGCTGCGCTGAGCGGTTTTCATGCCCTCAAGCCCACCCCCCTCCTGTGGCTTTCCCTCAACTACGGAGAATGTCGAGGTGGCTTAGAAAGGTGGCATCGGGGGCGGCAGTTAACCTTACGGCTCTCTGCCCGTCGACCACACCGAGAACACCGCCACCAACCGTTGGCTCACGGGAAATACCTTGTGGTGTATCTATACGCAGGTCGATCTGCATGTTGTGATCAGCTGGCAAGGGAATGATGCCGCCGACTTTCATGTCTTTGATATCACCAACACTCATCGCTTTTTCATGCAGCACACCGACCATTCGGAAAGGCGCGCTCTTTGCCGCCGCTATCATGGCGCGTGACCAAACAGACGGGGCGGAAGCCGGTTTCGCAGTGGCTTTTGCAGCCTCCCCCATCAGCTGGTCAAGCGTTGAAAGCGGGATAAAAACAGGCAAGACAAAGCTGTCGGTCTCATCGGTCAAGACTACAGACAGCATGACGGATAGCCCCTCAACATCGTCATCATCAGAAGCGACACTCGCGGTTGTGCTCAGCCGCGGATGGGTGAATGCGCGCCGGATGGCTTTGGGCGGTTCCGCTGGCATGGTGTCGATAAAGGCCTCGAAAACCGCTGCGGCAGGGCCGTGTAGCAAGGCTTTGTCGATAGAGGTCAAGGCACGCAAAGGTTCGCCCTCGGGCATATCATCGCTTTGGGGGGGCGGAGATACCACACCCGTCATCATTTCGATCAAACGAAAGGCAAGCTCAGGTGCGAACACCGCCGCGCCGGAGAATGCCCCCGTTATCATCGACAAGGCGAAAAGACTGCCGGGGGCCATTTTTTCAAATGCCGCCGCCCTGCGCTGCGGCGACGAAGTTTCAACGCGGATATGCGGGCGAACGTGCAAAACCGTGCGCAGGCGATCCTCCAGCAGGCGCGCGAACAGCTCCGCCATTTGTGCAATATCGGCCACTGGCGGGCGCGCGATGCGCGAGCCGTCAAGTTTCTTGCGTAGCACACTGTTGGTCATTCCGAATGTCACCTGTTCGCAGCAGATCGCGTCACGAAGGAAAATGCCCGCAAGGTCTTTCCAATGGGTTAAGGCCATCTCGATAAAGCCATTCCTGCTCGGGAACGGTTTGTTAAGGGCGTGCGGTTTAGCCTCCTGACAGTTTCAGGAGCTTTTCGCATGTCAGGTAACGAGCCGAATATCACGATCATCAAACGCAAGAAGGTTGTTGCGGGGGGCGGGCACCACGGTGGGGCCTGGAAGGTGGCGTATGCCGACTTCGTAACCGCCATGATGGCCTTTTTCCTGCTGATGTGGCTGCTGAACGCAACGACAGAACGACAACGCAAGGGCATCGCGGATTATTTCACGCCAACAATCGCACTCTCGCCGATCAGCGGTGGTGGTGATGGGGTGCTACAGGGCGATGCGCTGGTCAGTCAGGAAAGTCTGGCGAGAAGTGGCGTTGGTGGTCGTGAGGGCCCGGCACTCGATGGCGAAGAACCGTCGGCCGGGCCTGCGGCGAATGATGCCGCCGAGTTGGCTGACCTTGAAACGCTGCTTCTTGGCAGGTCGGGCGAAAGCGATGTTGCCGACGATCTTCTCAGCCATATCGTAACCCGCGTGACTGACGAAGGGTTAGTGATCGATATCTTTGCCAAAGAAGGGCGCCCGCTGTTTGACGGTGGCTCGCCCGAGCCCACGCCAATCATGGCAGAGATTCTTGATATGGTGGCGGAGGTTCTTGGCCTCATTGAAAATCCCCTTCGAATCACAGGGCATACGGACGCGGCGCCGTTTGCAAACGATCGTTATGACAACTGGCGTTTGTCAGCTGATCGTGCGGATGCTGTTCGAAGGTCGTTGATTGGCAATGGTGTATCATCCCAACGCTTTGACCGAATTTCGGGGGAGGCCGACCGCAACCTGGCTTTGCCTGATGCGCCGCTGGATCCGCGAAACCGCAGAATCACGTTGGTGATCCGACGGTCAGATCGCGTTGATTGACCGAAATATTATGTAAAAAACAACCCTCTGCTTAACGGACTGGAAACGAAGGTCGAGCGATAACAGAAGCAAGGGTGAAGAATCACCGCTCCGGATTTGGGCTAAGACAAAACAGCTCAAACGCCAGCAACCTGGTGCCGGAGTATCTGGAAAAACGACAAGGACATGCGATGACACTTTCATCTTCACTTAACGCGGGTGTTGCAGGTTTGAACGTAAATTCAAGCCGATTGGGTGCAATCTCCGATAACATCGCGAACTCTCAGACCAATGGCTACAAACGCGCAGATACCGAATTTTCGTCACTTGTGGTCACTGAAAGTGGAGGTGGAAATTACACAGCCGGCGGCGTCCGCAGTTCGACCTTTCGAGAGGTGGATCAGCGTGGCGGGTTGATTACCTCAAACAACCCGACAGATCTCGCCATTGGCGGGCGTGGCCTGCTTCCCGTCACGCCGATTGCATCAGTTGATAACGTGGATGGAGAGATTCCGCTGCAGTTTGTGTCGACGGGGTCTTTCCGTCCTGATGATCAGGGCATTTTGCGAACCCAATCGGGCCTTGTCTTGCTGGGGTGGCCCGCAAATCGCGACGGTAGCGTACCTGAATTCCCTCGGGAATCTGCTGCTGGTTTGGAGCCTGTGCAATTTTCGCCGGGATCTTTGAGCGGTGCACCGACGACCCGTGTTTCCCTTGGCGTCAATTTGCCTGCCAACCTCACCCAAGCAGGGCAGCCTGGCGACCCGGTGCCGCTGTCTGTCGAGTATTTTGATAATGTCAGCGCGTCTCAAAGCCTCGCATTTTCCTTCACACCTGTGGTGCCAGCGTCGGGTTCTTCCAATGAATGGACGGTAGAGATTGCAGATAGCCAAAGCGACCCTGCACTGAATCCCATCGCGACTTTTACCGCTACCTTTGATGACACAACGGCCCTGGGGGGCACGTTGGCCTCAATCACCAATCTCGGTGGTGCAACCTTTGATGCGACGACAGGCCTTCTGACTGTCACGACAGGCGGTGGCCCGCTGGAGATTGAATTGGGAATTCCCGGTGAAAGTACGCCATTTACGCAGCTTTCAGCCGAATTTGGCCCCACAGGTATTACAAAAAATGGTGCGGCAGTGGGTTCGCTCCAAAGTGTTGATGTTGATGAAAATGGCTTCGTCAAAGGTGTCTTCGAAGGTGGCGTCATCCGAACGCTCTATCAAATTCCCGTGGCGGATTTCGCCAATCTGAACGGCCTTGCAGCGACGGATGGCCAGGCGTTTCTCGCCTCTCCTGACAGCGGCTCGTTGTTCTTTTGGGATGCCGGTGATGGGCCGACAGGTGGAATGATCAATTTTGCGCAAGAGTCTTCAAATGCGGATTTGGCTGAGGAGCTGACGTCGCTGATTGAAACGCAACGTGCCTATTCATCGAACGCAACCGTCATTCGCACTGTTGATGAAATGTTGCAGGAAACCACGAACTTGAAGCGCTGATCGAGGGCGCTTGAAACATAAACGGTGATGGCGTGGTGGCCCATTCCGAGGAGGACTAAACATGACGTTGTCTTTTGCTCTAAATAGCGCAGTGAGCGGCCTCAGCGCGAATTCTGCTCAGGCTGACGTAATCTCGAGCAATATTGCGAATGCCTTGACCGAAGGTTATGGCCGCAGGGACGTGGCTATTTCATCAGCAACTGCTGGCGGGGCCGGCGTGGGCGTGCGTATTGACGGCGTCGTCCGGGCTTCCTCGCCTGTAGCAACCGAAGCTCGCCGGGTTGCAGAGGCAAGTGAAGGATTTTCCTCCCTTCGTGCAACAGTGTTCGATCGCTTGTCTGCCGCTGTCGGTGATCCAGGGGCGGTCGATGCCCTTGCGACTCTCGCAGACTCACTTGATGAAGCCATTGCGGCGGCGGCTGATACTCCTGAAAGTGCCGTGCTTTTGAAAACCGCCGCGAGAGCCGCCGGTGACTATACGACTTCTGTAAACCGAATTGCCCTTGAGGCCATTTCGTTGAGATCAGAAATGGATGCTTCCATCGCAAGCCAGGTGGATACTATCAATTCCTCGCTCACCAAGATCCAGTCTCTGAATAGCGAAATACAGGCGCGCGAAACCTCGGGCGGGGACACCTCTGCCTTGCTTGACCAGCGTGAGCGTCTGATCAAGACCATCTCCAGTATGATACCGGTTCGCACCATCCCGAGAGAATTTGGAACGGTCGCGATCTATTCTCAGAACGGCGGCCAACTTTTGGACGGCAAGGTGTTCGAGCTTGGCTTTGAGGCCACGCCGGCGGTGGGGCAAACGGCGACGATCGAAAATGGTGGTCTGTCAGGGTTGACCACCAGCGGTCTGGCGGTAGCCATCGGGGAAACTTCCGTTGGCCTATTTGACGGCGGTTCGCTGTCTGCGGCGTTCGCTGCCCGCGACAGGGAAATTCCGAACACTCTCGCCTCCCTTGATGCCTTGGCGACTGACTTGATGCGCCGAACGCAGGATTTGGCGGCTGACGGAACTCAGGCAGTCGGCGCGCCTGGTCTTTTTACCGATGCTGGTAGTGCCTTCGTACCCGGAAATGAGGTCGGTGCTGCGCAGAGGCTGTCATTAAACCCGGTGGTCGATGAGACGAAGGGCGGCGATGCCAGCCGACTGCGAGATGGACTGGGGGCGACAACTGTTGGGCTGGAAGGTGATGCGCGCATCTTACGCGGTCTTCAAGATGCTTTGATTGCGCCTGTCAGCGGCCCTGCCGGTGTCAAAGGCGCGGCAGGTCTCGCGGTTGCGCTTAGCGCGGATTTATTGGCCAAAGCGAATGACTCAGCGAATGAAGCGGCGGCCGACACCGGACGCGCGGATGTGTTGCGTGCCGCGGAACTAAGCGACATCGGCGTGGATACCGATCAGGAGCTTACGCGTTTGCTTCAGGTTGAACAGGCTTTTGCGGCCAATGCACGGGTGATCGAGGTAATCGACACGTTGATGCAACGGTTGTTGCAGATCTAGCAAGAGGTGACGACATGACCATTACCGGCCTACCTGATCTCCTGACTGCCGGTCGGCTGTCTCGTGGGGTGAGTGATGTTAACCGTGAACTCGCTCGCGTCGCAGAGGAATTGACCAGTGGGTTGCAGACGAACCTCATGGAAGCTTCAGGCGGCGATCCATCCCGGCTGTACGCAATCGAACGGGATCTCATGTTAAATCAGAGTCACCGCACCGTCATCGATTTGGCGCAGGGGAGAGCAGCCGTAAGTCAAACGGCACTTGGGCAAGTTCAAGCGGCGGCCGATACGGTCGGAGCTTCATTGGCGGCCGCGGTTGGTGTTGGTGATATTCGCAGTGCTGATCTGCTCGGTGCTGATGCGCAAAATGCCTTCGAAACAGCGGTCGCGGCGCTGAACGCCCGCTTTGGCGACCGAACCGTTTTTTCAGGAGCGGCAGCAAGCAGTGCAGCACTCGCGGACGCAGACGTTATCCTGTCGGAAATTGCCACGCGCGCATCGGGTGCGAGTGATGCAGCTTCGCTTGTTGCTGCTGTTGACGACTATTTCACAGATCCGCAGGGCTTTGCGACCACAGGTTATTTCGGTGCCGATCTCGATGCGCCTGAGGCCGAAATTTATGAGGGGGAGCGCCTGTCCTACGCGGTGCGCGCCGATGATGAGGCGATTGTCGCTACACTCGCGGCACTTGCTTTGGGGACCATGGCTGCACAAAGCGATCTCGGTGATGACGCGCGTCTGACCGTGTATCGTGAGGTGAGTAATCGCGGGATTGTGGCATCAGAGGAGGTGGTCAACCTGCGCGCAGAGCTGGGTAGCGCCGAAGAGCGGCTTGAAGAGGCTGATGCGCGTAACGAATCGGCCCGGCTTTTCCTTTTGAAAGCGCAGTCGACGCTATTGGCGAGGGACCCATTTGAAGCGGCGACAGAGTTTTCGGCGCTGGAAACGCAGCTGCAAACAATGTTCTCGGTAACGGCCCGGCTTTCGTCGTTATCGATGACAAATTTCCTGAGATAGGAAGCGCAATGCTACGATTTATTTTGGCGACGTTCATTCTCGCAATTTCGGCGGGCACTGGCGTGGCCGGCCCCTCTGTTCGGATCAAGGACTTGGTTGAATTCGGGGGCGTGCGCGGGAATGACCTTGTCGGCTATGGCCTGGTCGTGGGGTTGGCTGGATCGGGTGATGGGTTGCGGAATGCGCCGTTTACGGAGGAAGCTCTTTCCAATTTATTGGAAAGATTGGGAATTAATGTCACGGGTGAACAGTTTCGCCCCAAGAATGTGGCCGCGGTACTGGTCACCGCAGACCTGCCGCCGTTTGCGCGGGTTGGCCGTGAAATTGATGTGACGGTGTCTGCGATCGGTGATGCTTCCTCGTTACGGGGGGGGACGCTTATTATGACACCGTTGAACGCCGCAGATGGCCAGATCTATGCGGTTGCCCAGGGGTCGGTCATCGCTGGCGGTGTTACAGCACAGGGCGATGCAGCGACGGTGACCAAGGGTGTGCCGACCGGAGGTGTCATCCCTGATGGTGGGCGCGTTGAGCGAGAGATCGCATTTGATCTCGATGCGAACGCAAACTTGCAACTGGCATTGCGGGACCCTGATTTTACGACGGCATCACGAATGGCCCGGATGATTAACCGGGCGTTCAAGACGGATGTTGCCAAAATGCAAGACTCGGGAACCGTTCTTGTCGATACAACGCTTTTGGGAGGTGTGGCAGAAACGATCGCCCGTTTGGAAAATCTACGTGTTGAAAAGGGCCAAAAAGCACGGGTTGTGATTGATCAGCGATCTGGCACCATCGTTCTTGGTGATGAGGTGCGCGTCAGTCGCGTCGCGATCAGTCAGGGCGACCTTACCCTCCGTATCCGTGAAACACCCATCGCGGTGCAGCCAAGCCCCTTTGGTGAAGGGGAAACGGTTGTTTTGCCGCGCACCGAAGCAGCGATTGAGGAAGAGGGGGAGGGGCTTGCGATTGTTGAGGAATCTGTGTCGTTGGCAAATCTCGTCGAAGGTCTGAATGCGCTGGGCGTGACGACGCGACAGATGATTGACATACTCAACGCGATCAAAGCCGCAGGCGCGCTCCATGCCGAGTTTGTCTTGCAATAAATTCGCAATGCCTGTGGGGGGCTCCTTCACAAAAGATAGGCGCTGGGTCATTCGCGTGCGCCGTCGTGGCTCCGGTTTCCCGCTATTTTGATGGGTCGAACCCGATAGTTGCGAAAAGTGATCCCGCAAGTTTCGGCGCGCGCGTGGGTTGTGCCTCGTCCGGCCGACACTTGGTTCGTTTCTTGGGTTTGAGGGGGCTTGTTCCGTTATGAACGGCTTTCGCCAAGATCCTCACGTGGTTGAGCGTGGCTTAACGGTC
Source organism: Pikeienuella sp. (assembly GCA_049608645.1). Lineage (GTDB taxonomy): Bacteria > Pseudomonadota > Alphaproteobacteria > Rhodobacterales > Rhodobacteraceae > Pikeienuella. The sequence goes on along the minus strand of JBMYXS010000001.1, from coordinate 139,523 downwards.
ATTTTTCGATCTCCGCGAATGCCTTTTTCCGTGACGGCAAAGCGGGACTCTGGGCTGATGGGGCCTTCGACGGTTGCCTTTTCATCCGAGAGCATTCCGAGCAGATGCGCAAAAACATTTCGCGCTGCCGCCGCGTGGAGCGATTTGTCGATGTTGGCGTAAACCTTCGCGGTTATCTCTGCCGGGGTAGCCGGACCATCTTTCAGGACTTGCCTGATCTGAGCATCGCGGAGTTTTCTGTGGCTGAGCTGGTACTCAAGGTTTTCTTGAATATTGCGCACCGGCTCACCGTGCCCGGGATAATAGACGCGATCTTCGCGCGCCTTCATCCGGTTGAGAGACGCAAGAAAGGCGGCCATGTCCCCATCGGGGGGAGATACCATTGTCGTCGCCCACCCCATCACAAGATCGCCGCTGAAAACCACGCCTTCCCCAGCATCAAAGCAAATATGATTTGAAAGATGGCCGGGTGTATGGATGACGCCAAAGCTCAACCCGGGGAATTTGATGTTATCGCCGTCTTTCACGGCCATTGTTGGTTTGAAGGTACGGTCAGCGCCCTCCCCGCCACCCATCGTGGCACCGGAGGCTGACAGCGCGGCCATATTCTCGCTCATCCCGGTGCCATGTTCCCCAAATGCAAAACTGGGAGCGCCGGTGGCTTTGATTAGGGCCGCGGTGCCCGGAGAGTGATCGACATGGGTGTGGGTGACAAGAATACCCACGATGCGTTCGCCGGGGAGCAGGGCATCCAGAATGGTCTGGGTATGGGCCGGATCAGCGGGGCCGGGGTCAATCACGACAACATTCTTGTCGCCGACCAGATATGTTTGCGTCCCGGTAAAAGTCATGGGGGAGGGGTTGTTAGCCGTAATTCTACGTAATTGTGGCGCAATGCGCACAGCCTTCCCATAAACTGCCTTGGCATTCTTGTTGAATGGGTCATTCATCGCCGCACCTCGCTTGCGCCGCTATCGGAGCGGCTTTAGGAAATTGGGGACCATGTTCTGGAAAAAATACGTTCCCCGAAGTTTGTTCGGACGCTCCATGCTGATCCTGATTGCGCCCGTTGTGTTGCTTCAGGCGGTGGTAACCTATGTTTTCATACAACGCCATTACGAAGGCGTTACTTCGCAGATGGCAACCGCCGTTGCGCGTGAAATAAATTTCGCGGTCGCGCTGGTTGAAACCAATGATGATGTAGAAGCGGCGCAGGCCCGGTTGGATGAGCTTGCCGAGCCGTTGGGTATCAAAATGGGGCTGGTCGAAGGTGAGATTGTTGAGGAATCGGCCATTCGCGAATTTTACGATCTCGCGGGCAGTGCGGTTGCTGAGACATTCAAACTTGATGTGGAACGGCCACTGGCGCTTGATCTTGTCTCTTTCAGGGACACCATTGAGGCGCGGGTGCAGACATCGCGTGGCGTTTTAAGGGCGCTCATTCCACGTGATCGCATGATCGCTTCGAACCCGGAAGTGTTGTTGTTTTTCATGTTTGGTACGGCTGCGGCGCTTATGGTGTTTGCCATCTATTTCATGCGCAAACAGGTGCAGCCGATCCGTAAACTTGCCGCTGCGGCGGATGATTTTGGTAAGGGCCGCGACCGGGTGTTTCGCCCGCAAGGGGCTGAGGAAGTGCGGCGCGCCGGGGCGGCCTTTCTTGATATGAAAGGGCGTTTGGAACGCCAGATCGAACAGCGTACGAAAATGCTTTCGGGCGTTAGCCATGATTTACGAACGCCGCTCACGCGGATGAAGCTGGCGTTGGCGGTCGCTGATCAAACGCCGGAAAACGCGGAGCTGGCGCGGGACGTTAATGAAATGGAACGAATGCTGGAGGAGTTTCTGGCGTTTGCGCGTGGTGAATCCGGTGAAGATATTTCCGAGGTTGATCCGGTCGCTCTTGTTGAGGAGGTCGCAGCAGACGCGCGCCGCCGTGGGGCGCGGGCCTCGGTGCTTTCGACGATGGAAACGCCTGATCGCCCGACGGCCAAGATGCGTAAGACCGGCATCAAGCGTGCACTCGCAAATCTTGTGGGGAATGCCGCTGAATTTGGCCAGCAAATTGATATCACGGCCCGGGTTGCGCGCAAGTTTGTGGAATTCACGGTTGAGGATGATGGCCCCGGCATTCCGGAAGTTGATCGGGAGGCTGCCTTTCGTCCGTTTGAACGGCTAGATCCCGCACGCAATCAGGACAAGGGCGGCGGTGTCGGGCTGGGCCTGTCTATTGCGCTGGATATTGCGCGGAGCCATGGGGGGGAACTTTCACTGCATGAAAGCGAACGCCTTGGGGGGCTGAAAGCGCGGTTGCGCGTGCCGCGTTAAGCCAATCTGTGATCCGGCAGAGTGTTTGAGACAACAAAGGCCCCGCTTCTGAAGCGGGGCCTTTGTGTTTGTGTCAGGCAAAGGCCGTCAGCTTGCAGCGGCGATAACCTCGGAGAATTTTTCAAAGTTGTTGCCGTTGCCAGCAATGATTGCGCCTTCAGCGATCGGGTCAAGTGCGCCATCGAGCGGGCCGATGAACCCCCCTGCCTCACGCACGAGCAACGAGCCGGCGGCCACATCCCATGGCTGAATGCCACGCTCCCAGAAGCCATCGTAACGACCCGCAGCAACATAGGCGAGGTCGAGTGATGCTGCACCCCAGCGGCGCACGCCCGCGCAACGCGGCATCAGGTGGGCCAGTTCTTTCAAGGTCTGTGGCAGTTTTTTGGAACTGGCGAAGGGCACGCCTGTTGCGAAGATCATTTCGATGAATTCCCGTCGCCCTGAAACCCGCAGGCGGCGGTCATTCATCCACGATCCCTGACCCTTTTCGGAGACGAACATCTCGTCTTTGGCGGGGTCATAAATGACAGCGGCAGTGATTTCACCCTTACGTTCCAAGGCAATCGAAATCGCCCAATGTGGCAAGCCGTGCAGGAAGTTTGTTGTGCCGTCGAGTGGGTCAACGATCCAGCGGTGAATGCCGTCGGTCCCTTTTTCTTCCGCGCTTTCTTCAGCCAACCAGCCATAAGCGGGCCGCGCTTCCATCAGCGTTTCTTTCAGAATTTCTTCGGCCTTGATGTCGGCGCGAGATACGAAATCGCCCGCGCCCTTCATGGAAACCTGAAGGTTTTCCACCTCGCCAAAGTCGCGCACCAAAGAGCGGGCAGCGCGGCGGGCGGCTTTGATCATTACATTAAGGTTGGCTGAGCCGGTACTCATGGCGCGTCTTTCAGTTCTGTTTCGACAAAGACCAGTTCACCCGGCCCTGCATTGATGACGTCATGGGCAACGCCAGCCGGGCGGAAATAGGACTGCCCGGCGATCATTTCAATTTCACTGGCGTTGCCGTCAGCATCTATGATGCGGACCGCAGACCCAATAACGGGTGTGATGACGTAAGGCATCTCGTGAACGTGCCATCCCGTCGCCGCACCCGGCGCAAACGACCAGCGCGTGACGCGCACCTGATCGTTATCAACCTGTGTTTCCGCAACTGCGGCGAGCGGGGTTTCCGTCATGATGCACGCTCAGAATATTCGCCGGTTTCTGTGTTGACGACAATCTTTTCGCCCTGACCAACAAATGGGGGGACCATAACGCGCACGCCACAATCGAGCATGGCCGGTTTGAAGCTGTTCGCGGCGGTCTGGCCCTTTACGACAGGCTCGGTTTCAACGATTTCGCAAATCACCTTTTCTGGCAGGCGGCAGGACAGCGCCTCTTCCTCATGGTATTCGACAACCACGGTTGCGCCATCCTGCAGGAAGGGGCGGCGATCACCAAGCAGGTCGGCAGGAAGCTCAGTCTGCTCATAGGTTTCGGTGTCCATGAAGGTCAGCATGCCGTCGGTTTCGTAAAGAAACTGTTGGTCTTTCTGCTCAAGGCGCACACGTTCCACCTTATCGGCGGAGCGAAAGCGTTCATTCAGTTTGGAACCGTTGCGCAGGTTTTTCATTTCGACCTGAGCAAAGGCGCCGCCCTTGCCGGGTTTGACGTGCCCGATCTTCACCGCGACCCACAGGCCGCCATTATGTTCAATGATATTGCCGGGACGGATTTCGTTGCCATTGATCTTCATCGGATTGCCTTTGCGCAGGCGGGTGCGCGGATCTTGCGGCGCACCCGGGTTTTGGTTTGCGCGCGGTATAGCGGTGAAGTTGTTCAGGGGCAATCTTGTCAGCGATTCGCTGTAAGGCTGCTTTTACTGTCGGGTGGCCGACGGCGCCCTGTGGCTGACGGGTCATGCGCGCACAATCGGCGCTAGCGGGATATGGTGGTGCCGCGCGGCATGGTCGTTCCCGGTGCTGGCAAGGGGGTGACTATTGCCTTAGGGCCAGCAACTTGGCACAACCAAACTTCGCTTTCCTAGGCAGGTTCTGATGTCCCTTTCGCCAATCTCCGGCCGCCCAGCCGTCATATCTGTCGCGGTGATCGACAAGAACCCGCTGGTTGTGCGCGGGCTTGATCAGATGTTGCGCGAAGACGGGCGTTTTGAACTGGCTATGTCTGCACCTGATGGTGAAGTGTTTCTGGCTGAATATGCCTCTCGCGGTGTTGCAGCCCCCATTGATGTGGCTGTGTCTGGGTGGGTAATGCCCAAAGGAGACGGCAAAAGCCTTTTGCGGCGCATCGGGGCGATGGCCAACCCGCCTAAGGTTGTCATCTATACAGGTGAACTGAGCGATATGACCTTGCGGGCTGCGGTTCGTGAGGGGGCGGCGGGCCTGGTTCATAAATCAGAACCGCCAGAACGTCTTTTGCAAGCGATTGCGGTTGCTGCCGCTGGCGGGCGTGATTTTCCGGCAGCAGAACGCCGCCAACCCCCAATGGCTGCCCTGACCAAACGGGAGCAGGAGTTGCTCTCGTCGCTGGCGGGGGGGGCCACCAATAACCAGCTGGCCGAAGACCTTGGTGTCAGTGTGAACACGGTTAAGTTCCATTTGCGGAACCTTTATGAAAAGCTGGACGTCAAGAACCGAGCGCAAGCCGTGGCGATGTTCCTCTCGGAATAATGTGCAGCTAAGTTAAAACAGATCCGGGGGGCGGCATGAGCAACGACGCCACTTTAAATGACCGCACGCGTGATGATGCTTATGACCTGAGTCCGCAGGTTGTCGAACGCGTCCTTGCTGCGCTTGATGCGGATGATAATGCCGCTGTGCGTCGGTTGCTGGCCCCGATCCACGCGGCGGATGTTGCCGACCTTTTGGAGCAGATATCCTCCGCTGATCGTGAACGGCTGATCCGCGCGTTGGGGCGGGATCTGGAAGGGGAAACCCTTCCGGAGTTGGATGAAAACGTCCGGGACGAGGTTTTGGAATACGTTGAGGATGAAATCCTCGCGGATGCCGTCAAGGATATGGACAGCGATGATGTTGTCTATCTGGTCGAAGATCTTGAAGGTGCGGCACAGGCCAAGGTTCTCGATGCGCTGGACGATGACGACCGCGCCGTTGTTGAACAATCGCTAAGCTATCCCGAAGACAGCGCCGGGCGCATGATGCAGCGAGAGCTGGTCATGGCACCAACCCATTGGAACGTCGGTCAGATGATCGACTATATGCGCGATGCCGAAGATCTGCCCGACCCGTTCTATGATGTGATCATCGTTGATCCGGCGATGAAGCCTGCGGGTGTGATCTCTCTGTCGCGCATCATGGGGGCGCGCCGCCCGGTGCTGCTTTCAGAAATCATGTCGGAGGATTTTCGCGCGATCCCGGTGGAGCAGGATGAGGAAGAGGTCGCCTATGCGTTCTCCCAATACCATCTGGTTTCTGCTCCGGTTGTCGATGCGGATGGGCGTCTTGTGGGTGTAATCACTATCGACGATGCCGTTGAAGCGATGGGCGAAGAGGCGGAAGAAGATCTGCTGCGCCTTGGCGGTGTTGGTGATGAAAGCCTTGCAGACCGCGTGTGGACGACCACCCGCCTTCGGTTTCCCTGGCTTGCGGTGAACCTGATCACATCAATTCTGGCATCCCTGGTTATTGCCCAATTTGACGAGGTGATCGCAGCTTATGTGGCGCTTGCGGTGTTGTTGCCGATTGTCGCCAGCATGGGCGGGAACGCAGGCACGCAATCACTGACGGTCGCGGTACGGGCACTTGCAACGAAAGACTTGACCCCCTCCAACATGTGGCGCGTCATCCTGCGTGAGACGTTGGTGGGCCTTGGGAATGGTCTCGTTTTTGCGGTGATTATCGGAATCGTCGGCTATGTCTGGTTTGGCGATGCGATGCTTGGCCTTGTGCTTGGTATGGCAATGGTTGCCAACCTTGTTGTGGCCGGCATGGCGGGCATTTTGATTCCCATTGGGTTGGACAAGGCAGGCGCAGACCCCGCGCTGGCCTCCGGCGCGTTCGTGACCACCGTTACCGATGTGGTCGGGTTCTTTGCTTTTCTGGGGTTGGCGGCGGCGATGCTGCTATAGGCCCGCCGGGGGGCCGACAGGCTCGCTGAAAACCATCTTGGATCGCGCTGACCGCGCCACCAGTGGCGGCGACCACAACGTGCCCCCTTGAAATCCTTGGCCCTAACGCTTCCATTGCCATAACCGAAAGATGTGAGGCGACATGGCGAACTTGCCGAAGACGATTGATGAGACGCAAACCCTTTTGGAAGGCGTTGACTATGTCTGCGGGCGGGCACTGGCGACGGTGACGTTTCTGTCTCTGACCCTGGGCCGCCCCTTGTTTCTGGAAGGCGAAGCCGGTGTTGGCAAGACAGAGATTGCAAAGGCGCTTTCCGCTGCACTGGGTCGCAAGTTGATCCGCCTGCAATGTTATGAGGGTCTGGATGCGGCCAGCGCGGTGTACGAATGGAACTTTCCGGCGCAGATGGTGGCCATTCGAACGGCCGAGGCAACAGGGGCCGCTGACCGTGATGCGCTGACAGACGATCTGTTTTCTGAGCGGTACCTGACGCGACGCCCCTTGCTCGAAGCGATGCAGCCCCAGGAAGGCGGCGCACCGATCCTGTTGATTGATGAGTTAGACCGGACCGATGAGCCGTTTGAGGCATTTCTTTTGGAGGCCCTTTCGGATTTTCAGGTCTCAATCCCAGAGCTTGGCACGATCAAGGCCCCGGAACCGCCCATTGTGATCATCACATCCAACCGCACGCGAGAAGTGCATGACGCCCTGAAACGTCGTTGCCTTTATCACTGGGTTGATTACCCGAATTTTGAGCGTGAAATGGAAATTTTGCGCGCGCGTGCGCCTGAGGCAACGGAAACCTTGTCAAAGGAAATCGTGGCCTTTGTGCAGCAACTGCGTACCGAAGATCTGTTCAAACGCCCCGGTGTGGCGGAGACGATTGACTGGGCCAAATGCCTGATTGCGCTCGATGCGATTGCGCTTAGCCCGCAGGTCATTTCCGATACCTTGGGCGCAATTCTGAAATATCAGGATGATATCATGGCCCTGCAAGGGTCTGAGGCACAGCGCATTCTGGATGCTGCCAAGGGCAAGATCGACACCTGATGGCCAAATACGCCGACCTCGAAATTCCAGTCGACGGCAAGTTTGCCGCCAACATCACGCATTTTGCACGCGCCTTGCGCAAAGCGGGTTTGCCTGTCGGGCCGGGGCGCATTGTTGATGCAATAGAGGCCGTGCGTGCCGCTGGATTTACCGAGCGGGATGATTTTTACTGGATCTTGCATGCGTGCTTTGTGTCCAAGCCAGAGCATCGCGTTGTCTATAATCAGACTTTCCGCTTGTTCTGGCGTGACCCGCAATTCCTTGAACATATGATGAGTCTCATGCTGCCGATGGTGCGTGGCGTGAATGAACCGCCCCCTCCCGCGGATGCAGAGCGCCGGGCAGCGGAAGCCTTGCTGGATGAGGCCGAGCAACCTGACATGCCAGAGGTGGATGAGCCGGAACAGCGTGAGGAAATTCAAATAGATGCCACGCTCACCTGGTCGGCGGATGAAAAGCTAAAACAGCAAGACTTTGAGCAGATGACAAATGCGGAACAACAGGCCGCGATGCGTGCGATTGCGCGACTTGATCTGCCCGTGAAACCCATAGCATCGCGTCGTACCCGCGCTGCTGCGCTGGGGTCACGCCCCGATTGGCGCGCGACCATGCGCGCCGCGATGCGGCAGGGCGGAGACGTTCAGAAACTGGCAATGCGAGAGCGACGGACCCGCTACCCGGCGCTGGTGGCGCTCTGCGATATTTCTGGCTCGATGAGCGGTTACAGCCGCATGTTGCTGCATTTTCTCCATGCGGCATCAAATGCAAAGGGCGCTGGGTGGGCTGATGTTCATGCCTTCACGTTTGGCACGCAGCTCACGAATATCTCCCGCCACTTGCGGGTGCGCGATGTGGATAGTGCCCTGCGCCGGGCAGGGGCCGAAGCGCAGGATTGGGAAGGCGGCACCCGTATTGGCGAAAGTATTGGCGCGTTTAACAAACACTGGTCCCGCCGGGTTCTCGGGCAGGGCGCGGTGGTGTTATTGATCACCGATGGCCTTGATCGTGATGATCCTGAACGCCTCGCCAAGGAAATGGAGCGTTTGCACCTTAGCTCGCGCAAGCTCATCTGGCTGAATCCGTTGCTGCGCTGGGATGGGTTCGCACCGAAAGCACGCGGTGTGCGCGCAATGATCCCGCATGTGGACAGCTTTCGCGCCAGCCACAATATCGCCTCGCTGGAAGATCTGGCAAAGATGATCACCCGCCCCGATGATATGGGAGAGCTGGCGCGCTTGCGCGCCGCGCTTTGAGGTTCCGGGTGTTGTGGCGTCAGGTGAGTGCGCCGCTCAGGCCCATCAGGTTTTCCAAAACGAAATCCCAATCGGCGTTGGGCGCTGCTGTTCCTCCGGGGCCGTTCTCATCGGGGCGTGGCAAATACGCGGTCATCAAACCCGCTTCGCGTGCCGCGGCCAGGTCGTCATTGTGACATGCGACCATGACAACCTCATCAGGGCGAAAGCCGAGTGCCTTGCATGAGGCCTGATAGACTGACGGATGCGGCTTGTAATTCTGCGCGATTTCGGCACCCAGAATGCAATCCCACGGCAGGCCGCCATAGCGGGCAAGGCGCGTCATCAGCGCAATCGAACCGTTGGAACATGGCGCAATGATCATATGACGCCTGAGGGCTGATAACCCCGCGACGCTGTCGGCCCAGGGGGGAAGTTTCTCCCACGCATGGTTAAGGGCACGCCGCTCATCCGCAGAGAAATGTTTGTCGAGGCCCTCGGCGTGCAGAACCGTGGTCAGATTTTCCAGATGCAGGTCATCAAGGGGTACATAGCCACGGTTGCCTTCGCGAATGCGCGCCATTGCCGGTTGGTATTCTGCGCGCCAAAGGTCGGCAAAGCGGGCGGGGTCATGCTTCAGGCCTTTCGCGATGAAAGCCCTTCCAGCTTCGGTCGCGATGCCTGTCCGCCAATCAACCACGGTGCCAAACACATCGAAAATCGCGGCTTTGGGGACTGGCATGGCATTTCTCCGTTTCGTTGGGGGCATCGCGCCACGGTTGCCCCAGCCGGAACGCGGGGTGCGAGCCTTGGGGCAAGACTATACCAAATGCACCATGGGCCCAAAACGAAACCCTGATCGAAGCTCATCGCCCATTGTTGCAAAACCGCGCACGCAAAGTCGCAAAGAGCGTAGCCGCGCGCGATGCGAATGGGTCAACTGCCTTGCGGATTGATTATTGGTGTATGCTAACGAGGGCAAAAGAATGGGTAAGATGTTGTCGGAAGAACAGGTTGAGGCGTATCACCGCGATGGTTTTCTGACGCCTGTGACGGTGATGTCAGAGGATGATGCCCTTGGGTTCCGCACCCGGCTTGAAGCGGCTGAGGCGGCTTACCCCGCCGCGATGCAGGGCGCGAACCGCAACAATGCGCATCTGAACATCAAGGTGCTGGATGAGCTGACCCATCACCCCGCTATTCTGGATGCGGTGGAGGATATCCTTGGCCCAGATCTTTTGATTTGTGGAACGGTTCTGTTCATCAAGGAAGCGGGTGACCCAGGTTTCGTTTCATGGCATCAGGACGCAAAATATATGGGCCTGGCCCCTTATGAGGATGCCACGACGATCTGGCTCGCGTTGTCACCGTCTACGCCTGAAACCGGTTGCATGCGAATGGCACCGGGAACGCATAAAACAGGTATGCGCGACCATGATGACACCTATGGAGAGCAAAACATTCTGACCCGTGGGCAGAGCGTCAATGATGTGGATGAATCCACCGCCGTTGATCTCGCGTTGCGCCCTGGGCAGATGTCATTCCACAACCTCGCGGTTTTGCATGCATCCGCGCCAAACACCGGAACCGATAGGCGCATCGGGTTTGTCATTCAGAGTTTCGTGAAACCCACCGTTCGCCAGACAAAGGGCGAAACATTTGCACAGATCGCGCGCGGCACAGACCCGATCGGAAATATGAAACACATCGGCCGCCCATCGGTTGATATGGACCCGGCAGATGTGGCGATGCGCGACAGGGTGAATGCGGCGTGGTCTGATATTCTTTATCACGGCGCGGAAAAGCGGCGCGATTTCTAAGAGACCCATATGTTTACCGAAGAAGATGTTCCGCCACGGATGCGGGAAAAAGTGGCGGCCTCCGATTTTGCTCACGTTCTCAAGTTTGATTGCGGCGAAGACGGTGTGATCGTTATCGACCATCAAAACGTGACAACGACCGACAAGGATGCGGAATGCACCCTGCGGCTTTCCAAAAAGAACCTTGAAAAGCTGTTGCGCGGTAAACTGAACCCGGCCATGGCCGTGGCGACCGGCAAGGTCAAGATCGACGGCGATATGTCATTGGCGCTGCAACTTGCCAAGCTGCTATAGGCTGCGTTGAATGGCGTGTTTCCTGCCCCCCTCCGGTCGGGGGAGGGCAGGAAGGCGGCTAACGGACCTGTGCTTCTGCGCCGGTAACCTTCATCTTCCATCCCTCAACGACTGTGCCTTTCGTCTTCAGGCGTGAGGCAATGTAATAAAGACGCTGCGTGGCATCGCCATGGGGTGCCCCTTCGAAGCGTTGCTTCAGGAAATAGGGCGGCAAGGACTGGTAATAGAGCGTGGCTGTAACCTTCGCCGCATTGACCGGAATGCGATAGGTGATGCTGTCCTGTCCCGGCCCGAAATCGGGGTCAGCCTCCGCCTTGCCTTCAGGGCGCGTTGCCTTGAGGAAGGCTGCGGTTTCCTGACTGTTCCCGAATTTGGCTGTGAAGGCCGGGTCTTCGATGCTGAGCCAGCCCTTTGGAGTCAGGCGGTTGTCTTTGGGGTGGTGAATGCGGCGGATGAAACTGGTGGTGAATACCCCCTCCGCATTTTGGGTCAGCTCCTCGTAAATTTGTACCTTGTTTTCGCTGTCGATGACCTGATGGTGCGGTTGATACAAGGCGGTGGTCGCACCGGCTGGCACGACATCCAGAAATTCGGTTTTCAGCGGTTTGTCATCGGCACCCAGAATGACCCCCACATCATTTGCACAGCCAGAACACCAGATTTCCTTGCCATTGCTATCCAGTGCCCGGACCTCAAGAAACGCGCGCCGGAACCCGACGCCAGAGGGGAAGCGATGACCGGTCTTGTTGGTCACCGTTACACGGGCATCGACGCCTCTGATCGTACGGGAGACATTCAAGGTTACGTCTGCGGTTTCGTCACGCGCTTGCAGGGCCATCATCTCGATTGACAGATCAGCACCATTTGTGGCTGAGGTCATATAGTCATCTTTTTGCACGCCCAGCGTTGGGTCGAACTGTTTGAACATCTCGATCAGAACCGCGTTCAGCCCGACAAAGCCATGCCGGGCGTAATCTTCGCGGAAAGGAATGGTGACGTCTTCCTCTGGCAACAGGTTTTCAACTTCTGGCAGGTTCGTGTCCTGAATAGAGGCGATTTGCGTGGTGATGGCATCGACCTTCACATCGCCCTTCAGGTTTTCGAAGCTGTTCTTCATGTGGCAATCCTGGCAGGACTGCCCGGCCCCATCGGCGGTATTATAGTCGCTGTTCACCCACTCCAGATATGTTGCCTGCTCTACTGAATGTTGAAACTTGGTTAGCGGTTCCGGCCAATCTACGCCGTATTCACTGTTCAGGTAAGCGGCACCATTCGCGGCGGCTTGATTGAACACGGCCTGTTCATCGGCGGTATAGCCGGGCAGGGGGGTGTTTGGGTTGGCGTCCACATTTGGCAGGTTGATGGTGTGACAGGCACCGCACATCTCACTGTCTTTGATGTAGGTTGAACCCTCTGGCCGTATGCCCATGGCATTTTCCATCGGTTTTGGCTTGGGGTCCATATACGGCCCGGCCAGCACATCGGCTTCGGTAAACCGGAACACGCCCGTGGTGCCGTTCATCAAATAGGTATCAAGCTTGTTTTGCCCCGGTGCACCTTGTGGTGGGGCGATGTGATGGCAAACCGCGCAGGAAATCCCCTCCCGCGCGAGGTTGCCATATTGGTGGTAAGGATAGGTGCCGTCAGCCTCCTGAGCCGCCTTTTCGGCTTCGGTCAACGGATCGTGCAGCATCACGTATGAGGGCTTGAACTCGTTTGCGTTCAATGACCTGTCAGTGACCGCATCAATCTGTAACTGGCGCTGGCCCATTGCAGCATGGCACGAAAGACAGGTGGTGCCGAGGGTGCTGGTCAGATGCCCGTTGCCGTCTTTCTCCAGCAAGGCAAATTCACTTTCCAACTGCGCAAAAAATACCGGATCTCGGCCCGCAAGGCCCATGGGTGACCACCGCCACTCGCCATATTCCGAGATATTGTACCCATCCCCGTATTTCGGCCCAGTTTGCAGGAACATCGTCGTGCCGGACGGTGGGCCGCCAAGGCCACCGTGACAGCCAAGGCAGTTATCAGATGTCAGGAAATGCTGCGGCCCGCCTGCGCTTGCGGGGCGGCTTGGCACATGGTCCAGCCATTGGCTGGGGAACGCCACCGGGGTGGCAGGGTCAATGCCTGCGGGTGGAAAAGTCTCAAGGAAGCTGCGTGATTGCAGTGGGGCACTATGTGATCCGCCCGCTGGTGCACGTAGCGACGCTGGTTGATGGAAATAATCGTCGATCAGTTCTTGTTCGGTCGCGCCCTGCGCCGGGCGTTGCCATTTTGGCAGGTTGAACGGGCCGGGGGGCATATCCGCAAGATTGCGCCAGCTTTCATCTACGCGGAAAATCAGCGGCTCGCCGGGGTAGCCCTCTACGTTATCAAGGGCGGAGAATATCAACTCTTCAGCCGCTGAGGCATGGCATCGCATACAGGTGCCAAGCCCCGCGCCCGTGTTTGGCGGTGCAAAAGGATAATCGAAACTGTCGACCTTCCAGTTTTGCTCGACAGAGGCGAAAAACCACCCGCCATGGCTGACGGATGCATCCTTGACCATCACTGTCCAGTTCAGGCCGCCCTGGTTTTTCAGGTATTCCAGAAATTCCTGTTCTACGCGATCTGGGTCGTCAGGATATTGGGAGGCGAGCAGTTCGCGATACTCATTGTAGCGAACAGCCGGGCTTGAAACCATTTCCTTCACGACGATTGCACCGTCTGCAATCACGCCCTTGCGACCGCCTTCCAGCCATTCAATCACCTCTGGCGAGTAATAGATGCGTACCGCCGGGTGAATGCCGTAATTGACGGAGAACAGAAACGGCCCGGTATCGCGCCAGGCCTTGTCCCGCACCCAGCCATCTTCGGCATATTTGCGATCAGCGATGTAAGGATAAAGCGCGCGTTCATAATCGAGCAGGGGGAGCGTTGACGGCAAAGGCAGGTCAGCAGGCTCGCCCGCTTGCGCTGTGCCCCCAATCACAAGAGCCAATATTGTCAGCAAGCGTTTCATGTTCGTCCCCTCTTTCTGCGCCGCAGATTCTGCCACAATTTATGGGCGAGCAATTGCAATTTGGCACACAAAAAATTCGGCAATCGTAAAAACCTGATTTTTGCAGCACCGAAAGTGCATAACTGCATTACTCATAGGGGGGGCCTCGTGTAGGCCTGCTCAAGAGAAAGTTTAACAGGGGGATAATATGCTCGAACAACTACGCCACAGCCTGACGTCTGGCCCAATGGAAGCCGCCGACGCGCAAACCGTATTTCACCAGCGCCGGATGACAGTTGCAGGCCAAAAAGTTGACCAGCAGTTCGACCAGATCAGCGAATTTCAACGATTTGTGGCTGGCGTTTTGGCAAGTGGCAAAATTCCGGAAGGCCACCCCGATGCGGGCGGTGACCTGTGGCCGTGGCGACCAGAAGTGCAAAAACTGGCGGCCGTGATCAATGATGAACCTTTTGTGCGCATGTATGCCGCCCAGATGATTCAGCAGGTGCCCGAAGTGCGCAAGCACTTCACGTCGGTCAAGATGCTGCTCGATGCGATCAACTATGTGACACACACCGCACCGATTTTCCGCGATACATCGTCGATTTCATGGCAGTTCCCGCTGTCAGCGATTATGAATTTTGCGATGATGACGGACGCAGGCAAATTGTTGATGCGGATGCCGCAGTTCAATGATGCGATGAACGAAATCATGGCGGCGTGGTGTGTCTATCTCGACAGCCCGGAAAGCCGTTATGTTCTGCATGAAGATCAGTATGGCTGGCTAAGCCCACCCGCGCTTGAATATAACGAAGTACTGACCGATTACGTTGTGCCCGACCGGAACGCGCCTTACTGGGGGTGGAAATCATACAATGATTTCTTCCACCGCATGGTGAAGATGGAAATGCGCCCGATTGACGACCCGGACTCAAACGAAACCATCAACTCACCAAATGACGGGGTAGCCTGGGCGCTGGAAAACTTCGTGCAGCGTGATGATGCGTTCTGGTTGAAATCCCAAGTCTATTCGATGGGTAACCTGCTCAACCAGGATCCCGAATATGTCGACAAATTCGTGGGCGGCACGGTTTACCAGACCTATGTGAATGGTGGCGCTGATTGGCACGGGTTCTCTGCGCCGATCAATGGCAAGGTTACCAAGGTCGAGTTGATCCGCGGGTATGCCTGGACCGAAAGCGACACTGTCGGGCCTGACCCGATGTCTGGCCCTTATTCCCAAGGGTGGGCGGCAGGCGTTGCAACCCGCGGTCTGATCTACATCGACAGTGGTGACAGTATCCTCGGCACCGTATGTGTGATCCCGATTGGTCTTACCGAAGTGTCTTCATTGGAAAGCTTTGTGAAGGCAGGTGACATGGTCAAGAAAGGTGACGTGCTGGGGCAGTTCAGTTTTGGCGGCTCGTCCTTTGCGATTGCGTTCCAGCCTGGTGCGATCAAGGAAATCCTTGTGAAACCGCCGCTTACCAACCGGAATGATCAGCCTGTTGATACGCTGAAAGCCAACCAGAAGTGCGCCATCGCCAACCTTGCGGGCGATAGCAAATACTAAGCGATAGCAAGCATTAAACTATTGGGTCGGCCCCTTTCGGGGCCGGCTGACCTAACGTGAAATGGGGTGTGGCGATGGGTGTCGACGCAGTTTTTGAACTTCAGTACCAGAATTTGTTTGGCGCGGCCTCCGGCTATCTGCCAACCGACCATCGCGCGGTTTTTCATGCCAACCGAAAACTGCAGGCCGCGGCGGCGGGGGCTGCAAAGGTCGATTACCCCGCATCTGTTAAGGCGCTCCAGGATCTATTGCTGAACGACGGCATTGTGCGGATGCTTGTCACGCAAATGATTGATGAAGTGGCCGACGATCATAAAACGGTGCAGGACGTTACTGAGTTGCTTGATCAGCTGGCCCTGATCACGAAAACCGCGCCGGAATGGGAAGCGGACAAGGAAAAACGCAACTTTTTTCCCATGTCTGCGTTGTTCACCTACATGATGATGACAGAGGCAGGTGAGGCGGTTTTCCGCAACCGTAAATTCAATGCCTCCCTGATTTCTATTCTGAAAGAATGGTGTGCCTATCTCGATAGCGCGGAAAGCGCGCATGTCTTGAACGAGGGAGAGCATGGGTGGCTGTCTCCGCTAGCGTACAAATATAACGAACTTCAGAATTTCGTTGTTCCAGACCAAGGCGCGCCGCATTGGGGCTGGAAAAGCTGGAATGATTTTTTCCACCGCGAAATCAAACCAGGCGTGCGCCCGATAGAGGGCGAGGGCGACCCCCATGTCGTGACCTCTCCCAATGATGGTACGGTTTACAAAACAGCCCGGAACGTGGCGCTATCGACGTCGTTCTGGATCAAGGGACAGCCCTATTCCCTGCACGATATGCTGAATGGTGACCCGATGGCCCCACAGTTTGAGGGCGGCGATGTGTTCCAATCCTATCTTTCCGGGGCCGATTATCACCGCTGGCACGCGCCCGTATCGGGCACCGTTGTGAAGGCCGAGGTTGTGGAGGCGTTGATGTTCTCCAACCTCGCCAGCCAGGGGAACGATATCAAGGGAACCGGATCTCAGGGGTATTACACCGCCGTAAACACGCGCGGCCTGTTGTTTATTGAGGCTGACCATAAACCCATTGGCACGGTCGTTGTCGTTCCCGTTGGTATCACAGAGGTATCCTCGATCCGGCATACGGTGAAGGTGGGTGATCACGTTACCAAGGGGCAGGAGATTGGGCGCTTTTCCTATGGTGGCTCATCGCTTGCGACGGTCTGGATGCCCGGCGCGATCAACCATTTTACCGCCTACGCGCCTGATAACCCGGACGCCAGCGGTGCCATCAAAGTTAACGGCCAAATCGCTGTTGCGAATTAGGATACGCCCATGTGTACGACGATGATCATAACCAAAGGGGCCACCAAATCCGGTGCCATGGTTGTCACCCATTCCGATGATGATGAGCTGAGCGACCAGCGCGTTGTGCGCGTGCCCGCCGCTGACCATAAACCCGGTGCCATGCGTGGGGTGCTGGCGGAGGCGTATGATTATCCGCGCCTTGTCTCCAAAACGCGGGGCAAATGGTACGATACCGCCGGGTGGCCGGTGACGCCCTATATCGGCGAAATCCCACAGGTAGAGCACACCTATGCCTATTTTGATGGCAACTACGGGATTATGAACGAGCATAACCTGATGATGGGGGAATGCACCAATGGTGCCCGCTATCAGCCGAGTTATGTCACGGCAGAAGATGCCGAAAAGAACGGCACCCATCAGCGCCTGTTCTATTCGTCAGAACTCAGCCGTATCGCGTTGGAGCGCTGCAAGACTGCTCGCGACGCGATTGAGCTTATGGGCGAGCTTATCGACGAATACGGCTATTATTCGGGGGGCGAGACACTTCTCGTCGCTGATGTCGACGAAGCATGGGTGTTTGAGATGTGCGCCCTGCCAAGTGAAACGCACCATTCTGCGTGGATCGCGCAGCGCGTGCCGGATGGCGAGATGTTCGTTGCCGCCAACACCTTCCGCATTCGCGACATTGTTGGTGGGGATGATCAGTTGTTTTCTGACCATCTGCTTGATGATCTCAAAGGGTGCGGCTTGTGGGACCCGTCCAAGAACCCGGTTTGCGACTGGCTGCCCACCGTTTCCAAAGGCGAATACAACCATCCATACTATTCGCTCCGCCGCATTTGGCGGATTATGGACCGCGTTAACCCTGACATGGCGTTTAGCCCGTGGGTGCAGGACACTTTCACGCGCGACTATCCGTTCTCGGTTGCCCCCAACCGCAAGCTTAGCCGGGAAGAGATTTTTGATCTTTACCGTGATCATTATGAGGGAACGGAATTTGACCTGACCCGCGGTATCGCGGCTGGCCCATACGGCGACCCGCACCGTTTTGTCGGGCCTTACGATGGCAAACAGAATGCACCTGACGGCGATGGCCGGGTGGTGGCGGGCGCGTGGGAGCGGGCAATTTCCGTTTTCTATCAAGGCTATTCATTTGTGCTGGAGGTTGACCCGAACGCGCCAAAGGGGGCTGACGGCATCATGTGGTTCGCGCCAGACGTCAGCTATACCTCAGTATTTACGCCATTTTGGGCAAATTGCGCTGACCTGCCGAAAAGCTTTCAAACCGGAAACCCACGCGAATACGATGATCATGCAGCGTGGTGGGTGTTTGACCTGCTTGGAAACTGGGCCCGCCTGAATTGGCAGCGTATGACAGAGGTCGACATCAAGCCCATGCAACGGTCATTGGAGGCGCGTTCATTTTGCAAGGTCAAAAAGGCCAGCGAACGAATCGACAGCGGCGAAGACGCGGTGAAAGTGGTGACAGAGGTTGCCAATGCGAATGCCGGGTTCATCCTTGGCGAATGGCAGGCGCTTACCCGTAAACTGTTCGCCAAATATGCTGACGGCTACCTGAACCCCGGCCCTGATGACCGCCGGAGCGCCAAGGACATCGGCTATCCCGCATCATGGCTGTCGGTAACGGACTACGCCGATGGCCCGGTCAGTTACGAAATGCCTTTGCGGCGCTGACACCTGCAACAGGATGCAAGGCCCACAGCGGCATCCCCGGCTCTACAACCGGGGGGATCTGTCGGTGTGGGGATGACGTTGACGATGATATTGACGGTAGCTGAGCGGGCGACAGGCTGAGGGACGGCTATTGCCCGCCCAGCAGCTTTGCCTTGCTTTCGGGCGGAAACGGAGAACGGGGCTGAAGGCCCCCTTAGGGCGCGACCTAGCCGTTGATGCGCAAACTACGTCAATATGGCTGAACGCAAGCTGTCCTACCCGGCCAAACCTGCATGACCTGTTGGAACATCCAATGCGGCAAAGCCGTAGTGGCGTAGCCAGCGCAGGTCACTGCTAAAGAAGTCGCGCAGATCAGGGACGCCGTATTTCAGCATCGCCAAACGGTCGATGCCCATGCCAAAGGCAAAGCCCTGCCAAACATCCGGGTCGATTCCGCCCGAACGCAGGACATGTGGGTGGATCATGCCGGAGCCGAGAACCTCCATCCAGTCATCACCCTCACCAACGCGCAGCTGGCCGTTGACCCAAGAACAGCGAATATCCACTTCAGCGGATGGCTCGGTGAACGGGAAATGGCTGGCGCGAAAACGGGTCTCAACGCCGCCATCGACCTCAAAGAACGCGCGGAAGAACTCTTCCAGGCACCATTTCAGGTTGGCCATGGAGATATCCTTGTCGATCGCGAGGCCCTCAACCTGATTGAACATCGGGGTGTGGGTCTGGTCATAGTCAGCGCGATAAACGCGACCGGGGCAGATGAAACGCGCGGGCGCGCCATCTTCCAGCATTCCGCGGATTTGCACGGGGCTGGTATGGGTGCGCAAGACGTGGGGCGGGCGGTCATCGCCTTCGCCGCGCGCCATGTAGAACGTATCCATCTCTGTGCGCGTCGGGTGTTCGGCCGGAATGTTGAGCGCGTCGAAATTGTGCCAGTCGGTTTCGATCTGTGGACCTTCTTTGACACCAAATCCCATTTCCGCAAAAATCGTGGTGATTTCTTCGGTCACCTGCGAAACGGGGTGAATGGTGCCCTGATGGTTCGGGCGCGGTGAAAGCGTCACGTCCAGCCATTCGGTTTTCAACCGCTCTGCCAGTGCCGCATCGGCAAGCCCTGCCTTGGCGGCCTGAATGGCGTCGTTCAGTTCGGATTTGAGGGCGTTCAATGCCGGGCCTGCGGTCTGGCGTTCTTCCGGGCTCATTTTGCCCAGTTCACGCATCTTCAGGCTGACTTCGCCCTTTTTGCCGAGCGCAGAGACGCGCACTGTTTCCAGCGCCGCTTCATCGCCCGCGTCGGCGATCTGGCTGAGATATTTACCGCGAAGATTGTCCAACCCGTCCATGGCACCCTCATCGTGTCTGTCACGAAAATCACATAGGCGGGAGGTATCGGCGTGCGGCTCCGAAAGCAAGGGTTTGGGGCGTTTTGCCTGCTATAGTGACAAGTCCGGCGGCCCGTTGTGGCGTGACCGCTCTATTCCCATGGCAAGGCTGCGCCCGATCCGCCGCGCGGTGCTGTCCATCAGGCGGGCCTTTTCGGGGGGCAATGTGGCCAGTGCCGTTTCTTCAAACAGGGTTAGCCAAATTTCAAAATCACTGACTTCGATGTCAGGCAGGGCCATGTGTTTTAGCATGGGGTTGCCGTGATAGACACGTTCCTGCCGCACGACATTGGCCCAGAAATCTTCGATTTTTGTCAGATGTGGTTCCCAATCAGCGTCAGTGGTGCCGATTTTGCCGTTGAATATCGGACCCAGTCGCGGGTGCTGGCGAACCTGCGCATAGAATCGCGTGATGAGCGCGCGCAGCTCAGCGCGTGTGATCTTGTCTTGCATCCTGTCCACCGCTCACGGGCCGATTGCGTACCAGATCAGAGCAATGATCGGCACGCCCCACACGATATTGTTCACAAAGCCACGCAGCATGCCGTTGTCTTCGCGCGGGTCTTGCCCCACGGCCGCGCAAAAGCGGTTGCCGGGCCATATGATGATCGCGCCAAGCATTTTAAGGAATTTCATCGCGGTGCCTTTCGGGGGCGCAATTAATGCGCATTTGATATGCTTATTATAATGACACGTCTTCTACGGCATCGCAATATAAACCGGTATTTGAGATGCGTGAAAAAGCAGCTATACAGTCGCCATGCAGCTTTCAAAGTTCTCAGACTATGCCTTGCGGACCCTTATGCACCTCGCGGTGGCAGAGGATAATGTTCTGACGACGCGCCAGATCGCTGCAATCCATGATGCGAAATACAATCATTTGACCAAGGTCACGCAATGGTTGGCGCGCGAGGGGTATGTGACGTCGATTCGTGGGCGAACAGGCGGTATTCGGCTGGCGCGGCCAATGGAAGATATCTCGGTTGGTGATGTGGTGCGGCGCCTGGAAAGCCAGACAGAATTGGTTGAATGCATGCGCGCTGATGGTGGGGCGTGCATTTTGTCGCCATGCTGCGGCCTGACGGGCGCGCTTGCCAAGGCGCAATCAGCGTTCTTTGAGGTGCTGGACGGTTATACGCTGGCTGATATCAGCGGTGGTGATAGCCGCATGCGAAAGTTGTTGGCATCGCTGAACGCGGCTTGATCAGGCGTTCTGGGCCGGCGCAGGCCGTTGGTATGTCTTGCCCGAAGGTGATCCGGGCAAGACAGCAATCGCAAAGCGTTTCGCTTAGATATAGTCGATCTCGGTGATGAACTTGGTGCGCTGGTAGGCTTCCAGCCCTTCAATGCCCCCTTCGGAGCCATAGCCACTTTCATTCACGCCGCCAAAGGGTGTTTCAGGCATTGAAACGCCGGGGTGATTGACGCCAACCATACCCGTTTCCAACTGGTCCTGCATGGCTTTGGCCGTTTTGCCGCTGTTGGTGAAGACATATGAGGCCAACCCAAGCGGGAGGGAGTTTGCACGCTCCAGCACATCGTCCACACCTTTGAAAGGTGTGATTGGCGCGACCGGGCCAAAGGGCTCCTCATACATGATTTTTGCAGTGTCAGGCACGTCTGACAGCACCGTTGGCTGGAAGAAAAAGCCCTGATTGCCGATGCGTGCCCCGCCGGTTTTCAGCATCGCGCCGTTTTTGACAGCATCCGATACAAAATCATCCATCACCCCAAGGCGGCGTTCGCCAATCAATGGGCCCATGGCGACACCATCATCAAGGCCATTGCCGACCTTTACGGCTGCGGCCCGCTCAGCAAAGCCGTCCACAAATGCGCTATAGGCGTTTTCCTGCACAAAGAAGCGTGTGGGTGAAATGCAGACCTGCCCGGCGTTGCGATATTTGAAACCAGCCGCCGCGTTTAGCGCCTTCTCAACATCAGCATCGTCATAAACGATAAACGGTGCGTGGCCGCCCAGTTCCATCGTGCATCGCTTAAGCGTGTCTGCGGCCTGTTTCTGCAACAGCTTGCCGACAGGGGTAGACCCGGTAAAGGATACCTTTTTGATGATCGGTGAGGCGATCAGATGCTCGGAAACCTCAGCCGGAGCACCAAAGACCACGTTCAGCACGCCGTTGGGCAGGCCCGCTTCCTGAAACGCGCGCGCGATTGCAAGCGCGGTCGCGGGGGTTTCTTCCGAAGGTTTGAGAACGATGGAACACCCGGCACCGATTGCGCCAGCAACCTTGCGGATTACGTTCACGGCGGGAAAGTTCCACGCCACGAAAGCGGCGACCGGGCCAACCGGCTCCTTGATGGCGATCTGGCGGGCACCGGGAATGCGGGCAGGGATCATCCGACCATAGGCCCGCTTGCCTTCTTCGCCGTACCAGCGAATGACATCGACGGCGAACCCGATTTCCAGCTTGGCTTCGCCAAGGGGCTTGCCCTGCTCAATGGTCAGATTGCGGCCGATATGTTCGACGTTCGCCTCCAGATAGGCGGCGGCCTTTTCCATAACTTTCTGGCGCTCGATCGGTGTCACATTGCGCCAAGCCTTGAACCCCTCTGCGGCGGCTGCAAGCGCGGCGTCAAGCTGCGCGGGGGAGGCGTGCGGGCATTGGCCGATGACACTTTCATCGACCGGGTTCAGAATGTCTTCGGAGCCACCTTCACCGTCAAGCCATTCGCCATTGATGAGGAGTTTGATATCGTCATACGCCATGTCATGTCCTTCCAGCCCGCGCGGTCACTTGCTCGCGGTAGATAATATAAAGCCCGGCTGCCATTGTGATGACAATTCCAACCGCAGCCAACCCATTCGGCAGATCCCGAAATACGAGCCAGCCAATAAAGGTTGCGATAGGGATTTCAAGATATTGCATCGGGGCGAGGGTGGCAGATGGCGCAAAACGCAGTGACCACGTCATCATAAGGTGCGCAAATGTACCCAACGCGCCGATACCCGCTAGCAAAAGCCATTCTTTTCCGGTGGGGGTTTTGATGCCGAGCAGCGGAATATCCAGCTGATCGGTGATCAGCAGGATCGGCAACATGATCACAACGGCCACGAGGCCCGACACACATTGCAGCGCAATGGGGTCAGCTTCTTTCGCGACCTGCCGGGTGACGAGCATGAACAGCGCGAAGACAACAGCCACCAGCAGCGGCAACAATGCGGGCGGGCCGACCTCGGCAAAACTTGGCTGAATGACCAGCATCGTGCCGACAAATCCGACCGCGCAAGCGATGATCCGCCGTGCGCCAACCTCTTCGTTCAGCACATATTTGCCGAGGATCAGCATGATGAAGGGCATCACAAATGCGATGGCTATGGCATCTGCAAGCGGCAGGAACTGTAACGCGGTGAACATCGCACCAATACCCACAATATGCAGGCAGGTCCGTATGACCGTCAGGTGAAACGCCCGCCGCGAGAGGCGTAATTTCATCCCCAGATACCATACAAGGGGTAACAGGATCAGCGCCTGTACCGCAAAGCGAACCAACACCAGTTGCGCGACGGGAATGGTGCTGCCGATGATTTTTGCCATCGCATCCCCCATGGGCGCGAGCACACAAAAACCAAGCATCAGGAAGACGCCGAGGAGAGGTCGGTCAGTATTCATGACTTACTGCTAGCGATGGCAAGGTAGGCTGGCAAGTGTCAGCTGATTGATACAGCGGGCAAATTCGGGGCGTTTACCCCTTGGGGCTGATTGACCCCACATGTTAAGCAACAGCGCGACGTATAGAACCGCGAGTGCGCGGGCGCAAAAATCGGGAACGCTTAGACATGATCAGGCACCATCTAAACAACGCCGGCATTGCCCTGCTCCCCAATATTTACACCAGCAATGAAATAGCGGCCCTGAACCGCGTAATCGACCCGGTTTTTGCCGCTCAGCGCGAACAGAAACGGGCATATGTGCGCGCGAAAGACATGTGTAAACTTGATATTGCGCGCGATGTTCTCACGCCCAGAATGCGGGATGTGTTGTTTTCCATTTTGCCTGATCCGGTGCTTTACCATCTTCATTTTTACGAAATCGAAGCGGAACAGACAGCATCACATATCTTCTCGGAAAGTGATGACGGGTGGCATCGTGATGCCGACAGCACCTATCGCGACACTGACCCGACGCATCTGAGCATTTTTGTGTATTTCCGTGATGTGGGCCCGATGGATGGGCCGTTTGAGTTTGCCCAGGGCACCGCCGAAGGCGAGCTCGATGAAACCACTCTCGCGTCGTCAATGCAGGGCCCGGCCGGGATGAGTTTTATCTGGAACCGGCGCTTTTATCACCGCGCCGCGGCGAACAGGGGAAAGCGTCGGCGGCGTTTGTTGAAGGTGTCGGTGCAACGCAATGAATTTGAAAGCACACACATCAAGAAACCTTTTTTCGCCGATCTGATCCGCAGCGTACCTGCCGGTGACCCCAAGTGGGATGTCTTGCTGGGCCGCTATCAAAAACGTGCGGCACCCGACCTTGGCGATGCGCCCGATGTGCCGTGGTTCGCCGTGGCCCCCAGCCGCCCGGTTGCACCTCAAGGGGGGCAGTGATGTTTGACCCGGTCCTGAAGCGTCCCCGTCGCCAGCGGATATTATTGGTTGGGTCTGGGCGGCGCGTGCAAAACAACTACCTCCCCGCGCTGACGTGCCTGCGTGATGAATTTGAGATTGTCGGCATTCATTCCCGAACAGAAGCGCGGCTTCGCCCCGTTGCTGATCATTGGGGTGTTCCGGCGGTCTTGTCTTTGGAGGATGTCGATTTTTCCAAGGTGGATGTCGTGTCAGTTTCGGTGCCGACTGCCCAAAACGCAAATGTGCTGAAGCAACTTGCTGGTCACGAACAAAACCTGCACTTGGTCATCGACACGCCCATCGTTCAAACACAGGCCCAGTATCAGCAAATTGCGCCGCTGCTGGCGTTGTTCAAATCGGTCACCGTAACCGAAGATTACATGAATTTTCCCAGTTTCGACCTTGTGCGAAAGGCCGTGCGCGATGGCGTGATCGGAGAGGTTCGCGGGCTGGTCCTTAACCATATTGGGTTTCGGTATCATGGCCTCGCGCTTATCCGGTCCTTTGTTGATTTCGAGCCGGTCAAGGCGAGCCGCGTACACAAACTGGGCAACGGCCCCCATTCGGTTGTCAGCTATTTTTTTGCCAGTAACCTTCGGGCGTCAGTGGTTGGTCCGTATCGGAAACATCTGCCCGGGTCAGGTGGGCTGGTTGTTGAAGGTACGAATGGCGGCATCAGCGAGTTTGAAGCTGACGGAAAACTGCGAACACTCGGCAAACCGACCCTGGTTCTGCGCCCGATAACAGAGGGCGGGAATATGATTGGTTATGAAATAGCTGGCCGCAATGCGCTTTACCGGCAGGAGTTTGCCGATGTGATTGCCATGCGAGAGATGGATTTTCCTGACAAGTCAGACATGAATCTGTTGCGGGGCCAAGGGTTGGCAGAGGTTTTCCGCTCTGTCGCATCGCACTGGAATATCAACCAGGCTTATGGCTACAAAAACGCCTTTTACGACGCTTTCGCTTGCAGGTTGGCTGCCGAAGGGGCGAAAAACCTTGATCCGCTGAACATCTTCGCGGGCGAGCCGGGAAATTGGCACAAGGAATTTGCCGCGCGTTGATCCGCCGCCAATGTTCTGGATTCGCGCGTTCCGAAACTCGCTATCTGCGTTTTTGTTGTCGTCGCCGCATTTACTGTGACGCGGGCTTTTCCGACCCTATCCATAATAGCAACAGACCAAGGAAAGCCGGAAATGCAAAACGCCGCCCGGTGAGGGGCGGCGTTTGATTGGTGGTACACCCTACGGGAGTCGAACCCGTCTTTTCAGGTTGAAAACCTGACGTCCTAACCGATAGACGAAGGGTGCGCCACGGGGAGGGATGTAGCGTCTCACGCCGGGGGGATCAAGCCGATTCTTTCACTTTTTTGCCCAAGTGAAACACTTTTTTTGAGCAGAGAATGGGGCGGTATGTAACGGCTGAGTTTGGCCCACAAAATCGTGGGTTTTTTCGTTAAGCTGGTGCGGCGTCTTCGACTTTGAGCTTGGCTTTGCGCCGCCCGCCCCAGTCGTCGATCTCAAGGCGCCCGGCCACATGCACCCGCGCGCCATGGGTTTCGCTCAAGAACGGGCCGAGGGGGCCGGAGAAGGCGCGAAAGCAAATCGCATCCAATCGCCCGCCACCGTCGCCCTCTAACGTCAGGCGCAAATGGTCTTCACCGGCGCGCTTGGCAAAGGCGACGCGCGCGTGTGGGATAACAAAACGCGGAGCGGGCGCAGCGGCCCCAAATGGCCCGGCCGCCTCTAGCATTTCAACCAGCTCTGCGGTGGCCGCAGCGGGGCTGAGCGCGCCATCAATGCGCAGGCTTCGCGGGCCCGTCATCAACGAAAGATCTTTTGCCAGCAGTTCAGACAGTCGTGCCATCGCTGCCTCAACCCCGGTTTGCGCAACGGTCAGGCCTGCTGCCATCTGGTGCCCGCCCCCTTTGATGAGGGCACCCTCACGGGCGCAGGTGGCAATAGCTGCCCCTAGGTCAACACCTTCGACGGATCGTGCAGACCCTTTGCCGATTTTCCCATCAAGACCAATAACCACGGCGGGGCGGTTGAATGCCTCTTTCAGGCGCGCGGCCACAATGCCAACGACACCGGGATGCCAGCCATCGCCAGCGGCCCAGACCAACGGGCCTTCGATGTCACGCGTTTCGGCTTGTTCCATTGCGAGTGCGAGCACTTCGGCTTCGATCGCGCGCCTTTCGGCATTCAGGCGATCAAGTTCATGCGCGATGCCGGATGCTTCTTCGACGGAGGCGGTCGAAAGCAGGCGCGCGCCAAGGTCGGCTTTTCCGATCCGCCCACCTGCGTTGACCCGTGGGCCAAGCAGATAGCCGAGATGAAAGGAGTTGGGCATCGCCGCAACACCAGCAACGTCAGCCAATGCCCGCAGGCCGGGCCGCTCCCGCGCGGCCATGATCTTCAACCCCTGGCGCACAAACGCACGGTTCACCCCGATCAGCGGTGCCACGTCAGCAACCGTCGCCAGCGCGACCAGATCGAGGGCGTTCATCAGGTTTGGCTGCGGCCCATTATTGGCACGCAATATCCGGTTTGCGGCGACCAGCAACATGAACACAACACCAGCAGCGCACAGGTGGCCCATGCCACTATCATCATCGTGCCTGTTCGGGTTCACCACGGCGGCGCATTCGGGCAAGGTTTCGCCTGCCATGTGGTGATCGGCAATGACAACCTGTGCGCCAGCAGCGACCGCAGCGGCGACCGGGCCGTGGCTTAACGTGCCGCAATCAACGCAGATGATTAGGTCATGCGCTTTGGCCAGCGCACGCATTGCCTCGTCATTCGGGCCATACCCTTCGTCGATCCGGTCGGGAATGTAGACGGTCGCATTGAGGTCAAGGGCGCGGAGCCAGTCGACGAGCAATGCAGAGGACGCCCCCCCATCCACATCATAATCGCCGAAAATCGCGATGCGTTTTCGCGCGGTCGCCATTTCGACAAGCAGCGCGGCTGCCCTGTCCATATCCGCAAGCGTGGACGGATCAGGCATAAGCGATTTGAGCGTGGGCGCGAGATAGTCAGGCGCGTCATCTGCTGCCACACCGCGTGTCGCAAGAATGCGCCCCACGATTTCCGGCAGATCATGGACCTGGGCAATCCCGGCACCGACACGTTCAACATCCGCACTTGGCCCGACCCAGCGCCGCCCGCCGAGCGACGATGAAATTCCCAGAAACGCGTCAGACGTCATCGGATTCGGCCTTGCTGGGAATGATCATGGACAGACCGTCAGGCAGGCCGAACCGTTGTGCATTTGTCAGGTTCAAAACCTCAAAAATCGTCAGTGCGGTAGGTAAGGCGGCGAACTGATCGCGTGGCTGACCGCATCAACAAGGTTTCGGTTTCAATATAGTCGCCGACACGTTTGATGCCGGGCAGGATGGATCCATCTGTAACGCCCGTTGCTGCAAAGATCACATCCGCACGCACCATGTCATCACGGGTGTATTTGCGGTTCAGGTCTTCGATCCCGGCGTTGACGGCGCGGGTGCGCTCATCAGAGTTGCGGAATTTCAGACGGCCCTGAATTTGACCACCCATGCATTTGAGCGCGGCTGCCGCCAAAACACCCTCTGGCGCGCCGCCCTGACCCATATACATGTCGATCCCGGTGGTTTCGGATTCGGCACAGTGGATGACGCCGGCGACATCACCATCGGGAATCAGGCGAATGGCACAGCCAACGCTACGCAATTCTTCAATCATCTTTTCGTGGCGCGGGCGTTCAAGAACGCACACCTTGATCGCGCTTGGATCGACGCCCTTATGCCTGGCGAGGGCCTGCACCCGTTCGGCGGGCGACATGTCCAGATCAACGATGCCTTCGGGGTAACCCGGGCCGATCGCCAGTTTGTCCATGTATACATCGGGCGCGTGCAGCATCGAACCGCGCGGCCCCATCGCAATCACGGTCAACGCATTCGGCATATCCTTGGCGGTAAGGGTTGTGCCTTCGAGAGGGTCAAGCGCGATATCAACAGATACGCCTTCGCCGCTGCCGACCTCTTCTCCGATGTAGAGCATGGGCGCTTCGTCCCGCTCCCCTTCGCCGATGACCACAACGCCTTGAATGTCGAGCAGGTTCAGTTGTTCGCGCATGGCGTTGACCGCGGCCTGATCAGCGGCTTTTTCATCACCGCGACCAATCAATTTGGCAGAGGCGATCGCCGCCGCTTCGGATACGCGAGCCAAGCCCAGCGAGAGCATCCGGTCCTTAAATTCGAGCGTGTCGGCCATGACGTCTCCCTTATTTTGTGGTCGGGGCGCGTGTGATGCTTCGCTGCCCGAAAGATAAAACATTGCCTAGGGTTCTATTCATGGCTCACATAGCCCGCAAGCGTATGGTGTCACATTCTATCGGTTTCTCTCGATTTGGTGGCGCCTGTGACAGGTAATATGGGGGTTTCATGCTGTTGGACGTGTTTTTGCCGCTGTCGCTTGCATTTATCATGTTTTCGTTGGGCATTGGTCTGACGGTAGGCGACTTTTTGCGCGTTGGGCGGGTGTTCCATGCCTTTCTTGCCGGTGCCGTTGCGCAACTGGTTGTCTTGCCCGTTGTGGCGTTCATCTTGCTGATGATCTTTCCGCTACCGGCTGAACTGGCGGTTGGCGTGATGATCCTGTCTTTTTGCCCAGGGGGGGTGACATCAAATATTCTGACCAAGCTGGCAGGTGGTGCGGTGGCATTATCCGTGACGCTGACTGCGGTTGTCAGCCTGATCGCTGTGGTCACGGTGCCAGTGTTGGTTGAATGGTCGACGGACAATTTCATGGGACTAGCCGCGCCGCAGGTGAATGTCGTTTCGCTGGGGCTGTCGATGTTTGCGATCACCGCCGTGCCTGTCGCGCTAGGGGTTGCTGTGCGCGCTTTTGCGCCGCAGTTCGCACAAAGGGCAGAGGGACTGATTTCCAAAATCGCCACTGCCTTGTTTGTGATCATTGTTATTGGGGCGCTTGCGGCAAATTGGGCGATCTTTTCAGACAATATCGCCCGCCTCGGCCCGGTGCTGATCGTTCTCAATATCGCAATGTTCTTGATCGGTTTTGGCATGGCGCGAATGATGGGTTTGTTTAAGCCCGATGCGATAGCGGTGGCGATTGAGGCGGGCGTGCAGAACGCAACGCTGGGCATCACGGTCGGGGCGCTAATTGCAGAGAGTGCCGCTGGTTTGTCACCGTTTAGCCTGCCGTCAGGTGTTTATGGGATCACGATGTACGTTGTGACCGCGCCCTTTATCTGGTGGATGCGCAGGGGGTGATTTCAGCACGCCTTCCTGCGGAAGGAAGATGGATATTTGAAGACTGAGACGATGGGCGAGGCGTAGGGCGCCCAAACTGGCGTCATGGCGTTTGGTCTATTGCAGCCTGTCATATCAGATGTTTCAACGTGTTAGGGGCGTTTTGACTTCCAAAGCAGGTGAAGCGGGTTATGAAGGGCGTGACTTTGACATTCCGGCAAAAGACACGCGCCCATGTATGACCCCAAGGGAAACGGTAAAGACAAGGCTGTGCAAACGGTCAAATTTGTCGAGACTGAACCGCCGAGCCATTTGCGCGGGATTGTGCACCGTTTTCTGGAGCTGAATACCGAAGGCAGTCTGGCTGAAGATTACCGGTTTCATGCGCTGCCGGATGCGTGCACCTACATCGTTTTTGACCAACTCAACAAGCAAGTCGCCGGGGTTTCACAACTGCGGGCGGCATCCGAAGAGTTTAACCTCGGCAAGGTGTTCCATTTTGTGAACATCCGCTTTTTACCCGGTGTCTGGCAGGACAACCGGGAGCCGATTTCGTTTGGAATGGTCGATACGCCCTACGAAGGTGATCTACCGCTGCTGGATGTGAACCGCGAACTGGGCAGGCAGGCCTTTGCTGACAGTCAGCTGATCCTGTCTGGGTTTGTTGAGAAATTGATGGAGCATGGCTGGGTCGCGCCGAACCTGATAACGGAAAAGATATTTCAGCGTCTCGATGATATTTATTCTGTTGCGGATATGGCCGAGGTTGCGGGGCTTTCCCCTCGGCAGCTTCAACGCACCCTGAAGCGGACAACGGGTTTCAGCCCGCATGATTTTCTTAAAGTACTGAGATTACAGCAGTCTTTGAACGGTAGTGACACGTGGTCATATGCGGACCAGTCCCATTTCATCCACTCGTTCCGGCGGGCGACGGGGTATACGCCGGGAAAATATGCCCGAAAATTTGATGTCTGAAATCTACAATACAGCCTTCTGAGCGATTGCTAAACGATCAGCATAACGACAGCAAAGAAGGAACTGACAATGACCAAGATGAACGCAGTTGGATGGTTTGATATTTATGTGGACGACCTGAACCGTGCAGTGGCTTTTTATGAAGCCATACTCGATATCAAGCTCGAGGCCATGGGCGATCCGACCGGTGAATCCCAGATGATGAGCTTTCCAGCCGACATGGGGGCCTATGGGGCGGGTGGTGCGTTGACCAAATCGCCTTACGCGTCGCCAGGCGTTGGCGGCACGATTGTCTATTTTTCAGTGGAAGATTGTGCAGTGGAGCAGGAGCGGGTGGCTGATGCTGGCGGGGTCGTGGTTCGCCCAAAATTCTCCATCGGGGAATTTGGCTTCATCGTTCTGTGCCAGGATACCGAAGGCAATATGTTCGGGATGAACTCGCTGAAATAGCACATTTGCGCTGTAGTGAAGCACGATGGACGGGCGGGCGGCAGGCCTGCCCGTTTTGCAGTCTTGGGGCCAGCTTTGGTTTCCGTGGGCAGCTACGGGAAAGATGGCTGTGCCTTTGCCGCAGACACAAAAACGGGCGGCCCCTTTTGGAGCCGCCCGCAATGCGCATCGCGCGAAGTAAGGCTTACTTCGGTGCGCGGTAGTTGGTTTTCTCGGCGATACGTGCGGATTTACCACGGCGATCACGGAGGTAGTAGAGTTTCGCGCGGCGAACGCGGCCACGGCGAACGACTGTGATGCTGTCGATCTGTGGTGAGTGCAGCGGGAACACACGTTCAACGCCTTCACCGAAGGAGATTTTGCGAACCGTGAACGCAGCGGCGAGCGTGGAGCCACCTTTGCGTGCGATGCAAACGCCTTCGTAGTTCTGAACGCGGGTACGTGTACCCTCTGTCACCTTCACACCGACGCGGATGGTGTCGCCAGCGGCGAAATCTGGAATGTCTTTTGCGAGCTCTGCGATGTGCTCGGCATTGATCTGTTCAAGGAGGTTCATTGACCTTTTCCTTATGTTTGCCCGCCTTTGGTGGCGGTGGTGTGTGCGCCCGAGCGCTCTTGGTCCTCAACCGGGTCCGCAGAGGTGGCATCAGATTTGGCCACATGCGCCCGCCAGAGATCGGGGCGGCGTTCTTTGGTTAGCCTTTCGCTCATCGAGGCTCGCCATTCGGCGATACGCGCGTGGTGGCCAGAGAGAAGAACCTCAGGCACTTCGCGCCCCTCCCAAAGCTGGGGCTTGGTATACTGCGGAGCTTCCAACAAGCCGCCCGCAAAGCTTTCCTCGGTGACACTGTCTGCGTTACCAAGAACGCGGGGTATAAGGCGGACTGTTGCATCAATCAACGCCATTGCTGCGATTTCGCCTCCTGTCATCACGAAATCGCCCAAAGAAACCTCTTCAACCTCCCGCGCCTGGAGCACACGTTCGTCCACACCCTCAAAACGACCGCAAAGCATGGTGATGCCCTTGGCGTTCGCGAATCGCTGCGCCATGGCCTGATCGAAGGGTTTGCCGCGCGGCGAGAGGTATATGAGAGGCCAGTTTTCGCGGTTCAGCGGCGTTGGTTTCATCGCTTCGTCAATCGCGCGCGCGACCACATCAGGCTTCATCACCATGCCTGCGCCACCACCAAAGGGTTTATCGTCGACGGAGCGATGTTTGTCTTTGGCATAGTTGCGAATGTCGATGGTTTGAAGTTGCCAGAGGCGGTTTTTCAAGGCCTGCCCGAGCAGACTTTCACCCAAGGGGCCGGGGAACATGCCCGGGAAGAGCGTTAGGATACGTGCCGTCCACACGTCCTTGATCTCGGCTTCCTCCATCAGGGGGCGGGGCGTCAGGGTGGGGCGGACGGCGATGCGGCCGTGGGATTTGGTGGGCGCGGCCATTATTGACCCTCGCGGTAGAGCGCGGCTCTGATCTGCTCTGCGAACGTCTTGATGCGGTTCAGTTCTATGCTTCCGACCAACAGAAAATCGGCATCCGGCGTCGACCACGTCGCGGAGGCCATGCCGTCGTGCTCCGTGGCTTCGATGGCCAGTTCCTGGGGCGTCCATTTCGCTGCGGCGCGACGCTTGATGGCGTAAAGGCCGAGGGGGGTGCCGCCGGGAGCGGCGAAAAGAACCTGCGCGAGGCGCGAATTTTCAACACCAAGTACGGCAGCACGTTTCAGGGCAAGTGTGTCGATCGAGGACATCACCGCCAGCGGCAGAGGCACGGCTATCGCTTCGGATGCTTTGGCGAGATCAGCCGCCAGCGTACTGGCCCTGGGGGCGAGCGGGATAACAGTCCACCCCCGGTACAAGGCATGATGCTGCGCGGCGTCGCGTTTCCAGTCCGGCGGCTTAGGAGCAAAACCGGCAAAGCCATAACCGATCATCGCGCCCGCGAGACAGGCGGCCATGACGATGACCCATTTTTGCTCTCGCAGTGGTTTTTGAACCGATGTCGTAACCGGGGGCCTGCCGGCCTGATTATCTGGTGTTTCATTCATAGCTGACGCCCATCATCAGCAGTGTTGCAGCAGACGTCCACGGATTGCCGCCGAGGGCCTCGCTGCTCAGGTCATTGGCAACGATGCCGCCATGCATCCCTTCGAGAATACCAGTGCCAGTGGTGTTCACTGAGCCGTAGTCATCTTCGTTGTCTTCAAGAAAAATGCGCAGATCATCAAGAAAAACGAGGAAACTCGTGCGGTCGGTTACAAGGGCGGGATCTGGTGTCATTCGGGGTCAACCACATCGCTTGGTGGGTCAATGATCACGCGGCCTGCTGACAGATCGACTGTTGGCACGGCCTCTTGCGTAAAGGGCACAAGCATTGGTTTCTGCGTTTCGGCCACGGTGATTTCCAAGAAATCACCACCGCCAAAATCGTCAACGCTGTTCACCCGCCCTAATTCAACCCCGCCGGTATCAAAGGCGGTCAGGCCGATCAGATCGGAATGGTAAAACTCATCATCCGGCAGCGCAGGCAGGCGGTCGCGGGGGGCATAAAGGCGAAAACCCTTCATCGCTTCGGCCATTTCCCGATTTGTCACAGTGCCGAGTTTTGCGGTGAAAGTCCCTTTTGCCTTGCCGATGATCTTTAACGAAAATTCACGCGTGCCGGTTTCATCGTAAAGCGGCGCATAATCGGCAATCGCGGCCGGATCGGCGCAAAATGATTTGATGCGCGCATCACCGCGTACGCCAAAAGCACCCGCGATGGCACCAACACAGACCAGATCAGGTTTTTGGCTCATCTTTCCCACACTTCCAGTTTGTCGGACCTGTCTTCCCAGCCTGCGCGGGAAAGTTCCGGTTCCAGATGATCTTCTTCAGGCCAGCCGATACAAAGATAGGCAACCAGCGACCAGCCCGGCTCGGCATCAAGATCGCGGGCCAGAAGGTCCGCATCCAGAATAGACACCCAGCCGACGCCAAGCCCCGCTGCGCGGGCGCGCAGCCAGACGTTCATAACAGCTGTGACGACGGAGTATCGCCGCATTTCAGGCATGGTGCCGGCACCAAGGCCAGAACCCTTTGCCGTTTCCTCGTCGCAAAACACGGCAAACTGTACGGGCGCGTCCCGCATGCCGGACAGTTTCAACGAGGCATAGGTTTCAGCCTTGTCGGCTTCGTATGTCGCAAGCGCATCTGCGTTGGCCGCCTGAAAATTGGCAAGCGCAGCGGCGCGGGCCTTGTCTGATGTTACACGAACGAACCGCCAGGGCTCAGACAAGCCAACAGACGGCGCAAGGCGCGCCGCCTCCAGACATTTTTCCAGCACGTCTTCATCGACCGGGGCGCTGCGGAAGCGGCGCACATCGCGCCGCCACCGCATCAGGTCTTCAAGATCCCGCTGAAAGGGTTCGGGAAAGGCGCGCATCGGCGTCTCCCGGCCGTTCCGATTACTCGGCTGCGGCTTCTTCAGCAGCTGGTTCAGCCGGCGCAGCAGCAGCTTCGGCAGCGGCTTTGGCTTTTTCAGCTTTTTCTTCAGCGCGCTCGACAGCTTTCGTGCCGGGCTTCGCTTTGTTCGGGTTGTTGCGGGTTTTCTTTTCGATCGCACCAGCAGCTTCGAGGAAGCGTGAAACGCGGTCGGTTGGCTGTGCGCCGTTACCGATGAGTTCCATGATCCGCTCTACGTTCATTTTGACGCGGTTTTCGTCGTCTTTGTTCAGGAGCGGGTTATATGTGCCCAGTTTCTCGATGAAACGACCATCGCGTGGCATACGGCTGTCTGCTGCAACGATTGCGTAGAAAGGGCGTTTCTTGGAACCACCGCGGGCGAGCCGGATTTTGAGTGACATTGTATAGTCTCCTTAGGTTTGTCTTGTTTGGGCTTTGTTGCCCGATTTTCGGTTGTCAGGATTGGAACTGTTCGTGATGCCTGATGACTTCGGAGATGATGAAGTTCAGGAATTTCTTCGCGAATTCGGGGTCGAGGTCGGCGTCTTCGGCCAGCTTCTGCAACCGCTCGATCTGGCGCTGTTCGCGGGCCGGATCAGAGGGCGGCAATTCATGGGAGGCTTTCAGCGCGCCAACGGCCTGCGTTGCCTTGAAGCGTTCTGCCAGCGTGTAGACAAGGATCGCATCGAGGTTGTCGATATGCCCGCGCTGCACGGCGAGCAATTCGGCAGCGCGCTTTGCGTCATCGGTCAATGGGGTGCTCATGGTGCGATCTCCGATGGGCCAGGGTGCCGCCAAATGTCGAGTGCGCCAAATTCGCGCTGAACGAAAGGCGTATCCTCTTTCACTGCGCCAAGCCTCTTGGCGAGACGCTGGGAGCGGATGTTGTCGGCATGGATGCAGCTAACAGTCGTAGACCATCCCAGGATTTCATATGCCCAGGCGCGTGATGCCTTTGCCGCTTCGAAAGCGATGCTGCGCCCTTCGGCATTACCAAAAACCGTCCAAGCGATTTCAGGAGCTGGCCAGTTTGTTGGAAAATAGGGACCAACAATGCCCAAGGCTTCATCTGTTTCCCGATCAGCCACCAAAAATCGGCCATAGCCGCGAAGTGTCCAATGTCCGGAAACAGCTGCGAGTTTCACGAACGCCTGCGACGTGGTGAACGGGCCGCCCACATCCGCCGAACGATCTGACGCGCAGAACGCCTCATAGGCCGAAAGATCCTCCATGCGCGGGGCGCGCAGACGGATGTTTCCGGTTTCTATGACGGGTATCGCGGTCATTTCTTCTTGCCAAACCCGCTCAGGCCGGGAGGAAGGGCTGCGCCACCAAGGCCGGGCAGGCCGCCACCCATTCCACCGGGGATGCCGCCGGGCAGACCAGCTGGGGGCGCGCCTGCGCCGCTGCCCATGCCGCCCTCCGGGCCAGCCATTGCAGCAGGGTTCATGCCGCCTTTGCCAAACATCTGGGAGAGCGCACCGCGCATCAGGCCCTTTTTCCCCATCTTGCCCATTTTTTTCATCATATCTGCCATCTGGCGGTGCATCTTCAGCAAGCGGTTCAGTTCCTGCACCTCAAGGCCAGCACCCTTGGCGATGCGCTTTTTGCGGCTCGCTTGCAGGAGAGCAGGGTTTTTGCGCTCTTTTTTGGTCATCGATTGGATCAGTGCGATCTGACGGCGGATAACCTTGTCATCAAACCCGGATTCTTCCATCTGCTTGGAGAGTTTCCCCATGCCCGGCAACATGCCCATCAGGCCCTGCATACCGCCCATTTTCTGCATCTGCTCAAGCTGACCGCGCAGGTCATTCATATCGAAGCGGCCCTTCTGGAACCGCTTCATCATTTTTTCGGCTTGTTCAGCCTCAATGGTTTCCTGCGCTTTCTCGACGAGCGATACGATGTCGCCCATGCCCAGAATACGTGAAGCGATGCGGGAGGGGTGGAATTCCTCCAACGCTTCCATCTTTTCGCCGGTGGCGACGAACTTGATGGGCTTGCCCGTGACGGCGCGCATCGAAAGGGCAGCACCGCCGCGCCCGTCGCCATCCATCCGGGTCAGAACAACGCCGGAAATGCTGACGCGCTCGTCAAAGTTTACAGCGGTGTTTACAGCATCCTGACCGGTAAGGCCGTCAACCACCAGCAAGGTTTCATGCGGGTTGGCAACATCGCGAACAGCTTCGACCTGTTGCATCAGCTCTTCGTCAATGGACAGGCGCCCGGCGGTGTCGAGCAGGTAAACATCATACCCGCCCATCGTTGCCTGCTGCTTGGCGCGCTTGGCAATGGCGACCGGGTCCTGGCCTTTGACGATCGGCAGAACATCAACGCCAATCTGCATGCCGAGGATGGCAAGCTGTTCCATCGCGGCCGGGCGGTTCACGTCGAGCGAGGCCATCAGCACGCGCTTGCGCTCACGCTCAGTCAGGCGTTTGGCGATCTTGGCCGTGGTTGTGGTTTTACCTGACCCCTGAAGGCCGACCATCAGAATTGGTGCTGGTGGGCTGTCGACACGCAGGCGGCCAGCGTCGGCGTCGTCACCGGCCAGCATCGCGGTCATCTCGTCGTTGACGATCTTGACGACCTGCTGGCCCGGCGTGACGGATTTCGTGACGGCCTGTCCTGTTGCCTTGTCTTGCACGGCTTTGATGAAGTCGCGCGCAACAGGCAGCGATACGTCAGCCTCCAGCAAGGCGACGCGCACTTCGCGGAGCGCGGTGGAGACATCTGCATCAGACAGCGCACCCTGTTTGGTGAGCTTGTCGAAGACACCACCAAGGCGTTCTGAAAGACCTTCAAACATCACGCGTCTCCTCAACCCGCGCCACAAAGGGACGCAAAAAGCAGTAACGCCCCGGCGGGCGCAACGCGCTGACCGAGGGCGATCTTCGACTCATGCCGAAGACCGAAGGCGATTGGGCCTCCGGGGAATGGTGGTGATCTAGCGATTGAGGGGGGTAGAGTCAATCATAACCGGGCTGCGGGACATTTCCCGCGCTGAGGCGCCAGTTGGCAGGTATGTGGAGATCAACGGAATGTCTCGCTGAGTTCCTCGTCCGGGCCGCTGCTTTTCAGTTCATTCAATCGCTTGTGTATAGACAGGCTGACCGCCGCCAGCAGCCCCCCTTCGATCAGGTTAAGAATGGCATCGAATGGCAGAAAAAGAAAACTCGATGGTTCTGTGATGTTGGAGACAGCCGTTGTCGCGACGTAGTTAAATGTGGCCGTGCCGATGAATATGACCCCTAAAGCGCCTGCCGACTGCCAACGGTATCCCTCTGTCATGTCAAAACTGCGCTTCAATGCGTCTGTTCCTGCCCTTTCAATGATGATGAGCGGGATGATCACAGACGTTGCCCCAAGAACCCAAACACCGGGGACGACCAGCAAGATTGCGCCGACAGCCAATGCTAAGGTCGAAAGAGCGCCAGTCAGGAGCAAGGGCCAGAAACGAGATGCCGTTTCCGCAATGGCGTCGGGCAAGCGCGGCGGCCGCCCATATGCCGTTTCATAGAGCAGCCGCGTGGCGATGGCTGCTGACGCAGTCCAGGTAACAATGAAAGCCAAAAATTCGACCGCGCTATAAAACGACCAACCGGGCTGCATACGCATGACGACGGCATCAACCATGCCCGCGATGAAAAAAACGGGCAGCATGGGCCGCCAGCCTTCACGAAAAACCGCAAACGCATCCGTCAAAACGCGCGAGACATCGAAAGGCTGCAGGGCTGGCGAGGTTTGTTTCATGGCAAAAAAGATCAACCCGTTCGCATGAGGGGGCGCTGGCATGAGCGCAACAAAAGATGAGCGCCGCTCCACCTGTAGTGCGGTGATCTCAGATGTGGATGATGATTTCAATGACAACCGTCCGGTTTGCTCCTACGGTCCAGCCGGATGGTGTTGCATCGCGGTTGCAGAAGGCTTCGCCATCGTTGCACATTTTCTGGCAGGGGAGGCGCATCATGGCCATCGGGACAGGACAGGTTCGCAAGTGGGGTATCAACAATGATTATGCCAAGCTGCATGATGTATTGCTCGGCAAGCCTGAGTTCTATCGCTGGGTCGAAGCAGGCCCATTGATCGGGCGTACCTTGGCAAATGCCGAAAAGACCGGGCACAAGTTTGATCTGCAACTGGCGATGCGACAGCATTCCGAGATGGTTTCGATCTATGAGGAGAACGGCGTTACCTGCCATTATCTGGAGGCAGACGAGGCGTTACACCGCAATTTCTTTGCCCGCGATAGCTCCGCCATGACGCCGTGGGGGCCATTGGTTTGCCACATGCAGCTAAAACCGCGCCGCGCAGATTATGCGACGGTCATCAAGTTCTATCAGGAACAGAGCATTCCAATCTGGCAATTCGCGACGGCCGGCCATTTTGAAGGTGGTGATTTCAATATCATCGAGCCGGGTCGGGTCTTGATCGGGTATTGCGGTGAGCGGTCAGAAAAGGAAGGCAGCGAACAGGTCGCCGATTTCGTACGCGCCGAAGGCTGGGAAGCTGTGACGGCACCGATCAGTCGGGAATTTGTGCATATGGATGGGTTGATTGTGCCCTTGGCCGAAAAGCTGGTTGTGGCTTGCATCGATGCCATGGAACCTTGGCTGGTGGATATCGTGCGCGGTTGGGGCATTGAGATTGTTGATGTGGAATATCGGGAAGCCAAGAACCTTGGCGTCAACCTTGTGGCCCTTGGCGACGGCAAGGTTCTGTCGATGGCTGGGGCGACTGATCTCAACGCCAAGATGCGGGCATTGGGGTTTGAGGTTTATGACCCGGACATGTCGATGTTCACACTTGGTGGCGGCGGCGTTCATTGCCTGTGTCAGGCCCTTTGTCGGGATGAGGTCTGATTGCCTATCGCTCAGGTGCAACTGGTGCAGCATTGGGTTTCAGGATGTTGCGCAGTTTTGCCGGGGTGCTGTTTGGACGCCGATGTCTTGACAGTCCCGTGAAGGCTCGTCACTTGCTCAACTATGGGGCCTGCGAGCGCCCCGTGAGGCTCAGGCCCAAGTTTCGCGTCCCATTCACCCCTTCCAGGGAGGACGCATCATGCCTGCGCCTGACACAATCACGGTTTCCCAACTTTCCCGCCTGATCGGCACGCCCGATGCCCCCGTTTTGATCGATATCTCGATTGATGCGGATTTTGACGATGATCCCTTTTTGATCCCCGGTGCCTTTCGCCATCCCTTCACCGACATAGAGGGCCTTGTGCCGCGCCTGACCGGGCGGCGAGTGGTTGTGATCTGCCAGAAGGGGATCAAGTTGAGCCAGGGGGGCGCAGCCCTTTTGCGCACACATGGTGTCAGGGCTGAGGTTCTGGAGGGCGGTAATTTCGGCTGGCGCGATGCTGGTGGGCCGCGCCTGCCAGCTGCGAAGCTACCGGCGGGGCCGCGGGGCGGGTCTTTGTGGGTGACGCGGCATCGCCCGAAGATTGACCGCATCGCCTGCCCGTGGCTGATCCGTCGGTTCATTGACCCGGCCGCACGGTTCTTGTTTGTCTCTCCTGCCGAAGTTCAAGGGGTTGCGGATCGGTACAATGCCACGCCCTTCGACATGGAGGGTGTATATTGGTCACACCGGGAAGACCTGTGCACGTTCGATGTGATGGTCGGGGAATTTGGGCTGACCTTGCCGGCGCTTTCCCGGCTTGCGATGATTGTGCGTGCGGCAGACACCAACCGCCATGACCTTGCGCCGGAGGCCGCTGGCCTGATGGCCGCCTCGCTTGGCCTGTCGCGCATGTATCGCGATGATTTGCAGCAGCTGGAAGCGGGAATGACCCTTTATGATGCCTTTTATCGGTGGGCGCGTGATGCGACAGATGAAACGCATGATTGGCCAGCGACGCGGGGCGCATAAATGGAAACGCGAAATCAACCCTCTCTGGCAGAGGTGACAGCCGCATTTGGCCGCATTGGCCTTCTGTCTTTCGGTGGCCCTGCGGCGCAAATTGCCCTGATGCACAAGGTTTTGGTGGATGAGCGGGATTGGCTGACAGAAAAACAATTTCTGAATGCGCTTTCCTTTTGCATGTTGCTGCCGGGGCCGGAGGCGATGCAGTTGGCCACTTATGCAGGGTGGCGGTTACACGGCGTCATCGGCGGCTTGATCGCGGGCTTGCTGTTTGTTGTACCGGGCGCGGTTGTCATAATGGTGCTGGCGACAATCTATGCGACCTTTGGCAATGCGCCTTTGGTTGAAGGTGTGTTCCTTGGCGTGAAGGCCTGCGTTCTTATTATTGTGGTGGAAGCCTTGTTGCGCATTTCGCGCAAAGCCCTGAACGGGCCGGCAGCGTGGGTCATCGCGGCCTGTGCCTTTGTGGGGATATTTTTCCTCGCCCTGCCTTACCCGTTGATCGTGCTCGCAGCAGGTATTGCTGGTTTCCTCATGGCAAAACGGGCGGATGATGTGCCCACTGCTGTCAGTGCATCGCCCCTTACGACATTGCGCACCATCGCCATCTGGTTGGTGATTTGGTGGGCCCCGCTTGCCGGTCTGGCATTGCTTGGGGGCGCGCCGATCCTGATCGAAATCGGTCTGTTTTTCTCTCAGCTTGCTGTGGTGACCTTTGGCGGCGCCTATGCCGTGCTTGCCTATATGGCGCAGGATGTTGTCACAGCTTTCGGGTGGCTCGAAGCGGGAGAGATGATGGATGGGCTTGGCCTTGCGGAAACGACGCCGGGCCCGCTGATATTGGTGACGCAGTTTGTAGGCTTTCTGGCCGCGTTCAAGGCGGGGGGGCTTTGGCTCGGGGTCGCGGGCGCAGTCGTTGCGCTTTGGGTTACGTTTGCGCCCTGTTTCCTCTGGATATTTGCGGGGGCACCCTACATCGAATGGCTGTCGTCAAAGGCACGGTTAACCGGTGCGTTGAGCGCAATAACGGCAGCGGTCGTGGGTGTAATCCTAAACCTGTCAGTCTGGTTTGGCTTGCATGTTGCTTTTGGCGTGGTGGACCGTGCTGATGTTGGGCCGATTGTGCTTTGGGTGCCGGACCTTGGCAGTTTTGAGTGGCGTGTGGCGGTTCTGGCCGCGGTCAGTGGCGTATTGTTGTTGTATCTGCATCTGGGTATTGCACGCGTGTTGGGGGTGGCGGCGTTGGGCGGTCTGATGCTTTCGCAACTGGTGTGAAGGTGCCGCGCGCCGGGTTTTCGTCTCAACGCCGGGTTTTCGCCTTAACATCGTCCTATCACTTGCGCGTGGCCGTCAAAGAACGGTAGCAGGGACACCGGAGGTTCACATGAGCATCAACAAAGAAACAGAACAGGCTGCGGACCTGCAAATCGGGCCAACCACGCTCGGCATGGTACGCATCTATATCGAAACCGAGTCCAGCCAGATCCCGATGGATTTTGAACCCGAAGAAGCCGAAGAAATCGCAGAAGAGCTTCGGGCCGCTGCGGCGCAGGCTCGGCAGGCCACCAGCAAAGGGTCTGCAAAGGGTTCCAAGGGCAAGCGGTGACTTTGGGGCGATCAGCCCCGCCGCATTCCCGCCCTGAATTTGTTTGGGACGCCGCGCGCCTTCGCCTGTCTTGGGCCAATGCCGCTGGCGTTGCCTTTTGGGGCGAAGACAGCCTGCTTGATCTTACCGAACGGGTGTTTGCGCCCGGTGACGCAACTGTGCGCGCCCTTGCCGCGCGTGAAGCTGAAATGGTGCAGGGCGATGCTGCTGGCCATGTCACGCTTTACCCAAAGGGTGATCCGGTATGGGCGCGCGTGGCCTGTACGGCTGAACGACGGGGTGATGGGCGAACGCTCATGCTCGTGGTGCTGGAGCAGGTCGAGGCTGTGAATGACCCGGCCCTGGTACGCAAGCGAGCGGGGTTTGACGGCGCGCCCCGCCCCTTGGCAATCTATGACGAGGGTGGTGCCTTGCTGGTTCGCAACGAAGCTGACCGACGTGCCTATCCACAAAGTGGTGATGACATTGGCGCACGCTATGAGTTGGAGGGCGAGGGCGCTAGCGCCTTGGCTCGTACGCTTGCAGAGGGTGCTTATAGCCATACCGCAATGATCCGGACGGCGACGGGATCGTTACGCCATCGCATTTCCTTGCATCGCATGCGTGACCCGGCCACTGCGCGGGTTTGCATCATCGCTGATTTCACCGACCTGTCTGACCGTCCCAACCCGGCCTTGCCGAACGTAGACGCACAACCAGCCGAGCGCGCTGTGTCAGCGGTCGCGCTGGCCCGCATTGCCCATGACATTCGTGCGCCGCTCGGGGCGATCAGCGGGTTTGCGGAAATGCTGCGCGTTATGGGTGATGCCCTGCCGCCCGAACGTCAAAGAGGCGCGTTGGAGGATATCACCGCCGCCTGTGCCCGTCTGACGGCGTTGACCGATCGCGTAATCGCTTTGGGGGCAGACAGCACCCCCGCGACGCTTGCCATGGTTGATGTCGGAGCGGCTTGTGCCAGCGTGTGTCGCCTGTTCGAGGGGCAGGCAAACGCGGCAGGAATGGACCTCATTGCGGAGGTAGAACAGGGCCTGACGGTCTTGGCTGATGAAGCCGGCTTGACGCGCATTCTTGATAATCTGCTGCGCAACGCGCTGACACATGGTGCGCGCAAGGGGGGGCGTGTTCTTGTGCGCACCGGGGGCGGGCAACGGGGGCAACCGGTGTGGCTGGAAGTCAGCGATGATGGCCCCGGCATGCCCCATGACCAGATCGAGGCAAGGCTGGTGCCCTATGGGGCGGTTGCTGAGGTTGACATTAACGGGGGCGTTGATGTTGGCGGGGGCATTGACGGGGGTGGGGGCGATGACGTTGGCGTTGATGGTCAAGATACCCCCGGCCTTGGCCTTGGCCTTGGCAATGTCATGGCGCTTGCCAAAGACATGGCGGCCGATGCGAAGGTGACGACAACGGCCGGGGCGGGGTTTACGGTGCGGGTGACTTTTGGCATCTGACCTTCAGGGAAGCTGGCGACAGATGCTGGTCAGGCGTTTTGCCTTAGCGTTGGGCCATTCCTGAAACACCGGGATCAGCCAGTGCGCGCAGGCGCATCATCGCAGCGCGCGCCAACCGCAGCGTTTGGGCCTTTCGCCGCGCGGCAGGTAATTTTTCCAGTGCAGCTGGCCGTGCGATTTCCGCGGAAAAATCATCAGCCATGAGCAAGCCCTGATCTTCCGGCAGCAGGTCCAACGGAAAGGCTTCGTCCACCGCAAAAAAGAATCGGTCACAAAATTCGAGATACCCCTGCCATTTGCCGTCAGACAAAAAGTCAGCAGCAGATGATTTGCATTCAATGCACCAGATTTCGCCATCCGCCATTACGGCAGTCACATCGGTGCGCAATCCGCGTGTGGGTGTGTATTCCGTTATCGGCGCGCCGCCGGCCTCAACAATGAAACGGCAAACGCCGCGCGCCAGGCGTTGGCCGGGCTGCATCAATGCGGTTTCAGAGTCCTGATTGGTCGCGGGGTCGAACATAGCACGAACATCATGGCCCTGTGCGTGCATGCTGGCAAGGGGGCGTCGTGGCGTGCGTTTACGCG
Source organism: Pikeienuella sp. (assembly GCA_049608645.1). GTDB lineage: Bacteria > Pseudomonadota > Alphaproteobacteria > Rhodobacterales > Rhodobacteraceae > Pikeienuella. The sequence continues at coordinate 95,544 of JBMYXS010000001.1, read as the reverse complement.
GTCGACAGCCGCTTTTCCCTGACGCAGGATGCGCGGTATTGGTATCGAAACCATGGCCGGATTGTTGGGCCTCTGTTGCATGAAGGTGGGAAGCACATGAAAAAGATCATCGGGGCGATCCTGCTCATGGCAATCGCATATCTGGCGCTATGGCCGGTTCCGGTTGAGCCTGTTGCGTGGGAGGCCCCGGATGCGCCCGGCTATACCGGCGATTTTACTGAAAATACCGCGCTTCAAGACCTTGAGCTTTTTCCGCTGCCAGAGGGGCGGCACGGCCCCGAAGACATCGCGATAGGCGAAGACGGCGCGCTCTACATCGCGGTCGGTGAGGGGGAGATACTCCGGCGTGACCCGGCAACCGGTGCCATAACCGTCTGGGCCGTGACGGGGGGGCGCCCGCTCGGCATTGAGCCCGCGCCAGAAGGCGGGTTCTATGTGGCGGACGCATATCGTGGCCTGTTGCGCGTAACGTCAACCGTGGTTGAGGTTCTGGCCAATACTGACGCAGCAGGCGGCGAAATTCTTTATGCAGATGATCTTGATGTAGCCCCCGATGGGTCTGTTTGGTTCACTGATGCCTCCACCAAATTTGGGGCCGAAGCATCGGGTGGAACCCTTGCGGGCAGCTATCTGGAAATTCTGGAGCATGGCCGCACCGGGCGGATCTTGCAGTGGGACCCTGAAACCGGCGTGGCGACTGAGCGGCTGGGCAATATCAGCTTTGCCAATGGCCTCGCGATGGGGCCGACGGGGGAATGGTTGCTATATATCGAAACCGGTGAGTACGCATTACATCGCCTGTGGATTGAGGGGCCAAGGGCCGGGGAGAGCGACGTTGTTCTGGCCAATCTTCCGGGGTTTCCTGACAACATAAACCGGGATGCAGCGGGTGGTTTCCTGATGGGTCTTGTGTCCAAACGGGCGGGCGCGGTGGATGCGTTGTCTGGCTATCCGTTCCTGCGCAAGGTTGTGCAACGCCTGCCAGCAGTGATCCGGCCCAAGGCGGTTAGCCATGGGTTTGTCATTTCGCTTGATGAAACGGGTGCCGTTCAACGCACATGGCAAGACCCGACGGGTGCCTATCCACTCACAACCGGGGCCATTTCTGACGCTTATGGGGCGCTTTGGATTACATCCCTCGGGGCAACATCACTTGCCCGGCTGCCGAAACGTGACTGACGCGCGGCGCTTCATGGCAAGCCAAACAGGGCCTTGCAGCGGATGAGCAGCGAAGACCTGTGAAAAAAGCCGTTGTAACCACCGTTTATGCGGCGGGTAATGGTGCGCAGGTCATCCTTGTCGGCAAAGCGGTTCAGCCCCTTGTGGGACCAGAACCAGGCCGCCGCCCCAACGCAAAGCGTTAGATCAGTGGCGACCATTTCAGGGTTCTCAACAAGCCGATCACCATGGCCCGACGCGGCCGAAAATGCGGCGTAATTTGCGCGCCCGGTAAGCTGAATCAGGCCGCGCCCCTTGTACTTTTTCCCGTCGCCCTTTTCGGTGTTGCCAAGGTCAATGCGCCCTTCGTATGCCGCGCCACTGGCGATTTCCTCGCGATACCGAAGTTCCCCGCTTTCATGGCCGATCTGGGCAAGGAAATGGGCCTGGCGCAGGGGTGTTGTCAGATCATGGGCCGCGAATGCGCCAGCCAGAGGCGCGGTGAAACAGGCTATCTGTTCTTCCGATGCTTCTGTCATAACAAGCGACAGAAAGGTTGCGGAAAACCCTTGTGGAATTGACCGGGCAAGTGCCCGAACCGTGGAGCCATTCTGTGCGATTACACCCGTCGGTGACAGACGGCCCAGCATGTCACGCTCGCAGCCCATGATGGCGGCCTCTGTCTTTTTGCCGAACTGCCCGTCCGCGACCAGCGCAGCAGAGAGCCGGATATGCCCACATTCAGCTGCGGCGTTGAGCAAGCGTTGCACGGTTTTCACATCCCATCGTTTGTTGAGGCGTGAGCGGCCCACATCAGCGGTCAAAAGGCCGATACCTCTGCGGTCAGGCACGTGTGTCATGGAAAGCTCCGGCGTTGGGGATGGCCGGAAAGATTGCGGTCAATAAGCTGAAATGCGTTAAACCAAGCGCGCGGTGTGGCACGGGGCACGATGATGGTCTGCGCAAAATCTGCGAAAGAATGCGCAAAACCCCAGCAACATCACCGTATCGCGCCCGTGTTCGGGTGCGTAACTCTGATCATGCAAAGCGCACACATCATCCTCGGCTTTCCCCACTCACACACGCGCCGGGGATGGCGCCATGCACCTGAGACGGCGATGCCTCTGCCTCGCTATGCCCCACCGCTGGGCGTGGTATCGCCGCTCTCGACCCTTTCCCTGAAATCAGCGATAGTCGCTTACCGAAAGCAGAGATAATGACCATGCAACCGCTTGTACTCATCGCAGATGACGACCCCCATATCCGGGAGGTGATCCGCTTTGCGCTGTCGCGGGAGGGGATGCGGGTGGTTGAGGCCGCCGACGGTGCCGAGGCCATCGCGGCCTTTGCTGAAAACAACCCTGATCTTGTCGTGCTTGATGTGGGCATGCCCGAGGCAGATGGCCTTGATGTGTGTCGCGAAATTCGCAAGACGCACGAAACGCCCGTGTTGTTCCTGTCGGCACGGGATGAGGAAATTGACCGTATTCTGGGCCTAGAAATTGGCGGTGATGATTATGTCGGCAAGCCATTTTCACCGCGTGAGTTGACGGCGCGGGCCAAGGCGATTCTGAAACGTGCGGGGGCTGCGGCAGCACCGGCTGACGATGCGCCCTTGTCTCATGGTGCGCTGGTGCTTGATGATGCAACGCATGAAGCCCATTTTGCAGGCACGCTCGTGCGTCTTACACCGTTGGAATTTGGTATTCTCCGCACGTTCCTCAAACGCAGCGACCGGGTTGTGCGGCGCGATGAAATCGCCTCATCAGCCTATGAGATAAACGTGCATGTTTCATCGCGCACCATCGACAGCCACATCCGCAATGTGCGGGTCAAACTGTCTGATCTTGGTTGTGCCTCTTCGATCGAGACTGTGCATGGCGTCGGGTTCCGTCTTGGCACCTGCCTGCCTGCTGGGCAGCAGTCTGCATGAAGGCACGGGCGACGCCGCATAAGCGCCGCCCGCCGATAAGGCTTATTCTGGCGTTGATGGTCTTGATCGCGGTGGCGACACCGTTGGTCGGGCTGTTTTTTTTACGTGTCATCGAAAACCAACTTATCCGCAGAACCGAAGCTGAATTGATCGGGCAATCGGCGGTTATTGCGGCCCTGTATGCCCGCGAGGTGGAAGAGGCGCGCATCTCTTCCCTGTTCTTTGGTGGTGATGCAAAGGGGGCCTTTGCCAGTCAGAAAGACGGGCAGTTCGCACCGGTTACGCCACAGCTCGATCTTGCAACGGCAGAGATTGGCGGCCCGCGCCCTGACTTCACGGCGGCAGAGCGGCCCACGGCACCGGTGTATCTGCGGATTGGTGCACGTCTGGAACCGGTTGTTGCTGCGGCGCGCCAACATACGTTGGCGGGCATCTTGCTGCTTGATGCGCAGGGGCGTGTGATTGCGGGGCCGAACCGTGGGGCATCCACCTATTCCCACGTGAGCGAGGTGCGCGCGGCACTTCAGGGGCGATATGCCAGTGGCTTGCGGACCCGCTCACGCGAACGCCCCGCACCGTTGATCTATGCGGTAACAAAGGGGGCCTCGCTGCGTGTGTTTACGGCCTATCCGGTGGTGGTTGATGGTCGTGTTGCGGGCGTTGTCTATGCCTCCCGCACACCACGGCACGTTGTGCAAATGATGTATGCAGAGCGCGAAAAGCTGATCTTTGCGGGCATCGCGATGGCACTGTTGATGATGGTGTTTGCCTGGGTTGCGGGGCGGTTCATTACTGAACCTATCCGCACGTTAACCGAACGCACGCGCGCGATTGCACAAGGCGATCGTGAGGCGATGGTCCCGCAAAAGCGCCACGGCACGGCGGAGGTCGCGGAATTGTCGGAGACATTCCTGCGCACGGCACGGCAGCTATACGACCGCTCCGATGATCTGGCGGCCTTTGCGGCCCACGTGAGCCATGAGCTGAAATCACCGCTGACAGGTATTCAGGGCGCAGCCGAACTGATCCGCGATGCGGAGGGTGACATGACGCCAGAGGAACGCGCGAGCTTTCTCAACAATATCATTACCGACAGCGGGCGTCTGACCCTGCTCGTGCGCCGATTGCTTGAACTGGCGCGCGCCGACGCGCGGGAGGTTGATACGGGCGTGTCCACGGTCGCGGATCTTGAAGGGCGCCTCAGGCAACGCGCGGGGATTGATGTGCAGATCACTGATGCTGCGGCCACGCCGCTTGCCGTATCTGCGGAAAAACTTGAGATCATTCTCAGCAATCTTGTCGATAACGCCGCCAGCCACGGCGCGGACCTTGTGCGCATAACCTGTGACGGTCAGGGGCGGATCCGGGTTGTGGATAACGGCGAGGGCATCTCGCCTGGGAACGCTGCGCGCGTGTTTGAACCGTTCTTTACAACGCGGCGCGGCACGGGGGGAACGGGCATGGGCCTGCCGATCATCAAAGCGTTGATCGCTGCGCGGGATGGTGCGATTGAGGTGGGCCAGAATGACCCCGGTGCCTGTTTCATCATCCGGTTGCCGCTCGCCTAGGAGCAAAGCGAGGTGTCACAACCCTTTGGTTTCATCCCCAAGACGACGGGCCAGTTTGTCAGCGGCGATGAACAGGGCGACCGCGATCAAGGCCAGCACAATGAAAGAGGCAAACATCAGATCGGTTTTCGCACGGCCATTGGCATAGAGCATCAGATACCCCAGGCCTTTCGATGCCCCAACCCATTCGCCAATCACGGCACCAAATGGCGCATAGACAGCGGCCAGCCGCAAGCCGGACCCCAGTGAGGGCAAGGCCGCTGGAATGCGGATTCTGCGCATCACTGACCAGTTCGACCCGCCCATGATCCGTGCCATGTCCAACCACCCCTGGGGTGTGCGCATCAAGCCATCAAAAAAGGCCGACGTAACCGGAAAATAGATGATCAGCACCGCCATCACGACCTTGGACGTAAGACCATACCCGAGCCACAGGGTCAGAAGGGGCGCGAGCGCAAAAACAGGCACCGATTGCATGAATACCAGAAGCGGCCGCATCAATGCGCGCGCCGTGGGTGACATTGCAAGATGAACCGCTGTTGCCACGCCAAAGATCACGCCGATCGTCAGGCCAAGCGCGATCTCATAAATCGTGATCATCGCGTTTTCAGCGATCAGCACGCGCAGTTCCCACATGGTTGTAGCCACCTTGAGGGGAGAGGGGAGAATGAACGGTGGGGGCGACGCCAACCAGATGACAAGTTGCCAAACGGCAATGCCTAGGGCGGCTGCGCCTAACCCGCCAAGCCAGGGCAGGCGGGATGTGTTGGTGGCAGAAGGTTTCACAATGCTTCTCCCCGCAACACCCGGTAAAGCCACGCCCGGCAGGCGAGCGAGGCCGGGTCCTCCAGGCCCCTGATGGGCGGCGTTTCAGGGGCGGGTGCCTCAGTTAACCCGCCGCCGTCCATCACATAGATATTGTGGCCGAGACGCGCGGCTTCGGCAGGGTCGTGGGTGACCAGCAAGACTGTACGATCAGACAGAAGGTGTGCTGCCAGTTCCTGCATTTCCGAACGTGTCTTTGCATCAAGTGCGGAAAATGGTTCATCCAGCAGGATAAGCGGGCGATCTTCCATCAGGGTGCGTGCCAGCGCGACCCGTTGGCGTTGCCCCCCGCTGAGTGCATCGGGGCGTTTGTTGATATGTTCTGACAGGCCCACGTCAGCGATGAGCGCGCGGGCGCGGTCAAGATCAGGTGCCTGACCGCGAAGCCTGTCGCCGGTTACGACATTTTCCAGCACCGTAGCCCAGGGAAACAGCAAATCTGACTGCGCCATATAAGCGACGCGCCCGTCGAGCGGGCCATCATCGTCAGCCAAGATCGTGCCGGAAAACGCAACATGCGCCTCCAGCCCTGCGATCAGCCGCAGTATGGTGGATTTCCCCACGCCTGATGCGCCGAGCAAGCATGTCCATTTGCCCGACGGCATGTTGAGCGTTATGTCTTCGAAAAGGGGTGCCCCCGCCCCGCCGATCATGTTGGCAGACCCGCGAACAGATACGGCAATGGGGGAGGGGGCGTTCATGGTGTGACCTTACTCAGCGGTCACGTCGATGGCGATGTCAGCAATCGCGTTCTTTGAGGGGATCAAACCACCATCAAGCAAAAACGCTTCAAACCGGTTGTAGCGGCCAGCGTCCAACGCGGCGGGGCGCAGGGCGAAACGGGGCAGGGTGTCAACCCAGGCGCGGGCGTTCAGTTCATCCTGCAATTCAGCCGCCGTGCCAGAGAAGATTTTCCAGCTCTCTTCGGGGTGGTTCACGATGTACTGGGTTGCTTTTTCCGTTGCAGCCAGGAAACGGCGGATCTTGTCAGTGTCCATGGTTTCGGGGTTGGCCACATAGATCAGCTCATCATAGGGCGGCACGCCTTCCTCTTCGAGGTAAAAGCATTTACCCGCGACGCCTTCAATATCCATCTGGTTCAGTTCAAAATTGCGGAAGGCCCCGATCACGGCGTCCACCTGATTGGACATCAGAGCCGGTGACAGCGACCAGTTCACATTGATCATCTCAACATCGTCAACGGTCAGGGCATGTGGCTTGAGCAGAGCGCCAACCAGCGCCTCTTCCACACCGGCGACGGAATAGCCAACCTTGCGGCCTTTCAGGTCAGCCAGGCTTTTGATGGGGCCATCTTCAAGCACAAGCAGACAGTTGAGCGGTGTTGCCACCAATGTCCCGACGCGTTTAAGCGGCAGGCCCTCATGAATCTGAAGATGCAACTGTGGCTGGTAAGATACCGCAAGATCTGCCTTGCCCGCTGCCGCCAGTTTTGGGGGGTCGGACGGGTCTGCGGGGGCGATGACTTCAACCTCCAGCCCCTCATCGGCAAAATACCCGTTTTCCTGCGCGATGATAATTGGACCGTGATCGGGGTTTACGAACCAATCAAGGATCACCGTCATCTGGTCGGCGGCAAAGCTGGGTGTTGTGGTGGCCAAAAGCGCAAGCGCGGTTAAAGGGGCCTTCAGGAAGGTCAGTTTCATCGGCGCGTTCTCCTCATTGCGCAAAGATCGTGCGAACGAAAAGAAAGGTCTCGACGTGACCGTTCCCTACGCCGGCGCGACCCGGATCAGGTTCGATGGGTCGGCTGTTGCCTCTCAGCCCCTGACGGGCACCCCAACGGTTCGTCGCGATTGTTAGGGCCTGTCAGCCGGTCTTGCAAGCATGCTGATGTGATCCGCTGTCCCTTTACGTGGGATGGCTGTCTTGAGGCGGCCACAATTTGTGGCTATTCACGAAACCTTAAACGTCGGGTGGTGTGATCGCCCGTGACAGTTCGAGCAAGGGTGACGGCATGGCACGTATCAGTGAGATCCACTATTCGGATGCAGTGGAAGCAAGTTCCGGCACCTCCGAATTTGTTGAGGTGGCGTTGGGTGCTGGTGAAGATCCCAACGATTTCCTTATTTCGCTTTACGAAGATGACGGAAGTGTCGGTCTTCAGGTCAGCCTGAATGACCCTCTGATCAAGACGTTCATTGACGAAGATTCTGGCGAACAGGTCTTTGTACTCAGCAGCGATGATTTCAATTATGCGCTGTCCGATGCGACCAGCGGCGATGCGGATGTCTATGAGGCGGTGGCACTCACCAACACAGACACCAATGAAACCCTCGACTTTTATGACATTGGCGGCGGTGGCAACGTCACGGCGGTAAATGGCGCGGCCTCGGGCCAGACGTCTGAAACAGTAACCGCCGTTGATGAAAGCAACAACGAATCGGTTCAGTTCAATAATCCGAACCCCGACACCCAGCGGAACCGCGAATTGTCGGAGGGCGAAAGCTCCAACTGTTTTACGCCGCTGACGTTGATTATGACCCCGGAGGGGGAACGCCCTGCTGGTGAATTGAAGGTCGGTGATCTGGTCTTGACCGTCGACCGCGGGGCGCGGCCAATCCGCTACATCTATCGGCGGAGTTTCCGCGCCGTTGGCGCAGCACGCCCGGTCTTGTTTGAAAAAGGTGCCGTCGGGAACACCTCTGACCTATTGGTCAGTCAAGCGCATCGCCTTTTGGTGACCCACAAGGCAAAATCGGCTGATCCGCGTACATCTGAGTTGGTCAATGCGCATATGATGGTTAACGGCGGCACGATCCGCTTGCTGAATGATCTGGAGGAGGTGGAATATATCCACCTTATGCTCGATCAGCATGAATTGCTTTGGTCCGCTGGCGTTGCCACAGAAAGCTGGCAGCCACACCGCCGGAACCTGCGTCGCTTTGATAAATCAGTGCGCGAAGAATTGCTGACCTTTTTCCCTGAAATTCGTCACCATAATGGCCATTCCATCGAAAAAGGTGGCCCCGTTCGGCGCCCCTGCGCCCCGGACTGGCGGCCTGGTCCGGCCTTGGCCGCCGACGTTTAACGATAACGCCCGTTCACGCGCGCACCCCCATGTGAAAAGGCCCCTCCGCCATGCCGGGGGGGCCTTTCTGGCTTGTGGTTCGTACATCTGCGTGAATCAGAAATTCAAAAAAAACTTTTAACGGGAGTGTTAATGTGCCTTAACTACTTTGCGTAGCCTGAAACGGGAGCGCGATGTGGGCCGGACCTGTTATTCTCCCTGGACACCCGACCCAGCGCAGCCCCGAAGCGTGAAAGGTGAAGGTCGGGTCCGTGGAGACGCTCGACCTTCGCCGGCGCTCGCATTTTGCGACTACGCTCTCTCTGGCGAAGGCTGGCATGGTGCAGTATAGGCAGGTGTATGAGCCTCAATCCGCCAAATCTCCGCCCCGATCTCGCCCCGCGTGTTTCTTCCAGTGAAACGCCGCGTCCCGGCCAGCCCCGTATTGGCATGGTCTCGCTTGGTTGTCCCAAGGCATTGGTTGACAGCGAACGTATTCTGACCCGCCTGCGTGCCGAAGGATATGCGCTCAGCCCCGATTATCAGGGGGCAGAAGCGGTCATTGTGAACACCTGCGGCTTTCTCGATAGCGCCAAGGCCGAAAGCCTTGAAGCGATTGGCGAGGCACTTTCCGAAAATGGCAAGGTGATTGTCACGGGCTGTCTGGGTGCCGACGAAGACCTCATCCGTGAGGCGCACCCGAATGTGCTCGCGGTGACAGGGCCGCATCAATATGAACAGGTACTGGATGCGGTGCACAGCGCCGTACCGCCAAACCCGGACCCGTTTATCGACCTGATCCCGGCAGGTGGCGTTCGCCTGACGCCGCGCCATTTTGCCTATCTGAAAATCTCAGAAGGGTGCGATCATAAATGCCGCTTCTGTGTGATCCCCGATATGCGCGGCAAGCTTCGCTCACGCCCGGTTGCGGCTGTTCTGCGGGAGGCGGAAAAGCTGGTTGAAGCGGGGGTGAAGGAGCTGTTGGTGATCAGCCAGGATACCTCTGCCTATGGCAAGGATATCAAATACGCGACCAGCGAATGGCGCGGGGAAGAACGGCGCGCGCATATCACTGACCTGACCAAGGGGTTGGGTGAGTTGGGTGTCTGGGTGCGTTTGCATTACATCTATCCCTACCCACATGTGGACCAGCTGATCCCATTGATGGCTGATGGCAATGTGCTCCCCTATCTCGATATTCCGTTTCAGCATTCCCACCCGGATGTCCTGAAACGGATGGCTCGCCCGGCGGCAGGGGCCAAGACGTTGGAGCGTATTGCGGCATGGCGTGCCATTCGGCCCGATATCACGCTGCGTTCTACTTTCATCGTTGGGTACCCCGGTGAAACGGAGGCTGAGTTTCAGCACCTTCTCGATTGGCTGGAGGAGGCACAGTTGGACCGTGTCGGCTGTTTCAAATATGAAAACGTCGAAGGCGCACGTGCGAACGCCTTGCCAGATCATGTGCCCGATGGTGTGAAACAGGAACGCTGGGAGCGGTTCATGGAAACCGCCCAACGCATCAGCGCCGCAAGAATGCAAGCGCGCGTTGGCACAACCATGCAAGTGCTCATTGATGAGGTTGATGATGAAGGTGCCGTCGCCCGTTCGTGCATGGATGCGCCAGAAATTGATGGAAACGTGTTCATCGATGAAGGGTTCGAGTCGCTCTCGCCCGGCGACATGGTAACGGTGGAAATCGACGAAGCGGCTGAATACGACCTTTGGGGACGCCTGGTCTGATCGGGGCCTGTGGCAACGGCGAGCAGAATGACCTTCCCTACGACCGCACGCCTGATCCTCAGGCCGTTTTTGCCTTCGGATGCAGAACCGTTTGCTGCGCTCAATGCAGATGCGGACGTGATGGCAGAGTTTCCCAAAACGCTGACGCGAGCCGAATCTGACCAGATCATAGAGAGCGCCGAGCGTAAGCGTGCGGAATGCGGTTTTGGCTTTGCCGCTGTTGCAATGAAGAATGGCACATTTCTTGGCATGTGTGGGCTGAACGTGCCTGGCTATGAAACGCCGTTCAGCCCTAGCGTCGAAATCGGGTGGCGGTTCGCGCGGCCGGCGTGGGGTAATGGATATGCAAGCGAAGCTGCCTGCGCCTGGCTTGCCTTTGGGTTTGAGGCAAAAGGCCTTGAAGAAATCGTAGCCTTCACCGCGTTAACGAATACGCGCTCAGAAGCCGTTATGCACCGGATCGGTATGAAGCGTGATGAAACCGGCGATTTTCTTCATCCCCGCCTTGAACCTGATCATCGCTTGGCCCCTCATGTCTTGTATCGAATAAAGCGAGAGGACTTTCGACCATGAAGATCGCGTGCCTGCACACTGCCGAAAGCAACATCGTGTTTTTTGAAGAGGCTGCGAAAGCGATGGGCGTTGAGGTTAGCCACACTGTCAGGGCCGATCTTTATCAACGAGCGATTGCCTTGGGTGGCGCTGATGAAGCCATTTTGGCCGAAACGGCGGAGGCGCTTTCTATGATGCAGGGCGATGTTGTCCTGCTCACCTGTTCTTCGATCGGAGCGGCAGCGCCGCGGGTCGGAGCTTATCGCGTAGACGCCGCGCTGGCGGAGCTGGCGGTCAAGGACGGCGCAGATGTTGAGGTGTTCGTAACCGCAGGATCAACCGTGGAAACCACGCGCCTTTTGTTCGAAAGCTATGCCAAGGACACCGGTGCGCGCATCAAGGTTACGTTGATTGACGGGGCGTTGGATGCGTTCCTGTCCGGTGACCTTACCGACTATGCGGCGCGTATCGCGGCGGCGGCGGATCAATCTGACGCCAAAGTGATAGCCCTCGGCCAGGCATCAATGGCCCCGGCAGCCTTGCTTATGCAGAAGCCGGCCCTGACCAGCCCAATGTCCGGGGTAATGAAAGCGGTGGAAATCGGTAATACTTAGCGCCTATCCTTTCCTGCGTTTTGAACGGCCACCGGGGAGGATGCGTGCTGTCACGCCTGTATGCGTTTGCGATTTTGGGCGCGGTGTCGTTGCTGTCTGCCTGCGCGGAGGAAGCGCGGGAGCCGAACCTGCGACAGATATATGACTATGCGGGGCGCACCGATTCCCCTGACCGCCGCCCCATCATTGCGATTCCGGGCACGCTCGGGTCCCGGCTTCTGGATAGAACCTCGGGCACGATCATCTGGGGCGGGCGGGGTGGCCTGAGCATTGACCCCGCAAATCCACGCAACCAACGCCTGCTTGCCCTGCCGATCGGTGAGGGGGAGGAGCCGCTGTCAGAGCTGCGGGATAATGTGCGTACGTCCGGCGTGTTGCGGGTAGCCCGCCCTTCGGTTCTTGGGTTGGAGCTTGAGCGGGATGTTTATCGCGGTGCGATAGATACGCTGATCGCTGGTGGTTATGATTTCCGTCGCACCCGGCAGGAAGAAATTGATGAGCGGGTGGTAAACCTCGACAGTTTCGAGTTTCCCTATGATTGGCGGCGCGACATTGTGGAGTCTGCCCAGGAGCTGGACGATTTCATAACCCGCAAAACCCGGCAGGTCGCGCAAGCACGGCAAAAGGCCTTTGGAACAAACGCTGGCCCTTTCAAGTTTGACATCATGGCCCATTCCATGGGGGCGTTGGTCGCGCGTTATTATCTGATGTATGGCGCGGCAGACTTGCCTGCCGATGGGTCGATGCCGGAGCTTACCTGGGCTGGCGCGAAGAATGTCTCTCGCGTGATCTATGTTGCACCACCCAATGCCGGGTCGGTTATTTCGTTCGAGAACCTTGTGAATGGCAAAAGTTTCGGGCCGTTGCAGCCAGAGTTTTCTGCCGCTTTGATCGGAACGCATGTGGCGACCTATCAACTGCTTCCCCGCCCCCGTCATGGGCGCATAACGGTCGCGGGGGATGACACCGCGCCCGATATCTATGATGTCGAAGACTGGGCGCGGCATGGTTGGGGTTTGCTTGACCCTCGGCAGGACGTGACCCTGCAAAAACTCATGCCCGATGAACCAACAGCAGCGGGGCGACACCGACGTGCGAAGGCGCATTTGGCCAAGATATTGCAGCGTACGCGGCAGTTTCACCGGGCGATGGACAGGCCAGCGATACCGCCAGACGGGCTTGATGCTTATCTCGTTGTTGGCGGCGGGGTAGATACGATATCCGATGTGGTGTTCGACCCGGTTGCAGCAAAAGTGAAGGAAACCGCGTGGGAGGAAGGTGACGGGGTCGTGCTGCGCGCCTCTTCGTTGCTCGATGAACGGCAAGCGGGAAATTATGCATTGGGTCTACGCTCTCCGTTGTCGTTCCGCACGGTGCTTTTGTTGCCAGAGGAACACCTTGAAATCACACAAAGCCCGGTGTTTGGCGATAATGTCCTGTTCTGGTTGCTTGATGGCCCGCGCGGTGACTGGGCCGCGACCCACCCGCCAATGTGACGTGGGGTCTTTGCGGTCAGGCGGCCTGAAAATCTAATGGCTCAGGTGGCTTATGGTCATGTTGCTGCCCGGTTTGGTGGCAATGTTGGATTTGACTTCGCCAGATGGGCGGCAGACAACCGCGTTGAGTTGCGTTTTGCCGCGCTCGACAGGGAGATAGATGTGGAAAGAATCCTTTTGGCTGCCCCTTCGACTGTGTGCAGGTGGTTGGGTGCGCATGCGGCGCTCGTGGATTGATTGAATGTCGGATCGTACGCAGAACCCTTACGAAGACCTGCCTGCAACTGCGTTTTGGCGGACTGGCGTTGCTGAACAGCCGCCGCTTGCAACGCAAGGTCTGTATCAACCGCGTTTCAAGATTGGACCACGTGCCCGGATATTCACCGCCGGCAGTTGCTTTGCGCAGCATGTCGGGCGGGCGCTCCGTGCAAATGGGTTCACGGTTCTGGATGCTGAACCGGCACCTGCCTCTGTCAGTGATGCGGTCGCTCGCAGGTTCGGATATCGCATGTATTCGGCACGATACGGTAACATCTACACAGCGCGGCAGATGGTGCAGCTTCTTCAGGAAACGGCGGGGGTTTTCACACCGGCAGAGCCAGTTTGGCGGCGCGTGATCAACGGGCGTGAGCGGTTTTTTGACAGCCAGCGTCCAGCGATTGAGCCTGATGGTCTGGCGTCTGAGCAGGCCGTGCTCGAACATCGTGCCCGGCACCTGTCGGCGGTCAGCCGCGCGGTCGCGACGGCGGATGTGTTCGTGTTTACACTTGGGCTTACCGAGGCGTGGGTACACCGTCAGGCGGGTGATGTTTACCCCACAGCACCGGGTGCGATTGCCGGAGAGTTTGATCCAGAGGTCTATGCCTTCAAGAACTTCACCGTTGATGAAGTTTTCCGTGATTTCGCGCGTTTCAGGCGGTTTGTGCGGCGTATCCGGCCGCGGGCGCGCTTTGTGCTGACGGTTTCACCCGTGCCGCTGACAGCAACCGCCAGCGGGAAACACGTCCAAGTTGCCAGCACTTATTCCAAGGCTGTGCTGCGGGCGGTGGCAGGCATGGCTTATGACCGGTTCAGCGACGTTGATTACATGCCGTCCTATGAAATCATCACCAGCCCCGCGAACCATGGCGTTTATTTCGAGGCGAACAAGCGGAGCGTCACGCCCCAAGGCGTCGCAGCAGCGATGGATGCCTTCATGTCGGGTCATGCTCGCGCCAAGACACGCACGCGCAGCCCCCGCGCCGAAGACATACAATGCGAGGAAAGCCTGTTGGAGGCATTTGCGAAGCGATGAAGGTTTGTATTCTGGGTAACTCACACGTTGCAGCCTACAAATCAGCCGAGGCAGATATTGCGGCCTCGTTCCCTGATGTGGAGGCCTCTTACTTCGGTGTTTCATGGCCGCATATTGATGCCTGTGTGTGTAGCGCAGATGGCGCGTTCGGCTTGCAGCGCGCGGCGGCAGATGCCGTTGGCCTGAACTGGCGTGGCACCTTCAAGCACGTCCGCACGATAAATGGGCGCGCAATGGTGAATGCGGCAGAATTTGATGCGGTTTTTCTCGTGGGTCGCGATATTCGTATGCGCGAGATTTTGCAGCTGCTGGCAACAACCGATATCGAAGGCTTTGCTGACCGGGGGCGCGCAACGCTGATGTCTCATGCGGCGTTCGCTGCCTTTATCACTGATCTGGCAAAGCAGGCTTTCCCCGATGATTTCGCGCATCTTGGCGCGGCAACGCGGTGTGCGGCGACGATCATGCCCTATCTATCTGCTGCCTGTCTCGCTGATGAGCGGGCGCGCTATGATGATATTCGGGCGTTGGAAGCGGCACCTGCGGATCTTGATGCGGTTATGGGGGTGGTGGATGACGTGGTTTCTGCGCGATGCAAAGAGCTTGGCATCACCTATCTGCCACAGCGGCGCGATACCATGCTGAACGGCATTTTGACCGCACCGGAATACTCCAGCGGCTCAATAGGGCTGGCCAATGGCGGCGCGGCGCATGATGCAAAAGACTATCGTCACATGAATGCCCGCTATGCGCATGTGGCCGTCGAAGATTTTATAGCGTTTGCTCAGGCGAAATGACCTGCTGTCACCAGCTTGACGAAGCCGCAGGGTACTGCACAGCTTCAGTGACGCGTGCAGTGCCGATTGACCGCTCGGAAGATGCTCGTGGCGCGTGCTTTACCAGGGGTATCGTGTTCACCGTGATCAGTCGGGGAATTGCAGAGGCACGCAAGGCGCGTTGGTAAGTTCCGTATCGAACAGGCATTCGACCTTATGGGCAGCGGCGAAATAATTAAGCACCTTTGGGATATAATCCCTGGTTTCATTATAGGGCGGCACACCCTTGTGCCGCGTGACTGCGTGTTCTCCGGCGTTATAACCGGCCAATGCCAGAACGGTATCACCTTCAAACATCTCCAGCAGGAACGCGAGGTATTCAGCTGCGCCACGCAGGTTCTCAGCCGGGTCATAGGCGTTCTTGACCCCAAACCTTGCAGCAGTGCCGGGCATGAGCTGGGCCAACCCCTGCGCGCCGGCATGGCTGCGTGCCCTGATCTTCCCGGCAGACTCCGTCGCAATCACAGCCGCCAGAAGTGCTGGTGAGATGTCGACGCGTCGTGTGGCGGCCTCAATCTCCTTTCGATAAGTGTCCTGTATTGAGCGAACGAGAGCGGTTGTCTTTTCACTCTTGAGCCGTTTGGCAGCCTGCTTTGTCAGCCGCTCTATCCGGGCGGGGTTTGCCGCGGACAGTTTCGGTGAAGCGATCTTCCAGAACCATTTGTGGCGTTGCCGTGGGCGCGGCTTGCTTTGCGTGACTGTTGTCAGCGTCAGCAATTTCGCGCCTTTCGCAGGCGGTTTGACCACTTTGAACGGGCCGCTTGCTTTTGACAGCTCCGTCGCCCACGCAGCAGGCGTCGGCAGCAGGGCCACTGCAGTGAGGAGCGCGAATGCAAGCGTAAGCACTGCCTGGGACTTTGGAGAAGCTTTCATGCCTCCAAAAACCCTGACTTGCGCGCGTTTGCAAGTGCGGGGTGTCACAATGAAGCGAATCACCGGAGCGAATCATGCTCGGCTTCATCGGCCATATGACGGGTGCTGGGACTGCAAATGGTGCATGAGGTGTGCCGAAATCGACATGAATGCCATCCCCCGCACTCATTTGCATGAGCGCCACTCATGCTTCTTGAGATGATTAGTTCACTGAAATAATTGATAAAACAACCATTAATGGCATGGGGCCAGTAGGCCGCCCGCCCCGGATGAAAAAGTGCGGCAAACCCGTCGCTTTCTTTTTGTATGTTCGAGGCACAAATGCTAACGTCTCGTTGTTGGGTGTTAACCATCATCTTCGTGGGGACTTAGGTGGTGGAGAGTTAGGAGATAGCTCGCTTGGCTCCTTGCTCCCTTTTTCGGAAGGGACGTTAGTGAAATCGCATGTGGAGGGAAAACCATGCTGACCATTTTGAAACTTGCCGCTTCTGCCCGTCGTTTTGCCAAAGACAACTCCGGCGCCGTGACCGTTGACTGGGTTGCGCTGACTGCAGCCGTAGTGATCATCGGCATCGGCATCGTGTATGCTGTTTTCGGTTCTGGCGACGACGGTGTTAACGGCCTCGTAACCAACCTTACATCTGAGCTTGGTACCGCCGCAACGAACATCGAAGACGCCGTTGGTGAGCTGCCAACAGGCGGCGGCGAAGGCGGCGGCGAAGCTGAATAATCGGCCGAACGTCCAAATTTAAGAGGGGGGCGCTCGCGATTTGCGGGCGCCCCCTTTGCGTTCTGTCGGGTTCGAAATTAAACTTTGGGCTCTTCCTTTTGGGGCCTGCAACGGGGGCGTAATGCGTATTCTGGCGATCTTAATCCTTATCATTGGCGTCGGTGTTGCCGGTGGTGCTGTCTATCTGGCTGCGCAGAAGTACGACAAGATCGAAGCAGCCCTGCGCAAGCAGGCAGAGGAAGCAAAAAATTCTGTCGTCGAGGTGGCACCCGCCGTCGAGACAACCAGCGTTGCTGTCGCCAAAAAGGCCATGCGCTATGGCGAAGTCCTCACGCCCAAGAATGTGAAATTTGTTGAGTTCCCGAAAGAGAGTGCGCCAGCGAACGCATTCTCTACCGAAGAAGACTTGTTTGGCGATGGCGAGGATCAACGCATCGTCTTGCGGGCGATGGAGCCAAATGAACCGGTTCTCAAATCAAAGGTTACAGGCTTTGGCGAACGCGCGACGATTTCAGCGCAGCTCACGCCGGGAATGCGTGCCGCGACGATTCGGATCGACAGTGTGTCAGGCGTGGCAGGGTTTCTGCTGCCGAATGATCGCGTAGATGTCTTTCTTACCCGTAAAGGCACCGCAGGCCTGTCGACCAATGTGATTTTGCAGAACATCAAGGTTATCGCGGTCGACCAGTTCTCTGACCAGGATAGTAACCTCGCGCGTGTAGCGCGTACCGCGACCGTTGAGGTCACACCAGATGATGCGCAGCGCCTCGCGTTGGCACAACAGATTGGGCGTATTTCGCTCAGCTTGCGGCAGATTGATGAGGTCGGCACGAATGAGGAAATCGCGCCTGTCAAAATTGACGACATCATCAAGGAAGAGGCCCCCGAACCTGAAGCAGCACCTGAGCCGGTCGTGGAAAAAAAGAAGCTGTGTGTCCGAAAGGGGACGGAGCTGATCTGTAATTAAGGACATGGTTTAATAAAACCGTCTAACGCACGAATATTCTTGATGTTTTTCTTGTATTTCGTAAGGTGATCGCGAGAAGCCTTTAATGGCTGAGTGGTTTGACATGGGGCGACACCATGCAGTTGACGAAATACATCAGGGCCTTGGTGGCCGTTCTGTTTGCGCTAAGTCTCGCGCCGACAATGGTTTTTGCACAATCGGGGGCAGGTACGCTCAGGGTTGCAAAGGGAATCGCATCTCGCGATATCGTGGTGTTTGTGAACCGGGCGATCGTGCTGGAAAGCGCGGAACGATTCGCGGAGGTTTCGGTCGCCAACCCCGGCATCGCCGACGTGGCCGCCTTTTCCGATCAGTCGATCTACGTTCTTGGCAAGTCGACGGGGGCCACCACTCTGACCTTGCTTGCCGAGGGTGGGCGGCTGATCACCAATGTTACCATCCGCGTCACCCCAGACCTGAGTGAGTTCAAGCAGCGTCTTCGTGAGGTGCTGCCGAAAGAATCGATTGAGGTTCGTGAAGCCAATGGCGGGATCATTCTTTCCGGTGTGGTTTCGGGCGCACAGAAAATCGACACTGCCATGCGGATCGCCGCTCGCTATGCCGGGGACAATGTTTCCAATTTGATGAGCGTGGGCGGCACGCAGCAGGTTCAGTTGAAAATCCGCTTCGCAGAGATGCAGCGCGCAACCTCCAAGGCGCTCGGTTTCAATATCGGCGCGATCACGGGCAACACCCAGAACCCCGCGTTTGCCATCGAAACAAATCAGTTCCTTGACAACAATAATGCTCCCGGTGGCGCATTCACTGCTTCGGGAGAGGCCTTTGCGATCGCGGGTCTGGTCACGAATATCGGTGGCACGCTGATCGACGTGGTGCTGAACGCCCTGGAAACCAAGGGCGCGGTACGCACCCTGGCTGAACCGAACCTGATTACCCTGTCGGGTGAGCCTGCGGAGTTTTTGGCCGGTGGTGAGGTGCCTGTACCGGTTGCCTCCAACGATGGTGTTGTCACTGTGAGTTTCCGACCCTTTGGTATCTCGCTCAACTTTACGCCCACGGTCATTGATGAAGACAGGCTGCAGCTTGTTCTGGACACTGAGGTCAGTTCGCTCGACGCGGCGGCCGGGGCCAACATCAATGGTATCGTGTTGTCGGGCTTCACCACGCGGCGCGCTCGTACGACGGTTGAGTTGCGCGATGGTGAGAGCATGGCAATTGCTGGTTTGTTGCAGGAAGACTTCGCGGACAATGTCTCACAGCTGCCTTTCCTTGGGGATATCCCGATTCTCGGAACGCTGTTCCGCAGTTCGGAGTTTCAACGGAGCCAGTCGGAGCTTGTGATCATTATCACGGCCCAACTGGTGACCCCGACCCAAGGCGACAACCTGGCGCTGCCGACAGACCGTGTGCGCATTCCCAATGAAGCGGACCTGTTCCTGCGTGGGAAAATCGAAGGCGATAGCGCAGCATCAGATGTTGCCGGGCAAGGCCTTGATGGCTCATTTGGTTATATTCTGGAGTGATGGTGATGCGCGCATTCTTACTGTTATCCACCGTTGTCGTTCTTGGCGCTTGTTCAGAGGCAGGGGTGGGAGTGGCAACGTCATCTTCTTTCGGTGATGCAACGCAGGCCAATGAACTTGCCCAGCAGATCGCCTATCAGCGGGGGCAGTATCTCGTTGATGCGAATGTGCGCTTTTCGCAGGCGACCCAAGACACAGTTATGTTTGCTTTTGGCCGCGCTGACCTGTCGAAGGCCACCCGTAAGGCGTTGGATGGTCAGGCAAAATGGCTGCGTGAGAACCCTGATATTCGCATGTCAGTTACCGGCCACACCGACCTTGTTGGTGGTGAGCGTTTCAACGACAAGCTTGGTATGCGGCGCGCACAGGCCGTGACGCAATACCTGCTTGCGCGGGGTGTTCAGCAAGGGCGCGTCGAGGCGGTGGAAAGCCGGGGCGAAAGTGAGCCTGCGGTGAATGCTGCCGGACCAGAAGCAAAGAATCGCCGGGCCATAACCTCGGTTGCGGGATTCACGCATGGGTTCATCGGTGATCCCGGTGACGGCGCGCGTGCGCGTTTGATGTACCAGCGGTACGCTACTGACGCTGTCGAAGAGCCTGCTCGTGCCAACGTCGTAAGTGATGGTGGCTCTTAATTCGCATAGGCTGTGGAGTTTTGTGCACAAAGCGTCTCCGTACACCCATAGCGTGCTTGGGGTAACGTGTAACTCAGGTTATAATGCAACCGGGGTGTGAGTTGGTCTGGTTGGGAGAGGCGATGCGCTTGTTCGCGAACGTGTCTGTTTGGAGAGGCTTTCTAACGTTTTGGAGGGACCAACGCGCCAGCGTTTCCGTTGATTTCGTTGTGTCGATTCCTATTTTGCTCGCGGTATTGGTGTTTACCACCGAATACGGCCGGGTTCTTCAGATGCGTACGGTGTTGGATAATGCTGTTTCAGACGCAACGCGCTACCTTGCGCGCGCGCCTTTGAATGAATCAGGCACAGGGTTCAGTCCGGCGATCATCACGGTCGCAGAGGGTCTGATCACCTCGCGCGTCAATTCCAACCATATCAATATCGGCACACCCGTTATCAGCGATCTGACGGGGCAAACCTCGTCGCAGGACTACCGAACGATTTCGTTGACGGCTGCGGTTGGTGTGGAAACGCCTGCGCTATCGGTGCTGGCGCTTGCTGCGGCAGAGCCAACGATCGAACAGGAAGGGGGGGCGGTTGCGATCTCTGATGTTCAGGGGTTCGTGCTCGTCTCATCTGATACAGCGCGGTATTTTGGCCGATGAAATACAAATTGCCCCTGATGCGCTTGCGCGCGTTTCTAACTGATAATCGCGGATCTGCTGCATCGCTTGAATATGTGGTGCTGTTGTTGCCGTTGCTGGCGCTGGTGTTCACGTCGTTTCAGATTGCATTGGCCTATCATTTCTCGCTGACCGCACAAAAAGCGGTGGAGCTTGGTGCCCGGATCGCGGCTGTGCGGGACCCGGTTTACACCGCGCTGCCAGCGACAAATACGCTTAACGACAATGGCACCTTTGCTTTCGGTGACGCCTGTGCATCGGGGGCATGCGTTGACATGGGCGGCCCTTTTACGTGTACAGGCGAAGACATTGGCTCAGAACTGTGCGATGCTACGGCGTGGGCTGCGATTGCGCAGGAGGTTGCAAACCTAGCCTACCTTTTGGATCCCGAAGACCTTTCTATAACCTACTCATATGCAGCGTTGGGGTTTGCGAACGGGCCATTTACGCCAATTGTTGAAGTGCGAATCAGGGAAAGACCGTTTTTCCTGCAATTCTTCTTCAACATTGGCGTGGGGTCGGATGATGCGAAAGAGGTCGGCTTGCCGTCTGTGGCGGCGACAGCGATTGCGGAAGACCTGTCTTCCGATAACTGAGGTGATGAAAAGATGGCGTTGTTGAAAAAGAAACAAAACCTGGCTGAAGTATCAGCGGTTATCGCCTTTCGGTCAGCCGACGCGGCCAAGGCCATGTCCGGCGCGTTTGATGACGCATTTGGCGCCGGGGCATGGATTGTTGCCCCGTTTAATGCCGCCGCGCAAACCATTCAGGCGGCTGCGGCGGCCGTCGGTGATTACTTTGTCATTGGGGTTCAGCAGGATACCGAAGCGGATGTTCAGGCCGCTGCTGAACTTATCAATACCGCGCGTGAGGCGGGCTTGAAAGTTGTGTTGCTTGCCGAAGCACTCAGCCCGGTTTCGATGCATGCGCTGATGCGCGCTGGCGCTGATGATTTCGCGCCGTTGCCGTTGCCGGGGTCTGCCTTGGCAGATTGCATCCGGGGGATGAACGATAGCCCGGTTGTGCGGTCCGGCGGTGGGCGTGCGCGCAAGGGGTTGCTGTATCCGGTGTATGGCGCTGCTGGCGGCGTTGGCGCGTCTACCTTTGCGGTGAACCTGGCGTGGGAGACGGCACTGTTGACCGTCAAATCTGACCAGAAGGTCGCGGTTCTCGATTTCAACTTTCAGTATGGGTCGGTTGCGACCTATCTGGACCTTGCGCGGCGTGAGGCCATTTACGAATTGCTGTCTGACACTTCGACCATGGACGAAGAGGGCTTCAGCCAGGCATTGACGACCTATGGCGGCCGGCTCGGCGTGCTGACCGCACCTATGGATGCACTGCCGCTGGATATCATTACACCTGATGATGTGATGTCGATGCTGGCGCTGGCGCGGGCAAATTTTGATTACATCTTTATCGACATGCCTCAGACGCTTGCACATTGGTCTGACCTCTTGTTGCAGGAATCAGAGATGTTCTTTGCGTTGATGGAAAGCGACATGCGTTCCGCGCAAAACATGCTCCGCTTTATCCGCGCGGTAAAGGCAGAGGAATTGCCGCTGGAAAAGGTTGCGATCTGCCTTAACCGGGCACCGTCATTCAGCGATCTTTCAGGTAAATCCCGTGCAACGAAGCTGGAAAAGAGCCTGGGCGCAACCTTTGCGCATAAATTGCCCGATGGTGGCAAACAGGTTGCTGCGGCTTGTGACCAGGGCTCGCCGCTTGCCCAGGCTGCTAAGGGTAATGCGCTGCGCAAGGAAGTGAGAAAAGTTGCGCAAAGTGTCGTCTCTGCGGCTGAAGCGATGGCCAAAGCACGGGCCGTCTAAGGGATGTTCAAACGCTATCAGACGCAAAAACCTGCGGCGACAGATCTGGCACCACCGGCACCAGATGAACCCCGCGCCACGCCCGCCCCTGCGCCTGCGCCCGCGCGCAAGACACCGGCGGCCGTTTCTGCACCAGCGGCCAGTGATGATGGTAGCGAGGCACGGCGCCGTCGCCTGCTTGATCTTCGGATCAAAGTGCATCAGCGCATTCTGGAAAGCCTGAACCTTGCGGCGATCGAGACCGCATCCGAAGGTGAGTTGCGTCAGGAAATTGCCGCGCTCAGCCGCGAAGTGCTTGGTGAATTGGGCATCGTCGTCAACGCGCAGGAGTTTGAGCAGCTCGTCGCGGCATTGGTCGATGAAGTTGTTGGCCTGGGGCCGCTGGAACCACTTCTGCGCGATCCAACGGTGACAGATATTCTGGTGAACACCCACAAGCAGTGCTTTGTGGAGCGAAAGGGTAAACTTGTACTGACCGATGTGCAGTTCAAAGACGAACGCCACCTGATGCGCGTGATCGACAAGATCGTGTCGGCGGTTGGTCGACGGGTTGATGAAAGCCAACCTTGGGTGGATGCGCGTCTGAAAGACGGTAGTCGCGTGAACGCACTGGTCCCACCCTGTGCGGTTGATGGGGCTTTGCTCTCCATTCGTAAATTCTCGAAAAAACCTATCGGCATCGACAAGCTGATCGAATTCGGGGCGTTTTCCGAGGAAATGGCGCTGTATCTGCACGCGATCGTTTCGACCCGGCTAAACGTGCTGGTGTCGGGCGGTACCGGTTCAGGTAAAACGACAACGCTGAACGCGCTTTCAAGCTTTATTTCCAACAACGAACGTATCGTCACCATCGAAGACACGGCGGAGCTTCAGCTTCAGCAGATTCATGTTGGACGTATGGAAAGCCGCCCGCCCAACATCGAGGGGAAGGGTGAGATTTCGCAGCGCGACTTGCTGAAGAACGCCCTGCGTATGCGTCCTGACCGCATCATCGTGGGGGAGGTTCGTAGCGCGGAAGTTCTGGACATGCTTCAGGCTATGAACACGGGCCACGAAGGGTCGATGACCACGATCCACGCAAACGCCCCGCGCGATTCTGTCGGACGTATCGAAAACATGGTTGCGATGGCAGGGGTTGAATTGCCGATCAAGGCAATCCGCGGGCAAATCGCTTCGGCTATTGATGCCATTGTGCAGGTGTCTCGCTTGTCTGATGGCTCACGACGCATGGTTTCGATTATGGAAATCACCGGGATGGAAGGCGATGTTGTGGCCATGCAGGAGGTGTTCAAGTTTGAGCGCACATCCGTTGGTGAAGATGGTACCGTGATTGGCGAATATGTTGCCACCGGCATCCGCTCGCATTTTGCTGACCGCTTCAAGCAATGGGGGGTGGATTTGCCGCGCGATATATTCGACCCTGTCCGCCAGAAGAGGTAAGCGCAGATGTTAGGTCCCATTCTCTATGCGATGATTTTCATCGGCGTTCTTATGATCGTCGAGGGTATTTATCTGCTATTCTTTGGGAAAACCCATGCGAAAGACAGCAAGGTAAATCGTCGTCTGCAAATGCTGGAACAGGGCGGCGACCGCGAAGAGGTGTTGCAGCAGCTCCGCAAAGAGCGTGAACGCCACGAAGGCGCGCGTTCCTTGCCGTTCTTTTCGGTTGTGTTCCAGAAAGCGGCGCAGGCCAATATCGTTGCCTCACCAAAACAGCTTGTCATGTGGATGGGGATATTGGCGGCCGGGGCGTTTGTTGTCATGTCGATTGGGACAGCCTCACCGCTTCCTGTGCGTATCGTCGTTTCGCTGGTGCTTGGCTATGCGGTGGTGTTCATCTGGACCCGCAACAAGGCAAAGCGGCGCCTGGGTATGTTTGAAGAACAACTACCCGATGCGGTTGACCTGATCGTGCGTAGTCTTCGGGTGGGCCACCCGTTTTCGTCGGCTGTGAATATCGTAGCGCAAGAGATGCAGGACCCGTTGGGAACTGAGTTCGGCATTATCGCAGACGAGGCCGCCTACGGTATGCCGATCGTGGAATCGCTGGAACGGCTTGCAAGCCGGGTCGATGTCGGTGATTTGCGATTTTTGGCTGTTGCGGTGGGGATTCAGGCCCAATCGGGCGGTAATCTCGCGGAAATTCTTGATGGGCTTAGCCAGGTTATTCGCGCCCGGTTCAAATTGTTCCGCAAGGTTATCGCGATCACGGCGGAGGCGAAGTGGTCCGGCTGGTTCTTGTCTATTTTCCCGATCATTGCGCTTTTGTTGGTGCAGATCATTCGACCCGATTATTATGATCGCGTCGCGGACCACCCGTTGTTTGTACCCGGTACAATCGCGGTTTTTGGCCTTTTGGTCGTCAACATCATCTTCATGCGGATGATGGTGAATATTAAGGTCTGATGCATGGAACAGTATTTCGATCAGTTCTGGACATTCGCAACAGATAGTTTCGGGCCTTTGGGCCCGTTCTATCTTATTGCAGGTCTTGGAGCGTTTCTCGTGCTGCTCGCGGTGCCGATTATCCTGCGTAAGGATGCCGACCCGGTTGAACGGCTGGAGCGGTTGGAGCGTTCGGAAACTACGAAACCGGCTTCTACCTCCAGCGGGCCACTTCGGCTCGATCAGGAGAAAGGTAACTTCGAAGCACTCGCCCCCTATCTGGAACCTTCCGATGAAGGCGAATTGAGTGCGGTACGCGCCAAGCTGATCCATGCCGGTTATCGCGACCGGGGAGCGGTTCGGGTTTTCTATCTTGCGCGCGCCGGGCTTGCCACGGGGTTGGTTCTGTTCGGCCTGGTCATTTTTGGATTGGCTCAGAAAGATCCTGATCCGGGCATGATCCTGATTTTTTGCGGTATCGGTGGGATATTCGGCTATCTGGGCCCGTCATGGTGGGTAACGCGTCGTAAGCAGCAACGCCAGCTTGAGATGGCTGACGGGTTTCCCGACGCGCTTGATCTGATGTTGGTTTGCGTCGAAGCGGGTCAATCGCTCGATCAGGCCATTTCGCGGGTATCGGGTGAGATTGCGGAAGCGCATGAGGTTCTGTCAGAAGAACTGATTGTTGTGGCCAACGAAATGCGTGCGGGCCGCGACCGCCCGACAGTCTTGCGCGATTTCGCTGACCGTTCCGGCGTACAGGATATTTCCTCATTTGTGACGGTGCTGGTGCAATCTGCGGCGTTCGGTACGTCTGTCAGTCAGGCGCTGAGGGTGTATGCCTCAGAAATGCGCGACAAGCGTTTGATGCGGGCAGAGGAAAAGGCAAACACCCTGCCAACCAAACTGACGCTTGGCACAATGTTTTTTACCGTTCCCCCCTTGTTGCTGATCCTTATCGGCCCGTCGCTAATTCAGGTGGTGCGGGCGTTGTCTAACTTTAACAATCGATGACGCATGGTCTGACCTCGCACCGACGGGTTTGGGGGGGCGCTGGGGTGTTGGCGTTTCTGCTGATGGCTTGCCAGCCGATTGGCACCGCCGCTGGTAAAAACGACAACGACCCGATGGCCGTTGGTATTCGTTTGATGCGGGCGGGGGAGCCGACCCAAGCCCTGGGCGCGTTTAACCGGGCATTGGCCGAGCGTGTAACCGCAGAGGCATTGACCGGTGCGGCCAGTGCGTATCACGCGTTGGGGCAGCGTAAGCAAGCCAAGGAGTTGCTTCACGCCGCGATCAAGCGCGACCCTAATTTGGCGCTTGCTCGTAACAATCTCGGCATTCTTCTGTATGAGGATGGCGATTATGCTGCCGCAGAGCAGGAACTGCGCCGGGCTTTTGCGATAACGGGCGGGGCTGATCGTGCGATTGCAACCAACCTCGCGTTTGCGGAATTTGCGCTGTCACAAGTGCCTGCGCCAACGGTAAAAGACGCTGACGCGTTTGATGTGATACAATACGGCCACGGCCTCTATCGGCTGGAACGCGCTGAGAAGGACACTTTATGAAACCTATCTCTTCATGCCTGTCATTGGCCAACACGCGTTGGCTTTGCTTTGCGCCGTTGCTGGTGATGGTGGCCTGTGCGGGCCAACTTGATGACACGTCGGACGCTGTGGAAATCGGGCCGAGCAACGTCATAGACGCAACCAATCTGAACGAATTGATGTTGACGGTTTCCAACCCTGAAGATGGGGTTTCCTATTTCCAGAATGCGTTGCAGCAGGACCCGGATCGCCTCGATCTCAAGCGCGGTTATGCTTTGTCGCTTGCCCGCGCGCGGCGACATGCGGAGGCAACGCGCGTATTCGCTGAACTGGCGGAGACGCCCGCCGCTGATGATATCTTGCGGATCGAATACGCCCATTCCCTTGCCCGGCTCGAACGCTGGGATGAGGCTGAGGAACAGATGATCCTTGTCTCGCCCTGGCGGGAAACGGCGCGGCGGTATCTCATAGTGGCAATGCTGGCTGACCAGCGGAACCAGTGGGACCAATCAGACCGCGCTTATGAACAGGCCCGACAGCTGAGCACGAACCCTGCGAATGTTCTGAATAACTGGGGTGTCAGCCAAATGTCCCGTGGTGACTACAAGCAGGCGCAGCGCACCTTCGAAGAGGCCATTGCCTTTAACCCAAGCCTGTTTAACGCCAAAAACAATCTGGCAGTCAGCCGTGCTTTGCAGGGTGATTATCGCTTGCCCATCGTAACCGTTGATGAAGTGGAGCGCGCGACGCTGTTGCATAATATCGCGGTTATCGCCTTGCGGCGTGGCGATCGGGAACAGGCAAAGGGCCTTTTGACCATGGCGATGGAGGCGCATCCGCGTCATTACTCCGCCGCTGCGGAAAAACTGGCGGCGCTGGAAGCAAACGTCGTGAACTAAACCACCCGGCGTTTGCACAGCGAGGCCAGATTGGGCCACAGCGAGCCATGGCGGGCGATGAACTATCAGAAGAACAGGCGCGGGGACGCAGGGTGTACGGTCAGGTGACAATTTACGCATTTCTTATATCAACGGTAATCGGTCTAGCTGTGATGTGGTGGGACCTGAAGACCATGACCATACCACTTTGGCTGTCGGTGGGGGCAGGGGTGGTGTTTCTGGCGTTTATCGCGCTGGCCTTACCAATGGATGAGGTGTTTGCGCGCCTGATTACGGCTGGCGTTGTGTTTGTTGCGGGCTTGGCGATGTTTTTTGCCGGGGGCATGGGGGGCGGCGATGTGAAGGCGGCCACGGCATTTGCCTTGATGATTGCCCCGGCGGATCGGGGTGTGGCCCTGGTGATGCTGGCGGTTTTTGGATTGCTGGGCATTATCATATTGGCGATCCTGCGCCGCACGCGCTTGGCAAACGGCGGTTGGGCTGTGTGGCATGCGCCACGCTCATTCCCCTACGGCATTGCGCTGTCTGCGACGCTGATCACCTATATGGGCCTTACGGTCCTGTTTTTGCGCTAACCTGAGGCGGAAAGAATGAAAAGCACGCCGCCGCCGCCATTGATGAAACTCGCCGATACCGGGTTGGGTGATCGGTTTTTGTTGACGCTGTTGATCAAGAACATGCTGCGGTTCGGCTATGATAAGCCGATGGCGATGGCCACCGCCCTGTGCCTGCCTGTGCCGATCGTCGAAGAAATCATCAGTGTTGGCCGGGAAGCGAAACTTTTGCAGACGCTAGGGGCGCTCGGTGCCTCCATGTCCGCCGAACTGCGCTATGAATTGACTGACGCGGGCCGTGCCTGGGGCAATGATGCACTTCGTCAGTCTGAATATACCGGGCCGGCGCCTGTGCCGCTGGAACAATTCGCTGATCAGGTCGCGCGCCAATCCATCCGCAACGAGACGATCGGCAGGCAGGCGCTTGAGCATGTTTTGAAGGGCCTGATCATATCTGACACGATCTCCGATGCGGTTGGCCCGGCTGCAAACTCTGCGTCTTCCATGTTGTTTTATGGGCCGCCGGGGAATGGTAAATCATCCATCGCCAATGCCATTTGCGCCGCTTTTCAGGATGTCATTTACGTGCCCCATGCGATCGAGATTGATCGGCAGGTGATTACGGTTTTCGATGGCACGGTCCATCGCGCGGTAGACGAAGAAGCAGGCGGGGGTGGTCTGCGCGCAGCGGGGGGGCATGACAAGCGGTTTCAGGTCTGTAAACGCCCCGTTGTTGTGACGGGGGGGGAACTGACGATCAATATGCTCGACCTGTCATATAATCCTGTCAGTCGCATCTATGAGGCGCCCCTTCAAATGAAGGCGGCGGGTGGCGTGTTCGTGATCGACGACTTTGGGCGACAGCGGGAACAACCGCAGGCGTTGATCAACCGCTGGATTATTCCGTTGGAGCAGGGCACGGACTTTTTGATGCTTCAGACGGGCCGGAAATTTGAGGCCCCCTTCGATACGCTGGTGATATTCTCGACAAATATCCCGCCCAAACAGCTGGTGGATGATGCCGCGCTGCGCCGAATTCGCCATAAGATCGAAATTGGGCGACCAACACAGGATATGTTCATTCGCATATTTTACGAGGCCTGCAAGCGCCGCAAGATCGCGCTGACCGAGGATATTCTTACCTTTTTGCTGACCGATCTTTATGCGGTGGAAAACGCGCCCTTTGCGGCGTTTCAGGCGGAATTCCTGCTTGATCAGGTCACATCGATTTGCGCGTATGAAGGGATTGAACCGCAATTGACCGAAGATTTCCTGAAACGGGCGTGGCGTAACCTGTTCACGACGGCCTGACGCCAGCGACGGATCGCCGTGCCGCTTGCGTTCAATGCTAAGCGTGACATGATTTCGTACTATATATGCGCTATCAGCGGTGTGTTGAGGCATGCACCCACCGGAGGGTTTCGTACCTATGAGGTTCATCTGGCGATCATTGCTGGGCGTTTGTTTGTTTCTGCTCGGCGTCGGTGCAGCAGGATACGGCGCGGTCGTGTTCGTTCAAAACAAGCAAGCGGGAGCAGATGGCGGATACGCTGCGCAGCGGGGGCCGTCAGAGCGGATATTTGCCGTAGCAGCGGGCGTGATCACGCCCGAGACCATACGCCCTGAAATCGTCGCCTATGGCGAAATAAGGTCGTGGCGCACATTGGAGTTGCGTGCAGCGAATGCGGGCAAGGTGGTGGAGCTTGCCGATACATTTCGCGATGGCACCGCGGTTGAAAGCGGCGCCACATTGTTCCAGATCGATCCTGAAAACTATGCGAGTGCTGTCGCGGACGCCGAAGCGGCACTGGCAGAGGCACAAGCGGATCTGGCTGAAGCTGAACAAGCGGTTGGCGTCGCGGAACGCGAAATGGCCGCCTCGGAAACACAACAGGAAATCCGTGAAAGCGCAATGAAGCGGCAACGCGATCTGTTGCGCAGGGGCGTGGCAACGGCAGCGACCGTGGAAGATGCAGAACTGTCTTACGCCGCCGCCGAACAGGCCGCCGCCGGGCGGGCGCAGGCCTTGCTGACCGCGCGCTCCCGCGTTGGGCGGGCGGCTTTGGGTCGAAGCAGGGCTGAAATCGCTCTTGCGGAGGCTGAACGGGAGCTTGGCAAAACCACCCATAAGGCGCCGTTCTCTGGCTTGCTGTCAGACGTAGATGCGGTGCTTGGCGGGCTTGCGTCTGCTAATGAAAAGATGGGCGTTTTGATTGATCCGACAGCACTGGAAGCGGCTTTTCGCGTGACCAATGCGCAATTTGCCCGTTTGCTCGATGACAAGGGCGTGCTCACTTCGACGGGTTTGACGGTGACGCTTGATCTTGATGATCGCCCGTTGGTCGTGCCGGGCTTTCTTGACCGCGCTGATGCTGTGATTGGCGAAGGGCAGGCCGGGCGGCTAGTATTTGCGAAACTTGAGCTTGAGGCCGGAACCCTGTTGCGGCCCGGTGATTTTGTGACCGTGCGGATTGTTGAACCACCGCTGGATGATGTCGCGCGCCTGCCGTCCTCAGCGGTGACAGAGGCGGGCGGGTTGTTGTTGATTGATGACGATGATCGTCTAACCGAGGTTTCAGTTACCATCCTGCGCAGAACGGGTGATGACGTTATCGTGCGCAACGCTCCCAAGAACGCCCGCTATGTGAAGGAGCGGGCGCCGCAACTCGGACGCGGGGTAAAGGTTCGCATCATCGGCACCCCCGCTGTTACCGCCCCAACTGAGCGTGTGAAGGGCTGATGGCAGAGGCGGGCAAACCCACCAGCGTATTCGGGTATTTTGTGCGGCACCGTACGGCCGCCAATCTTATCCTTTTGCTTATGCTGGTTGGGGGCCTTTATGCCGCGACGCAACTGCGCAGCCAGTTTTTCCCCGATAGCGTTCGTGAATCCGTCAGCGTCAATGTGGCTTGGCCCGGTGCTGGCCCGGAGGACGTGGACAGCGCCATAGTATCGGTGATTGAACCGCGACTGCTCGCGGTGGAGGGGGTTGAAGACACCATTTCGCTGGCCCGAGAGGGGTCTGCGCGCATGACCATCTCATTCGAAGATGGCTGGGATATGGGCCGCGCGACTGATGAGGTCAAAGCAGCGGTTGATGCCATTCGTACATTGCCGGAAAGCGCGGAGGAGCCTGTCGTCCGCCGTGGTGCCTTTCGAGACAAGATCACCGACGTCGTTATCCACGGGCCTGCTGATCCGGCGCAGTTGACGCGCTATGCGACAGAGTTTCAGGCCAAGCTGTTTGCCGCCGGCATTACCCGCACCACTCTGCGCGGTGTCGAAGACCCGATTATCCGTGTTGCTGTCCCCGAAGCGTCAATGGTTCGCTATGACATTACGTTGGCGGAGGTGGCCGCTGCTATTTCAGGCGCGGTGGATGCCAGCCCGGCCGGTGATGTTGGTGCTGGCGCGACGCGTATTCGCACCGGTGCCGAACGGAGGTCTGCCGAAGACATTGGCGACATTACGCTGCGCACCTCGAGCGATGGCGAGCGGCTTTACGTGCGTGATCTGGCAGAGATTTCCATTGAAGGGGCCGCAAAGGGCATTGCCTATTATTGGGGTGATAACCCGGCTGTCACCATTTCGGTTGATCGCTCCGCCAGCGGCGATAGCATCAAGCTGCAAGCGGCCGTTCAAAGAATGGCGGATGAATTTGCCGAAACCCTTCCGGCGGGCGTGGAGGTACAGCTGACGCGCACCCGGGCGCAAGCCATCTCGGACCGCTTGAACATCCTGTTGGAAAATGGCGCATTTGGCCTTGGACTGGTCTTGCTGTTTTTGTTCCTGTTTCTGTCGGCCCGCACCGCGTTCTGGGTGGCGATGGGCATTCCGGCGGCGATGGCGGCAACGCTTGGGATCATGTGGCTTAGCGGTATCACGCTCAACATGGTGTCGCTGTTTGCGTTGATCCTGTGCCTTGGCATTGTCGTGGATGATGCCATTGTAGTGGGGGAACATGCCGATTTTCTGGAGCGCAAGGGCCTTTCCCCCGCGCAGGCCGCGGAACAGGCCGCGCGCCGGATGGCTGCACCGGTCTTTGCGGCGTCGCTGACGACGATCATTGCCTTTTCGGCCTTGGTGATCATCGGCGGGCGGTTCGGCTCGTTGATCATTGATATTCCCCTGACGGTGTGTGCGGTGCTGGCGGCATCTTTGGTTGAGTGCTTTTTGATCCTGCCCGCGCATATGAAACATGCGCTGGCCGCGCGAAACAAACGGCGGTGGTATGACTGGCCAAGCCGGGTGTTTGACCGTGGTTTCCGCTGGGTGCGTGAACGTGCCTTTCGCCCTTTTGCTGTGGCGGTTATTCGCGCCCGGTATCTGACCCTTGGCGTTGCGGTGTTTGCGCTGCTCTATTCGGTTTCGATGTTCTTTACGGGCGATGTGCGGTGGCGTTTCTTCAATGCGCCTGAGCGGGGAACGGTGGATGCCAACATCGCAATGTTACCGGGCAGCACCCGTGCCGATACCCGCGCGCAGCTTTCCGAGATGCAGGATGCTTTGGATCGCGTGAACGAGCAACTGAAGGAAAAGCACGGTGTTGCCCCTGTCGAATATGCGATTGCGCAAATTGGTGGCTCTGCTGGATGGCGGGGGCTGTCTGGTGCTGATGCCAAAGACCCTGACTTGCTTGGTGCACTGTCAGTGACACTTATCGACCCCGATTTGCGCACCTATACGCAAAGCGATGTTATCCGGGCATGGCAGGCAGAGGTGCGGCGCCTGCCCAAGTTGGAAACGCTGGCCATGTTTGGCGGGCGATCCGGCCCCGGCGGAGATGCGATTGACGTCAAGTTGATTGGCACTGATCCGCAGGAACTGAAGGATGCGGCGGAGGCAATGAAACTCGCGCTTTCGGCCTTTCCGGTGGTTTCGGCACTGGAAGATACGCTTGCCTATGACAAGGCTGAGCTTGTGCTGACGCTTACCCCACGGGGGGAGGCACTCGGCCTTTCGCCTGACGGTATCGGGCGGGAATTGCGCGACCGCCTCTCAGGTATCGAAGCGGCGGAGTTTCTGGTCAATTCACGCGCCGCCACGGTCGAAGTGTCCCTGCCGGAGGCTGATTTGACCGCCGATTACGTCGCTCGGGCGCGGATACGTACACCGGAGGGCGGCTTTGTCGCCCTGTCCGAAGTTGTGGAGGTCAGTGGCCGTTTCGGCTTTGCGGCCGTTCGCCGTGAAGATGGCTTTCCGGTGGTTCGCGTTTCGGGGGACGTCGCTGAAGATGACCCGGTCGCTGCCGATAATGTCAGCACGGCGCTGGCTGATGTCATCATCCCCGATATCCTTGGCCGTTTTGATGTGCAGGCCGAGATTTCGGGGCTTGCAGAGCAGGAACGCGATTTTCTGAACGACGCCATGATTGGCTTCATGCTTTGCGTTTTGGGGATATACCTGTCGTTGGCGTGGGTGTTTGCATCGTGGCTGCGCCCACTGGTTGTAATCCTTGTTATCCCCTTTGGTGCGGTCGGCGCGATTTGGGGGCATTACTGGTTCGGCATACCGCTTTCGATGTTTTCTATCGTTGGCCTGATTGGCATGGCGGGGATCATTGTAAATGACAGCATCGTGCTGGTGACGACGATCGATGAATATGCTGAACGCCGTGGATTGTTGCCTGCGTTGATTGATGGCGTTGTTGACCGTTTGCGCCCGGTGTTGCTCACCACGCTGACCACTGTCGCGGGGTTGACGCCGCTGCTGTATGAAACCAGCCGTCAGGCGCAATTTCTTAAACCCACGGTGATCACGCTCGCGTTTGGGTTGGCGTTTGGCATGATGCTGGTATTGCTGGTGACGCCTGCCATGGTCGCGGTGCAGCATGACATTGGCCGCGCCATGCGATCCGCACGCCGGGGGTTTGGCCAGGTGCGCCGCCGCCGCAAAGGCCTGGGCGGTATGAAGCCCAGCTGATCGTCAGAGAAAGCTCTGGGGGTCAATGTCGATGGCAACACGCACGGATGAGGGCACTTTTACATCTTCGCGCCACCGACGTAGGGCCGCTTGCAAGGGCACACCCTTTGGGGCTTTGACCAGCAGGCGCGCGCGTGCACGCCCCCGAACGCGGGAGATGGGGGCGGGCGCGGGGCCGAATACCTCCGCCCCGATGCGGCGAAGCTGGCTGGTTTCTGCGCCAAGCGCCTTTGCCGCAGCCCAGACAGCCTCGTCGTTGCGCCCTGAAACGATGATGCCTGCCATGCGCCCATAGGGCGGCGCCCCGGCGCGTTGTCGTTCTTCTGCGAGGGATCGCCAGAATGTTTCCTCATCCCCCGACAGCAAGGCGCGCATCACCGGATGGTCGGGCGCGGCGGTCTGGATCATGGCCACACCTGCCTTGTCAGCACGGCCAGCACGGCCCGCCACTTGTCGGATCAGTTGGAATGAGCGTTCAGCCGCGCGCAAATCCCCCCCTTGAAGGCCAAGATCAGCGTCAACCACTCCCACCAGCGTCAACAGCGGAAAATTGTGCCCCTTGGCAACGATTTGTGTGCCGACAATCACATCGGCCTCACCCGCTGCGATGGCGGCAACCTGTTCTTTTACGCTAACCCCGCCCGGCGTTATGTCAGAAGACAGAACAGCGATGCGAGCGGCGGGGAACAGGGTTGTGGCTTCTTCGGCCAAACGCTCCACGCCCGGGCCGCTGACGGCGAGGCGGTCGTCACGTTCACATTTGGGACAGATCGTCGGTATCGGTCGCGTCAGCCCACATTGATGGCATTGCAAACGCTGACGCAGGCGATGTTCCACCAGGCGCGCATCACAATCGGGGCATTCAAAGAAATATCCACAAGCCCGGCAAACCGTCAGCGGGGCGTAACCGCGCCGGTTCACAAACAACAGCGATTGCTCCCCCGCAGCAAGGCGCGCCCTGATCGCAGCGGCCATGGGTTCGGCAATCCAGCGCCCGCGCGGAATCTGTTCAACCCGCAGATCAATGATTTTCGTTGTGGGCAGTTCAGCCGCGCCAAAGCGTTCGGGCAAGTCAATGCGGGTGT
Source organism: Pikeienuella sp. (assembly GCA_049608645.1). Taxonomy (GTDB): domain Bacteria; phylum Pseudomonadota; class Alphaproteobacteria; order Rhodobacterales; family Rhodobacteraceae; genus Pikeienuella. The sequence goes on along the minus strand of JBMYXS010000001.1, from coordinate 60,883 downwards.
ATTTTCCCGCCTCCGCGTTCGCCCATGTCTCCAGCGATGGTGTGGCAGAGGCAAGCACCGTTACAGCTTGAGACAGGGAGGCGCGCAAAACCGCCATATCGCGCGCATTGTAAAGCGCGCCATCTTCCTGCTTGTAGGAGCCGTCATGTTCCTCATCGACCACGATCAGACCCAGATCACGAAACGGTAGGAACAACGAAGATCGCGCGCCAACAAACAGTTGCGCCTCCCCCGACCCGGCACCGATCCAGACGCGCCGACGCTCTGGCCCCTTAACTTCTGTGTGCCATTCGGCGGGTTTTGCCCCAAAGCGTGTTTCGACGCGGTCGATGAATGCGGCGGTCAGGGCAATTTCCGGCAAAAGGATCAGCGCCTGGCGTCCCGCGCGGAGGCATTCGGCAATGGCTTCGAGATAGACCTCGGTCTTGCCTGACCCCGTAACGCCTTTCAGTAATATCGTTTCGAACTTATGGGCGGCAATCGCGCTGCGCATGGCGGTGGCGGCATGATCCTGTGCATCTGACAAGGTAACAGGGGCGGCATCGGGGTCCAGTTTGGTAAAGGGGGCGGCACCCGGGCGCTCCACCGCAATCAAAGACCCGGCATCGGCCAGCCCTTTGACAACACTGGTGGACACACCAGCCTCCGCCGCGAGCTCCCCAAGCGGCAGGCTGGCCCCGTCACGTTCCTGCGCCACATCCAATACGCGCGCCCGCGCTGGCGTCATGCGCGCGGGGGGCTGGCCACCGCCGCGGTAGGCGATCTTGGGCTTTGGCTTGCGGTCCAGATCGGGCGCACGCGTGGCGAGACGCAACATGGAGCCAAGCGGCGTCAGCGTGTAATCGGCGGCCTTTTGCAGAAAGTTGAGCATTGCGGCATTCATGCCGGGTTCATCAATCCTGCTGAGGATGGACTTGATCTTTGCGGGGTCACTGTCGCCCTCGCCAGCGGCCCAAACCACACCGATTGTGATGTTTGGCCCGACGGGAACCTCTACCAGGTCACCGGCGCGGACAGGCACGGGCGTGCGGTAATCATAGGCCTTGTCAATCGGCAATGGTGTCAGTACCGAAACCAGATCACCGGCGGCAAATTGAAGATTGCTCATGCCTTAGGGCTCCGGCCATTTTGCAACTGCCGGTGGTGCCTGCCCTGTGCTTCCATCGCCCATAGACCCCGCGTGCAATCGGGCCTATTATGCGCGCCAAGAAACGTCGCGCTACAAGCGGCGGCCCTATGCATCTGAGGAGCAGAGCCCATGAAATTCTTTGTCGACACCGCAGAAATTGACGATATCCGTGAACTTGCCGAAACAGGCATGGTTGACGGGGTGACCACCAACCCTTCGCTGATCCTGAAATCAGGCCGCGATATTCTGGAAGTGACCAAAGAAATCTGTGCCCTTATCCCTGGCCCGATCAGCGCAGAGGTTGCCGCAACCGAAGCTGATGCGATGATCGCAGAGGGGCGCAAACTGGCAGAGATTGCAGAGAACATTGTCGTCAAGGTTCCGCTGACATGGGATGGCCTGAAAGCCTGTAAAACGCTGTCTGACGAAGGCAAAATGGTCAATGTCACGCTCTGTTTCTCGGCCAATCAGGCACTGCTTGCTGCTAAGGCAGGTGCCACGTTTATCTCACCCTTCATCGGGCGTCTCGACGATAATGGCCAGGACGGGATGGAATTGATCCACGAAATCCGCGCCATTTACGACAACTATAACTTCTCTACCGAAATCCTCGCCGCGTCCATCCGCACGGCGAACCATGTGAAAGATTGCGCGATTGCCGGTGCCGATGTTGTCACCGTGCCGCCAGCGGTCCTGCGCAAACTGGCTGATCACGTGCTGACGGACAAGGGCCTTGAGGCATTTCTGAAAGACTGGGCCAAAACCGGCCAGAACATTCTGGGCTGATCGCGATGGCGACCCAAAACAACGCCGGGCAACACAAGGCAGAGAGCACCGCAAAGGCGCTGACCGATGCGGAGGCGCTGCGCGCGCTCATCCTCGCAAACCCGGAAACGGTGCTGGAAGACAGCGACATCATGCAGGCGTTGATTGCGGCCAATCAGGCACCGGGCGGGCGCAAGGTTGTTGACCTGCGTGGCGCCCTGGTCAGCCGGTTGGAACAACGTCTGGATAAGCTGGAGACAACGCACCGTTCCGTGATTGCGGCGGCCTATGACAATCTGGCGGGCACAACGCAGATTCACAAAGCCGTTTTGATGCTGCTGGAGCAGCGGCGTTTTTCGGACTTTCTGCGCGTGCTTGCGTTGGAAACGCCTGAATTGGTTGCCGTTGATTGCGCCCGTCTTTGCATTGAAACAGATGAGGCCGAACCCGGCCCCGCGCCGGGCATGGATGGTGACCTCAAGGACGTTATGGTCATTATCCCGCCGGGCGGATGTGATGCCTATGTTGCGCTGACCGATGGTCCGGTGCGCAAGGTGATCCTACGTGAGGCACCACCTGAGGCGGATGCCATTTTTGGTGATGCCGCGTCGTGGGTGAAATCCGAGGCGCTTGTCCGGCTTGAGCTTGGCGACGGGCGCACCGGGTTGCTGGTGTTTGGTGCCGAAGACATCAACCGGTTTGGGCCTGAGTATGGTGCCGATTTGCTGACCTTCTTTGGCGGCGTGGTTGAGCGCGCCCTGCGGCAGTGGTTGACGCCGGAATGACAGATGATGCCGCGCCCGGTTTGACGGCGGGCGCGGCTGATCTTTTGGCGCGTTGGTTGGCGGCTGAAAAAGGCGCGCGCGATATTTCGGACCATACCGTAAAGGCTTATCGCGCGGATGTTTCGCGATATCTTGGCTTTTTGACCAACCACACAGGCGGCCCGGTCGGGCGTGCGGCGCTTGCCGGGGTCAAGCCGCGTGACATGCGTTCGTGGATGGCGCGGCTGCACGCGGATGGTTTGTCGTCACGCTCTGCCGCACGTGCGCTATCTGCGGTCAAAGGCTTTTATCGCTGGCTTGGCGAGGTAGAGGGGATCGAGGCGGCTGCCGTTCTTTCTGCGCGTGGGCCAAAATCGCCTGCGCGTCTGCCGCGCCCGGTCGCGCCTGATGCGGCTGCGGCGTTGATTGATCACGCCGCCAATGACCATGATGAACCGTGGATCGCCGCTCGTGATGCGGCTGTTCTGACTTTACTGTGGGGCTGTGGCTTGCGGATATCCGAAGCCCTGAGCCTGAACCGTGCCGACGCGCCCCTGCCTGACGCGCTACGTATAACAGGCAAGGGCGGCAAAATGCGCCTTGCGCCTGTGTTGCCCGCTGCACGAGCCGCCGTGGATGAATACCTGCGTTTGCTGGGGATGGACGGGCCACCCGATGCCCCGCTTTTTATTGGCGCACGGGGCAAACGATTGAATCCACGCATGGCGCAAAAAGCGATGGAGCGTGCGCGCATGGCCCTCGGCCTGCCCGCAACTGCCACGCCCCATGCCTTGCGCCATTCATTTGCCACGCACTTGCTGGAAGCAGGCGGCGACTTGCGCGCTATTCAGGAATTGCTCGGCCATGCATCGTTAACATCGACACAGATTTATACCTCTGTGGATCAAGCGCGTTTGATGGCCATTTATAACAAGGCGCACCCCCGCAGCGGGGGGTGACGGAGTGCTAGGTCTTCGCCATGCCGCGTGCTGAGGCGATGGCATGGAGCAATCGGCCAAGCTGTGGGCGGGCCTGTAACATTCCGGCCCGTGCATAGCGTGCCTGAGCCTGTTGGGCATGCGCATCGGCCTGGTCAAAGCGGCGCGCCATCAGGCAGGCACCTGCCAACGCCAGTGTCGCGTCACCTGATTGTTGATCGTTGCCAAGATTGTCCCAAAGCGCAGCAGCGCGGGAGAGCGCCGCCTCCGCCTGTCTTGTTTTGCCCAATGCCCGGAGAACAAGCCCAAGCTCATAAGCGGCGGTGGCTTCGCGTGGGGCATCCCCCGCTTGCCGGGCGGCGGCCTGCATGCGTTGCCAAGATCGGCGCGCCTTTTGCTTGGTTGTTGCCTTTCGGCCTGCGTCTTCAAGCGATTGCAGATCCGGCGCGGTGGCGGCCCAGCGATTGGTCCAGCGGTGAAATAGTCCCAACATACCCAGCAAATTACCTGTGCCGGCCTGGTTGGCGATATGCGCTAGATCACGGTGCCGCCATGCCACAGGCGTTTGAGCCATATGGCGGAGACAAGCCCGACCGCTGAAAAGACAACCCCGATCCAGAATGCGCCTGCGCCAAATTGCGGATATATCAAGGCCGCAAGAAACGCCCCCGCCGCCATGAGCGCGCCCCCGGCCAACGCGCCGTTCAGCCCTTGTGCGGTTGCGCCGAGGTGCGCGGGGGCCGCAGTGTATACAAATGCCATGGCGCCCAGATGGGCAGCGGTAAACGTAAGTCCATGCAGGGCCTGCAAGGGCCACAGCCAGACGAGGCCGGGGTCGAATGCCATGACAGACCAGCGCAACAGGCTGGCCAGCGCCGAAAGCGCAAAGGCGCCCGCTGCCCCCAGCTTTTCGATCAGACGTTTGCCAAAAAGGGCGAGCACGCCAACCTCAACCGCGACGCCAAAGGCCCACAAGGCACCAATGGTACTGTCTTCAATCCCCATCGCGCGCCAATGGATAGAGCCATAGGCATAGAGCGGGGCATGGGCACCCTGTAAGGCGGCACCGGCAATCATCGCCAACAGAAAAGCCGGGCTGCGCAACAGACGTATCGCCTCTGCCAGTTTGGGGCGTGCAACAGGCGCTCCCGCGCCGCCGGGATGAAACCAACCAAGCCAGATCAGCGGTAGAAACGACAGGGCGATCCACCACAACGCGGCATCTATGCCCCACCGTGCAACGGCCAGCCCGCAGAGCAGGTTCGCCGCCAGAAACGCGGCCGAACCAACGCTGCGCGCTGTAGCATAGGCAAAACCGCCCCGTTCTGCCGCGCGCAAGGACAAGGCATCCGCGATTGGCAAAGTGCCAGCGGTAACAGCAGCGGTGGCGAGGGTTGCAACAAACAGTAACGGCCGCGTTTCAATCCATACATGCGAAGCGAAAAGGACGGCACCAAGCGCGGCTGCGGCGGCCAGGGTCCGCCGGGGCGCGTTCATCGTGTCCGCAATCCAGGGGAGGGCTACGCCAAACAGTATGCGGGCGGCAATGGCGCATCCGGTAAACAACCCGACCTCAGCCTCGGTCAGGCCCCAATCGCGCAGCCATAGCGGCCAGAATGGCAAATGGGCACCAAGCGCGAGAAAAAGAGCACCATAAAAAGCAGATGTATGCGCCCATCCGGGTCTGATCATCACAGCCCAAACCCGTGAAAGGGAAGGTAAGATACCATATCACCCGGTGCCACATCAGGCCCACCATCGGGCAGGTCCACCACCCCATCAGCCCAGACAAGGCCACGGATCAGGCCAGACCCTTCATTGGCAAAGGTTTCGACCTGACCATCTGCGTTCAATCGCGCACGCAGATATTCGCGCCGCCCCGCCTTCCGCCGTTTGGCAAAAGCGGCGGGCCGCCTTTCCGCCAATGGCACCGACCACCCCGCCCCCGACATTGCAAGCAACGCAGGCCGTGCGAAGATCAGCGTGCATACAAAGGCCGCAACCGGGTTTCCGGGCAGGCCAAATACAGGAATGCCTTTCCAGCGCCCAAGCGCCAGCGGGCGGCCTGGTTTCATGGCGATACGCCATATCGCCCGCGTGCCTTCGGCCCCCAGCATTCGGGCAAGGTGATCTTCATCACCAGCAGATGCGCCGCCAGAGGCAAGAATAACATCGGCCTGCCTTGCGCCCTGGTCCAGCGCCGCGCGAACGGCCTCCGGCTCATCAGCTGCAATGCCAAGGTCGATCACCTCAAACCCCCAGGCCGATGCCATGGCGGCGAGCATGGGGCCGTTCGCATCATGCAGGCCCCCGGCGGGAAGTGGGGTGCCGGGGGGGTGAATCTCGTCACCCGTTGAAAGAACGCCAACCCGCAAGCGGCGTATGACGCTAACCATGGCCAAACCAGCCGCAGCCGCTTGTGCAAGTGCGGGCGGTGTCAGGCGTGTACCCGCTGGCAAAGCGACAGCACCGGTCGCAATGTTTTCGCCCGCTTTGCGCCTGTTCGCGCCTATTTTCAGGCCGCGTGGGCAATGCAGCATGCCGTTCTCTAGCCGGGCGTCCTCGTCCATCAGAACCGTGTCTGCGCCGGGTGGTAGGATCGCCCCGGTCAGGATGCGAACGGCCTCGCCCGTTGACAATGGCCGTGCGAATGGCGTGCCCGCCGCTGCGCGCCCTTCGGCAATGCGCAGGGGCGCGGCGAGGTAATCCGCATGGGCAAAGGCATAGCCATCGACGGCGGCATTGTCTGCGGAGGGGTGGGCTACCGCCGCGACCGCGTCTGCCGCAAGGATGCGACCATGAGCAGCCCCAAGCCCTATGGTTTCGGCCCCCTTGATCGAAGCGACAGAGGTACGCAATGCATTCAATGCGTCCTCGACAGGCGTCCAGTCCACATTGGGCGGAAGAGCGAAACAGTCGTTTATGAGCTGCCGATCATCCATCGGTCATCCCAAGGTCAGCAAGAATGAAATCAGCGATGGCGGCCGCATCATCCAAGGGCAGCAAGGGCTGCTTCACATCAAGGGTATCATTGCTGGCGATGGCACGCACGGTGTCGTCTGTTGCGCCGATCAAGGGCGCGCCTGTTTCACTGCGGTAGGCCTCCACCTTGGGGTGGGCGTCGCGTTTGTAGCCCTCGATCAGGACGAGATCGACGGGTGAGAGCTTGCCGAGCAATTCAGACAAGGGCGGCTCTGCAACATCGCGTAGTTCGGCCATCAATGCCCAGCGTGCGCCAGATGAAACCAAAACCTCAGACGCGCCTGCCGCGCGGTGGCGATAGCTGTCTTTGCCCTTGGTATCGACATCGAATGCATGGTGTGCGTGCTTGATCGTCGAGACGCTAAAACCGCGTGAGGTGATTTCACTCACCAAACGCTCCATCAACGTGGTCTTGCCCGCATTCTTCCACCCAACGACGCCATAGATGTTCAAAGCTGGTGCTCCTTCGCGATCTGCTCTGCGGTCGCCATATCATCGGGGGTGTTCACGTTGAAGAAGGGATCGAAGGGGGTGCATGGAAATTCCGCCATTGTGGCACCATGGCGATCCGTCCACACGACCACCTTGCGGATACCATCGTGCAACGCCGCGCGCAGATCATCCCGCAAGGCGACAGGCCAAAGCCCAAATGTGGGATGCCGCGCCAGCCCGCGCTTTGGGTCAGGTGTGGCGGCCAGCGCGATCGGGGCCTGTTCGCTGATGCTGTCTGTGAGGCGTTTGCAAAGGTCGGTCGGGAAAAATGGGGTATCAGCGGCAACCGTGACGATGTGTGTGGCACCTGCGCCCGCGGCCCAATCCATCCCGGCGAGCACACCGGCCAATGGCCCGGGATAATCGGTGATACTGTCTGCAATAACGGGTAGGCCCAGCGTGGCAAACCGGGCCGGGTCGCCATTGGCGTTCAGCGCGATGCGATCAACTTGGGGTGACAGCCGCTCAATCACGCGGCTCATAAGGGGGCGGCCTGCGATGGTGCGCAAGGCCTTGTCACCACCGCCCATGCGACGGGCAAGGCCCCCTGCAAGGACCACGCCAAAAGGTGCGATTGATGTCATTGGTTTGATCCCTTTGGCCAACGGCTATTTTGGGCGAGGAATATCAGAAAAACCAGCAATATTAACGCTATAGGTGCGTGGCCGATCCAAAGAGCCCCGGCCAAGATCAAGGCAATGTCGAGCATGGCGATGATCTGGAAACGTCGAAAATCCGCCCATGACGTGCGCGGTGCCACTGCCTTTGGCGGCCCATGAAACAAGACACGAAGCTGAAGCGCCTTGATCACCCCGCCAAGGCCGTACCTTGTTATGGGAACAGTTGTTCTTTCGAGGGGCCAACCTGCCGTTGTTTTCGCCGCCAAGGGCAGGTGATCCATGGTGTTGGCCAACCGGTTCCAGGATCTGATCATGGTAAACTGCGTATAAGTGAGCACGACAAGAAGCAGGGTGATACCCGACACAAAAAGGATGATTGAAAGCGTAGAAGTCATGGGGTCATCCAGGCGGACGAAGGCGCAGTGGCCCGCAGGCCAGCGGTTTGCAGCCAAGAGCCTGTTGCGAAACCTGACAGGTTTTCGCGGGGTTCGTCGGTGTGGGGCATATCAATCTCGCCCGCCCTTCCGCCGATGCTTTTTATCCTCGTCTTTGACTGTATCAAGGTCAGCGTCCCAGATCAGGCGTTCCTCGCCGCTCAGGCACATGAAGCGTTTGCCACGCATCCGGCCGATCAGGGTCAGGCCGACTTGCCGCGCGATTTCAACGCCCCACGCCGTAAAGCCGGAGCGGGAGGCGAGAACGGGTATGCCCATCATTGCGGTCTTGATCACCATTTCAGATGTCAGCCGGCCGGTGGTGTAAAGCACCTTGTCGCCCGCGTCGGCGCCTTCCATCCGCATCCACCCGGCGATCTTATCGACCGCATTGTGGCGGCCTACGTCCTCCATGTAGACAAGCGGGCGGTCCCCTTGGCAAAGCACCGTGCCATGGATGGCCCCAGCCTCCAGATACAGGCTGGGCGCGGTGTTGATCTGATGGGCGAGCGCATAAAGCGCGCTCGCGCGTACCGCCGCTGCGGGCAGGGTAACCCCCTCCAGCGCCGCCATCACATCGCCAAAGACCGTGCCAACCGCGCAGCCGGATGTGCGTGTCTTTTTCTTCATCTTGTCTTCGTAGTTCGTGGCGCGGGCGGTGCGTACAACGATGGTTTCCAGTTCTTCATCGTAATCAATCCCCGTGATTTCGTCTCCGGGGAGCAGCATGTTCTGGTTGGTAAGAAAGCCAACCGCAAGGTATTCGGGGTGGTCACCAATCGTCATGGCTGTGACGATTTCCTGGCTGTTCAGAAAAATAGTGAGCGGGCGTTCCTCGACCACCTTGATGTCTTGCACTTGTCCCAAGTGATCACGCCCCTGAACGGTGCGCGTGAGGCGGGTATCACCGGGCGTGGGGCCGATCAAAAAGGGTGGTGTTTGGTTGGTCATGGTCACTCTCGTGCAAATTCCGGCGCAGCATGGCCCAGGGGTAAGGGCATGTCCATCAACCGCACACCGCTGGGCGTTTGACCTGCTAAACGGGTTCTGTTCAAAGCGGGGGAAATCTTTCGTACCGGGTGTTTGTTTTTATGGCCGAACTGAGCTTGCCACCGCGTGATCTGAATCGCCGAGCCCTGTTCTTACGCGGGATGATGGAGGCTGCGCCGTTCAATCTTGCCGTTATTCCCTTTTCGCTGTTGTTCGGTGTGGTCGCGGTGGAGGCCGGGTTTGATATCGCGCAGATCATGGGCATGGCCGTTGTCGTTATCGCGGGGGCTGCGCAGTTAACGGCCATCCAGTTGATGCAGGAAAATGCCCCAACGGTGATGGTGATAGTTGCGGCCTGCGCGGTGAATTTGCGGATGGCGATGTATTCAGCATCTTTGGCACCACATCTTAGCCACGGCCCCCTTAAGTGGCGGTTGGTGTTGTCGTATTTTCTGGTTGACCATGTCTATGCCATGACGATTGCGGAATATCCCAAGCGCCCGGAATGGTCGTTTCACGACAAGGCAACCTATTACATGGGGTTGTCGCTTGGCGTGCTGCCATCCTGGTATCTGTTTTCCTATATTGGGGCAGTCATCGGGTCGCAGATCCCGGAAAGTTTCGCGCTCGATTTTGCGGGGCCAATCATGTTTACGGCGCTCGCGGCCCCGCTGATCCGGGGGGCTGCTAATATAGCAGCGGCATTAACCGCCGTGGTCGTGGCCTTGCTGGCGGCTGATCTGCCCTATTCCTTTGGTATGGTTGTTGGCGCTGTGGCGGGTATTTCGGTTGGTGTCGCGGTTGAGACATGGCGCGCAACGCGGAGGGCCGACCATGATTGATCAATGGGACGAGAGTACGATCTGGCTGATCATTGTTGTGCTCGGCATCGCAACTTACCTGATCCGGTTTTCGTTCATCGGGTTCATGGGCGGGCGGGAGACGCCTGAATGGGCGCTGCGTATCCTGCGGTTTGTTCCGGTGACGGTTTTGCCGGCACTGGTGGCACCTGCCATCATGTGGCCTGCGGCGACAGGCGGCGAAACGGACCCGGCACGGTTGGCGGCCGCCTGCGCGGCCTTGACCGCAGGTGTTGTTTTCCGAAATGCGGTTGCAGGGTTCGGGGTCGGGATTGCCGCGCTGTTCTTGCTTATGAACCTGACCTAGATCGGCGTGCCTTGAAAACTGGCGCTTAGGGATGACAGCTCCGAAAGCTGGCGCAGGCCCATCTGTTTCATCACTGTGCGTATTTGCAGGTCGAGCAGATCCAGCGACGCGACGCCACGATCCCCGTACCCGGCCATTGCGTAATAGGGCAGGCGGCCCACCATCACGAAATCCGCGCCAAGGCGCAGCATGCGCAACACATCGACGCCGTCTGCCACACCGCCATCGGCCAAGATCGCGGTTTTGCCTTTCACCTCGGCCACAATCGGCGGCAACAAGGCCACGCCGGATGGTGCCGCATCCAACTGCCGCCCGCCGTGGTTTGAAACAACGATGCCATCAACACCCGTTTCGACAAACGCGCGGGCGTCTTCAGGGGCCATTACGCCCTTGACGATCAGCTTGCCATCCCACCGATCGCGCAGCGATTTTACTTCCTCCACCCCAATAGGGCGCAGCGTGTTCTGGAACATCCATTGTTCAACGTCGGCATTCCCGCCAACCACATAGGGAGACAGATTCGGCATTGTCGGCATACCACCTCTTGCCATTGCCATCGCCCAGCGGGGGGCGGACGCTGCTGCGGTCAGTTTGGCAATAAGGCCTGGTGCAGATGTGGTCTTGGCCCGAACGGACCGCTCCCGCCACTGCCAGACCGGGATATCAACCGTGATCATCAGGGTTTCGACGCGCATGGCTTTCATGCGGGCAAGGATATCGGTTTGCACATCAACGTCCGATGGCCAGTACAGTTGTTGCCATGGCGGTGTTCCGGCCTTGGCCGATACGCTCTCAGTCGTCTCCCCCGCGACCAGCGACAGGCAAAACGGGATGTTGAGCGCGTGGGCCTTGGTGGCGAGTTTGGATGCCGCGCCGGGGTAAAACATCGAAGACATGCCAACCGGCGCCACCATGAACGGGGCATTCCAGCGGGTGCCGAGCAGGTCACACCCTGCATCGACCTCGGCGGCGCTTTCGTTGATCCGGGGCGTGATATGCACTTGATCTAGGTCAGAATAATTGCGTGCCAATCCAACGTCGCGACCAATGCCGCCATCAATGTATTCAAACGCAAACCTCGGCAGCCGCCGCCGGGCGGCGTCGCGGTAATCTGCGATTGACGCTGCACCGGCTGGCAGCCCTGGCATTTCAAGTCTCATGGATCGGATCTCCGCAAACAAAATGGCCCGGCGCCTGCCAGACGCCGGGCCGCAAAGGCATTGTTAAGCGGCTGTTACGACTTCGCCAAGAGGTCGCGGATTTCTGCCAGCAGTTCTTCCTGCGTAGGACCAGCAGGCGCCGCAGGCGCAGCGGCTTCTTCCTCTTTTGCCGTGGCTTCCTTGAGCTTGTTCATCGAACGGATGATCATGAACAGGATCCACGCAACGATCAGGAAGGCGATTACCGCATTGGCAAACACGCCCCATTGAATGACGGCGGCCCCAGCTTCCTGAGCAGCTTCGAGTGTTTCGTATTCACCGTCGCCAAGTACGGTGAAGATATTGGTAAAATCGACGCCACCGAGAAAATACCCGACAATCGGCATCATAATGCCATCAACGAGTGCTTTGACGATTGTCGTAAAGGCCGCGCCGATGATGATACCGACAGCCATGTCGAGCACATTGCCCTTCACTGCAAAATCGCGGAATTCCTTGAGCATGATAACCCCCCTGTTAGGTTCAGACGCCGCTCTTTTTGGCGGCGAGTGCCTTGTTATGCGGCAATATGGTCAAATTGGGGAGGTGTTTTGGACGTTCTGGACAAGATGTAAAAGAATAGAGCAGATTAACGCCATGAAACGACTCTCGATTATGTATCGTCACGACAGTGTAATTGCGCTGTCACTACTTTGGGTTGTTGGGCTGGTCATATTGACGCTCAACGGCGGGTGGCAGGCGTGGGCGCTGGTGCCGCTGGGGGTGTTTGCCCAGCTTGGCAATGAATACAACATCCATCGGCACATCTTTCATTTGCCGCCACCAAAACGGCAATGGATGTTCAACTTGATGTATCTGGCGCACTATGGGCACCACGATTTTCCAACCGCTGAGCGCCTGTTTTTTGTGCCGATCTGGTTCGCCGTCCCCATGGCGGCCCTGAACTTTGGCCTCGCCTGGGGTGTTGGGGCCGTGCTTGGCTTTGAAGATGCGCTGATCTATGCGGTGGCGATTGTACTGGTTGGGGGGCTGTCGACGTTCCTGATCTATGAATGGTTCCATATGACCGCGCATTTGAATGTGCCCAAGCGCGCGTTGGAGCGGCGCGTGACGCGCCTGCATGCCCAGCATCATTTTCAGGATTTTGGCCGCTGGTTTCACGTCTCTCCCGGTGGGGAGGTGATCGACAAAGCGATGGGCACCGCGATCAGCCGTGAAGAGTTGAAGGCCCAAAGCCGGATCGAGTTTATTACCACATTGGGCCTGCGGCCGGATGATCCACGTTTGCTGGCCGCCCGCGCGCGTTATGCTCACCTGTTGGACGCGAGCGAGGCTGAGATTGCGCGCGCTGCTGTTGTGAAAACGGGGTAAGCACAGGGCGCGCACAGCGCCCGCTAATCAATGGCCTGTGATATTTTTGGCAAGCTGGCCTTGAAAGGCGGTGCCTGGGTATCGGCGGTCACGACGTGGTGTTTTGCTTCCCACCCGCTTTCGGCTTCATGCGACGCGCCCGGCCTTTTGCCCGGAGAAAATGCAACCGCCAAGGAATGTCCCTTCGAGCGCATTGTACCCGTGATACCCACCGCCGCCGAAGCCTGCGACCTCTCCCGCTGCAAAAAGGCCCGGTATCGGTGCCCCTTCGGCATCAAGGGCGCGGCTATCCAGATCGGTTTCCATGCCGCCCAGTGATTTGCGGGTGAGGATGTTGAGCTTGACGGCAATCAATGGCCCGTTGGCCGGGTCCAGAATGCGATGCGGTTTTGCGGTGCGGATCAATCGGTCCCCACGATAGGCGCGCGTGGCGTTCAGCGCGATGATCTGTGCGTCTTTGGCGAAGGGGTTGCCAACCTGCGCGTCGCGCGCTTCGATCACCGCGCGCATGTCGGCGGCGTTCAGGGCGTCAGTTCCTGCAACCCGGTTCATCCCGGCGACGAGTGTTTCGAGATCATCCGCAACGACGAAGTCTTCGCCGTGTTTCTTGAAGGCCTCCACCTCTGGCGTTGCGCCTTTCCCGAGCACCCGCGATTTCAGAACCGCAGACCATTTGCCCGAGGTCAGATCAGCGTTTTGCTCGGACCCGGAAAGGGCAAATTCCTTTTCTATGATCTTCTGGGTCAGGACAAACCAACTATGCTCTCCGGCTTGCAGAATGCGTTTGAGGGTCGAAAGCGTATCGAAACCGGGCAGGCAAGGTGGCTCAAGGCGCACCCCCTTGGCATCGAACCACAGGGACGACGGACCGGGCAGAATACGAATCGCATGTTTGGGCCAGATCGGGTTCCAGTTTCGAACGCCTTCGCAGTAATGCCACATGCGGTCACCGTTGATCAGGTTTGCGCCCGCCTCCGCCGCGACGCCCTGCATCAGCCCATCCACATGGGCCGGAACGCCGGAAATCATAAATCCGGGGGCCGGGCCGAGGCGTTCGGTTGGCCAGGCCTTTCGTACAAGGTCATGGTTTCCACCGATCCCGCCAGAGGCAACGATCACGCTGTCTGCGTGTATCTCAAAGTCACCGACAATTTCGCGGGTGCTCTCTTCGCCCCGCGCGACCGTTGTGGCGGCCAGAACCTCGCCAGCGACGCCCGTAACTGCGCCGTTGGTTCTGATCAGGCGCGTAACGCGGTGGCGGAACCGCATGTCCAGCAACCCCGCGGCCTGCGCTGTCTCTGCTTCGCGCGTATAGACTGCCGAAACACCTGTACCTGTGCCCCAGGTGATGTGGAACCGGGGAACAGAGTTGCCATGCCCATTGGCAAAGGAGCCCCCCCGCTCCGCCCAGCCTACGACAGGGAACCAGCGCATACCAAGCGCATGCAGGTCGCTGCGCATCCTACCGGCGGAATAGTCAAGGAATGCCTCCGCCCATTGGCGCGGCCAGTGATCCTCGGGTCGGTCAAACTGGGCCGAGCCCATCCAATCCTGCCGGGCAAGCTCCAGACTGTCCTTGATGCCCATACGGCGCTGCTCCGGGGTGTCAATCATGCACAACCCGCCGAGCGACCAGAAGGCCTGCCCGCCAAGATTTTGGGGGCCCTCCTGATCGAGCAGAATGGCCTTGCGCCCGCGTTGTGCGACTTCCCGCGCGGCTGAAAGCCCGGCGAGGCCACCGCCAATGATGATCACGTCTGTTTTGATCATTTGATCCACCCTTCGTGCATGTCTATCCGCTCCAGGCCCGCAAACCGGCGCTGGCGTTCCAGTTCCGCCTCCAGCCGTTTGCGCCGGGCGTCGCTGAATTTGATCTTGGGTTCCAGCCACAGCCCCGTGACATTCAGGGTGCTTGTGGCGCGATCAGCCTTCATATCGATCCGCCCGATCAGGCGATCACCTTCGAGCATGGGAAAGACGTAATAGCCGTATTTTCGCTTGGGCGCGGGGACGAAGACCTCAATCGTATATTCGAAATTGAACAACCGTTTGGTGCGTTTCCGGTCGCGGATCATGGGATCAAAAGGCGACAGGATGCGGATGCGCCTTGGCGGTTCTGGTGCGATCTCATCAAGCAAAGCGGGGCGGGCGAAATGTACGCGCGGTTTGGAACCATCGGCGTTCTCAATGGCTATTTCTATCAGATGGTTCTGTTTGGTGGCCCATGCTTTTGCTTCTGCGGGGGAAATAAGCGCCCAGAACGCGGCGAGGTCGCCCGGCGTTGCAAAGCCGAGCCGATCAAGCGCCGCGCGACAGGCCCATTCAACGAGGTCTTCGCGGCTTACTGTATGTGTCAGATGCTCTGCCGGAATGACATTCTCGGTCAGGTCGTAAACTTTCTGAAACCCCTCACGCCGGGCGATACAGAGGCCCCCTGTGAGCCAAAGATACTCAAGGGCGGCTTTGGAGGGGTTCCATTCCCACCATCCACCCGATGACCGGGCCTCATCCTTGCCCATCTCCCGCGTCATGCTGGGGCCGCGTCGGGCGATTTCGCGCAGGACTGTATCTGTCTGTTCCAGAAACCCTTCGCGGCCATAGCCTTTCCAGCGTTCTGCAAGGCGTGGGGCCTTGGCTTTGAACGCACACTGCCAATACGGAAAGAACCGTGATGGTATGATGGAGGCATCATGCGTGAAGTTTTCAAACAACGTGCGGTCTTGCTCGATCAGCGCGACGAGGTTTTCCTTGCGATAGGTCTGATTGCGCGCGAACAGGATCATATGATGCGCACGTTCAACCGTCTGAATGCTGTCGACCTGTACGAAGCCAAGCTGATTGATGAGCGATAGCAAGTCTGCCTTGGTCTGTTTTCTTGTCGGTGCTGCGGCGAGGCAGTGCCGATCCATGAACAGGCGACGCGCGGTCGTGTTGGAAAGCGTGGGTATCATGGCTGAACGCTAACGGCTTCTGCTGTTGCGTGCGAGATGATTGTGAGCGTGAACCCGATTGACCGGGCAAATTTCCGGCTTTGTCGATACGGAGGTTTGCAATGCTGCTCTTGCGAGCAGCGAAGTTGGATATTTGGGGAACAAAGAGCCGGGGCAAAGCACCCTAAACGCGGTGATAGGGTGCGCCGCTCAGGATTGATGCGGCACGGTAGAGCTGTTCAGCCAGCATCACCCGGGCCAGCATATGCGGCCAGACCATCGAACCGAAGCTGAGCAAGCGATCTGCGCTGGCACGCATTTCAGGATCATGCCCGTCCGCGCCCCCAATCAGGAAAGCGCAATCACGCCGCCCCTGATCACGTAGGTCGCCAATCAGGTCAGCAAATTTCGGGCTGGTCATGGTCTTGCCGCGTTCATCCAATGCGATGAGGCAAGCACCATCTGGCGCAGCAGTACGGAGAAGCGCCCCCTCGGCGGCGGCCCCGCGTTTGCGCTTGTCTTCGACCTCCACAACAGTGGCGGGGCCAAGCCCCAAGGCCCGCCCGGTTTGATCAAAGCGTTTGAGATAATCGTCGATCATCGCCGATTCCGGGCCGTTTTTGAGCCGGCCAACGGCGATGATCTGAACCCGCATCGGTTCGCCCCTGAACCTTTTGGATCAGGCTTGCGCAGCGGCGCTGGTGTGCGGCGTGTCCCCGGGGGAAAGCCACATTTTTTCCAGCTGATAGAAGTCACGCACTTCGGGGCGGAAGATGTGAACAATCACGTCGCCTGCATCAAGCAGAACCCAGTCGCCAGCGTTTTTGCCCTCGGTCTTGACCAGAACGCCCATGTCCTTTTTCAGACCATCGGCCAGTTTTTCGGTCATGGACGAAACCTGACGCGTGGAAGCGCCGGAGGCGATTACCATGTAGTCCGCAATCGCAGATTTACCGCGCAGATCGATCTGCACGACATCTTCAGCTTTGCTGTCATCAAGTTGTGTAAGAACGTAGGCAAGCACGGCATCGCTTATGTTCTTCGTGGTCATTGGCGTTTTGGCGCTCATATGAACCGCATCGATTCGCTCATGCAGAACGAAATCCTCCAGTGGCGCGCCAATATCGACGCGTCGCTAAGATAATGGAAAGCCGGCGCGTTCACAAGGAGTGCGGTTCGTCGCAGGGCAGAACGCGCGGTTACCGGCGCAAGGTGATGGTGAAGTGGGCCTTGTTTGTGGCGATCATATCAATATTTCTCGGCATGACGCAGACGCCCGACCAGGGCGCTGATCACGCCGGAGGCAATTTCCGTGTTGCTTTCAAACAGTGACAATAGCTGATCGTTGGACAGCGCAAGCACATGGGTAGGTGTCGCGGCTATCACGTCTGCAACGCGTGGTTCGGGGTCGAGGGCGGCCAAATCGCCGAAGACCGCTTTTTCGCCAAGCCTAACCTTTTCGCCGTCCGCGCGCCTGATTTCCACTTCTCCGCCAACGACGACATAGAGTTCATCACCCACATCACCCTTGCGCATCACATGGTCGCCAGCATCAAAATAGATTGACGACAGATAAGGCGCGATATCTGCCAGATCTTCGTCGGGCACCTGATGGAACAGATCAACCGATTTGAGGATGAGCACTTTTTCAATGATGGAGAGCGACATGGTGGAATGTCCTTCTGTGCGAGCGGTCATTGTTTCGGCCAACAATGGGCCAACATTTTCCAGCCGTTCAGTAACCTCTTTGATGGTGTCAGGCGTGCGTTTTGCAAGCTGGTCGAACGCCAGCGCGCGAAGCCAATCGGTTGCCCAAGGGGCGGTCAACAAGATGTGGTGTAGCCAATCATCAATCGTTTCCGGCGCCTCGCCAAGGTGCAAACGAAGCGCCTTTGCGCTGTTTTCATCGGTTTTGCCGACATGATCGGTCAGTTTTGCGAGATCTGCGGGAAGAAGTGTTTTCGCGAGGCTGAGTGCGGTATCGGTCCCATCCTGCGCGCGGAAAAGGGCAGAAAGCTGTTGGCCGGACTGTTTCTTGCGCTTCTTGGTCAGGCCTGCGGCCCTAATTGCGCGCCGGATTGATTTGTCTGCGCGCAACGCAAGTGAGTTGTTCAACAGCGGCGCATCCAGTTCCGCCAGTTGGCAGTTTGCGAGCATGGTTTCAGCCGCATTGCGCATCATCTGGCGGCTGCGTTCGGCAAGGGCGGGGCCTGCTTCTTTTGGGGCGACGGCCCCTGCGCGCCAAAGGGCCAGATGCACGGTGGCGCGCAGGTTCAATGAGCGCGATTCAAGGTGAAAGAATAACCGTTCCCGCGCTTGCGGTGAATCAATGGCGCCGAGGGCGGTCACCGCTGCCATGCGCTGGGGTTCAGGCAGGGCACGATCGCCAATCGCTGCTGCCAGCATTTCGATGCTGCCGGGGCCAATGCTGATCAGGGCCTGTGACGCTGCACGTCGTTCACGTCGCTCAGCCAGACGTTCAATAAGCAGGGATGTCAGGCTTGCGTCACCGCATCTGCCGGCTGCGCGAATGGCCATCTGGCGCAGTTTCGGATCATCGGACCGTAAGCCCTCTGCCACGGGCGCGGGGGGGGCGCCATGGCCGATGCGCGTGACGGCGTCGAGTGTCTTGCGGAGGGCTTCATCACCTCTGGCGGCATAACTTTCGAGGAACTGCGCAGCAACGGCGACGCCGAATGGGCCGCCGTGTCGGCCAAGGCCGATCAATGCGCCAAGGGGGGGCGAATCAGGCTTGGCTGCCAGTGCGCGGGCAAGCAGGCGCGGGGAATTCTTGTGCCCTGTCGCCGCGGCGGCGGTCAGCAAGGCATCTCGCAGGCCTTCGTCCTCTTCGACGGTCAAGCGCCCCGCCATGGGGGGGAACAGCTCAGGTCGCTGGGCACCTTCGACTGTCTCAAGCAGTTGGCGCACCATGCTTGCTTCGCCATGAGCGATCAGGCGCGGGGCGGTGTTCAGAAAACCACGAGGGTCGAGCGCGGCCTGAAGGCGCGCCGCGCCAACGACTTCTTCGGTATCTTTGCTGGCAAGGCGTTGTTGGATCATTTCCCGCGCTTTGCGATCGGTTCCTGCCGCGCGTCGGTCGGTTTGGAACGATTGGTTGCGGGCCAATGCGTTTGAAAGCATGCGCCTGTACCCCAGTCCTGCGATAAGGGTCACAAACAGCCAGACCGAAAGTGCGCCGAACAGGATGTAGGCCAGCGGCGTCAGAACCGTCGCGGCGATATCGGTGGCTTCGGTCGTCGCCGCGCTGGCATCTGAAACCTCAAGCGGTGCAAGCCCGGCCAGTGTCGGCAGCGCCCATATCAACAGGCCAACCGCAGCGAGCGCCCCGCCGGCTGGATGTGCGATGCCGTCAGCAAAGAGCCGCGCCTTGCGGTCTTGTGGTTCCGGAATAAGCCGGAAGAGATCGCCATATGCCGGGCGCCAGATTGCAATGGTCAGGGCCATTTCAACGGCCTTCATCGCGCCGAGTGCACCAAGCCACACCCAGCCTCCGGTGAGGCCGCCTTGCAGAATCCAGCCGAACCCCGCGATCAGGGCCAATACGAACGGCGATAGCGCCAGGGCCGCCATCGGGCCGGACCAATGATGAGACAGCGTGATGCCAAGCCAGCGCACCACTAGTGCGATACCGCCACCGATGGCCAGTGCGAGGCTGACAGCGCGTGCGATTGAAATGGCATCGGGCATGACGCTGAACGTAGCTGTCAGGAACACCGCATCCAGAAGGTAATGAGAGGACGCACTCGCGCCCATTACGATCATCACAACAACAAAATACCACCGAAAGCTGGCACTTAATGGCCTTGCAACGGCTGTTTGTGCACGTTGCCGTGGGGCGTTGCGCCCCGGTTGCCCGGCCAAAAGCGGCGGCACGGCAATGGCCAGCATAAGCGCCGTGACAACGAACAGATCCTCAACCGCCAGTGTCGTAAGCGCGAGCGGTATCAGCGCACCGCCAACCAATAGTGAAAGTGGAATGCCAAACGCGAGGGCAGAGGTCAGTTGACGTGGGTCACTGAAGTGCGAGCGGCCGTATCCGATCAACAGCGCCCCGGCGAGGATGAAGTCCAGACGCGCCCAGATCGAAGCGATAAAGGTCGCTTGCGGCAGGCCCGCCCAGAGCGCGCCCTTCAACGCCAGCGCGATAAGAATGCGAAGGCCGAGGGACCACATAACGATTTCGGTAATGCTGCGTTTTCGGCTTGCCCGGCGAAACGCAAACAGCGCGACAGGCGTCAGCGCAGCTACGCCCAGATAGACCCACGGCAGCGCACTCGCGCCCGGTCCGGTCATCAGCAAGCCTGCACTGGCTGACAGCATCAAATGATATGGCGCACCCACGCTGGCAAAAGCCATCATGAAGAACTGCACCGCCGCGATGTGGTTTCCCCGCTGCGCCCCCTGCATCGGCACTCCCCCTTTACACAAAAGCAGGATGCACAATTTCGGTCTGCGGCGCTAGGTGCTGCGCAAGGTAACTGTTCGCGTCGTGTGATCGTTCACGCGTCAAGTGAAGTCGTGTGATCGTTCACGCGTCAAGTGAGGTCGTGTGATCGTTCACGCGCGAAGAAGGGGTGTGTGATCGTTCACGCAATAGTCGTCTTTGCAAAAGAGGGGGGCTGGTTTGGGTGATCACGCAGCAAACAACTTGCGAATGATTTCTGTGGCCTTGGATGCGCTTTCAGCGGGGCAGGGTGCCGGCGCCCCGTCGAGGATATGTGCGACCATCGCGGAAAAAAACAGCAAGTGGGTGTGTTTGGGGTGATGCATCTCAACTTCGAGATGCCCAGCCCCATTTTCCGTTCTGGTCAACCTGATTGGGCCGGGGTCAAAAAATCGGGTCGTGATGGTGCCGGTCGTTCCGGTGATGATCAGTTGATCAGCACCCGTGTCTCCGGCCGGATCGAAAACACCTGCCACGGGTGCATCACGCAGTTGCAAGGCATAGGCCACCAGCCCCGACCGGGACGGTGCCCCCGCCACAAGGCGCGGAGCGCCAAAAGCATGGGTCAGCCAATCGAGCGCATGGGCGTGGCTGTCTGAAAATCGCCCGCCGGGTGAAATGGATTTGTCAGCGCGCCAACCGGCGGGGGGATTGCTTTCTCCGTCTGTCCTGATTTGCCGTAGTTCAACCGCTTCAACCTCGCTGATCGCGCCAGCCTCGATCAATGACAGGACACGCATGAGACGCGGGTCAAAGCGACGATAATAGGCAACTGAAAGCGTCACGCCTGCTTCTGCCGCTGCACGGGTCATTCTGCGGGCGGAGGCGACCTCCACCGCGATGGGCTTTTCCACAACGATTGGCTTGGCCGCTGAAATCGCCTCCATCACCAAAGCCTCATGGGTGTCGGGGGGCGTGGCGATATAAATTGCGTCGATTTCCGGGTCTTGGATGAGTGCGCTTGCATCTCGGTGGACACGGGCACCACAATCAAGCGGATCTCGCCGCGTTATGGCGGCAAGTGTTGAACGTGGTTCGGCCAAAAGCGATGGGCCGGATTTTCTTTGCACGACATCTCCCGCGCCAATGACGCCCCAGCGAACCACGCTCATCAGATCAGCCCTGCGAAGGGTCGGCACCGACCTTAACGACCTGTTTGCCGAAATTGGCGCCGCTCAGCAGCCCAATGAACGCATCAGGCGCGGAGGCAAGGCCTTGGCTCATGCTTTCCTTTACGTTGATCTTGCCCGCCTTGATCAGGGGGGCAACCTCGCCAAGGAACTTCATGTAGTCGCCCCAATGGTCCGTTACGATAAAGCCACGCACGGCAATCCTGTTCACCAGGATCGCGCGCCACATCATGCCGGATTTGTCAGGGCCGGGGGCCGCTTCGGTCGCGTTGTACTGAGAGATCATGCCGCAAACAGGCATCCGGCTGAACGGGTTCATCAGGGGCAACACTGCATCCAACGTGACGCCGCCGACATTTTCAAAATAGATATCCACGCCTTTGGGGCAGGCGTCTTTGAGTTTTCGCTTCAGGTCCGGGTCACGGTGATCAACACAAGCATCGCAGCCGAGGTTTTCAACGGCATAGGCACATTTTTCTGCCCCGCCCGCCACGCCGACAACCCGCAAACCTTTGAGTTTTGCAAGCTGGCAGACCAGTGAACCAACGGCACCCGTTGCCGCCGAGACAACAATGGTTTCCCCCTCTACGGGGCGGCCATGAATGTTCAGGCCGGCCCAAGCGGTCATGCCGGGCATGCCCAGAACGCCAAGAAAATACGAGAGCGGCGCGACGGCGGGGTCCAGCTTGGACAACATCTTGCCGTTGTTGACCTGATATTCGGCCCACAGCAGCCGATCTGTAACGATATCGCCAACTGCGAATTTGTCGTTATTGCTTTCGACAACCTCCGCGACACAGCCCGAATCGAGCGGCCCCCCAACGGCAAAAGGCGGAATGTAGGATTTCACATCGTTCATGCGACCGCGCAGGTAGGGGTCAACCGAAAGATAGATAAGGCGCAGCAACACTTCGCCAGCGCCTGGCGTTGGCCGCTCTGTCGTCCGTGTTTCAAAGTTGGCCGCAGTGGGGGCGCCAACAGGGCGGGAGGCGAGGAGAATTTCGGTGTTTGACATGCTTGGGCTCCATGTTTTGAAAACGTCGTATTTTACGAACGTCGTATCTGGTCGCGTCGATTGCCCGCTGGGCGAGATGGTTAATTCAACCTGATATGTGGCTATGCGCCCCTCCGGGGCAAGATTGCTGCCGTATTACGTCGGGTCGGGGCATTCCCCCTCTTGCACCGCCGTGCACGGCGATTAAACATTGCCTAACAAATGTCAGGGAGAATGCAATGACTGGTCTTGATCACCTTTTTGGCCTCAGCGGGAAAACCGCGCTTGTCACGGGCGGTGCGACAGGCATCGGGCGCATGGCCGCCACGGGTCTGGCAAGCGCGGGGGCCACCGTGTTGATCGCCAGCCGCAAGGCGGAAATGTGCGAAGCGACGGCCAGTGCCATCAATGACATGGGACTTCCCGGCAAGGTGATCCCCTTTGGCGGTGATGTGTCCTCCGAAGAGGGCGTCGCCGCGATGGTGGGGGAGGTCAAGAACCACACCGATGACCTGCATATCCTGATGAACAACGCAGGGGTTACATGGGGCGCGCCCTATCCTGAATTTCCGCATAAGGCGTGGGAAAAGGTGATGAATGTGAATGTTGCGGGCCTGTTCACGCTGACGCAACAGCTAACGGGTATGCTTGCCAAAGGGGCCAGCAGTGATGATCCGGGCCGGGTTATCAATGTGGGGTCTGTCATGGGCACAGCGCCGCTTGGCATTGGCACCTATTCCTATGCAGCGTCCAAGGGCGCGGTGCACCATCTTACAAAAATTCTGGCGACCGAACTTGCCTCCAGCCGCATTACCGTTAACGCCATCGCACCGGGGCCGTTCCCTTCAAACATGACGGCCTTTGCGCTGAAAGACGAAGCGAACCTCGCGAAGGTTGAAAAGGCAACGCCGCTCGGGCGGGTCGGCTGCCCTGATGACATTGCGGGCCTGCTGGTGTTTCTGTCGTCGCGTGCTGGCGCCTATGTTACAGGGGCTGTTATTCCGACCGATGGTGGTATCTCTGTCGAAACTGTCAAAAGCCTCTTTTAAGGAGTTATGTAATGGATCTTGGTGTAACCGAAAAACTGAAACCGCTTCTGGCTGCGGTTTCGGATATGGTCGCAAACAAAGTCATGCCGGTCGAAGAGGAATTTGAGGCCGAGGTTGGCAAGGCTCCGGGTGGCCGTTTTGCGCATACTGACCGGCAACTGGAAATTCTCGATAATCTGAAATCAGAGGCACGGGCGCGCGGCCTCTGGAACTTTTGGCTAACCGATAGCGAACGCGGTTATGGTCTGACGACGGTTGAATATGCCTATCTTGCCGAAGAAATGGGCAAATCCAAACTCGGCGCTGAGACATTCAACTGCTCTGCCCCCGACACCGGTAATATGGAAGTGTTGGAGCGTTACGGCAGCCAAAAGATGAAAGATGAGTGGCTGGTTCCATTGATGAACGGCGAGATCCGGTCTGCATTCCTGATGACAGAGCCAAGCGTCGCGTCATCAGATGCTACCAATATTTCGCTTTCCGCTGTCAAGGACGGCGATGAATGGGTGCTGAACGGTGAAAAATGGTGGGCATCTGGTGCAGGTGATCCGCGCTGCGCCATCTACATCGTCATGGTCTGCACCGACCCGGACAATGAAAACAAGCACAAGCGCCACAGCCAAATTCTGGTTCCTGCTGGTACGAAAGGTGTCGAAATCCTCCGCGCGATGGAGGTTTACGGCAAGGATGATGCGCCGCACGGCCACATGCATATGCGCTTTACCGATGTGCGTGTGCCTGCCGAAAACCTGATTCTGGGCGAAGGGCGCGGGTTCGAAGTGGCGCAGGGGCGCCTTGGGCCGGGCCGTATTCACCATGCGATGCGGTCTATGGGGGCTGCTGAGCGTGCGCTTGAGGAAATGTGCCGCCGCAGCCTTAGCCGCACCGCGTTCGGCAAGCCGCTTGCGCAACTTGGAGCCAACCATGACATCATCGCTGAATGTCGGATGGACATTGAAATGGCGCGCCTGCTCTGCCTGAAAACGGCGTATATGATGGACACGATTGGCCCGCGCGCAGCGGCACCGTGGATCAGCCAGATCAAGGTCGTTGCCCCGCGCGTCGCACTCAAGGTCATTGACGAAGCGGTGCAGATGCATGGCGCGATGGGCATTAG
The DNA here is from genome assembly GCA_049608645.1 of Pikeienuella sp. Classification (GTDB taxonomy): domain Bacteria; phylum Pseudomonadota; class Alphaproteobacteria; order Rhodobacterales; family Rhodobacteraceae; genus Pikeienuella. Next base: position 36,386 of record JBMYXS010000001.1, on the reverse strand, counting down.
CCAGGATACTTTCCTTGCTGACAGCTGGTCATGGCAACGCGCGTTGCGCTTGGCTGATGGCCCCGACGCGGTGCACCGGCGCGTGATAGGGCGTACTGAATTGAAACGATATACGAACGAGGCGGTCTGATGGCTCACGCGGCGGCGCAGCTGGATCTGGAAGCGGTTGAAAAATACCTGTCGGGCAAATTGCCCGGCTTTAAGGGCCCCATCACGGCGGAGAAAACGCCGACCGGGCAGTCAAACCCAACCTTTCTGCTGTCGTCGCCGTCTGGCGAATATGTGCTGCGCCGGAAACCGCCGGGGCAGCTTTTGAAGTCAGCCCATGCCGTTGATCGCGAATATCGCGTGATGACCGCATTGGCTGATTCTGACGTGCCTGTGCCCAAGACGTTCTTGTTGTGTGAAGACGAAGGCGTCATTGGGGCGATGTTTTTTGTGATGGAACGGGTGCGCGGGGGCATATTCTTTGATCCGGCGTTGCCGGATCACACCAATGAGCAACGTACCGCAATGTATGACAGCATGAATGCGGCGCTCGCGGCGTTGCATTCGGTTGATTACAAAGCGGTGGGTTTGGAAGATTACGGGCGCCCTGGCTCATATTTCGCGCGGCAGCTTTCCCGGTGGGGCAAGCAATATCGCGCGTCCGAGACAGAAACGATCCCAGAGATGGAAACCCTGATCGCGTGGCTGGAACAGGAAACGCCATCGGATGATGACCGCACAACACTGGTGCATGGTGACTATCGCATCGACAACCTGATCTATTCACCAACGCAGCCCACGGTGGCGGCCGTGCTGGATTGGGAGCTGTCGACACTCGGCCACCCGATTGCTGATCTTGCCTATCAGCGGATGCAGGGGCGTTTGCCACCCGGCGAGATTGGCCGTGGCCTGATGGGCATTGACCGGCGGGCGCTCGGAATCCCATCGGAAGACGAATATACCGAAATGTATATGAAACGTACGGGCCTGACGGCTGTGCCTGAATTGCCCTTTGCCACGGCTTTTGCGTTCTTCCGAATCTGCGCGATTATGCAGGGCGTGAAAAAGCGAGGCTTGGATGGCAATGCCTCTAACCCCGAGGCTGCCCTGCAGATGGGGGAGCGTATTCCCTTTATGGCCAAACTGGCCCTTCAAACGATCGAAGCGGAAACCTGATGCGATTTGCTGGTAAAACAGTTCTGATCACCGGTGCCGCCGCGGGCTTTGGCAAAATGGCGGCTGAGCGGATGGTTGCGGAAGGCGCGCAAGTTGCCTTGGGCGATGTTGATGAGCGTGTATTTGAGGTTGCCGAAACGCTCGGTGCCAAAGCCATGATCTGCGATGTATCGCGCGAGGCCGATCAGAAAGCCCTTGCCGATCTGGCTTTGTCGATTGATGGGCGGATTGATATTGCGCTGAATAATGCGGGCATCGCGCACAAGACCGGCTTTATGGCTGATATCTCGCTCGATGATTTTAACCGCCAGATGGCGGTGAACGCAGGCGGGTGTTTTCTGGGCATGAAATATCAGTTGCCGGTGATGAAAGCCCAACGTGGCGGGGCGATTCTGAATACGGCCTCCGCTGCGGGGTTGGTTGCCGCGCCCCTATCGGGGGCCTATGCGGCGGCGAAACACGCCGTAATTGGCCTGACCAAAACGGCGGCTGACGAATACGCCCGTTATCGTGTGCGGGTAAATGCGGTTTGCCCAAGCTTCACCAACACAGCGATGGTCGATGGTCTGCGCGCCGAAATGGGCGGGGACGCGGCTTCGCTCGATGCAAAACTGACCATGCGCATTCCGATGGGGCGCGTCGCGGAGGCTGAAGAAATCGTTCAGGGCATGCTTTGGGCCGTCTCTGATGAGAACAGCTTTATGACCGGGCAGGCGCTTGCGCTTGATGGTGGCCTAACGGCGGTGTGATAGCCAATTCAGACGGTGGTTTCACCGCCGGCATGCAGATGCTATCAGCGCCGCGCAGGGCATGTCGCCCTTAACAGGGGTAATCATGTCTGTCGAAAGCGAATTGCGCGAGCGTTCAAGCGGTAAGTGCGAGTTATGCGAAGGGCGTGGCCCCTTTGCGGGGTTGGAGCTTGCTTCTGGCGCGCCATCAGGCCTCACAGATGTGGAGCGATCAATCGTGACCTGCCGCACCTGCTATCAGCAAATCACCGAGCAGGAAGCGACTGACCCCCATCATTGGCGCAAATTGGTTGAAACGATGTGGACCCCGGTACCCGCCGTTCAAGTGGCGGCCTGGCGGATGCTGGACAGGTTGCGCGCCGAAGGATGGGCGCGCGATGCCCTTGATCAACTGTATCTTGATGAACAGACGCAGGACTGGGCCGAAGCCGGCCTTGAGATCAAAGCGGGCGCAGAGCAAGAGCCAACCCATTTTGACCAGAATGGCGCACCATTGGCGACTGGCGATACGGTCACGCTTACCAAGGATCTGAACGTAAAAGGCACGAGCTTTGTCGCCAAACGCGGCACCCATGTACGCGGTATTTCTTTGGTTGAGGATAATGGCAAACAGATCGAGGGCCGCGTGAATGGTCAGCAGATTGTCATTTTGACGGAATTCGTAAAGCTCTCAGGCTGAGGTGCCTGCTGCGGTCAAGCTGTTCAGGCTGTGCTATGCAATGCCTGAAAGGTCGCGACAGCCTCAGCCGCTCGCGTGGCTATCTCCGCGTCTGTCAGTGGGGGCAGGGCCCCGATCACCCGCCTGATTTGTAAGTCACCGATCAGCAAGCGGATGAATAAATCTGCGGCCTGGCGCGGGTCTTCAATTTGTAAATGGCCTTCCTGTGCGGCCCGTTGCATCACATTCGCAATGAGCGGCGCAATTTCATTTCTGCCGCGTTCAGCAATCGCCCTGCCCAGTTCACCGCCCTCTGCGACATTTGCCGCCGCAGCGCGATTGAGGGCAATCGCGCGTTCTCCCGTCACCATTGCGAGCAATATGGGCGCAGCACGTTTCAGGGTGTTTATGGCGTCGCGCTCCTCCAGCGCCCTTAACCGTTTGGCAACATCTGCTGCGTTTGTCGTAACGAGCGATTGAAACAAACCTGCCTTGTCGCCGTACCATCGGTACATGGTTTCGTTAGACGCTTTCGCGCGCCGCGCAACCGCCAGCATGCTTGCGGATTTATAGCCTTTTTCCAGCAATACCTCATAGGCCGCCGCCTCTATCTCGGCGCGGCGGTCTGCTTGGGTCTGGGGGGCTGAGGCTGGGGGCATCGTCACGCACCTTTTCTGTTGACATAGGCGTACACATCTATACGGATAAGGCAACCCGTATAGATGTGTACGCCTAAGGGAGATATCATGCTAATTCGCCTTTCATTGCTGAATTTCGGTCTGATGGCCGGGTTCTTCTACGCTTATTCTGTCACTGTGATGCCGGGCCTTGACGACTCGGCACCGGAAACAGCCGTCGCCGCAATGCAGGGCATTAACCGGGTGGTAAGGAACCCTGTGTTCTTCGCCACGTTTTTTGGCGGGGCTTTCTTGCCTCTTCTGGCTGGCGTGGTTGCTTATATGCGCGGGCAATGGGTGTCCGCCGGGCTGATTGGCGTGGCGGGTGTTGCCTATCTCCTTGGTGTTGTTGTGTTCACTGCGCAAATTCACGTGCCTATGAACGACGCACTCGCGCAGATCACGGCTCCCGCATCTTCTTCGGTGTGGGCAAATTACGCGCCTGACTGGACGTTTTGGAACCATGTGCGGGGCGGGATTTGCTTGGCGTGTCTCGCGCTCAGTGCCGAAGCCCTTCGCCGCGCGTAACAGACTGTTTCCAAATGCGGGGGTGACCGGTGGTGGTTGGCGCATTATCTCTGGCTGACCGAACCACTCGAAGGATAGGTCAATGTCAATTCGCCCCGTAAAACGCAGTGCCCCCGGTCAACCCACCTTGGAAGGAGCCGGCGTTCACCTGTCGCGTGCTTTCGGTTTTGGAGATCCAACCGAACTCGACCCGTTTCTGCTTTTCGATGACTTTCGGAATGACGACCCGGCGAAGTTTGAAAAAGGCTTCCCCTGGCACCCGCACCGTGGGATCGAAACGATCACCTATGTTTTGGCTGGCGAAGTTGAGCACGGTGACAGCCTTGGAAACAAGGGCACCCTTGGTGCGGGTGACGTGCAGTGGATGACCGCCGGCAGCGGGATCATGCATCAGGAGATGCCCAAGGGAAACGCGGCCGGTCAAATGCACGGGTTCCAGTTGTGGGCCAATCTACCCTCCGCAGAAAAGATGTGCGCGCCGCGCTATCAGGATGTGACAGCGGCCGATATTCCTGAAGAAACCGACGATGATGGTGTGAAAGCACGGATTATTTGCGGGGATTTCTGGGGCAAAAGCGGCCCCGTGGACGGCATTGCGGCTGACCCGAGATATGTCGATATCTCTGTCCCGCCAGGTTTGAAGAAGACCTTCAAGGTGGAAGTTGATCGCCATGCCTTTGCCTATATCTTCGCGGGTTCGGGCACGTTTGACTATGCCTCCAAACCATTTGGCGTTCTTGTTGAAAAAGAGGTCTCCGGCGAAGAGGTTCACTTGCGCGACCTGTCTGGCGACCGAACGCTGGTTGTGTTCGATCGGGGTGATGAAGTGACGGTTCAGGCTGGCCCGCAAGGTGTCAGGTTTCTGCTCGTTTCCGGTAAACCGCTAAAAGAACCCGTAGCCTGGCATGGGCCGATTGTGATGAACACGCGGGCGGAATTGATCCAAGCGGTGAACGAATTGCAGAATGGTACGTTTATTCGCAGCTGATATGGCTTGGGAGCGGCGGGGGCAGTTTCTAATCGCTGGCGCTTGCCCCCTCCCAACCTCATGCTGCTACGGCTTCCTCTGTGAGCCGTTTTGCAAAATTGAAAAGTTCAAAATCCGCATGATAAATCTCATTGATTGCGGCCACAGCGGTGGGTGACATCGCAGCCCGCCACTCATCCGGTTCGGCGGAGACGTTGGCGCGTTGACTGGATGTGTGTGCGGTTGGTGTTCGCAGGATCGTAGACAGTACGAAACTGAAATCCCGTTCAAAGGAATCTACTCGGCCAATAAAATCTATCCCCTCCAACAGGCGCCCCTGATTGTCCGTTAACCAGAATGCCTGCGGTTGAGCGATTTCGATTAGCCCCTTTGCAACAAGGTCCGAGGTGACGAACTGCTCGAATGTAAGTGCGCAAACCCGTGCGTGATGCGGCCCATCCTGCCATCGGTTGAGGAAACGATATAGAGAATACGCGCGCGCGTAAGGGCAGCGGACAAAGGCAAACACGAAGAAGCTGCGCCATGTCGCATTTCCTGCCTTGGCCGCGATCAGGCGCGCGGGCGAGTGTTTCCGCAGGTCAAAACGCGCAGCATACATATCCTGAATTTTTTCGCCGTACCGCGTGCCGCCAATTTCGATATCGCGGAACGTGGTAAGGCGCGCTAGTTCGCGCGTGACCGAGGTTCCGGCGGCCTTGGGCACATGCACAAAGATGAACTTACGTGAATTGCTGACAATCATGGCCGCTCCAATCAATGTTTGGGGAAGATTGGCAGGACGAAGTTAATGGCGGACTAACAGCAGCAGAGAAAATGTGACCGGAGCGCGTGCGCGCCGATAAACCATATCTTAACCGGGATGACCGATGGTTGTGCTCATTGGGTATCTAAGCCCGGTTACGCTGGTGAGGTCATATGTTGGGAATACGCCGCCTTCGCAAGAAGCTACGCAGCATGATCCGCAAGGACATTGCGCGCGAAGCGCAAGCCAGCATGTTGACCTATACCGCCGCGCGTCAAAGCCTCGACCTCTATGAGATGCGTTTGGAAACGATTGATACGCGTCTGGGTAAAAAGATTCGTGAACTTGAGGCGAGAGTTGATGAGCTTGAGGCGGCGCTGACCCTTCGCGCGCATGAACCGGCTTTGCAGAGAAAGGTGGGATAACGGATGCCGTGTGTCTGGACGCCCTTACCGCCCTCGCGATCAGGTATCGCGAACTACGCGGGCGCCCTTTATGATAATAACGACGTCTTCGGTGACCTTGATTTCATCGTTTCTGACCCCTGTGAAAGGGGCCACCCTAGGGCTTTTGGCCCTGATGAGGCACCTGCGGAGCAAGCGCATACACTGCTTCAGGTCGGTAACAACATTTACCACGACTATATCTATGAGCGCGCGCAAAGGGGGGGATGCATCGTCGAAATGCACGACCTTTCCTTGCACCATCTGCACACCGAAGTGACGCTCGGGCGGGGAGATTTCATCGGTTACCGTAAAGGGTTAGAGGAATGTGAAGGGGAATGGGGGCGGCGTTTCGCCTATCAGCGGTCCAAGGGATTTTACACGCAGCACCTTGAATTTCACACCCGGATGAACCGCAAGGTGACAGAATGCGCAACGGCGTTGATTGTTCATTCTCACTGGGCCAAGCAACAGCTGGAATTGCAGGGCTGTGAAACGCCGATCTATGTGGTACCCCATTATGCGCTGACGCCCGAAGCATCGCCCGCCAAAACCTCTAGCCGTGAAGCGGCGCGGGTGCAGCTTGGTTTGGCGGACGATGCTTTTGTTATCCTGTCTGCCGGATATGTGACCCGCGCCAAGCGCGTGGAGTGGACGCTGGCCGCATTTGAAACCCTGGCAGCTGAAAACCCAAAAGCGGTGCTGGTGATCGCCGGGGAAGTCTTGCCGGATGTTCTGGGCGCGCGGCTTGCTGATTCACCGTTTCGCGACCGTATCGTTTTGACTGGCTACCTGAGTGACGCTGATTTTTGTGATTATACGCTGGCCGCTGACGTGCTGCCGGTCATGCGGTTCCCGTCTGCCGGCGAAAGTTCTGGGGTGATCGCGCGCGCGATGGGGTTTGGTCGCCTGGTGATTGCCCCTGAGTTGATGGCATTTTCTGATCTGGACGACCGCTATGTCGACAAGGTCGAGCTGGATCGTGATCCTGTGCAGCAGTTGACCGCCATTCTGCGTGCACATGCAGCTGATCTGCCCGCACTCAGGAAACGGGAGCAGGATATTGCCCGTTTTGCGAGGCAGCACCTTGCACTTGAAGACCTGAGAAAAGACGTTGCGGAGATTCTCCGCTGGCACTGGACCTGAGAGGATACCGAGATGGCTCGATTGATTTGGCTCACGAATATCGACACCGCCGAACCGGTGGGGATACCTGTGGAAAAGGTTGTTCTGATCGAGCAGAAGCGGCTTCAGGACGGTGGTGCAGTTGCCCTTTATCTCGAAAGCGACAAGGAAATTTACGTCTCTGAAAGCCTGGAGCGTATCGGTGAGTTGCTTGAGCAAGATACGAAGATCCCGCGGTCACCCGTTAATTCAATTCGTGCCGTAAACGCCGATTAATTCGGGGATGACTGGTAATTCGGGGATGACTGGCCGGGCGCGAAAGGTGGAACGAGGCTTGAAAAGGTTGAATTGGCCCGCATGACCCTTGCTCCGGCAGAAATCGGGCAACGGGATTATTCTGACCCCTCACAGGGCAAAGGCGTGGGGGCCGTTTCGGGCGAGCTACACAGGCGGATCGGGAACCACAGTCAGATCGGGGCGCGTTTACCCATCCACGGCACGAGTTGAGGCGAGTTCTTGCGGTTTGCGCCTCCAGCGCGTCACTAACCTAGGCGGCTTCATCCGACAATGTGACCGCAACATCCTCACGCCAGTTCTCCCCAACCGCAACGAGACAGGCAACGCCGGTGGGCATGGTTATGATGATCGTCCAGGTTCCGGTTTCGACGTTTGCGTATGTTTCGATCACGCGCGAATCTTCCTGTAGACCGGCACTGCGGCGGGTTTCGCCATGTCTCGTTTCCAACTGGGAAATCAACGCTGTGCGATCTGCGCAAAACTGGGTCGTGGATTGTGAAACGGCTGGTGTGGTGTACATCGTTGAAACCGCAAAAACGGCGGCGGCGATTGAGCGTAAAGAATACATGGTATGCGCCTTTCCGGCGGCAGAGCGCCTGTTGGAGTCAGCAACGACGACATGACGCGAAGTCAGGCCATCACCACCCTGATTAGTCAGACGGTGCAATCTTGCGACCGGACCGAGCCAAAACTTGGTGTGGAGATGTCAGCCTTACGCAAATAGGCGAATTATTCGTTAAGGCGTGCGCGCGGAGGGTGGGGGAAACGCTTGGGTATGTGTCCCACGACCTCTGCCAGAAAATTACCGAAATCAGTCTCCTATGTTGTGTGATGTTGCGCTGCACCAAAGAATGGAATACGCGAAAGGCTGCAAAAAATACCGAAAGGAGCCTCAGATGGCTGTATCTGCTCGTCCGCGTCGTTCTGTTCTTTACATGCCGGGTGCGCGCGCGCGTGCATTGGAAAAGGCGAAAGACCTTCCAGCGGATGCTCTGATCCTTGATCTTGAAGATGCAGTGACGCCATCAGAAAAAACAACCGCACGTGACCTTGTTGCTACTGCCGTAAAAGATGGCGGTTATGGGGAGCGGGAAATAATCATTCGCGTTAACGGTGCGGATACCGAATGGGGTCAGGCTGATCTGGCGGCGGCTGCCGCAGCTGGGCCAGATGCGATACTTATTCCCAAGGTGGAAAATGCCGCCATGCTTGTAGAGGCTGCCGATGCAATCGCAGCACATGGCGCACCGGAGACGACAGCGATTTGGGCGATGATGGAAACCCCAACAGGTATTCTCAATGCGCAGGAGATTGCCGGGGCGCACCCTCGTCTCGCGGGGATGGTTTTGGGAACGAATGACCTGGTCAAGGAATTGCGTGCCTCGCACCAACCTGGGCGCGCGCCGGTTATGACGTCATTGTCCATCGCGTTGTTGGCCGCGCGGGGGGCGGGGCTGGCCTGTATCGATGGTGTTTATAATGCGTTCAAGGACGATGAGGGCCTGCGCGCAGAATGCGTGCAAGGGCGTGATATGGGGTTTGATGGCAAGACGCTGATTCACCCGGCTCAGCTTGCCGTTACAAACGAAGTGTTCGCCCCCTCACCGGAGGCTCTTGCAGAAGCGCATGAACAGCTCGCAGCCTTTGAAAAGGTTGAAGCTGAAGGCGGCGGTGTCGCCGTGGTAAACGGCCGTATCGTTGAAAACCTTCATGTTGAGACCGCTCGCAGGTTGATTGCTGAGGCTGAAGCAATCGCAAGGCTTGCAGAAGCTCAGATGTAGGTTCATTGTCTCCCCGGGGTTTGGGAGACTGATATGATTATTTTGGCGTTGGGTATCGCTTTGTGGTCGGCTGTCCATTTCTTACCGTCGGTTGCACCGGCGTTAAGGGAGGATTTGATCGATCGTGTTGGGCCAAAGGCTTATCGCGTGACGTTCTCACTCGATATGGCGGTGGCACTTGTTCTGATAATTTGGGGCTATCGCAGCGCCGAATGGATCCACGTGTATGACCCACCTGCCTGGGGTGTGCATGCCAATAACACGTTGATGCTGATCGCTATTTACCTGTTTGGGGTTGGCGGCGCGAAAGGGTGGCTGGCAACCAAGCTGCGCCACCCGATGCTGATCGGTGCATGCGTTTGGGCTGTTGCCCATCTGTTAGCTAATGGTGATCAGGCATCGGTGCTTTTGTTTGGCGGCCTTCTCCTTTGGGCGGTGGGTATGATCTTTATGATCAATCGCCGCGTTGGCGCATGGGTGCCGCCGAAATGGGCGGGCGCAGCCTCTGAGGCACGCCTGATTTTGATTAGTTTGGCGGTGTTCGCTGTGGTCACGTTCACCCACGGGTGGGTGCTCGGCGTTTCACCATTTCCGGGATAACCAGATGCTCGCATATCGTTTACTGACCGAAGATGACACTTCGGCGTTCTGCCATAAGGTTACCGATGCCTTGGCAAAAGGCTGGCGCCTGCATGGAGACCCTGTTTACAGCTTTGACGCTGCGAGAGGGGTAATGCGTTGCGGTCAGGCTGTCGTGAAAGAGGTTGAAGGCGAATACGACCCGGATGTTCGCCTGGGCACGCTTTAGCTGGCGGTTTCAGAAAATGAAGTCGCTGGCGTCGATCTCTGATGTGTTGACGTCTTCGAGAAGCACATAGTTCACGCCGAAGCTGACTTTGGTGCCACCTTCGTGTGCCGTGACCACCAAATCGCCAAAGCTGTTCACCCCATCATGGCGTGTGAAAGACATGAGGTCGCGGCCATCATCAAAGTCGGTGATTGTGTCGCGCCCACATCCATTGGTGAAGATGAACTTGTCGGCACCTCTTCCGCCCGTCAGCACGTCATTGCCTGCGCCGCCGCTGAGCTTGTCACGACCATCACCACCGTTGAGCACATCGTTACCGCGCTTGCCTTTGAGAATATCGCGCCCCGCCCCGCCGAAAATGGAGTCGGCCCCGTGGCCGCCATTGATCCAGTCAAACCCCCGGCCACCGTGAATGACATCATCACCTTGCCCGGCTTCGATCCTGTCGGCTCCGCCCCGCCCGAAGATCACTTCTGCCGTATCATCGCCGGTAAGGTGGTCGCGCGTCTCGTCACCTTCCCGAATTTTCAAAGACCGCATTTCAGCATCGCCTCGCCGGGTGAAGACAATCATGTCGACAATAACCTCTTCAACAAGGTCAGGCTGGAGAGCTTCGAGGAGTGGATCAGCGTTCAGGTGATGAGGCATGGTGCAGTCCTTTCAAAGTCAGTCTTATTTCAAGGAAAGGTCTTGCAAAGTTTGGGCCAAATTTTAGTGAAAATTTAAATCGCTGATTTTGTTGCAAAAAATTCGTAATGAGCAGATTTCGGGATATGTGGCGTGTCAGTCTGGTGCGCCGGGAATCTCAGATTGAAACGGGCTATCCGAAAAGCAGATCCTCAGCGGAAAAATCCGAGGCTGCCACCCCTAATAATATAAGTGTGCCGCCGCCATGGGTGATTTCAAGGCCATGTTCACGGTCGGCCATGTTGATGACGCCTTCGAAGATGAGCTGATCTGTGCCGAGTTCGAAATCAGTGATGATGTCCCTGCCTTCGTTGGTGCGAAACACAAAGCGATCGGCACCTGTGCCTCCGGTCATGCAATCATTGTCGGCCCCGCCAAACAGAGTATCGTCGCCGTCGCCGCCAAACAGTCGGTCCTTGCCCCGCCCGCCCAACAGTCGATCGTCACCTGTATCGCCGCGCAGAATATCGTCGCCGTTGCCCGCGGCCAGACGGTCTTTGCCGCTGCCCCCAAGTAGGGTATCGCGCCCGCCGCCACCTGAAAGAACGTCATCGCCTGCGGCACCGATCAGGCGGTCATTTCCGACAAAGCCCCGCAGGTAATCCTGCCCGAAACCACCATGTAGATGATCGTTGCCATCCATGCCGCGCAAACTGTCGTTGCCCGCGCCGCCGAACAGGCTGTCATCGCCACCCCAGCCACAGAGCAGGTCATTCCCCGCTTCGCCGTATTCGATGTCGGTGCCGTTATCACCCATAACGGTGTCATCGCCATCGCCCGCCCAGACCTGGTCAAAGTCGGCGGAGAGGTCACGCATTTCGGTGCCGATATTCTTTTCATCATTGATGAAGCCGACCCAGATGTCGTCGTTTCCGGCACCGCCGAATAACAGGTCGTCCCCCTCCTTCCCCAGAACTTCATCATCGCCCGCGTCGCCGTGGACCGTGTCATTGCCGGCGCCGCCCCACACCTTGTCGTTGCCCGTGCCGCCGTGAACCTCATCATTTCCGGCCTCGCCATAGACGATATCATCCCCCGCACCGCCAAAGAGCGTGTCGTGGCCACCTTCGCCATGGAGGCTGTCACGATGATCGCCACCATCGATGACATCATCCCCGCGTCCGGCGTGAACCTTGTCCTTGCCAAGGCCTGTCAGAAAACGCTCATCCCCCCGTCCGCCACGAAATACGTCCTTGCCTGAGGTGCCGATGATGTTGCGCATAATACGACTCCGGTTTTCTGCATATTTGAGTGAAAAGGTGTGCAGAATTTGTGCCAAATTTGTTTGGCATTTAATTCCAAACGATTAAGCCGTGGTGACTGCGGTTAATCGTAATGTCTGTTTCGTTTTGGCACGGACCGCTGTGTCAGATTGGTACGATTGATACGGCTGCCTGGTGCATCTTGCCGAAAGCGCCCGCGTGTGTATGTTGCAAGTGCGAACAAAAGGGCGGTAACAATGAGCAAGACAAACCCCGGAAATTTTTTCGAAGATTTCACATTGGGACAGGTGATTAAGCACGCCACACCCCGAACAGTGACTGAAGGCGACCGCGCGCTGTATGGCGCATTGTATCCGACACGATTTGCCGTGCCTTCGTCAGCAGATTTTGCGGGCGCGGTTGGTCTTCAGGGAGCGCCGGTCGAAGACCTGATCGGGTTCCATATTGCCTTTGGTAAAACGGTTCCTGATATCTCGTTGAATGCGGTTGCCAACCTTGGTTATGCCGAATGCCGGTTTCACCGTCCGATACGTGTAGGCGACACGATCTCCACGACCTCTGAGGTGATTGGCCTCAAACAGAATTCCAACGGAAAATCCGGTGTTGTTTGGGTCCGCTCCACCGCACGTGATCAGGCGGGTGATGTTCTGCTCGAATGGGCGCGCTGGGTAATGGTGCGGAAAAGGGACGAGGATGCCCCGGCACCGGAAACCGTAACGCCAGAGCTTGCCAAAACGGTTGCCGCGGATGCCCTGATCCTGCCCGAGGGGTTGGATTTCAGCGCGTATGACTTTGCTGCCGCTGGCGAACCCCATCGTTGGGGCGATTATGCCGTTGGTGAAAAGATCGACCATGCTGATGGTGTGACGCTGGAAGAAGCCGAACACATGATGGCAACCCGGCTTTGGCAGAACACTGCGAAGGTGCATTTCAACACTGAGGCTAGAGGCGGCGCACAACGCCTGATTTATGGCGGTCACATCATCAGCCTTGCACGGGCGTTGAGCTTTAATGGCCTGGCAAATGCGCAGATGATTGTCGCGATCAATGGCGGCGCGCACGCGGCCCCGGCCTTCGCGGGTGATACGATTTATGCCTGGTCCGAGGTGTTGGAAAAGGCGGAAACAACCGCCCCCGGCGTTGGGGCTTTGCGGCTTCGGCTGGTTGCCACCAAAGGTCGTGATGAGGCGATGGTTCTCCGTGGGGAGGACGGCAAATACGCTGATGGTGTGCTGCTTGATCTGGATATGTGGGTGCTTTGTCCGCTTTGATGTGACACGAGGGGCAGCGCACATGGTTGTGTTCCAGGGGGTTGGCCTCTGGTGTTTCTTGTGATGCTGTGCAGGATCACTGACATGAAAAAACAGTCTTCTTCAGCCTTCCTGCGGCTTGCTTTTGCGACCGCTGTTTGCTCAGCGGTGCCATTATTGGCGAGCGCGGGCCCCGCGTTGGAAGAATGCGCAGACCATTCCTTGTCCGCCGGGCAAACAGCGGCTGCCTGTCGGCGTGCGTTGGCGCAAGAACAGATGACGGATGCGAACCGTGTCGGTGCCAATCTCAACCTTGGTGAGGCGTTGATTACCCTGGGCCAACCAAGTCTTGCGGTCGATGCCTTCGATGCCGCTGCGGCACTGGATCCGTCCCGCCCGGAAATTTACATCGGCAAGGCGCGGGCGCATGAGGCACGGCGGGACAATCGCCTGTCGGCCCTGAATTGGGCGCGGGCCCTAGCGGCAGCGCCCAACAGTCTTGATGTGCGCCTGGGGCGTGGTGCATTTTATTTGCGCGCTGGCAACGCCCCCCAAGCCTTGCAGGAATTCAACGCCGCGTTGGTTATTTCCGCCGAAGAGCCGGACCCGGATGCGCTTTACAATCGGGGTTTGACGTTGATTGCCCTGGATATGATGCCAGAAGCGGAGCGTGATTTTTCGCGGCTGCTTGTGGATTACCCCAATGATGCGGCAGCCTATTATCACCGTGGGCGCGCGCGCGTGGGTCGAGATGCAGAAGGCGCGATCAGCGATTTTGACAAAGCGAACACCCTGTCGCCGGAATGGGCCGACCCGTGGTTCGCCGCAGGTCGCATGCTTGATGAAGCAGGAAATACCGCCGAAGCAAACCGCCGTCTGCGTCGCGCGTTTGAACTGGGGTTTTCCGATCCGTGGCTGTTGGACCGTATTCAATCGCTGGGCGGATAACTGCCTGACTATACTGCTTTTTTGAAGGGTAACGCGGGTAAGACCGGGTCGCGCTCCACCAGTTCGATGCGAATGCTCCCCGCTACTTTCCGGGCCATGTCGCGGCCGATCAAGGCTTCGAATGCACGGGCAAGCTGTGGGCGTTCGTTGATCATTCGGCGCAATTTTGGTGTGTCCCAGCGCATGTAGACACCGCCCGAAGGTAGTGTGACGGTGGCGGAGGCCGGGCCACCGAGCATGAACCCTACTTCGCCCACAAACTCACCGGGTTTGATTTGAAACGAAATCCCATCCTTTTCCCCGACCGGTTCCCCCTCCAGAATGAAGTAAAGGTCAGACAGGGGTACATTCGCGGTCGTCAGCACTGTGTCTGTTTCAGCCTTTTTTAGCGCCCCTTGGCGCATCAATGCCCGAAACTCTCCAGGCTCAAGGCCCGGAAGCTCTTTGCGGATCGGGGCGTGCTCAGGTCGTATCGCGACGGGAAGGCGGCTGTAGACCAGACGCATCAAGCCAATCAGGTTTGCCGCGATAATCATTAAAGATGCGTAAATCGCACCCCAGAGCGGTTCGGCCGGGTGCGCGTAGTAGTAGGCGATATAGAAAAACGTGCCGACCAAAACCAAAACGCGCAGAATGATCTGATCCTTGAAAAGGAAGCCCGCAACATACCCCAACATTGCGAGGTGAACGAGATACCCAGTTTCAAATCCGATTTCCATGCAAGTACCCCTCCCGGATTCTGCCCCCAAAGCCGGGTTACGCTATCGAGGATGAGACTGCGAGTGACTAAATACAATAATTGAACATATAATGTCTCAATTATTGATGTTTCTGCAAGTGAAGGGCGCGACGATTACCTAAAGTAGCAAATGATGGTAGGTATAGTCGCTTAATGAGGGAGTGGTTTCTTGGCGCGCGAGGTTGATCACGCGCCAAAAAAGATCATCCTTATTCGTCTGCCCCGGCAAAAGCGGCTTCCAACTCGGCCCGGCGCTCATCCGACAGTTTCGCAAAGAGCGTGTCGGGAACCGTAAAGCCATGCCCCGCCGGCAAGGCGTTCAGCGCATTCTCTGTGGTATCCGGCCACGCTTCGGAGGTGTCCAATCCGAGTGCATTCAACATGGCATCTGACGCATCAGGAATGAACGGACGTGAAACAACAGCATAGAGCCGGATCAAGTTGAGCGCGGCGCGCACTGTTGCCGCGGCGTCGTCGGGGTCGGTTTTAAAGGCGGTCCAAGGTGCTGCGTGTTGCAGGTATTCGTTGCCTGCCACCCAGATTGCCCGCAATTCTGCCGCCGCCCGGCGCATTTCGATCGCTTCCATTGCGGCCTGATATGCCGCGAGGCGCTTGTCGATTTCGCTGGCGAGTGCCTGTTCTGCTTCGCCATAGCTGCCGCCTGCTGGCACAGCTTCACCGAATTTGGAGCGGCAGAACTTTGTGACGCGGCTGACAAAGTTGCCGAGCACATCGGCAAGGTCTTTGTTCACACCCCCTTGGAATTTCTCCCACGTAAAGTCGGCGTCAGACCCTTCTGGCGCGTTTGAAAGCAGCCACCAGCGCCAGTAATCAGACGGCAGAATTTCCAATGCCTGATTCATGAACACGCCACGACCCTGCGAGGTGGAGAATTTGCCACCGTCGTACAACAGCCAGTTAAACCCCTTGATATAATCGGCCATCTTCCATGGTTCGGCGGACCCCATCAGTGTGGCGGGGAAACTGAGCGTGTGGAAGGGGATGTTGTCCTTGGCCATGATCTGCACATAACGCACATCATCGGCACCCTCATCCGTGCGCCACCACCGCCGCCATGCGGCATCGTCCAGCCCGTTGGCGTCGGCCCATTCTGCGGTCGCAGCGATATATTCGATGGGGGCGTCGAACCAAACGTAAAAGACTTTCCCCTCCATGCCGGGCCAGTCTTTGGCCCCCTTCTTCACCGGGATGCCCCAGTTCAGGTCACGGGTGATCGAGCGGTCTTGCAAGCCGTCGCCGTCATCAAGCCATTTATTGGCGATGGAGGTGGTCAGAACAGGCCAATCCTTGCGCGTGTTGATCCATTCTTTCAAATGGTCACGCATGGCTGATTGGCGGATATAGAGATGCTTGGTTTCCCGCACCTCGAGATCGGTGGAACCGGAAATGGCGCTGCGCGGGTCGATAAGGTCAGTCGGGTCAAGCTGCTTCGTGCAGTTTTCGCATTGATCACCGCGCGCCTTGTCATACCCGCAACTGGGGCAGGTACCCTCGATATAGCGATCTGGCAGAAAGCGATCATCGGCGTGGGAGAAGACCTGTTTCTCCATCACCTCATCAATCAACCCGGCCCCAGCAAGGCGTTCGGCAAAATGCTGCGTCAGTTTGTGATTGCGCTCTGACGAGGAGCGGCCGAAGTGGTCGAAAGACAGGCGGAAACCATCGGCAATGTCTTTTTGCACCTGCCACATGTTGGTGCAAAATTCATCAACCGGGACGCCCGCTTTGGCTGCTGCCAGTTCGGCTGGTGTGCCATGTTCATCGGTTGCACAGATCAACAAAACCTCGTGCCCACGCTGGCGCATGAAACGCGCATAAGCGTCTGATGGCAGTTGGGAGCCGATAAGGTTCCCCAGGTGTTTGATCCCGTTGATATACGGCAATGCGGAAGTGATCAGTATGCGCGCCATGTCGGCCCCCGTCAGCGGTGACTGGATGAAAGACTGTGAGTCGGTGGCGGTATAGCGGATGCGGAGCGGGAGGTCAGCCCTCCCGTCAATTATCGCTTCAGGATGATTTTGGTTGCCAGGAAATTCGCTCGCGGTCAGCCTTCACCTTGGCCCACAGCGCACTGTCATGGGTTGGTAAGGTGCCTGACAGCATGGAAAGCCGCGCCATCTGGTTGCGAACCGTAACGGAGCGAATGTTTGTTTCGACTTTCGCGTCCAGTTTTGTTGCGATTTCGTCGCCAATCAAGCCACGAATAACCACGATGCTTTCGTCCGTTGCGGTTGCCAGAAGGGGGAAGCCTTTTTCCGCTTCCACAAGTTCGGACAGACCAATGATAAATTTGTGGGCAAGGTAGGCGTCATCAATCAGGCCGTACAGGCCCATTGAGTCGGGGATCAGGTCATCCGGCTCAAAGAAATAATGCACGGCAATCTTGATCAACGGGTCCGCAAAACCGCGCGCGCCGGTGCGTTCTGCCGCCGCTTCACAGGCCTGAAGCATGCCAACCACCGCGCGAAGGTAATCAACAGCCAGGATCGACAAGCATTCAGCGTCGCTTTCGGACGGCGCGTGTTCCGGCGTGTTTGCCATCTCGGCGAGGCGCGCCATGAAGTGATCTTTCGCGCCTTCCTTGGCAAGGCAATCCTCTACATATGCGCTAAGTTCAGCAGTGCTCATGCGAGTGATTCCCCGTTTTGTGGTTGGTAGCAGGATACGTTCCCTAACGTCCGCTTCATTTAAACGAAATGCAATCAGTTCTTAATAGAGATTTATCACACACCACCAACCCGAATGCTGATCATCTACGATTCCCCCCTATTCTCGACGGTAACGGGGGCGAAGGCGCTTATCAGGGGGGCGCGTTGATCAGATATTCCGTTATCCTACCCGCAATCCGGCCTCTTCACAAAGACGGACCATTTCGTCAGCGCAGTTTGTACCCCAACCGCCATCATTGGGGCCGGCGCGCAAAGGGTTTTGGAGGGCGTATGCGTTGTTCAATGCGTTGCGCAACCGTGGCGTAGCTTGAAGGTCAGCGGCAGCACCTTCCAGTTCCGCAGCCAGCGCGTGCCCCATGATACTGCGGATTACAGACATTTCCGGGTGCGGCTCACTGGACAAAAGCGGGACGCCACGCGTCAGACGCAAATGCCGTGAGACCCGCGCGAGCAGCGTTCGGGCGATGAACGCATCGCACATTACGCCAAATAATCCGGCAGTGAGCGCCTCTTCAGGCGAGAGCGCGTCAAACACCTTCAGCGACATTTCGCAAACGGGTTCCACAAGTGGCGATAGATTGGCGGTGGCCGCCGCCGCCGAAGTGGCCTCCAGCAAGGAAAGTGTCTCAAACACATATCGGCGCGCAAGCGCGGCGAGTGCGTCCAGGGCATCCTCAGAAATATCTGCGTGTTGCGAAGAGGCAAGCAGCCTTACCCGGTGATCGAAGAAATCACGTGCGACGTCTTCTTCCAGAATATGCTCGATATGATTTCGTATGACCGCAGAGATCATGGCGCATTCCTGATGGTTCTAGGCTCCACTATTAACAAAATAGACAATAATCATCAAATTTTTATAAGTGTAGACTTACACATCAATCATAAGTTGAAACCATGAGAGAGTGGTCGTAGTGAGGTTTTTATGAATAGCGCAAGCAGTAATTGCGTTATTTATGACGTGACCTAAATATTCGCCCAATAACGAAAGATGTTCTCGGCACATATGCATGGTTGGTTTTTTCTGTCGCGCTGGGGCGTCGGCTCATTCGCCACACGCTGAATACAATCAGAACGACATGTGCCGCTGCGATATAGGCAAACAGCGCAGGTGGCCCGTACTTGTCGATCAGAAGCGCAGCCAGCAGCGGTGAGACGATTGCCCCGACGCCGTAAAGGAACATGAGCGAGGCATTCAGCTCCACCACCTCATCTGGTTTGGCAAAGTCATTCGCATGGGCTGTGGCTATCGAATAAAGCGGAAAGGCAGCTGCGCCAAAGGCAAAAGATGCGATGTAAACGGCGTCGCCAAGACCGCCTGTCGCGATCGCAACGCACACAAGTAATGATGTGGCGGAAATGCCAATCAGAACCCACCGGCGATCATATTTGTCCGACAGCCACCCGGACGGCCATTGCGCCAGCGCGCCGCCACCAACCCCGGCCGCCATGAACAGGCCGATTTCTGCCGGGGCCAACCCTGCTCCGAGGGCATAGATTGGCCCGACCATACGGAAACTGGAGTTGGTCAGGCCCACAACCATCACCGACACGGCGCTGAGTGGCGAGATCTGAAAAACCCGCAAAGGCCGAAGTCGGGGGGCTGAAGGGGAGGGCGGTGCCTTGGAGGTCGTCAGCGTCAATGGCAGCAGGCACAGACAGCACAAAACCGCGATTAGGTTGTAGGCAACGTATGATGTTGGGTCCAACACGGCGACAAGACCCTGCGCAGCGACCGAGGCGGTCATGTCGACAACGCGATAAGCCCCAACAACACGCCCCCGGTTTTGGTTGGTAGCCTTGGCCTGTATCCAGCTCTCCGCAATCGTATACGCTCCGGCGACGGCCATTCCCGTGCCAATACGCAGGCCAGCCCAGGCAATCGGATCAGGTACAATTGGATGCAGCAGCGCTGAAATTGCGCCAACCGCCCCAAACGCAGCAAAGGCGCGGGCATGTCCGACAGAGCCGAGCAGCCGCGGCGTAAGCCAACAGCCGACAAAAAAGCCCACAAAATGAGCGGACCCCAACATGCCAATGTCCTGCGTGGAGAACCCCTTTGCGGTGCCCGCCAGAGCATCAAGTGGCCCGAGAGAGCCAGACCCAAGCTGAACGAAAGCAATCGAGACGAAAAGAGCAGTGAAGGAGATGAGCGTGCGCATGATGATCCTAACCCGACTCTGATACGCGTCTGAATCGCGGGCGTCTGTCTTATTCGACACAAAAAGTTCGGTTTCAGACTTCGGTTGTTGCGGTCACGGGCCTGAAAATTTGCCCTGCGTCACATGATGTTGCCTTGCCCGCTTGAGGATCATGGCCCTGATTGCTACACCGTGTCGGCTGTTAAGAAGGATGATGATATGGCGCGAGGCGCTGATGCGGGGCTCGACCGCGAAAAGTCGAAAAAGATCGGGCCGCTCAAGGCTTTGGGTCCGTTCATGGCTCCCTATCGCATTTTGGTGATTGGCGCGCTGTTGGCGCTTACATCGACGGCGACGCTCAGCCTGATCCTGCCCTTGGCGGTGCGCCGGGTTGTGGATGGGTTTGCGGAGGAAAGCGCCGCGCTCATGGATCAATACTTCGGCGCTGCGATTGCCATTGCAGGCCTGTTGGCTGTTGCGACGGCCATTCGTTATTGGCTTGTGACGCGACTGGGTGAACGGGTCATCGCGGATATCCGCAAGGCGGTCTATGACCATGTCATCGGCATGAGCCCCGCTTTCTTTGAACGGGTAATGACGGGGGAGGTCATATCGCGTTTGACGACAGATACGACATTGATCCTGTCAGTGATCGCATCCTCCGTATCTGTCGCGTTGCGAAACGTGCTGATGTTCGTCGGTGGCATGGCGTTGATGTTCTGGACATCCCCCAAGCTTGCAGGTTTTGCCTTTCTCATCGTGCCGCTGGTTGTGTTGCCGATCCTGGTGCTGGGGCGGCGCGTTCGCCGCCTTAGCCGTGAAAGCCAGGACCGTGTCGCGGAAAGTTCCGGCCAGGCGTCAGAGACATTGCAGGCCGCGCAAACGGTACAGGCTTATACCGCAGAGGAAGCCAGCCGGGCACGTTTTGGTTTGCTGACAGAACAGTCGTTTGATGCGGCCCGCAAACGCATAGCGATCCGGGCCGTTATGACGGCCATCGTCATTTTTCTTGTGTTCACGGGTGTTGTTGGCGTGCTGTGGATCGGGGCGCAGGACGTGCGCGAAGATATCATGTCACCGGGCGAGTTGGCGCAATTCCTGATCTATGCAGTTATTGTTGCAGGTGCGGTGGGTGCGCTTTCGGAAATCTGGGGAGAATTGCAGCGCGCAGCGGGGGCCACAGAACGGCTCGTTGAGTTGCTCTCTGCCAAAGATCCGGTTTCTGTGTCTGTAACCCCGACGCCGTTGCCCGTTGCGGCGACAGCCTCGATCGAGTTTCAGGGCGTCAATTTCCGTTATCCGGCCCGGCCTGCCGTGTTGGCGCTGGATGGGTTTGATCTGAGCGTTCGTCCCGGTGAAACCGTTGCGCTTGTTGGCCCGTCAGGGGCGGGCAAAACGACCGTTTTTCAGCTGCTGCAACGGTTCTATGACCCGGAAGCAGGCATGATTACCATGGATGACGTCGACATCAGCGCGGCCGATGTGACCGAGATGCGTGGCCGCATTGCGCTTGTGCCGCAGGAGCCTGTGATCTTTGCCGCGTCGGCGCTTGAAAATATCCGCTTTGGGCGCCCAGGTGCCAGTGATGCCGAAGTCGAGGCCGCCGCGCGCGCCGCTGCGGCGCATGATTTCATCGCGGCCCTGCCCGAAGGGTATGATAGTTACGTAGGGGAACGAGGCGTGATGTTGTCCGGCGGGCAGAAACAGCGCATCGCCATCGCACGGGCCATACTGCGCGATGCGCCTGTGCTACTGCTTGATGAAGCAACATCAGCATTGGATGCTGAATCCGAACGTCTGGTGCAGGATGCGGTTGCCAAATTGTCCGAGGGGCGCACCACGCTTGTCATTGCGCACCGTCTGGCAACGGTGAAGCAGGCCGATCGTATCATTGTGATGGAAGCTGGCCGTATTGTTGCGAGCGGTACGCACGATGAACTGGTTGAAGGTGGTGGTTTGTATGGCCGACTTGCCAAACTTCAGTTCACTGAGGGCGCCGGGCTTTGACCTGAATGGCCTATGTGCCGACGGCTAACGCGCCGCAGGGCGACGCGTTTTTTGGATATTTGAAGACTGAGACAACAGAAGATCGAGCCAACAAAGTGTTTCGCGCCAGGTCAGGCATTGCGCCCCTGGCCTGACGCGCAACGAGTTGTGATCAGTTGACCTCAACAACCTTGCCGGGGTTGAGAATGTTTTGCGGGTCGAGTGTGCGTTTGATGTCTGCCATTACAGACCACGCGTCGCCATGCTCTTCTTCCATATAGCGTTTCTTGCCAATGCCGATGCCATGCTCACCCGTGCATGTGCCGCCAAGGCGGAGGGCGCGAAGGCTCATGGAATGGGCGAGTTCCTTTGCGCGGGTCATCTCTTCGGGGCGGTCGGGGTGAATGGGAATGGTGGTGTGGAAGTTCCCGTCGCCGGCGTGGCCGACGATTGGTGCGGTTATGCCAGCTGCTTCCAATTCTTCGATCGATTCCAGCAGGGCCTGCGCAAGGTTGGAAATGGGTACGCATACATCGGTGGTAAGCATGTTGTACCCCGGATAGGCGGCTTTCATCGCCAGATACCCCTGATGCCGCATTTCCCAGAGCTTGTTGCGCGCCTCAAGATCATCTGACCAGTCAAACCCCAGACAATCGTTTCCATTGGCGATCTCACCAAAGGTTTCGGCCTGTTCTTTTGTGCCCGCCTCTGAGCCATGAAACTCCACAAACAGGTGGGGCGTTTCGGGCATTTCGCGATTCTTGTAGGCGTTAAAGGCGCGCACCGAGGCCGGGTCGATGAGTTCGATACGGGCCATCGGCACGCCCATCTGGATCGTTTCGATC
The DNA here is from genome assembly GCA_049608645.1 of Pikeienuella sp. Lineage (GTDB taxonomy): Bacteria > Pseudomonadota > Alphaproteobacteria > Rhodobacterales > Rhodobacteraceae > Pikeienuella. The sequence continues at coordinate 13,920 of JBMYXS010000001.1, read as the reverse complement.
ACGGTCGTTACTGCGGTTTCCATGGTGGGAAAGGCGCAGATCGCTGAGGTTATGCTTTCGGGCTGGCCCTGAAGGCGCACGGTCAATTCGGTGATGATTCCAAGTGTTCCCTCCGAGCCGATGATCAGCTTGGTGAGATCATACCCGGCAGATGATTTGCGGGCGCGGGTGCCGGTGCGGATGATCCGCCCGTCAGCAAGTACCACTTCCAGCGCCATGACGTTTTCACGCATGGTACCGTATCGAACCGCTGTGGTGCCAGAAGCGCGTGTGGCGGCCATACCGCCAAGCGTGGCGTTCGCGCCCGGATCGACCGGAAAGAACAGCCCTGTTGCCCGCAGGTCTTCGTTCAAGGCCTCTCGCGTTACGCCGGGTTGCACAACGGCATCCATATCTGCGCTGTGTACCGCCAGGATCTTGTTCATTTCGCCCATATCGAGGGTGATGCCGCCGCGAACAGGGATGGAATGTCCTTCGAGCGATGTGCCCACGCCCCAGGGCACGATGGGGCACCCTTCATCGGCGCAAATTTTCACAATTTCGGAAACTTCCTCGGTGGAGTGCGGAAAGACCACCGCATCAGGCAGTTGTGGGGGGTGATAGCTTTCATCATGGCTGTGCAGGTCGCGCTGTGCGTTAGAGGTGTGGCAGCGGTCATTCACGAGCGCCCTTATCCGGTCGACAGCAGCTTCGATGGTCATGATGATTTTCCTCTGTTTCCAAGTTTCAGCCGTTTTTTCCATCGAAAACGGCATGGGAAATTAATATGCTAGCCCCATGAGAGATTACAGCCCTTCTTGCGCACCACGCGCATTTCCGCCCTCCATGCTGCGTATGTCCCGGCAAACGGTTCTGCCTGAGTGGATTGATTACAACGGGCACATGAATGTTGCCTTTTACGTCATGGCGCTCGACCGTGCGTTTGATGAACTGCTTGAAGATTGGATTGGCATTGGCGAAAGCTTTGTCGCCCGCTCTCGCCTTGGTCCGATGTCGTTGCAGGCGCAGACGTTTTATATTGCTGAGATGGTCGAGGGGGAGGCGTTCCACGTCGATATTCAGTTGATCGATTATGATGCCAAGCGGTTCCATTTTTACGGCGAGATGATCGCGGAAAATGATGGTCGGCTTGCGGCGGCTTACGAAGGCCTGTCGATGGCGGTTGACCTCGAAGAACGCCGCCCCGCGCCCTATCCTGACTGGGCGATTGAGCGATTAGCCGCGATGATGGAGGCGCAATCGGCGCTGCCGATTCCTGAAAGAGTGGGCAAACCCATAAAGATCAGGAAAAAATAGCCGATACATCAGATGCTTTAGCGTCTTTCTGCCCTGCCCCCGCCGCGCTATAGAAAATGGGCGAGGGGTGAATGGACAGAAACAAGCAGCAGATACCGTCAGAAACGGACGTGCGGCGATGGTCGCTCGCATTGGGCGAGGCTGGTGCCACCGCGTGGCAACGCACCGCTTTCTGGTTGGTCGCGCTCGTCGTTGGAATTGTTGCTGGTTATGCGGCGATTGGGTTTCGTCTGATCATCGACCTGTTCCACAATGCGGTTTATGGCGCTGACAGCCATTCGTTGCATACGCAGGCCGCGACGCTGCCGCCTTGGCTGATCTTCATCATTCCGGTGATCGGAGGCCTGATTGTTGGCCTTATCCTGACATGTTTCACCGAGAAGGGTACCGCGCTTTCGGTGGCTGATGTGATCGCGGCAAGCGCCTTGCGTGATGCTCGTGTGTCCAAGAAAGAGGGGCTTGCCTCTGCTGCGGCATCCCTCATTACGCTTTCGACGGGGGGCTCCACCGGTCGAGAAGGGCCAGTGGTGCACCTTGCCGCGGTGATTTCCACCTTTTTGAGCAACCGTATTAATCTGACAGGTGTTTCCGCGCGGGATATTCTGGGGTGTGCTGTGGCGTCGGCTGTTTCCGCGAGTTTCAACGCGCCAATCGCCGGGGCACTTTTTGCGCTGGAGGTGGTGCTGCGCCACTATGCGCCACGTGCCTTTGCGCCGATTGTGGTCGCCTCTGTCGCCGGTGCTGTTATCAGCCGTCTGCACATGGGTGAAATTACGGAATTTGTTTTGCCGGCGCATACAGTTGAATTTTATGAAGAAATTCCGGCTTTCATGATTCTCGGCATTGTATGCGGGCTTGTTGCCGCGATCTTGATGCGGGCGTTGTTCTTTGCCGAAGACACAGCAAACAGGTGGCAGAAACAAACAGGAATTCCCACCTGGGCACGCCCTGCCGTGGCGGGGGGGGTGCTTGGTTTGATTGCGATTTGGTTCCCGCATGTCATTGGTGTCGGCTATGAAACCACCAGCCGGGCGCTCACGGGGGAGCTGACGCTTGCGGTCGCCATATTGTTTGCGGGGGTCAAGGCGGTTGCTGTTGCAGTCACATTTGCGGGGCGCATGGGGGGCGGCGTGTTTTCGCCTGCGTTAATGGTTGGTGCGCTGACGGGGCTTGCCTTTGGCCATATTGCGATTTCCCTGTTCCCGGAGGTTTCAGGGTCATATGGCCTTTATGCCCTTGCGGGGATGGGGGCGGTTGCGGCCGCTGTTCTGGGGGCACCCGTTTCCACGACACTGATCGTGTTTGAACTTACCGGCGATTATCAAACAGCGATCGCGGTGATGATCGCGGTGTCGCTGGCGACGGTCACGGCACAGCGGTTTGTGTTCCGGTCATTTTTCCTTAGCCAGCTGATGCGCAGCGGGGTGAACCTCGCGGAAGGGCCGCAGAGCTATTTGCCTGCGACCATTCAATGCATCAGCGTCATGCGCGATGTGGCATCTGATGAAGAAGGCGAAGCCTGGGCACGGGCGGGGGAGGGCATGGCGCTTACCCCGCGCGCGACATTGGAGAGCGCCTTGCCGCTTTTGGAGGCACATAAGGTGTCTTTCCTGCCCGTGATCGAAGACGGGGAGGAGCCAAGGTTATTGGGCGTTGTCACCCATGTTGCGGCATTGCGCGCTGTCAATCGGGCTCTGGTTGCCTCACACCACGAGCAACACGGCTGACGCCGCAGCGGGTTGCGCGCTGATCGCCCCTATCAGGTGGTGCAGGTGCCCAAAGTGGTTAAACCAACCGCGATTGATCCACCGCTGCACGGATGAAATCGGCGAACAGGGGGTGTGGCTCAAACGGTTTTGACTTCAGCTCCGGGTGGAACTGCACGCCGATGAACCAGGGGTGATCTGGAATTTCAACGATCTCCGGCAATTCACCATCAGGTGACATGCCGGAAAAACGTAGACCCTGTTCTTCGAGTTTTTCGCGATAGGCGATGTCTACTTCATAGCGATGGCGATGCCGCTCATGGATGGTGGTATCGCCGTAAATGCGGGCGACTTGTGAGCCTTCTTTCAGGCTCGCTGCATAGGCCCCAAGGCGCATTGTGCCGCCCTTGGCGTCGCTGGCCTTGCGCCGGATGGTCTTGTTGCCCTCGACCCATTCAGTCATGTGATAGACAACATGCTCAAACCGGGTGCCGCCTGCTTCGTGGTCAAATTCCTGACTACCAGCGCGGCCAACCCCGGCGAGATTGCGGGCAGCTTCGATGACCGCCATCTGCATGCCAAGGCAAATGCCGAGATAGGGTACCTTACGTTCGCGCGCGAATTGAACGGCGCGAATCTTGCCCTCGGTGCCGCGCTCCCCAAAACCACCGGGTACCAGGATGGCGTTGAAGCCTTCGAGGTAGGGGGCCGGATCTTCGTTTTCGAATATCTCGGCATTGATCCATTCGGCGCGGACCTTCACGCGGTTAGCAAAACCACCGTGGGTCAGCGCCTCTGCCAATGATTTATAGGCATCTTCAAGTTTGACGTATTTCCCGACGATCGCGATGCGTACCTCGCCATCGGGGTTCTCGATACGTGTGGCAACATCGTTCCAGCGTTCCATTTTCGGCTGGGGCGCAGGATTGATACCGAAAGCATCAAGGACGGCCTGATCAAGCCCAACTTCGTGATAGGCAATGGGCGCTTTGTAAATGCTGTCGAGGTCCATCGCGGGGATGACCGCTTCGGGGCGTACGTTGCAGAACAACCCGATTTTCGCGCGCTCCGTTTCCGGGATTTCATGCTCTGTACGGCATACGAGAACATCTGGCTGAAGGCCGATGGAGCGAAGCTCTTTAACTGAATGCTGCGTGGGTTTGGTTTTCAGTTCGCGGCTGGCTGCCAGATAGGGCAGCAACGTCAGATGCATCAGGATTGCTTCGCCACGGGGACGTTCCTGAATGAACTGGCGGATGGCTTCAAAGAATGGCAGTGCCTCAATATCACCTACCGTTCCGCCAATTTCACACAGCATGAAATCAACTTCGTCTTCGCCAACCCTAAGGAAATCTTTGATTTCGTTGGTTACGTGCGGAATGACCTGAATGGTTTTGCCGAGGTAATCGCCGTTCCGCTCTTTCTCCAGCACGTTCGTATATACGCGGCCTGAAGATATGCTGTCGGTCTTGCGGCAGGGGACACCAGTGAATCGCTCGTAATGACCAAGGTCCAAATCGGTTTCCGCGCCATCGTCGGTCACAAAAACCTCACCATGTTCAAATGGTGACATCGTGCCCGGATCGACGTTGAGATAGGGGTCCAGCTTACGCAAGCGAACGGAATATCCCCGTGCCTGCAACAAGGCACCCAAAGCCGCACTCGCCAGCCCTTTTCCAAGGGATGAAACCACGCCGCCGGTAATGAAAATGTAACGCGCCACTGCTCGTGACCCCCGTGTTTGTCTGTGCTCGCCGGGTATCAGCGATATCTAGGTCCACGGGAGACGACAGATACTAGATTCGGACGCGCGCGACAACGAAACTCCGCGCCCCTCGGCCGAAAAAAGAAAAACGCGCCGGTTCCCGCTGACCCGGCGCGCTATGATTCTGTGTGGAAAGCTTAGTCGGCTGCAGGCGGTTCCGTCGGTGATGCTGCGTCATCGTCAAAGCTTGGCAAGGCAAAGCCGCCATCAGCCGGAGCCGTCGTGCCGCCCGCCTCTGGAACGGATGTGTCGACACCCTGAATGACCGAACGGCCGCCAGAGGCAGATGCCGCGATGATGGTAAGTGTAAGTGATGTCGCAATAAATGCGGCTGCAAGCATCCAGGTCACTTTGGAAAGTGCCGTTGCCGCACCGCGCGCGGACACCAGTCCACCGCCGCCACCACCGCCGCCGCCCATACCGAGCGCGCCGCCTTCGGACCGCTGCAGCAGTACGACCGCGATCAGGAAGATCGCAATGATCAAGTGTACGATCAGGAGGATGTTTTCCATCTTCGGGTCCTTGGCGCAATAACAGGGGGCATCTAGTGAAGTCGCGGGGTTCTAACGCAGCCCCCCGCGCTTGTCGATAGGCCTCACGCCCGGGCGGGCGTTGGCATTGCGAAGCCTTGGGCAAACATCCCCGCGATCATCGCACCGGTGAAGACGATAACGCCGGTTCCACCGAAGGAAAGTGCGGCCAGGGCCGGACCTGGGCAAAACCCAGAAAGCCCCCAACCGGCGCCAAACATGGCCGATCCGCCAACAAGCCGCGCATCAATTTCCGAACGCAGCGGGGGAAATGACGCCGCCAACAGCGGCCTGATACGGCGAGAAAACGCCCATGCTGCAAACATGGGCACCATTGCGCCGCCCATTACGAACGCGAGCGTTGGATCCCACGCACCGAAAAGATCGAGGAACGCGATCACGCGCGCCGGGTTGGTCATATCTGCGGTGACAAGGCCGACGCCAAACAATGCGCCTGCGATCAAAGCTACAACTACGCGCATCGCTTATGCCCCTACGATTGCGACGGTCAGAATGCCGACCGCCATGAATGTCACAACACCGACGAATGAGCGTGTGGAGAATCGGCTCAGGCCGCACACCCCATGACCGGAGGTGCAACCACCGCCCATTCGCACGCCAAAACCTACAAGAAGACCAGCAAGCACCAGAACGGGCGTGGAGGCGGTGATCGTTGCCTGCGGTGCCATATGCACCACCGCCCAGACAACAGGCGCGCCGATAAGGCCGATCAGAAATGCTGCCCGCTCAAATTTTTCATCACTGAACAAACCACCGAGAATGCCGCTGATTCCCGCAATGCGCCCGTTCAGCAACAGATAAAGCGCCGATGAAAGGCCGATGATCAGCCCGCCAGCCGCGCCAAATGCCCAGTCAGTCATATCCCAGTTCATATCCACGCCCTCCCTCATTCATGTGAATTGGTGGGCGCGTGCATGCCCGCTCTGGCTGCTTGTGTAAAGCAATGACGGCGAAAGGCGCATGCCGCGCTTAGTTGGTTTTCGGGGAGGAGCGCGTTGACGAGAGTTTCATGCCCGGTGCTGCCAAACGCTCCGCAGACCCCACCCATGCATAGGCGAGCAAGCACGGATCCTGATCACCGGTTGTGATTCTGTGGCCGTCTCCCGGTCGGTTCAGGATGAGTGAGCCGGGTGCATAGACAGCGGCATTGTTTTCAGACCACGCGCCAGAGATAGAGACATAACTTTCCTCGATCTCCTGATGGCTGTGCTGGGGATAGGTTGTGTTCGGCGCGAAAAGCACAAAGCCAAGGATCAACCGCTCTGCTTGGACCGGGCCATGTGGCCCCAATATCTCGCAATATGCGTATTTCTGGCTTAGGGCCTTGGGCAGGCGTTCATAGCCATATTCCCAATGCAGGTCGTCACGCACCTCACGCAGCGCGCGCGCCATGCCCTGCATCGCGGCACGCTCACCAAGGTCCAGTGCCCGTGGCAGATGCGCAACCACGGGTTTGGAGGCATGGGGCCGTCCTTCGATTTCGGGGTTGGAGGCAATCGCCGCTGACAGGCGGTCGCGTACCTGTTTGCGGTGGCTGCGAATGGCGGTGCTGCCGCCTGCGGAGCCGTAGCGGTACAGGGCCTCAAACTCTCGCAGAAGGTAAATCCAGTTTGGATGATCCCGTAAGCGGGACGGGGGCGTCACGTCGGCAGATGGTGCTGTCATCAAGCTGTCTCGCTAAGGTGATATTGTGCGTTGTTCGGCGAGGGGGCGGGGCAACGCGCGCGCCCCTTCAAAACGGCGCGCGGGTTGCATTCATTCTGTTCAAGATCACACGTTGAGCAGCAGATGCTCCCGCTCCCACGGGCTGATCACCCGCATGAATTGTTCGTGCTCCCCCTTTTTGACTTCGCAGAACACGCGCACGAACTCCCGGCCCAGAACCTGAGCCAGTGGGTCACAGCTTTCGAGGGCTTCCACCGCGCTCAGCTGTCCCGGTGGCAAATCGCCTGCGACAGCATGGGCATCGCCGGTGGCCGCCGGGCGACAGGGTGTCTGCTCCACCAGCCCGAGATAACCACAGGCCAATGCTGCTGCGATCGCAAGATAGGGGTTTGCGTCAGACCCGATAACGCGGTTTTCGACCCGTCGTGCGATCGGGGGGCCTTTGGGCGCGCGCAAGCCAACCGTGCGATTGTCGATACCCCACTCCAGGTTGGTCGGGGCTGAATTATAGGGTACCAGACGGCGATAGGAATTTACGTATGGGGCGGCGATGGCCATGGCGGCGGGAAAGTATTTCTGCTGTCCACCAATAAAATGCTCGTATTGGTCAGAGGCCCCGCCACTGCGTTTGGAAAAGATGTTCTGGCCGCTTTCCATATCCACCACGGACATATGAACATGCATGGCGGAGCCGGGCTGGTTTTCCATCGGTTTGGCCATGAAAGTTGCGTAACAACCGCATCGCAGGGCGGCTTCCTTGATCAGCCGTTTGAACAGGAAAACCTCATCGGCCAATTCCATGGGGTCGCCATGGGTGAGGTTGATCTCAAGCTGGGCTGCACCGGATTCCTGAATGATCGTGTCGATGCTGAGGTTCTGCGCTTCGGCGTAGTCATAGATATGCTCGATCACCTGATCAAATTCATCCACCGCTGACAGGCTAAACGCCTGGCTGCCGGTTGATTGACGCCCTGACCTGCCGACTGGTGGTTCCAGCGGGTAATCGGGGTCGGTGTTGGGTTTGGTCAGGTAAAACTCCAACTCTGGCGCTACAACCGGGCGCCAGCCCTGTTCGGTATAAGCATCAATCACCCGTCGCAAAACCTGTCGCGGGGCCAGCGCAGATGGGTGCCCACGGCCATCATACAGGTCGTGAATAACCTGCAAGGATGGGTCATTGGCCCATGGCACCGCGCGCGCGGTCGAATAGTCGGGTCTTAAATGCATGTCCGCATCGGAATCGAGTTCCTTGTGCGGCACCTCCGCCCATTCGCCGGAGATCGTGGCAAAGAAGATCGAAGTCGGCAGGCGGACCTCCGCCCCATTTGCAAATTTCATTGCGGGCATGACCTTGCCGCGCGCTATCCCGGCAAAATCAGGCGTGACACATTCGATTTCGTCGATGCGGTTTTCCCTGATCCACTGCGCCAGCCCTTCTTCTGTTCTGTGTTCAGGGGCGGGAGAGTGGCTGAGGCCGAGGACCGGTGGTGTACGTGACATGGAGTGTGCTTGCGTTATTGCGGATGCGCGAGCCTACGCCCTCGTGCCGGGTTCGGAAAGAGGGGGCAGGCAAATTGGCGCGCGGGCAATCAGCCCGAGCAGCTGGCCCCGCCAAGCACACAGAATTTGGAGCAATGCGGATGGTTTAACTTCACCGCCCCCGATGCCTCTGCCAGTGTTTTGCCCATCTCAAACGCTGCGTCATAGGGCAACAGGGTACAGGCCAGAACAGCAGGCTGCGCCGCCCCGCGCCGTTTCACGATCATGCGGGCAGAGGCGCACATAACCTCCGTCGGCTTTTTGTTCAGAATGCCCCAGCATGCGGTGGTGATTTCCGGCGTTGCGACCGTTTGATCCATTTCAGGGAACAGCACGCACATCGCGGGATTATCCGCGTCGATTGCAAACCCCTCGGCCTGAAACAGCGCGGCAAACCCGCTGCGGGCCTCGGCATCGGTTTCGCCCCAGATCGTGCGCCCGGCAACGGCCATGCGCGCGCCCCTGGCTTTAAGCCAATGCATCCCCGTCAGTGATTTTGCGAAAGCGCCTGCGCCGCGCATGCGGTCATGTTCGGCAGCCTGATGGTGGTCCAGCGAGATACGCAGCGTCAGCTTTGCGCCATAGGTCTTGATCAGGCGTGCCAGATGGTCCTGAACCTGTGGCCGCATCATCGGGCGCATGGCGTTTGTGAGCACCAGAACCTCAAACCCGCGCGCCAGCGCATCTTCCATCATCGCGCAGCACTCAGGGTTCATAAAGGGTTCACCACCGGTAAAGGCGATTTCCCTTGTGTGCCACGCGTCGCGTTCAATTTCGTCGAGATAGGCCGCGACCTCAGCCGCAGTGATATAGGCCAGGCGGTCGTTGGTGGGGCTGCTTTCGATATAACAATTCACGCACTCGATATTGCAGAGCGTGCCGGTGTTGAACCAGAGCGTATCAAGTTTGGCGAGTTCAACATGCGCGCGGGGCTCGCCCTTTGCTGTCCAGTCAGGATCCGAAAAGGGCTGGACCACGCGATCATCGTCTATCGGACTCTGGTCATTCATCTGGCATTCCCCGGCGCAGCAAACACAATCTGCACTAGCAGGTGTATGCCTGCGCGCCGAAAGTCAAATAGCGGACGCGTGATCACGGGCGGCAACCGGGGCAGTGAGGGAGCGAGGGGTGGGGGGGAAAAGCTGACGATGCTACGATCAGCCGATCAGAGCGCGGCGATACCCTCAGGCAATCCCCTCAGCGGCGTTTAAAGCGGCTTTTGGCGATCTTGTTGCCGCGCGGCCCGGTTTCAACGCGCGTGTTGTCGCGGTTTTCCTCGACCAGTTTTCGCCACCGCTCCAGCCGATCAGCTTCCAGTGTGCCATCGGCTACAGCGGCAAGAACGGCGCAGCCGGGTTCATTGGCGTGCGTGCAATCGCGAAAGCGGCACTCTGGTGCAAGTTCCGTGATTTCCGCAAAAAGCACATCCAGCCCATGCGCGATATCGCTGACATGCAGGGTGCGCATGCCGGGCGTGTCAATCAGCCACCCCCCGCTGGCCATCGTGTGAAGTGAGCGAGAGGTCGTCGTGTGCCGCCCTTTTGCGTCGGTTTCCCTGATGCCCCCGGTTGCCTGCGCAGCCTCCCCTGTTTTTTCAGCAAGGGTATTGAGCAGCGTTGACTTGCCAACACCAGATGACCCAACCAGCGCGACGGTTTGCCCTTCGCCGCACCAGGGGGCCAATGCTGCGATTGCATCGCCCGATTTCGCGTTAAGCGCCACTGCCACCAGCCCACGCTGAAGGCTTTCTGCCTTTTGCAAATAGGGCGTGGGATCAGCAACCTGATCGACTTTGGTGATAACAATTACGGGTGTCGTGCCTGCCTCATTGGCGAGCGCGAGATAGCGTTCCAAACGCGCATGGTTGAAATCATCGTTGCAGGACGTGACGATGAAAAGCGTATCTACGTTTGCGGCAATCAACTGTTTGGCGTGCGTGCCTTCGGTTTGGCGTTGCAGCAAGGTCGCTCGATCCAGACGGCGGATCAACTCGCCGGTTTCGCTGTTCACCACTACCCAATCACCAACCGCAAAGCCCGCCGTATTCATACGGGGGGGAAGGCGCAGTTTGACCAGTCCTTGCGCGGCATGTGCCGTCATTCGTGATCGATGAACAACCGCGATGCGCATAAGCGCATAGGATTTCTCATCCTCGCTGATCTGCTGTTCAAAGAACGCAGAATAGGTCAGACGCGGGGCGGATGCAGAAGAAGGATTTGACGATTTAACCACGCATAGTGAATGGCCCCAGGTGCGCGCCGATGCAAGCCTTTCGCACCTTTTTCTGCGCCGCCTTGGTATCTGGCTGGGTTGTTGCCGTGCCGGAGAGGGGGCCAGCCCCCGGCGTGGTGGCACCCAGTCAAGCCAGTGTGATGCGTCCGCCCGGCGGTGCGCATGTAATCACGCCCACGGGCAACGCGGGATGCGGCGACGGGTGTTCCGGCAGGGAAAGGTTGGCTGGGGCGGCAGGGTTCGAACCTGCGAATGGCGGCATCAAAAGCCGCTGCCTTACCACTTGGCGACGCCCCAACTGGCGCGGAACTTACGGAAGCGGCCCGCGCGCCGCAAGGTGAAAAATCGCAGATTATCCAGAGAATTTATGTTATTGATTTTGCGGGTAAATTCAGGGGATCGGCAAGGCCAGGTCAATCAAGTGGCCGAGCCTCGTCGGGTAACATGATCGGAATGCCGTCACGAATGGGGAATGCCAGATTCGCGCTGCGTGAGATCAATTCCTGTGCTTCGCGGTCATAATCCAACGGCCGCTGGGTCAGGGGGCAGATGAGGGCCTCAAGCATTTTGCGGTCTACGCCAGCGCCTTGGGGCGACAAGGGCGTGACATCGGTTATTTCTGGCAGTGTTTTGGGCAAGTCAGTCATATGAGTTCTCCCAGATACGATTATTGCAGCGCGCCATCTTCGCCGTCACTCAAGATCGCAAATTCCATCAAGGCTGTCAGGTTGGCGCGGCGTTCCGACAGGGTTTCAGCCTCTAGCAGGGCCTGCTTTTCCTCCGACGAATAGGGGCAAAGCATCGACAATGAATTGACCAGGGTTTCTTCGTCAGCCTCTTTCAGGCTGTCCCAGTCGGTGGAAAGTCCCGAAGCCTCGAAATAGCGTTTCAATATCGACAGGAACGCCGGTCGGTCGAATTGTTCGTCAATTTCGACGGGGCCAAGATCGCGGGAGAAAGGTGTCCAATCAGGTTTCACCCGCCGATACGGCGTGAAGCCATCAAGCTCCTCCTGCGGCGCAAAACGGCTGACACCTGACAATACCATCAGATATCGTCCGTCATCTGTTTCAGAAAAACTGACGATGCGGCCCGCGCAGCCGACCTGACGCAGGCGCGGCGTGTCGCCCGCCGTCGGGAGGGTTTGAATCATGCCGATAAGCCGATGAGACGTTTTCATCGCATCATCGAACATCGCCAGATAGCGCGGCTCAAACACATTCAGCGGCAATCGCCCGCGTGGGAGGAGCAACGCCTCATCCAAGGGGAAAACCGAAAGGGTTTCAGGCAGATCAGCGGGGCCAAATTGACGGGGCATGACTGATTACGCGAAAATCATGGAAGACAGGCGACGACGGCCTTTCAGCGCGACCGGATCTTTTTCTCCGAGGCTCTCAAAGATCTTGAAAAGCTGCGCCTTTGCCGCCCCATCATTCCATTCCCGATCGCGGCGGAACAGCTCAAGCAATTCATTGATAGCGCCCTCCGCATCGTTTCCTGCAAATAGCGCAGTGGCAAGTTCCAGGCGGGTTTCATGGTCGTCCGGGTTTGCCTCAAGCTTGGTGGTCAAAACGCTTGTATCACCTGCACCCTGGGCCTGAATGGCCAGTTCAATCTGCGCACGGGCCGCGGCAATCAGGGGATCACCCTTTAGCGGCTCTGGCGCGCCATCAAGCGTGCTGAGTGCTTGCTCAAGCTGGCCAGCAGCAGCAAAGGCACGTGCAAGGCCCGCAACAGCACGTGGGTTTTCAGGTTCTTCACCAAGAATGGCCGAATAGGTTTCTGCCGCATCCACGGCTGCGCCTTCCTCAAGCATTTCATCCGCTGCGTTCAGGGCTTCGTCCATGGCTGCGCCCGCATCTCCACCTGCACCTTGCGCTGCGACGCGTTTGACAAAATCTTCCAGCTCAGACGGGGCAACATTGCCCATGAACCCATCCACCGGCTGACCATCAACAAAGGCAAAGACCGCCGGAATGGATTGCACGCGCAGTTGTCCGGCGAATTGTGGGTTTTGATCAATGTCGATCTTGACCAATTTGGCGGCACCGCCCGCGGCGCGCACGGCAGCTTCGAGCGCCGGGCCAAGCGTTTTGCAGGGGCCGCACCATTCCGCGTGGAAATCAACAATCACGGTGGCAGATTTGCTGGCCTCAACCACGTCGGCCATAAAGCTCGCGTCTGTGCCGTCCTTGATCAGGTCGCCAGTGTCAGGCCCTGCGCCAGAGGATGCCGCGCCGCTTCCAAGTTCAAGCATGATGATGTCTCCACATTTGTTGACTGTGATGTAGTGCGCCTGGGGGGGGTGGGGCAATGGGCGGTGTCAGGAATCCGCCGCTGAAAGCACTTCAAGTGCATCAAAGTCGATTTCTTCGGGGTCATGCCCGGTTGCCGCAAAGAAGGCACGCAGGGCGTCTGAGGTGACGGCCAGCGTCGCTTCGTTATGCATGGGATGAAAATGGAGCAGCGCACCAGCATCCCCCGCTGCCATCATCTGCGCATCAAGAATCAAGCGAACCTGTGCTTCATGGCGATCATTGAACAGTGCAAACGGTGATACCGCACCGGGGATCACACCAAGAACGCTGCCAAGCAATTCCGCAGACCCAAAGGAAAGGCGCTTGGCGCCGATCGCCTTTTCCAGATGCTTGATGCGAATGGCGCGGTCCTCCTCGCAGACAACCAGCACATATCCGCCCTTCTTTTCCTTGAGGAACAGGTTCTTGGAATGAACTCCGATCATATCCCCGCGTTTGTCTTTACTGTCTTCGACCGTGAACAGGGGCGCGTGCCGATGCAGGTCATAAGAAACCTCCGCAGATTCGAGAAATGCGCATAATTCGCGCTCAATCGCGGGTGGCTGGTTCGAAAAATGGGCGTTGGTTGAGGTCGTCATAATGCAATTTCCATAGCCTGGGCCGCAGCCTGTGAAGTTTTTTTGACCACGTTTCGGGCGCAGTAGACGGCCAAAAACGATGAAAAACCAAGGGGTATTGGCTGCCCGAATGGGCGAATTTCGGGGCGGAGAATATCGGGCGAAAATATCTCTGCAAGTTTCTTCAAAAACCCGCTTGCCAAGTCTGCGCGGATGTTTATAAAGCGCCCTACCTTACGGATGCGGGCGTAGCTCAGGGGTAGAGCATAACCTTGCCAAGGTTAGGGTCGT